>CAZPHN010000005.1:0-92277 GCA_964586765.1 uncultured Bacteroides sp.
TAGAGCATCTGACTGTTAATCAGAGGGTCCGGGGTTCAAGTCCCTGCTGGAGCGCACATAATTTGTAATTTTTAGGGTTAATAAATGGAGACGAGGTCAATGAAATCTCGTCTTTTTTATGCCAAGAATCTCATGAAGAAAGTCTCTGTCATTGTTGCCGTTTACGGCGTAGAATATTGGATAGAAGAGAGCCTGCACTCACTTCTTACCCAGTCACTCCCGCCGGAACAGATGGAGATTATTCTTGTCAACGATGCCTCGCCCGACGACTCGATGGAAATAGCCCGCCGACTGGTTGAGACTCAGTTTCCGGAGCGTCGCCCCTACGTCAAGTTCATCGACCACCCGTTTAATATGGGCGTCAGCCATACCCGCCGCGACGGAATTCTTGCGGCAACCGGCGATTATATAATCCATTTTGACCCTGACGACCTGCTTCACCCGCAGGCTTACGAACTTATGCTCGCCGAGGCAGAGCGTTCAAATGCCGACATTACGCTATGTGATTTCCTTTACGTAAACGGCGGAAATCGCACATTGCTGCGCCAGCGACCCAAGGAGATGACCGCCCGATGCCTTATGGAGCAGATTTGCGGCGCGAGGGTTCCTGCGCTCCATGGCTCGATGTGTAACAAGCTGATTGTAACATCGCTCTATGAGCGCGTAAAGCTTCCGGACCGTATAAACTTCTGTGAGGACGCAATGACGGTATGCGCTATGCTCTGTCTCGACGATGTGACCGTCGCGTCTACTGACCTCCCGCTGTATACCTACCGTTTTCGCGACGGCTCGATGGTGGGCACCTCCAACTATGAGGGTGACATACGCCTTTATAAAGAACTGGCAAAGCGTGCCGGCGAAGCCCGTCAGACATGGCAGCGCAATGCCTTCAGCGCATTTATCTCCAAGCTGCTTTACCACAGAAGTTACTTCGAATTCCGCGGAACCGCCGAGGAGTTCGCGCGCCGTTTCGGACGTTTTGCTATCTACGTGGATTTCGCAGCCAACGTTCCCAAAAGCGAAAAACGCCGCATACGTCTGGCTCTTGAAGGCAAGACCATGCCCTCGCGTTTCCGCCGCCGCCTTCTCTACGGATTTTACCGCCGCCTGAACAACATAAAGGAGCGTTTCAGCTGAACCTTTTGGAGCGACAGGGCGTTTTATTGGTGTTAAAATTCAATAAAACGCTTAATACTATGGCTACAAAAAGCATTAAAGGCACACAAACCGAAAAAAACCTTGTAATCTCCTATGCCTCGGAGTCAATGGCGTATACACGTTATACCTATTATGCACAGCAGGCAACTAAAGAATCATATTTCCCCATAGCGAAAGTATTTGAGGATACCGCCGCCAATGAGTTGCACCACAGCAAGATATTCTTCCGCGACCTTGAGGGCGAGCAGGTAACTATTGACCTGACAGTCGACGCAGGCATTATCGGCACCACGCTCGAGAACCTCACCATCGCCGCCAACGAGGAGCAGGCAGAAGGCGTTGACGCATACATTGCGTTCGCAAAGACCGCCGACGATGAAGGCTTCCCCGAAATCGCCGCCCATTTCCGCGCGATAGCTGAAATCGAGGCGCGCCACGAAAAACGTTTCCGCAAGCTGATTGACCAAGTAAAGAACGGAACCGTATGGAAGCGCGACGAACCTATCCAGTGGCAGTGTTTAGTATGCGGTTACATCTATTACGGCACGGAGCCGCCCACGAAGTGTCCCGCCTGCGACCATCCCATGCAGCACTATATGCCGCTTGACATGGACTTGGAATAATTCCTATAAATCAAATAGAGACCTACGGCTGTAAAGAGAGCCGAGGCTATACTCAAAACGGGAGTGGACAGACCGATTGCATCGGCGTTCGCCCCCGTTTGATATGTCAATACCGCAAGCGCGTTGTTGAGCATATGGCATGCAATGGCGGTCCAGAGCGAGCCGCTCCACAAGGCAACATAGCCGAATCCCGCCCCGAGCAGGGTGCGCGGAATCATGCCTATAGGCTGAGCGTGGAGCACACTGAAACAGATTGCCGCAGTCCAGACGGCAATATGGGCGGACATAGGGCGCGAGCGGAGCATATTCTGCAGCGCACCGCGGAAAAACAGTTCCTCACAGAGTCCCGGAAGCACGGCGAGAACGCAGTATGCGAGTATGGTGTTAGCCACCCCGCCGCCGCCAATCATCGTCATCACCATACGCTGGCTTTCAGCCTCGCCGGCAACTACGCTTGCCGACCAAGGAAATTTCTCACAAAGCTGAGCCAGAGCATTGACCGCCGGGATAGAGACCACCAGAGTCAACAGAGAGAGACAAAGTACCGACCATGACGGCAACCGGCGCACTCCGAGCAACTCGGCAGGCAGACGGGTAGAAAGTAGCGCGCATACCGCCGCCGGAAGCATGAACATAAGCAGTTGCTGACCTATGGAGCTAATACGCAGTTGCGCCACTTCCGGCATGCCGAGCCTCACGATTATAGTCTGAAAGCCAAAGGCAAGACACATTCCAAGCACAAGCAGGAGCCACAGGAGCAACATACGCCTGCCATATGAAAGAATAAATTTCATAAATAAAAGTCGTTGACAAGTTGTTTATAAACATCTGAGTGGATATGAAGTTCGGAAAACTCCGGCTCACAGGCCGATGATACCTCACCGAACTCCAGCAGCAAGCGTCGGGGCTCCATGGCGCGCTTGCGTGTAAACAATCCCGCTCGGCGCGTAAGCCCCAATCCCGCCAGCCGGGCGGCAAAAGTCCAGTCGCGCTCAAGGTCCGTCGGGATAATGACGCTGACTCTGCCGTCGGAATCAAGCATCCGAGCCGCCTTTGCCATGAATGCGTCGGGCGTGAGATTCCCCTGATGGCGCGCGGCGGCACGCGCCGGGTCCGGAGCATGCTCTCCGGTAGCAAAAAACGGCGGATTTGAAACGATATTGTCGAATTTTTCCTCTCTGACAGTCAAAAAATCAGCGCAACGGGTCTCAATCAGGTCACTCCAAGGCGATTTGGCAACATTTTCCGCCGCTTCGCGCGCGGCGTCCGCATCAACCTCGACCATAACCACGCCCGAAGCTCCGCGCTGAGCCACCATCAGCCCGATTAGCCCGCAGCCGCAGCCCACGTCAAGCACCCTGCCGCCACAGCGCGCCCACGCGCCGAGCGTCACCCCATCGGTGCCGACCTTCATCGCCGCCGCCTCATGGCAAACCTCAAACCGCTTAAACCTAAACGCCGTCATCATCAAAAAAATGCGAGAGCGGCGAGCCTCCGGTTGGGGTGGTTCGCCGCTCAAAGGGGTTAAAAAGTCGGGCAGAAATTACTTTTTGCCGCGGTTGCCGTAACGGCTCATGAACTTGTCGACGCGACCGGCGGTGTCGACGAGCTTCTGCTTGCCGGTGAAGAAGGGGTGAGAGCTTGAGGTGATTTCAAGCTTAACGAGGGGGTATTCAACGCCGTCGATAACGATAGTTTCCTTAGCGGCAACGGTGCTGCGGGTGATGAATACTTCGTCGTTCGACATATCCTTGAAGGCTACTTCGCGGTATTCTGCGGGGTGAAGGTCTTTCTTCATATCTGTTAATCAGTTAATTAATCGGGTTAAATTTGTTGAATACGGAGGCCGGTAACTCCTCCATTCTTCGTAATGGCGCGGCAAAGTTACAAAAATTCCGCCAATTACGAAAACTTTTAAGCGATTTTTAAAAGGAACATGTTCTTTTTGCCGCGCTGAACGAGGATATACTTATCGTTGAGCAGCATATCTTTCGATGCAACAGCGTCGACATCGGTAACTTTTTCCTTGTTGATGCTCAGTCCGCCGCCCTGAACCATCTTTCGATATTCGCCCTTGGAGGGGAATACGGCGGCGATGGGTGCGGTAAGGAGGTCGGCAAGGCGCGTTCCGTTCTCAATAACCTCGCGACTTACCTCAAACCGGGGGACGCCGTCCATAATGTCGAGGAAGAGGTCCTCGGGCAATTCGCGGAGCTGCTGGGCAGCCTTCGGGTTGAAGAGAATCTGCGATGCCTCGATTGCGGCGTTGCAGTCAGCCTCAGAGTGAACCATGGTGGTGATTTCACGGGCAAGACGTTTCTGCAGGGGACGCTGACCGGGGTCGGCAGCCTGCTGAGCAATGAGTTCATCAACCTCCTCGCGGCTGAGAGTGGTGAAAATCTTGATATACTTTTCGGCATCGGCATCGCTTACGTTGAGCCAGAACTGATAGAACTTGTAGGGCGATGTGTAGCGTCGGTCAAGCCATACGTTGCCGCTCTCGGTCTTGCCGAATTTGCCACCGTCGGCCTTGGTAATGAGCGGACAGGTCAAAGCGAACGCCTCACCGCCTTCGGTGCGGCGGATAAGCTCGGTGCCGGTGGTGATATTGCCCCACTGGTCAGAGCCGCCAAGCTGCAGACGGCAGTTCTTGTTGCGATAGAGATAGAGATAGTCGTAACCCTGAAGGAGCTGATAAGAGAACTCGGTGAAACTCATGCCCTGCTGGCTTTCGCCGCTCAGACGCTTCTTAACGGAGTCCTTAGCCATCATATAGTTGACGGTGATGTGCTTGCCGATGTCGCGGATAAAATTGAGGAACCCATAGTCCTTCATCCAGTCGTAATTATTGACCAGTTCGGCAGCATTGGGTGCGTCGGAATCAAAATCAAGGAACTTGGCGAGCTGCTTTTTGATACACTCCTGATTGTGGCGCAGGGTTTCTTCGTCAATAAGCTTACGCTCCTGACTCTTCATTGAAGGGTCGCCAATCATGCCGGTGGCACCGCCGACAAGCGCGAGGGGTTTATGACCCGAGCGTTGGAAATGTTTAAGCATCATTACGCCAACAAGGTGACCTATGTGGAGGGAATCGGCCGTGGGGTCGATTCCGAGGTATGCGGTAGCCATACCCTTCTTGAGTTCTTCTTCTGTGCCGGGCATGATTGAGTGAATCATTCCGCGCCAAGTAAGTTCTTCAATAAAATCCATCGAACTAAATTTAAAATTAGAGGTTTATAGACCGCAAATTTACGAAAAAATGGGGGAATTTTGCAAAAAATGAGTAAATTTGCGGTATGAAACCGGAATTTGATGTGGAGGTTGCTCCGCTTACCACTTTTGGGATATCCGCCCGGGCGGCGGCATTGGTCCGCTGGCGCACGGTGGATGACCTGCTCGCGACACTTGCCGATGAGTCACTGCCACGCCCGTTCAAAGCCATAGGCGGCGGAAGCAATCTGCTGTTTACAGGCAATTTCGGAGGCACGCTGCTTCGGCAGGAGTATGACCCTCAGATTGCTCCGGACGGCACAGTTCCCGCATCGATGACGCTCGACGATTTCTGTCGGCTTACGGCAGAGGCAGGTCTGCGCGGACCGGAGAACCTCAGCGGTATTCCGGGCACCATAGGCGGCGCATTGGTTCAGAACGCCGGCGCATATGGTGTAGAAATAGGTGATTTTTTGGAATCAGCCCGGCTGATGGACACAACCACAGGAAAGGTTATCACAGTTGACCGCGACTGGATGGATTACGCCTACCGGTCGTCACGCCTGAAGCGAGAAAACGGCCGCTATATAATTATTGATGCCATTCTCAAGCCGCAGCCGGCGGATACGCCCGCGCGCATCGATTACGGAAATCTGCGCACCGAGCTCGGAGACTCGGAGCCGACGCCTATGGCGGTGCGCAACGCCGTCCTGCGTGTGCGCGATTCAAAACTGCCGCGCCCGGAACAGACCGGCAGTGCAGGCTCGTTTTTCCGCAATCCGGAGGTTGACCCCGCGGTGCTGACCCCGGAAATGCCGCGCTACGGGCTGCCTTCAGGACTCGCCAAGGTGCCTGCCGCATGGCTGATTGACCGCTGCGGATTCAAGGGGCGGCAAATTGGCGGCGCAAAGGTATGGGAAAGCCAGCCATTAGTCATTGTCAACGCCGACGGTACCGCTACCGCCGCCGATGTCATTGACCTTGAAAACGAAATAATCAACACGGTACGTGACCGTTACAACATAATCCTCACCCCCGAGGTGGAACATATTTATGAGCAAACTGATAATTGAAGGAGGTCGACGGCTGAGCGGCTCCATTACGCCTATGGGCGCGAAAAATGAAGCGTTGCAGGTCATTTGCGCCACACTGCTTACGCGCGCCGAGGTGGAAATTGACAATGTTCCCGAAATTCTCGACGTCAAAAACCTGATTGACCTTTTGGCGCGCATGGGTGTCGCCGTAACGCGCCGCGGACATGGCAAATACACCTTCTGTGCCGCCAATCTTGACGTTGACTATGTGGATTCAGAGGATTATATCCACCGTTGCGCCGGCCTACGCGGCTCGGTGCTGCTTGTCGGTCCGCTGTTGGCACGCCTCGGCAAGGCATATTTCCCCAAGCCGGGAGGCGACAAGATAGGCAGGCGCAAGGTTGACACGCACATCCAAGGCATGATTAACCTCGGAGCATCGCTTGAGGTCAGTCCCAAAGGCGACGCATTTCTTCTCACCGCCCCCGCCGACGGACTCAAAGGGTGCGAAATGCTTCTCGATGAAGCATCCGTGACCGGTACGGGCAATATTCTGATGGCTGCGGCTCTCGCTTCCGGCGCAAGCCGGATTTACAACGCCGCATGCGAGCCGTACATCCAGCAACTATGCCGCCTGCTCACGGCTATGGGTGTAGAAATATCCGGCATTGGCTCCAATCTGCTGACAATCCATGGCGTAGGGTCGCCCGACAAGCTCGGAGGAGCCACCCACGTTGTCCTGCCCGACATGATTGAGGTTGGCTCATTCATAGGCATGGCGGCAATGACCCGCAGCGAAATCACCATCAAGAACGTAAGCTACCGCAATCTCGGTATCATTCCCGAAAGCTTCCGCCGCCTCGGCATAAAGCTCGAGCAGCGTGGCGATGACATTTTCGTGCCGGCTCAGGAGACTTATGAAATTGAAACCGCCCTCGACGGGTCAATCATGACCATAGCCGACGCACCGTGGCCCGGACTGACGCCGGACCTTCTCAGCGTGATGCTCGTTGTAGCAACCCAGTGTCGCGGCTCGGTACTTATCCACCAGAAAATGTTTGAAAGCCGACTTTTCTTTGTCGACAACCTGATTGAAATGGGTGCGCAGATAATTCTTTGTGATCCCCACCGCGCCGTGGTAATAGGTCATGACCATAAATTCTGCCTCCGCGCTAACAATATGTCGAGTCCCGACATCCGCGCCGGCATCGCCCTGCTCATCGCCGCCCTCAGCGCGAAGGGAACGAGCGTCATTGACAATATCCAGCAGATTGACCGCGGCTACGAGGAAATTGAAGCGCGACTGAACGCCCTTGGAGCTAAAGTGATACGTCAGGACTGATATGAACGGCGGAAATCTTTTGGCGCGTTATACGTGGATGGTCGACACCATCCGCCGTTACGGACGCATCAGCCGCGAAGAGTTTAACAAACGCTGGGCAGCCAGCCAGTTCGGCGAAGGTTCACCCATGCCGCGCCGAACCTTCTATAACTACCGTCAGAGTATCAGCGAGCTCTTCGGCATAGAGATTGCCTACGATAAGCGCACCAATGAATACTACATCGAGCAGACCGAAAAAAACGGTTCAGACGGCTCCCTGACAAACTGGCTGCTCAACTCCGCCGCCATGAGCGGAGTGTTGAGCGACGCACGCAATGTCAGCCATCGCATTTTCGTTGAAGATGTCCCCTCGGCGCGCCATAACCTCGCCCCCATTCTCGATGCGCTCAACCATGATATAACCATCCGGTTTACTTACAATCCGTTTACCCGTTCGAGACCCTCGACGGGCGTCATTATCGAGCCATATCTGATTAAGCTGTTCCGTCAGCGATGGTATGTTGCGGGGCGTAATGTTTCCGAGAACCGCATTAAGACGTATGCGCTTGACCGAATGACCGCCATAGAGCTCACCGGCAAGCGATTTGAACTGCCCGCCAACTTTGACCCGTCGGAATATTTCAGCCATAGCTTCGGCATAGTAGTCGATTCAAGCGAGCCACGTCAGGTGGTACTCCGCACTGACCCGCTGCAGGCTAAATATCTGCGCGCGCTTCCGCTTCATCCCTCCCAGCAGGAAATGATTCACGACAAATTTTCGGATTTTACTTACAAAATCCGGCTGACTGAAGATTTCCTCAAGGAGCTGATGACCCTCGGACCGGCAATTAAGATAATGTCTCCGCCAGAGCTGCGCCTGATGCTGACCGACCGTCTCCGCCAGACCCTTGGGCAATATCCCGAGTAATCACGGCTTGAGATAGCGGGCAAGTCCGTAAATGTAACGGCGGAAACCGGGACGCGTCACAAGGTGGTCAAACCAGCCGATATGACGCCCTATGAGTTTGACCATCGCGCCGACGTAAACCATGGCAAACAGGGTTCCGATGCCCACTACGTTCCATAGCCAGCGCGAAAAGAACCAATAGCACGAGGCTACGGCTATCACCACCAACGTAATATCAACAAAAATCTTGACCTTGGCAAAAGGCTGACCGGTTACGCGCCCTATGGCAATGGGCAATCCCTCGCCCGGCATTGTGATTGAGCCGCAGCGCACCTCAAAGGCTATGCCTACAGCCATCACCGTACAGCCAAGGAACTGAACCAACGCACGCCACCCGAAAGTTTCCGGATTTATCCATGCGGTCAATGACATATTCAGGTCAATCAGCGCACCGAAAACGAAACCAATCAGCAGTTGAAAGAGCTGAACCGGCTGAAAACGTCCGCGAAGCACTGCAATCTGTCCGCCAACGAGCAGAAAGTTAAGAATATTCGTATATGTTCCGAGACTTAGGGGCGGAACCAAGCCCTCCTGACCCGCCAGAGTGAACGCCAGCGGACCGGATGAAATTACGCTACTGCCCAGATTGGAGCGCACACACAATGCGACCCCGAGGGTCATAATAAACAATGCAACAAGCAACAACAGATGTTGCCAAACAAACCCTACAATCTTTTCCTTAGATAAATGTGTCATAACTCTCCCACAAATTTACCAAAAATCCCCTACAAAAGCAAACGATACAATCCGGAGAGGCAAAGTTGACCAAGTTTAAACTCAAACCTTGCTTGGGAGCGGCATGCGTCCTCGCATGCCTGTAACACGCCTCTCTCTCAATTAATTACAGGCATGCGAGAACGCATGCCGCTCCCAAGCAAGACCCTCTACGGGAACTTTTTAGATAGCCTCTTAATTTAACCGTGGAAGGGGTTAGAAGCGGAACTGGAGGTAGACGCGGGTGTTGGCGAAGCTGCGCTTGTAGCGGGATGAGCCGAGGGATTCTCCGCCATTGTCGAAGAGGCTCTCGAAGTCAATCGGTTTGAATTTGCCATTGCCCCAGCGACCTTCAACACCGACACCGATGGCGCGATACGTCAGATTGAAACCGAAGTCCATCATGTTGCAGAATCCGGTAGCCATCTCTACGTCGCCACCATCCATACGGGCATACATTCCGAAAGTGGGGCTATAGTGGAAATAAACTGACGCTTTAAGCGGTTTCATTATATTTACGTTGCTGAGCGCGAACGGCGCAACGGTAACTACCGGTCCGATACCCATGCCTACGGACATGCTCATATGTCCGACATTGTCATAGAGTTTGTTCAGCATGTCCAGACCGGGGAAACCTTCGTCATAGTCATCTTCATAATCATCACTGTCATCATACTCAAATTCGCTGGTCCAGACGGAATTCTTGTAAGGCGACTGATATTTCGAGAACTGCATGTCAAACCATACGGCATCAACACCCACCTTCAGCAATCCGGCGATGGGCTGCTTGGGGAAAATATATGAAGTACCTTTAGTGAGGAAGAAGCCATATTTATTTTTTTCGACTGGATTCAGACCGTCGCCGGTCTGTACGCTTGCATAACCAAGGCGAAGGAAGCGACCTTTACCCCAGATTGCGTCATTTTCAGCAGCAGAAGTGTGAGTTCCGATGGCGGCAATTAAGCCGAGCATCATTAAAACGATTGTCTTTTTCATCTTACTCTTTCATAAACATAGTTAAGAACCGGTTCGAAACCATCATTATCGGAGCTAAGAACGCGGCACATATTAATCAAACCGTTATCAAGGAGGGAGTATGAATACTGAATCTTCTCATCCATATCTCCGCTAAATTGAGCAGACTTCACAAACTTGGCGGGAGCTTTACCGAAAAAGCCGGAAATTGCTATCGGTCCGAGAATTTCGTTATTGGGGTCCCACTGCAGGTTTACATTATCGACATCGCTATATGTAAATCTAACCGTTATATCATCATCGGAAGCAGACATAAGCAGGTCTCCGCTCCACTCATAGGTCATGCCATCTCCAAGAGCTGTTGCGTCGATTATATGCCCATGATTGTCATAGACGATAGTGCCATGGTATTCATCAAAATCTTCGCTAACAAGAACCAGCTCATACTTTTCGGTATCGTAATTGTAATGGTCTTCATAATACCATCCCCATTCTTTAACGGAGCATCCGGTGATATAGCCGTCGGAATTGACATGGATATTGTTCCAGATAGTCTTGGTGTCAAGTTTGCGAACTTCCTTGTCATTTACATCGTAGGTTTCATAAGCCAGCGAAACAACTTCAGAAGGAGTAGTTGAGGTTCCTTCATAAGAAAATTCATAGACTATTTCATTACCATAATTGATTTTGGTCATACGACCTTGGTTGTCGTAATTGACACTAATCAGGGTCATCCCCATTGACTTGACTGAGACAAGTCTAAACTTAGCGGGTTCGCCGTTCGCCATATCAGGCTCGCTGACGGTACAGCCGGAGAACATTATCAATGCCAATCCGGCGATAAAAAGAAACTTTTTCATAGGAAAACGTGAATTTATGATACCGCAAATATACAATTTTTTTTGTAACTTTGCGATTAAGTAACCCAAAATAGTATTCAACCCATGGAAAAACAACTTATAGAGTGCGTGCCCAACTTCAGCGAAGGGCGCGATAAAACCATAATCAAAGCTATAACAGACGCGATAGAGAGCGTAGAGGGTGTCAAACTGCTCGACGTAGACCCGGGTGAGGCAACGAACCGCACGGTGGTAACCTTTGTGGGCGAACCTGAACCTGTAATGGAGGCGGCATTCCGCTCCGTAAGCAAGGCAGCCGAGCTGATTAACATGAGCAAGCATCACGGCGCGCACCCGCGCATGGGTGCCACTGACGTTCTGCCGCTTATCCCGGTTTCGGGCATCACGCTTGAAGAATGTGCGGAACTGGCACGCAAGCTCGGCAAACGCATAGCCGATGAATTAGGCATACCGGTCTACGCATACGAGGCATCCGCCCTGCGTCCCGGCAGAAAGAACCTTGCCGTATGTCGCAAGGGCGAGTATGAAGGACTTGCCAACCGACTGGGTCATGATGACGGCGCAGACTTTGGCGACCGTCCGTTTGATGAAAAAATTGCGCGCACCGGAGCAACAGCCTGCGGCGCGCGCGACTTTTTGATAGCCGTCAACTTCAACCTGAACACTACCTCGACGCGCCGCGCCAACGCGATTGCGTTTGACGTGCGCGAAAAAGGCAGACCCAAACGCGAAGGAGGTAAGCCGAACGGCAAGCCGCTGACCGATGAAAACGGCAAAACTATAATGATTCCCGGAACGCTGAAAGGCACCAAGGCGATAGGATGGTTCATTGACGAGTACGGGATTGCTCAAGTGAGCATGAACATCACCGATATGGCACAGACGCCGCTCCACGTTGCCTTTGATGAGGTAACACGCGCGGCAGCCGCAAGAGGCATCAGAGTGACCGGCACGGAGATTGTCGGTTTGGTTCCGAAACGCGCCATTATTGACGCCGGAAAGTATTTTCTGCATAAGCAGCAGCGTTCAAGCGGCATCAGCGAGCATGAGATTATCCGCTTAGCGATAAAGTCGATGGGGCTTGATGAACTCGCGCCGTTCCGTCCAGAGGAGAAAATCATCGAGGAGATGATTGCCCCGAAAGAGGGAAAAACGCTTACGGGCATGACTCTGCAGGAGTTTGCCGATGAGACAGCGAGCGAGTCACCCGCGCCCGGCGGCGGCTCCATATCAGCCTACATGGGCGCATTAGCCGCTGCGCTCGGAACCATGGTTGCAAATCTTTCCGCCCACAAAGCCGGATGGGACAACCGCTGGGAAGAGTTCTCGGACTATGCCGAACAGGGTCAGGCATTGATTAAGGAACTGACCGCGCTTGTCAACGAGGACACCGCTGCCTTTAACCTGATTATGGCTGCCTTGGGACTGCCCAAGAACACCGACGAGGAGAAAAAAGCGCGTGCCGAAGCCCTCGAAAAGGCTACACTCTATGCGGCGGAGGTTCCGCTACGCACTATGCGCGCCGCCATGAAAACCTTCCCGCTGCTGCGCGCCATGGCTGAGAAGGGCAATCCCGCATCGGTAAGCGACGCCGGCGTAGGAGCCTTGGCGGCACGCGCCGCCATAAAAGGTGCGGGACTTAACGTGCGCATCAATGCCGCCGGACTGACTGACAAGGGCATTGCCGCCGAGTTAGTCAAGGCTGCACGCGAAATTGCAGCCGAAGCCGACGCTCAGGAAGCGGAAATAATCAAAATAGTAGAAGAAAAAATCTAAAAACATCATGATTGAGTTCAAAAAAGCAGTGGCAGAAGGTATTCCAGCTGAAATTCCTGCCGCAAAACCATATGATACGTCAGTAAACCACGCACCGCGACGCAAAAAGATACTTACTCCCCCCGAGGAGCGGCTCGCGCTCAAAAATGCCCTTCGCTATTTCCCGCCGGAGCAGCATGCCACTCTCGCACCCGAGTTTCTCAATGAGCTCCACACGTACGGGCGCATATACATGTACCGCTACCGTCCCGACTACGAAATGTATGCCCGCCCTATCGAGGAGTATCCGGCACGGAGCCGTCAGGCAGCCGCAATCATGCTGATGATTCAGAACAATCTTGACAAGCGGGTGGCGCAGCATCCCCATGAACTCATAACCTACGGCGGTAACGGCGCGGTTTTCCAGAACTGGGCGCAATATCGCCTCGCCATGAAGTATCTGAGCGAAATGACCGATGAGCAGACCCTTGTCATGTACTCGGGACATCCGTTAGGACTGTTTCCGTCACATAAGGATGCGCCACGCGTAATCGTGACCAACGGTATGGTAATCCCCAATTACTCGAAACCGGATGACTGGGAACGTCTGAATGCCCTCGGAGTTTCGCAATACGGTCAGATGACTGCCGGCTCATATATGTATATCGGTCCGCAAGGAATAGTACACGGAACGACCATCACAGTGCTGAACGCCGGGCGCAAGCGTCTTGCCGAGGGTGAAACTTCGCTTGGCGGAATGCTGTTTGTAACGGCAGGTCTGGGCGGAATGAGCGGCGCGCAACCCAAGGCGGGAAATATAGCGGGTGTGGTCAGTATCACAGCCGAGATAAATCCGAAGGCGGTAGAAACGCGCAAATCGCAGGGGTGGGTTGATGAAGTCTACACCGACCTCGACGCCTTATTGAATCGCGCACAACGCGCGCGCGAGGCGAAGGAAACGGTATCGCTCGCCTATCAGGGCAATATAGTTGACCTCTGGGAGCGGCTCGCCGCCGAAGGGGTAGCGGTAGACCTCGGCTCGGACCAGACGTCGCTCCACAATCCGTGGGCAGGCGGCTACTATCCCGTTGGGCTTACCTTCGAAGAATCGAAACAGATGATGGCAGACAATCCTGAAGAGTTCAAAAAGCGCGTTCAGGAGTCGCTTCGCCGCCAAGTTGCCGCAATCAATAAGCTTACCGACAAGGGCATGTACTTTTTTGACTATGGTAACGCCTTCCTGCTCGAATCGAGCCGCGCGGGAGCTGATGTGGTGAAAGAAGACGGAACATTCCGCTATCCCTCATATGTTCAGGACATTATGGGTCCGGGATTTTTTGACTACGGTTTCGGACCGTTCCGCTGGGTATGTACCTCGGGATTGGAGTCAGACCTTGCCAAGAGCGACGAAATCGCCGCAAAGGTTCTTGAAGAAATCATGGCTGACGCACCCGAAGAAATCAAGGGTCAGCTTGCCGATAACATCCACTGGATTAAGGAAGCGGGCAGAAATCGCCTCGTTGTAGGCTCACAAGCACGCATTCTTTATGCCGACGCCGAAGGGCGCACGAAAATCGCGCTGGCGTTCAACGACGCCATCAGGCGCGGCGATATTACGGCTCCGATAGTCCTCGGGCGCGACCATCACGACGTTTCCGGCACCGACTCGCCCTACAGAGAGACCTCGAACATTTATGACGGTTCGCAGTTTACCGCCGACATGGCAGTCCATAACGTAATAGGCGATTCATTCCGCGGCGCGACATGGGTTTCAATCCATAACGGCGGCGGAGTAGGCTGGGGCGAGGTTATCAACGGCGGTTTCGGCATGGTTATTGACGGATCGGAGGAGTCGGCACGCCACATACGCGAAATGCTGCTATGGGATGTCAACAACGGCATTGCGCGCCGCTCATGGAGCCGCAATCCGGGAGCGATTTTTGCCATAAAACGCGAAATGGAGCGCACTCCGGGACTAAAAGTGACACTTCCGAACCTTGTTGACGACAAAATCTTAGATTCCATTCTCTAAAATCACGAAAAAAGCCATGATTCATCACATATCTACCGCACGCCTTACCATTGACCGCATAGGCGAAATAATCAGCACCGGAAGCAAGCTCGCCCTTAGCGACGAGGCAGTAACCCTAATCAAGCGATGCCGCGAATATCTTGACAAAAAAATGGAGAGCCAGCAGACACCCATCTACGGCGTGACAACCGGCTTCGGCTCCCTCTGCAATATCTCTATAGCCGAGGATGACCTATCCGCACTTCAGCGCAACCTCGTCATGTCCCACTCATGCGGCACCGGCGATGAGGTTCGCCCCGAGATAGTAAAGATAATGCTTCTGAATAAAATCCAGTCGCTCTCCTACGGCAACTCAGGCGTACAGTTGGAGACAGTGGAGCGGCTTATTGACATGTTTAACGATGACGTACTGCCGATTGTCTATCAGCAGGGGTCGCTCGGCGCAAGCGGCGACCTCTCACCCCTTGCCCACCTCTGCCTCCCGCTTTTGGGTCTGGGCGAGGTACGTCACAACGGGAAACGCATAAGCGGCGAGGAGTATCTCAATCGCAAAAACCTTAAGCCGCTTACCCTACAGAGCAAGGAGGGGCTTGCCCTTCTGAACGGCACTCAGTTTATGAGCGCGCATGCCGTCTGGGCTCTTCTGAAAGCCAAGCGGCTTAATGACCTTGCCGACAAGATAGGCGCGCTGAGTCTCGACGCGTTCGACGGACGCATCGAGCCCTTTGGCGACGAGGTTAACCTTGTGCGCCGCCATCGCGGTCAGATAGAAACGGCGCGTGCGGTGCGCGCATGGCTTGCCGGCTCGGAGATAATCATCCAGCCCAAGGCACACGTTCAGGACCCCTACTCTTTCCGCTGCATGCCTCAGGTTCATGGCGCGTCAAAGGATGCCCTTGACTATGTCATGAAGGTTATAGAGGATGAGGTAAACTCGCCGACAGACAATCCGACGGTATTTCCCGAGGAGGACCTGATTGTCTCAGCCGGAAACTTCCATGGCGAACCCATAGCCATACCGATGGACTATCTTGCGGTAGCTATAGCGGAACTCGGCTCGATTTCAGAGCGCAGAATATACAAGCTGATTTCCGGCTCGCGCGGACTGCCTTCGTTCCTTGTGGCGCAGCCCGGACTGAACTCCGGTTTCATGATTCCCCAATATACGGCGGCGTCAATCGTCAGCCAGAGCAAGGGTCTATGCTGGCCGGCAAGCTGCGACTCCATACCGTCATCACAGGGTCAGGAAGACCACGTCAGCATGGGGTCGAATTCAGCCACGAAGCTCTGCCGCATTGCCGACAATACGGAGCGTGTGCTTGCCATAGAGCTCTTTAACGCCGCTCAGGCGTTGGAATTCCGTCGCCCGCTGAAAACGTCGCCCGCACTCGAGCAGTGGGTTGCAGACTATCGTACGGAGGTGCCATTCGTAGCCACTGACACGGTTATGGCACCCTTTATTGCCAAATCGATTGAATTTCTGCGCCGATGATTATTGTCAACATAGGCTGTTTAGCGGGCATTGACCAACCGGCACGACGCCGCGGTCATGAAATGGATACACTGCCGGGGCTTGAAAACGCTTGGCTGAAGGTCGAGAACGGCGTCATTGCCGATTACGGCACCATGGACTCGCTCGGCGAAACCGGCAGCGAGGAGGTTTTTGACGCAAAGGGCGGTTACGTTTTACCGGCGTTTTGCGACTCCCATACCCATATCGTGTATGCCGGAACACGCGACGGTGAGTTTCTTGACAAAATACACGGTCTGAGCTATGAGGAAATAGCGCGTCGCGGCGGTGGCATCCTAAATTCCGCCGACCGCCTCCACCTGACATACGAACAGGAGCTTTACGAGCAGTCAATGGAACGCGTCAACGAGATAATAAGCTTCGGCACCGGCTCGGTGGAAATCAAGAGCGGATACGGACTGACTCTGCCCGATGAGCTGAAAATGCTCAGGGTAATAGCGCGCATCGCGGAGATGTCGCCGCTGCGGGTGGTCAGCACTTTCTTGGGAGCGCACGCCGTAGGGCGCGCTTTCGGCGCAGATATTGACGGCTATGTGGAGCATATATGCCGCGACATGATTCCCGCGGTTGCTGCCGAGGGTCTGGCGCGGTTTGTCGACGTGTTCTGCGACCGAGGATTCTTCACGCCGGAACATACTGCCCGCATTCTTGAATGTGGCGCACGCTACGGTATGCGACCCAAAATTCACGCCAACGAGCTCGCCGTGAGCGGCGGAGTTGAGGTTGGAGTCAGGTATGATGCCCTTTCAGTTGACCATCTTGAGCGCGCGGAGCAGCCCCAACTCGACCTCCTTGGCATGAGCGACACCGTAGCGACGATGCTTCCGGGCGCGTCATTCTTCCTCGGGATGCCTTATGGCAACGCCCGCGCCGCCATTGACGCGGGTGCGACCGTCGCTTTGGCGTCAGACTATAATCCGGGGTCATCGCCAAGCGGAAACATGCGCTTTGTGGCGTCATTGGGAGCTATCAAGATGAAACTAACGCCGGAGCAGGCAATTAACGCCGTGACGCTCAACGGAGCGGCAGCAATGGGGCTTGACAGCGGCACACTTAACCGCGGAAGGCGCGCCGACTTTATAGTGACCGCCCCCATGCCCTCGCTTACCTACCTGCTTTACGCCTACCAGACCCCACTAATCCGCAAGGTCTGCCTCGCCGGTCGCTTCCGGTAGAAACCATATACATGCGCTTTGCAGAAGAAAATAATACTCGTATACATGCGCTTTGCAGAAATTTACATATCTTTGCCTCATGATATTCAAGAGAAAAATATATAAGCAACTCCTCAACTGGAAAGAAAACACTCGTGGAAGTCGCGCTCTTCTCATTGAAGGAGCGCGTCGTGTAGGAAAGTCAACCATAGCAGAAGAATTTGGAAAACATGAGTATAAGAGTTACATCCTTGTTGACTTCAACACGGCATCACAAAGTGTAAAGAATGCGCTGCAAAACGACATGAACGACCTTGACTCTCTCTTTATGATATTATCGACAGAGTATGGTACACCACTCTACCGAAGGGAGTCACTGATTATATTTGATGAAATCCAGCAATTTCCTATTGCTCGCCAAGCCATAAAATATCTTGTTAAAGATGGCAGATACGACTATATTGAAACCGGTTCGCTGATATCAATCAGAGAAAATGTAAAAGGCATCACACTCCCGTCTGAGGAGCGTAAAATAGCCATGTATCCCATGGATTTTGAAGAATTTGCCTACGCCATTGGAGAAAATAGCATAATTGACTACATAAAGGATTGTTTTCAAAAACAAACTGCTTTAGAGCAAAATCTCCATAACAAAGCCATGTTGGTTTTCAGGCAATACATGATTGTCGGCGGTATGCCGATGAGCGTTTCCGCCTACATTGAAAATGACAGGAATTTCTATAGTGCCGACCTTGAGAAACGAGATATTCTTCAAATGTATCGAAACGATATAATGAAAATCGAAGCAAAATATCGTTCGAACGTATTGGCAATATTTGATCAGATTCCGGCATTTCTATCAAAATCCGAACGTCGCGTCATATTCAGCAATATCGAAAAGGGTTCGAGTTTCCCAAAGTTTCATGATACATTCTTTTGGCTGGCTGATTCAATGATTGTCAACACATGCTTTAACTGTTCTGACCCCAATATAGGTCTATCGCTCAATGAGGACCGTACATTCGTTAAATGCTATATGGGCGATACCGGACTATTGATAAGCCATACGTTTGATGAGTCTGAACTTAGCGACGGTACATTGTTTCGAGAACTTCTGTTGGGTAAACTTTCCGTTAATGAAGGAATGTTTTATGAAAATGTTGTTTCTCAAATGCTCGTTTCATGCGGACATAAATTGTTTTTCTACACCCGCTATAATCCTGACAAGCATAGAAACGACATAGAAATCGATTTCCTGATATCTAATTCAAGCAAGCTCAACCATCGAATTTACCCGATAGAGGTAAAATCAAAAAATAAGTACTCAACCACCTCTCTCGACCGATTTAACGATATATTCCACGCCCGCATAGGCAAAAGCTATGTGATTCACCCGAAAAATCTGCGTGTTGATGGTGACCGCATGTATATTCCCCCATATATGACATTTTGCCTTTGAGGTCCGGAGTTCTCGGAGGGAAAGAGAAAGGCGCCGGGCGACGCTCCATCAACGGAGTGTCGCCCGGCTTATCAGAGATAGAAGGGTAAAATGAAATTCAAATAAGTTTATTAGTTGCGAGCAATACGCTTTGTGGTGACATTGCCGTTGCGCTCAATGTAAAGACCATTTGCGGGAACGGCGTTGAGCTTGCGGCCCTGAAGGTCGAAGAGTTCAACCTTGCCGGTGGTTGCAGCTACGTTGCTGATACCGGAGAGGTCACCCTGAGCAACGGTAACTTCGCAATCCTGAGCAAAGCCGGCAAACTTGATAACAGCAGCGCGACCGGGAACGCCTTCAGGCAGTGCATCGGCAGTCACAGTCAACTGGTTATATGCATATTTACCATCGGTAGCATCAACAACATCAAATTTAAACCAGTTAGCATCGGATTCGGCAGTCATTACACCTTCCTGCATCAGACCCTCAATAGAGTATGTGGATTCAAGGCGATAGTCAACGGTACCACCGGCAGCAGGAACGTCTACGATAAGAGTATTTCCCATATCTTCGTTAAGTACATAGGGATAGAACATGCTGAAATAAATACTCATATCGGTAGCATACCATTCAGTCGGTAAACCTTCCCCACCATAATTTAACATCGAGCAGGGCAAAGCACGTGAAGCACTTACTGTTTCAGCATTAGCAACATTCTTCTCTTTTGCATTGAATGTGAAATTCACATATGCGTTAGTTGCGAAATAATCATCAATAGAAGCTTCCTCATTCTCATAATACGGAATTTCAGTACCTGCATTATAGAACACATAGAACTTGGTCATCTCAGGAGCTTCGAAGCCAGTGATACATACGAAAACGTCGCTATCAATTATCAAAGGATATGCGGTAGGGAAACCATCCTCATCCACTGACTCAAGAGATATGATGGGGCATTCATCTGAAAGGGTGGCATGGGCAGGAACGACAACCTCACCTGAGCCGAGCATCTTGTCACGAAGAACATAACCCTCTTCATCAATAGGATAAACCTCAACCTTTAAAGTAACGTCGGCAGTTGACTGATAGTAGCAGTCAAACCATACTTCATCAAGAAGAACAGGCTGATTTTGCTGAGGAATTATAGCAATGAATTCAGAAAGAGTAACGTCAGAAATATCATACTTTGTATAAATCTGACCCATCAAACGTGAGAAGAACTCACATGTGCCAGTCTCAGTATAATAATCCTTATATTTATCTGCAGGTGCAAGATCCTTACCATACTCCATTGTATATGTCATCTTGCCCTGACGAATGTTGATAGGACAGGTTTGCAAACCATAATAATCAGCGTAATCTTCAGGGAAATTGTTGAAGATATTCGAAGGGCTATATCCAACGGATTCGAGAGAAGGTCCGCTAATATATTCAGATACATAAGGATTAGTGTACTCCTCAACTACGCCACCCTTTGTTTCCTTTACAGTAGGAGCATAATATACTTGGAATGGAGAATCAATATTTATTGACAAATGAGCTTTATCTGAAGTTTCCTGTGTAGGATCAGCGTTACTCATAAGGTTTTCATGATCATAAAGCCACTCATATGAAGCCTCGGTAGAAGCAAAAGGATTATAGAAGGGGATATATCCCTTATTACCACAAATAGCAGAATTTACAAAAAATTGTTCCGTTCCAGAGGTGACGTAATAAGGGAAAGTAACACCATCAGGTGTAATACCACAGTACATAGCATTCCAACCGGGAGCCATGTAGAATGCGCCGGGAACTTTTGCTGAAGTCTCAGCACCTTCTTCCTCAACGGAAACCTCATCTGCAAGAATATCATTCTGCAGGCGATACTTGTTTGCCTTGAGAGCTTTAGCACTCATTGAAGCCTTGGATGCGACCTTGGGCTCTGCAACCTTCTCAACCTTTGTTGCGACCTCGAAAGTTTTCGCAGGAGCGACCGTCTTGACAGGAACTGCTGCAAATGCGGATGTGATCACAACGGCAGAACCAGCAATCATAAGGATCTTTTTCATTTGTCTTTGAAATTTTGAAAAAATGTAACTATTGAATTGAATGCTTATTTAACCACGAATGTTACCTCGCTGCCGTCAGGGGCGGTAAAGGTGATTTTCGAGGGGTCAAGGGGAGAGGCTTTTGAGAGGGAGAAGGTCTGCATGAGTGCATCTTTAAATTCTTTATACTCAGGCACGAGTTCATCGTAGCGACCTGACGCGCTATCAGTAGAGGTGATAGACAGCTCAACCTCAGTTTCAGAGGAGAAATTGACTGACAGATAGTCACGACACACACGCTTACCAATAGTAAAAGTAAACATGGGGGTTATCTGACCCTTCAGAGAACCGTAACTTAAAGTAATTGAAGTGAAACCACCAACTGCAGCATTGTTAGCAACCAAAGCAGCATCTGCCTTCGTATAGATTTCGGCAAGCGAACCGGTGAAACTCTCGGGATCAATTGTCCAACTCAAAGAAGCACGGGAAAGTACATCCTTGGGTGTAGGACCTTCAATCCTGACGCCGGAGGCGGAGGCGAGGGAGCCGTCTTCCTGCCATGTGAGCTCGTCGAGTTCCCAAGTGGAGTCATCGGCACGCTTAACTACGAGAGGCTTGCGGAAACGGAAACCTTTTGAGGTAAGGATGCCGTGGGCACTTACGGTCTGGGTTACGGGGTCAGCCTCAACACCGTTGAAATCACGGGGATAAACGGAGGGAACGCCTGAACCAAGTCCGGTAACGGTATATGTTGCGCCGGAAGCTTCGGTCATCACGAATTCAGGGAATTTTGAGGAGAAAATAGAACGCTTGGCTTTGATCTCGGCAAGGAACTGCTCGGGGTCGGTATCGGCAGAGAGCTTGCGGAGCCATGCGGTCATTCCGTGCTTCTTGCCCACCATGCGGAGGTTGCCCTCGGAATCATGGCTCATCAGCAGGAACTCATAGTCACCTTCGTGACCATAACCGAGTTCATTGATATCTTCGCCGGTATCTTCATTTTTAGGAGCATCGGCACCTTCGATATTCTCGGGAGTGGAGAAAATATGGAAAACGGTATTGTAGGTATTGAAGGTAAGGACGGTGCCATTATCGGAAATGACATCCCAAAGGGAGGTTTCCTGAGTGAACTTATTGCCAATCCAGTTATGGTCGGCAGAAATCTCCACGGCTCCATTGTCGGAAAACTTCATGGTGAGGACATATCCGGGCTCATCGGTATTGGTGAAGTATTCGATTGCCCAGAGACCGCCGTCGGCAGTCAACAGGTCCTTATATTCGTTTCGGCTCTGCTCAAGACGTTCGGCAGCCGAGGTGGAGAATATGGGGTCATCCTCGTTGGAACAACCGGTGAAACCGATTGCGGCTGCGGCAAGGAGTGAAATATATAACTTTTTCATTGTCGGAAAATTCAAATATTAGAGGAGTAGAGATTATTTTATGGCATCAACCTGAGCGCGGAGAGCTTCGATATCAAAGTCGCTCTGACGACGCTGCACGATTTCACGCAGTTTGTCG
The DNA here is from genome assembly GCA_964586765.1 of uncultured Bacteroides sp. Taxonomy (GTDB): domain Bacteria; phylum Bacteroidota; class Bacteroidia; order Bacteroidales; family Muribaculaceae; genus UBA3263. Next base: position 22,318 of record CAZPHN010000005.1, read on the forward strand.
AAGTCGAGGCTCCAAGTGTCCTTGAACCAGTTGCGGGCAATGTTCTGCTTCTGGAGAATCATGGCGCGACCGTCAATGGTATCCTTGTCTTCAACCTGATAGATTTCGCCGCCAACTTCAGCCTTTTTCTGTTCGAGGTAAGCTTCAACTTCCTCAACGGTATAGAGATGTTTAGCCTTTGAGGCGTCCTTGCCCTTTTCGTTAGCCACGAGGCAGACGCGGTTTGTAGCGTCATGTTCGTTTGCGGTCAGGAAGTAAACGCGGTCCTCAGGCTTGGTGGGGTCAGGGAGGTAGTAATATGCGAAATATTCGGCGTCGTCCTTGTTGAGTTTGTCATCGTCGGCACCGGTGGTCCAGCCCTTATCAGCCATCCAGAGGATAAGCTCAAGCTGGTCGTCGGTACGGGTCAGATAGTTGGCGATGGTTTCAGCAAAGTCCTCGCGGTTTTCTGAGGAGGCATAGGGGGTAATGAAGCCCTGAGAGGCAACATAGCCGATAGCCTTGTTCTGCCAAGTACCGGAGTCATAACGACCGGTTGAGAGAAGGTTGAACTCGGTAGGATATGACTTGGTCTGGTGGAGAATATGACCGAACTCATGGTGCATGGTACGGAAGTAATATTCGTTGAGCTGATGGATATTGTCAAGCTCCATCTCGTTGACCTTATAGAGGGTAACCTTCAGACCGCCTTCTGCAAGACCGAGGATTTCGGTACCGGTATTGGGGTTATAGGCAGGCGAGCCGATAAGGTGGAGAATACGCGGACCGTAGGTCTTGAGGAAGTCCTCGCCGCAATGTTCGCGATAGGTCTCGAACCAGAGGTAGTAAGTAAGCAGGCAGAGATCGCGGGCATTGGCATAAGTGGCGGGCACGAGGTTGTAGTTCATATCCGCCTCGACATCCTCCATACGATATTTGAATTCGAGGTTGTAGACGTCGCGGAAGTTACGGTTGACCCAAGTATCGAACTGATAAGAGTAAGATGAAGGGTCGATATCGTCAGTGACGTCGGGGAAGATGGTGGGACCGAGTTTCTCATCGGAGCAACCGACGAGGCTCAGAGCCATCACTGCAGGGAGAAATATATTTTTGAGTTTCATTTTTATTCTAAACCTTTCTATCGATTAAACATTCCTTTACTTTACGCGGACGTAAGCACTTGAGGGAGTAACGGTGGTTACGGTGGGGCGCGGATTGGGCTGCATTCCGGCAGCAACTACCTCGGAAGGAATCTGGATAGCCTTGCGGGGGTCCTCGATGTCGAGGTGGTCCTTGCCGTCGCGACCAATGAGGCGGTCAAATTCGATACCGAAACGCTTGATGTCAAACCAACGGAGACCGGTATGGAGGGTTTCGATGCGGCGGAGGTGCTGGATGCACTGGAGCATGGGCAGAATCTCGCTGAGCGAAACCTTGGCATCGCTTTCGGGGCAGATGCGGTCAATGTTGATGGGCTTGGCAATGCCGTAGCCGGGGTCGCCTCCATAGAAGTCTGCGATGTTCTCAAAAGTAAAGTCGCGGAATTCATCCTCATAACCCACGGCACTGGGCGATTTGCGGCGAGCCTTTTCCCATATGTCGATATCGCGGAGGGCACCGTCCTTGTCGCCAAGGAACAGACGCGCCTCAGCGCGGGTCAGTAGGGTTTCCTCGCCAAAGAATTCGCGGCGGGTAATGTGGGGATAGCCGATGCCGGCAACCTTGTCGGTATATTCGAACTGCTCCTGAATGTTGGCGCAGAGAACGGAACCGTATTCATCCTTGCTGTTCTTGGCACAAGAGCCATTGAATGCGGGATGCATCACGAAGGTGCCGCCCTTACCGTTGGTCAGCTTCCACTCGAAGCGGCTCCACGCGGGCGATGAACCGTAGATTGTCGCGCTACGGGCATCGCGGACGCAAGCATAACGGCTGCCGCTGAGGAAGTGGCGGAACGCAACGGAATAAGTTGCGTAAAGCAGGAAGTTCGAGGGTTTGTCAACGGCGTTCTGGAACAGACCGAAGTCAGAGATATAATAGAGGTTTGAAAGGTTGCTCCAGAGGGTAGACATGAATGCCGAAGCATCAACCTCCTCGCCGCCGAAAGCCTGATTGGCGTGATAGAGAGCCTTTTCGTAGCGACGGGTGTAGAGGTAGAAACGTGCGGCAAACGCGTTGGCAGCCGATACGTTGAAATGATACTTGGGCACCGAGAAGATGGTGTTGTCAAGCAGAGCCATGCCGTCGAGAAGGTCCTTTTCAATCAGCTCGTAAGTCTGGGCAAGGGTTCCGCGCTCATAGTGAGGCTTCACGGTCTTTTCAGGCTTGGTGATGTAAGGAATACCTACGTAATTCTCGTTGGCAGCACCGCGGTAAGGTTCGCAGAACACCTGAGCGAGAATAAAGTGGTTATAGGCGCGGAGCACCAGAGCCTCACCACGGAGGGCGAGCTGGGTAGCGTCAAGCTTGCCGTCACGCTCCTCCCATTCGTCGAGCTTTTCGAGCACGGCGTTGGCAGCGGCGTTAGAGCCATAGAATGACTCCCAGATGTCAGAGGGAGTATCATTCGCGTTCTCAGACACGCACTGCTCCCAGCGGAACATCTCGTCATCGCCGCGATTATACGCGGAGAGGTTATAACGGAGACCATCGGCGTCAGGCGCGTTGTTATCTTCCATATTGTCGCTCATGAGCTCGCAGGGCCAAGCATAATTGCCGGTGGGGTATGCGGAGTTCATCAGCATTCGGAGCTGCTCGGTGGTCACAAGGTCCACACGGGTATCCGTGGGAGTGTCAAGGAAGTCAGAGCAGGCGGTATTGACGCCAAGGGCTGCGCCAAGCGCAAATATATATGTCAGTTTTCTGAGTTTCATTGGAATATCTGCTTAGAGTCCGAAACGGAGAGTGAAAGTAAACTGCTTGGGGTTAGGAGAGGCAACACCGCCGGAGTTGATGAACTCGGGGTCCTGACCGTGGAGCTTCTTATCAGAGTAAAGGAGCCAGAGGTCGGTAGCGGCGAGCTTAACCGAAGCTGTGCTGATACGCAGGGCGCGGGTAACGCTCGAGGGGAACTCATAGGTAAGCGAGAGTTCCTTCAGGCGGATAAAGTCACCCTTGGCAACACGCTCGGTAGAGTAGTTATAGGCATTATAGCCATAGCTAATCTGGGAGTTGTTGTAAACCTGACGGCGGGAAGCGATAGTAGGCACAGTGGTGTATGCTTCATCGCCTGCGGCTACCCAACGGTCCATAAATTCGCGGGGCATAGCGGTAAGGTCGCTATAGCTTGACGAGAATACGGGGTCAAGGCGGAGTTTGTTGCCAAATGCGTAGGTAAAGAATACATTCAGGTTGAAGTTCTTCCAACGGAGGTTGTTACCGAAACCACCGGTCATAGGGGGATCAACGGTACCCTCATACTTGAGGAAGTCGAGTTTCTCCCACTCTTGGAAGTTAATATCGTGGGTGGTCACTTCACCGTTCTCGTTGATTACCTGAGGCAGACCGTCCTCGGTCAGACCGGCAAAGGGAATCGAGAAGAGTGAGTTTACAGGATAACCTTCGCGGAAAGAGCCTGAACCCTGCTTAACAAGGCTGAGCACGTTTGAGCGTGACTTCAGGTTTGTAATCTTGTTCTTGTTGTAAGCGAAAGTAAGGTCAGTGGTCCAAGAGAAGTTCTTGTTGACGATATTCTGGGTCGAGAGGGTAAATTCAACACCATGGCTTCTCATGGTAGCTACGTTTGCCCACTTACCGATTTCACCACCTACGCCCTCGGTATAGATATAACCGATAAGGTCGAAGTTGTTACGCTTATACCAGTCGAACACAAGGTTGATACGGTTATAGAGGAAACCAAGGTCAACACCGATGTCAAGTTCGTGCTTCTTTTCGTAGGTCAGCTCAGAGTTAGCGAGCTGGCTCAGACGGAGAGCCTGTTCATAAGCTTCGGTGTCCTGACGCCAAGGGCGAGAAGGATAGTAGATAGCAAGCGCATTTGAAACGAACGCAGGACCAGCATCAGCAGTCAGCGAGTATTCGGCGCGCAGCTTTGCGGTAGAGAGCACGGGGTTCTGGAACCATTCCTCAGCGTCGGCATTCCAAGCACCGGATACGTTCCAAGTGGGGAGCCAGCGGCTCTTACGTGAACGTCCGAGCTTATTAGTGCCTTCGTAACGGAAAGTACCGTTGAAGATATAACGGTTATCGTACATGTAAGACGCATTCAGGAAGTATGCCATACGACGTGCGGCAGTACGGTCATCGGAGTAGTAAGCGGCGTTCTCTTCCTGCATCTGCTTGAACAGGTGCCAGTCAAAGAAAGGAAGATTACCGTTATCGTAACACATACCCCAGCCTTGGAACGCCTCAGAGTGGCGGTCGGTCTTTGAAGCCTCGAAACCGGTGAAAGCAGTCACGAGGTGACGTCCGCCGAATTCCTTATTATAGTTAGCCGAGGCATTGAAGTCCATAGTCTTCAGGCTAAAGAGGTTGTGATAGAGAATACCACCGTTGGGAAGCACCGACATCGGGAGCGAGTTAGGATCGTCGGGGTCGGTATAGAGATAGGGGTTAAGGTCACGGATGGTAGAATTCTCAGGCGAGATACCTGCGCGATAAGCCTGAGCCTGATTTGAATAGTCGGTTACGTAGTGTTCCTGCTGGGTAGAGCTGTAACGAAACGCGCCGAGTACCTTAAGGCTGAGGGCGGGAATAGGACGGTATTCAAGGTCTCCTTGGAACTGCACATCAACCATTTCATTGGTGATATAGTTATTGTCAAGTTCGTCGAAGATATTGAAGTCGGCATAGTTACGCGTAAGCGTTGAGTTGGGGTCAGTGGTACGCGAGGTATTCAATGCATAGCTGAAGGGGTTGATATCGAATGAACGGCTGATTGCACCGCTAACCACGTCGATATCCTGACTGAGGGTACCGGGAGCCTTCTGGTTACGGTAGCTATCCTTAGTCATCATGGTAAACTTCAACTGCTTGCTGATATTATAGGTGGCGTTGGCATTGAAGGTATAACGGTCAACGCTTGAAGCCTTGGTCCAACCCGGGTCGTTCATATAAGAGAACGATGTACGGAAATTAGCGCGCTCGTTGCCACCGGAAACACTGACAGAATGGCTCTGCATAATAGTGTTGCGGAACAGAAGGTCAAACCAGTCGGTATTACGCATTTCGGCAGCGCGGAGATATGCGTTACGCGCACTCTCGGTATTAGCAAGGGCATACTGTCCGGTAGTGGGGTCATAGGTATTGATGAGCTTATACATCGTACCGTAAACACCGCTGGAGCTGGAGTTGGCGAGGGCGGCGAAGTTCAGCCAGCCTTTTTCTTCCATTTCCTTATAGATACCCATCTGCTCCTGAGAGTTAGCGATATTATAGTTGCGATAAGAGGGTTTCAGACGATAGGTCAGCTCACCGGTATAGTTGATAGCGGTACCGCCGGCACCACGTTTGGTAGTAACGACAACCACACCCGCCATTGCGCGCGCACCATAAATAGATGTTGCGGCACCGGATTTCAAAATCTGGAAGCTTTCGATATCATCAGCATTAATACCGGCGATTGCAGACGCAATCATGGTGCTGGCATCGCCGCTCGAAAGCGCGTCGGCATCAAGCTCGACGTTATCTTCAAGAACCACACCGTCGACAACCCACAGAGGCTTCGAGGTACCATAGATTGAAGTAGCACCACGCACACGGATTTTAGGAGCAGTACCGAAAGTACCGCTGACATTCTGGACACTCACACCGGCAGCACGACCGCTAAGCGAGCGAGAGATATCACCCACACCGGCAAGAAGAGCATCATCGGCATTAATCTTGGTTGTTGCGCCAGTAAACGTACGGCGGTCAACATTGCCCATACCGAGGGCAACTACCTCCTGCAGCTGAGTGGCAGAAGGCTCCATCTCAATAAGGAGAGGTGAAGTAGAGGCCTTCACCTCAACAGTGTTCATGCCTACGAAGGTAATTTCAAGCACCGACTTTTCTGAAGGTACGGTCAGGGCGAACTTGCCGTCAATATCGGTTGCAGTACCAACCGAGGTCTTGCCTTTCAGTCTCACCGACGCACCGATAATCGGTTCCTGTTCGACCTTATCCATCACCGTACCGGTCACGGTTATATCCGCGAACGCAGCCAGTGAAGCGAGCATAAACAGCAAAAATGTTGCTAAATGTTTACCCATAAGGATCTCTGATAGTGAATGGTTTAATAATTAATCGTTAGTTGTTTACATCAGCCCCGGAAGAGGCTGACGCGAAGGAGAAATTGTGTAGACATGACGAGAAATAGCTCAAACATATCCTTTTTACCGCTACAAAGTTACGAAGAATTTACAAAATGCGCAAATTTTCATATGTTTTTTAACATATTTCTTTATTTTTTCGGTAAAATCCTTACATTTTGAAAAACGAAGCCGCAACGCGACATATTGCATTGCGGCGAAAAAAATAAACGGTTGTCAGGATTATCTGACAACCGTTTTAGTACCGTTAATAATGTAAATTCCACCTGATGGCGTGGCTACACGCTGTCCGCGCAGATTAAATATCTCATCCGGACCTGACACGCCGCTCACCCCGGAGATAGAGGAATCCTTGTCATACCGGAAACTGTCTGCGGTAAGTCCGGAATCTGCAAGAATGTATGAGGAGTTTTCGGGAATAACACCCCCGTCATGGCGCACAAAGCGGTCACCCTCCAACAGATAAAAGGAATCAGAGGTTCGCAGGGCAACGGTTGTACCTTTAAGCATATTTCCGGTCAAAGCCTCCAGAGGCTTATCAGCCTCCGCTACGGCAAAAGTGTCATTACCGTCAACAACCAGCAGCGGTTCTCCGGCAGGAATAACCGCGCCTTCTTCAATTTTGAACAAGGTTCCGCCCTCGGCGTTTGAGACGGAGCTTACGCCATTGACATTTCCGCCGGCGGGGACAATGACGTCAACGGGAAAGCAAACCGCAACGGGATAACCCGCGCCGGCTCCCGCGCTGACCGACGCAACGGGAGTGAACGAAAAAAGATGAGGTTTGGAACTGAGAGCCAATGCGCCATTAGAGCATGTAAGGTATTTTCCGGAGCTGCTCTCACTTGCAAACTGCATGGCGGGGGCAGACTTGCCATACACTATGCTTGGAGTAAACTTGCCGACGGTAGAACCGACGGTTGTGCCTTTTGCAGCGAGATAGAGACCGGAGTTAGCGTGGAGCAAGGATTTGTCATCACCAATCCGCCAGATGGCGGCAAGCGGGTTTGTCAGGTCTTTTGACAGCACTTTAGTATCAGTCGGGGTGCCATTTTCCATAACGGGCAATGCGCCTACATGCGCGCCGTCGGCAGACGCAAGAAAAATCGGTTTGCCATAAAGACGTCCCTCCGGATAGGCAAGACATTTTTCAGCCGCCGTTTTCTCATAAAGCACTCCGGCATTTTCAACAGCGTAGGCGCAATCCTGCCCCGCATGAAAATCCGTCAGGTTGCGGCATCCGGCAAAAAGTGTTCCGGGAACCACATCGGCATCCGGCTTACAGAAAGAGACGGTTACGCTCATACCCGCGGGCATATTGGTGGCAAAACGCCATACGGACTGCATATTCGAAGAGTTTGTGAGTGTTTTGGTCACACTCTCGCCCGACGCATTATATATAGTGAACTGTGTCTTTTTATTTCCAAGATATTCAGCGACGATATGAAACCTACCGGCAATATTGATGGGGAAATTTACCGCCGATGCCGAGTCCCACTTGATATCGACCGTACCGTCAGCTCTCAGATAAATCTGTGACCATCCGTTGGAATAATTGTCGGCAAGTCCGTTATTTCCGTTTGCAAAAATGACGGAACCATACTGATTATACGTCATTCCGTTATTAAAACCGTCAATTTTCATCACAAAAGGGTCTTTGTATTCAACCAAAGGCGAACTTTGTGACGCTACCGTACCGTTAGCCAACTTGAGAGATATGACCTGACCTGCGCCGTTTCCCTCTACGGGGTCGGTCTTATATATAAGGTCACCGGGAGCTACAAGCCGACGGTCAGGGACAGTCACGGAGCGCAGAACAGCGTTTCCGGCAAAAACCTCGGGCAAAATATAGTCAATGTCGGCACACAAAGCGTTATGCCGGGTCGAAAAATCAAGATTAGGCTCACCCTCCGTCTCCACTCCGGCAATATATGAGCGACCTTCGGGGTCCAGACCCCACCTCAGCGACCAGCCATCGACTTCAAGCGGCAATCTCTCAAAAACCGCCGTAATATCGGCGTTATCATAGGCGGTAAAGACAATGCTGTTGCCGTTACACCACGACTCGGGGAGCGTGCGCCCGTGCTGGTCCTCCCAACGCGCGAAACGATAACCGGGATTGGCAAATGCGGTCAGGATGACCTTCTCGCCGGGATTATACATGTTTGTGGAGTTTTCCGAGCGTACCGTACCCATGCGTTCATCACATGAGTTTACCGTAACTTTGGTAACATAATCCACCGCCTCTTTTACTTCAAGGAGAATTTCGTAAATCTGACGGTTGGTCTTTGCCTTGGGATTGAAACATTCATACTCGCTATTCCATGCCGCGTCAAACCAAGGTGAATCGAAACGCAGACGGATATGGGTTGTGGCGTCAGGTGCATCAAAAGGCAGAAGAACGCGGAAATGACCCGCGGCTACCTCCGGATTATTGTTATTGTGATATGCACCGTATTTGCCAAGGAACTCAGGAGCGGTCATTTCAAAAGTACCATCGGCATTCAGGTCGGCAAACGCAGTAAAGAAAAGCCACTTCAAGCCGCCGGCATCAGTCCAGTCGATAGAGAACTCGCCGCCGGGAGCCGCCTTAATTCGCTGCGTGAGGCAGATAAACTGCTCATCGGGAACATCTTCAGTCTCAAAAAGCTTCGTTGTCTCGTTATTCTGAGTAACAGACATTGTCTTTACATACTGCTGGTTGTCACGCATCACGGACACGTCGGAAGAGTCCACCTCAGGAACTCCCCACTTGTTGTTGACAAAATGAGCGGTAAACGCGGCGGTTTCCTTGCCATAATAGGTCATCGGATTGTCATTGCCTGCGTTTTTGCCCTCCTCATCTTCCCAGTAAGAGAAATCGTAGAGCGGAGTTGCGTGTGCGCGCAAAACCACCGGGTCGGTGTTGGTCACGCTGAGCGCGTCAGTCCCGTCAATACTTACGGTGCCTTTGGCAGAGTCAGAGGTGGCAACACTTACCGTGCGCGGTTCGGTGATATCCTCCACAATCTGCAATGTGTAGCTGAACTGCGTGCCGTCAGCAAGGGTTATGCGACACACGCGCTCGCCGATGGGTGCGTCCGCCGGGATTTGGAAACCTTCGTCCCCGGCAGATATTTCATTAGCCTCAAAAATGCCGTTTTTGCTGAAATCAATCGCAATTTCGGCAATTTCCGTACCGGAAACGTCAAAATCAGGCTTATAAACCACATCACGCGCACCTTTATCGTAAATATTTCTGACTTTATCAGTCAAAATCATGCGCGGAACGTAATAAGGCTCGGAATCCTTCAGTTTCGAAGTAAAGGGCGACAGATATTTGGGCAAAATACGCGCGATTGTCTCGCGGGTTTCGCCCACGGGTTCGGTCGGATAAACGCCGGGATTACTGTGCGCCCACTTCCACTCCCAGTTAAACCATCCTCCGTCGGGGGCGGTCATGTTATGGTCAAACCAGTACTTCCAGCGTTCATAATAATAGTCTTTCAGCAAACCGCCCCACTCGCGATAAGAATAATCACGGAGCTGTCCGCCCTCCGCCTGATTATAGTCACCCCAAGTGGATATCAGCGTGCGCGCATTATTCAGCTCGAGCCAGTCGCGGTCAGCCTGAGTGGTGCCGTCAACTTCGTTTGCCATGTCGCGCGCGCGCTGGGTCCAGTGACCGAGCATAAACTCTGTATTTGTGTTCAGAACCTCGTCAAGGTCAAGTATTAGCTGCAGGAAAGCGTCACGACGGGCATTGAATTTCTCGGTATTGCCCGAAACGTTAGCCTCCTTTATACCGACCATAAGCTGGCGGGCATAATCAGAAAGAGCCTGACGTGTCTGGTCACATAAGTCAAACGAATAATTCTCGCCGTCAAGACCTGCGTTAAGAAGCTTATAGGTAGCGCGGGCAACATCCTGCGGGTCATAGAAAATGCCGTCAAAACCCCATGTCGACACCTTCTTGCCGTCAAGATTCGGACGCGCGCAAAGAATTGCCTCCTGCGGACCCTGCCCGGAGCCTTTGCAGTCAAGTGTAGAAGTGCGGATTATCTCCCATGCGTCGGCAGCATCCTTATTTTCGACGCCGTAGCGACGGGTAGAATAATCGGCAAACCATTTTGCGGCATCCGGCTTGGAATCATACCAAGGAAGCTCGAACAGCAAATCATATGACACCGGAGTCTGTTCGATAGCCTCTGGAGAGGCACCGACGCCTTTTACGGTCGATTTTGAGGTTTTGGCATCCCAATATCCGTCAATAACGGACTGAACACGTCCGAAATATCCTGAACGACCACCAAAGTTGAAAATAGTCGAATAGACAACATCATGAGCTCCGTAATTGCTCCAGTTAGGACGACCATCGGCGTAAAGGTCGAGCACAATCAGTTTTCCTACGGGAACATTGTTAAGACACTCATGCTGCTTGGCGTTCCATTGCCACGACTGGATAACCCACTTCGAAGCGGGATTATTAGCCTCCATAGCCTCATAATAACGCTTATAGACGGTAGCGGCATCAAGATTGACACTTCCACCCTCATGGAAGGGGTCCATAGAGTAATACTTACTTTCGCCGAGCACTTCCCTTACGCGATTATAAAACTTTGTGGCAACTTCATTGAATTTTGCGTCGGCAGGATTGGCAAGATAAGGACGTTTGAAACCACACCAGTTTCCCTGACCGACGGTTTTGATACCGGTTTTGGCGGTAAACGTGCTGGGAAGTTGCGCAAATCCGGGCAAAACCGGTTCTATTCCGAGCGAGCGCATACGGTCTCCAATCTGCTTGCCTAACTGCGCCTGACGCTTATACCACCAGTCCGGGTTGGGTCCGCCCCACCCTTCAAGGTTATTCATTCCGAACCAAGCCATAAAGCATGGACCGGCAACGTAATCGTTGACCTCGCTTTGGGAATAGCCGTAGTCATCCATCAGGAATTTGCGCCAGACTTCCTCCACTCCTATAATCTGAAGCGGCATATTGATGCCACGCAGAGCCATCCAGTCGATTTCCTCCTGCCAGCGGTCCCAAGTCCACGTACTCATTGAGTATGAGAATGTACAGTAATTGAGATAATAGCGGTATACGGCGTCGGTGCTGTGGCGTTCTTCCGTTTCAGGAACCGGCAGATTTACGCCGGAAAGGTCCATTCGCGGACAGTTCCACGTCAAATTGATATTGGCGTTATGATTAAGGTACCAACCTATGCCGGTGGTCAACGCCGAGAGGGTCGAGCCCTTGATACAGGGTTTACCATCTGACGCCGTGATGATGAATGTCTCCTTGCCATTGTCAGCCAGAGTCTCATCAACCACAGTTACAAACTTATCGGACGTACCGGAACCGCCGATGCGGTTGAGAAGTTCCGATACGGCAACCGGATTACTTTCAAGCGCGAAGGCTCCGAGCCATAAGCCCAGAGCCATCACGGTAGAAGTTATTCGCGTGAACAATTTCATATACATATTTATATTTTACGGAGTTCAGATTTACCGTTCCTGCGGACAATTACAATTCCGGCTGGTTTAATCAGGCGGCGACCGGACAGGTCAAAGTACTCGGCATCAGAGTCCGCACTTACTTCCTCAATCGAATCAACCAGACCGCCTACCTTAACAGTGATGGTCACAGGCGCAACTCCGGGTTGAACGGAGGAGAGAGTGACTGTTGCCTCGCCATTAGAAAGAGGTGTGAGATGAAGCTCGGTGCCTTCTACCGACGCATCAAGGACGGTCAGGTCAGAAACTTCGACATTGAAGGCAAGGTTGACATTCTCCGCGGGAGCGACCTCAAAGTTCACAACCTTAGCGACTCCATCCTCGATTTCAACCTCAGCAGGAGCCTTAAGTTCGGTTATTTTCGAATAAAGGCGACCACGATAGTGGAATGCCGGGTCATATGTATCATACTTGGCAGCATCAACATAAAATCCCACAGCCGGGTTAACCGAGCCGAAACCTATAACAGAATTCACGAACGGAGCCTCATCGGCATTGAATACCACGGAACGGAGCGACGCTGTGCCGCGGAAGGCATTGAGACCTATATTTTTCAGGGTATTGGGCAATGTAAGTTCTTCGAGCTTAGAGCAACGGTCAAACGCACCGGGAGCGACGGCAACTACGGGAGAACCGGCAACCTCGGCGGGAATTACGAGCGAGGCGGGAAGCTCGCCGCTAAATCCGGTGACCGTCAAGCCACCAAATTCCTCATCATAACCATAAGTCATACCGTCCTTGTTAACCCCTATAACTACGTCAACCGGGTAACTTACACGCACATTATCGGCTGTAGTCACAAACGCCATGGTATATACGCCAACGGAGAGGTCAGGCTTAACCGAGAATGACTTATCCTGCTTCCATGAGCCGTCGCCCTTGATAGCCGTATTATTTATGGCGTACTTGGCAACAGGATTAGAGGTCTCGCCATGTTTGAAGAATGCCAGAGAGTAGTCAACATTCTGCGAATTAGATGTAACCACAGAGGTTACGCCCTTGAATTCATCACCGATAACCATAGTGACCGGCTCGAGAGGCTGCATTTTTCCGTTAGCCCACAGTGCTACCTGATATGAGCCTTCAGTGGCGGCAACCTTAACGTCAGGACGCTTGCCTGCCAGAACCTCGATATTCATTACGGCAGCGTCAACAACGGGAGTATTATTCTTTACCCGAAGGAGTCGGAGTTCATATGTTCCCGGCTCAATCTGCTTATTACTGTCATCAACTAACGAGAAATCGGCATCCAGCTTGAGACTTTCGCCCGAAGATATAGGCAGATAGCTCTTGACATTCTTGATTTTATAATTTACACCACCTTTATAGAGGGCAAGGTCGATTTCTTCGCTGAAATCATGTTTGCCATAGTTGGTCAGCACACACTCGAAATGGTTTGCTTTATCAGCGGCATAGAATTCATTTACCTTCCAGTCGCTGACTATCAGTTTCGGATTGTCGGCGGGAGCTACCGCAACAGAGATGCGTCCGGTGGAACTTACCTTGACAGTATAATGGTCAGGGGTAACTGAGGTACCCATGTATACATGAGGTCTCCAGTAGCCATTATCCTTGTAAGCCTTGATAGAATATGCGGGGTAAGCGTCATATTGAGCGTTTTTTTCAAGCAAATCGGCAGGTATTTTTACCGAAAATGAACTTTGAGGGTAATTTGCCTGAATACTTACATATTTTGTGGGAGCAATGTATATATCCTCGCTAACTCCGTCACGGTTCTCCAAGAGAAGTCCCATGCCTATATTTGCCGAATCAGGATATCTCAGCGCGTAAGTATAACCGAATGTATAGGTATCTTCCTTCACGCCCTGATAACTGATAGCAACGTTGTCATCCCACATCACCCTGACGGGAGCCACGGTGGTCAATTTTATCATTTCATCCTTCGGAGCCATCAAAACGCTGACGTTCTGACCGAAGCTGTAACCGCCGGCAAAGCCTCCGGTACCGACGTAACGCGGATTGAGCGACGACAGACGGAAATAACCGTCGGCGGTTCCGCCCCAACCCCAGTTGAAATGGAAGAATCCATCCTCCGAGTAGCCGTCGCAGATAAATGCGTGACCGCCGGAACCCGAGCCTCCGTAACAAAGGGGCTTGCCTGCCTTAATCACTTCATAGCAGAAGGTTTCCCACTGGGGTGTGGTAGTTCCGTCGCGATAAACCACGAATGATTTTGTACCGTAGCCCATATACTTACGGATATTAGCCAGATTGAGTGTCGCGCCGGAAACTGAGCTGTAAGCGGTATTTACAGCCACACCACAGGCGAGCATCAGCTCAGCCACGGCGTTTTTCTCTGCCGTTGTTGCGGAACTGTCATAAACATCCTTCATCGCATCGAAATCAGGGGTATAGTTCGAGTAGTTGAACTCGACATTGGCTCCGTTGGTGGAGTAAGCCACGCTGCCGCTACCCTTGAAATAACCGATAGCCTTGATAGCCTGTGCCAGACAGGTTGCCACACATCCGGTCACGGCGCGAGAGCCGTTGACCGTAGGACACTTCAGGTTAAACGGATTGGTCTGGTTCCACTTGGTCTTACATATGGGCTCAACCGGCTCCCATGAGTCATAAGCCTCATAGACCGATGAGAAGGGCTTTGCCTCAGCGTCCGTTCCATTAACGTCATAATAAGCGGCAATCTCCTCCTCATACTGACCGAGCCACCACTTCATATTGTCAGGAATTTCACTGAAAGAGCCTGAATCCGCAATACCGAGTACCGGTTCGAGCCTATCATCGGCTGACGCGATAATGAAACCGTCAGCACGGTCCGAACCGAACACATAATATGCCGGGCGTTCTTTATCAGCAGTAAATGCTGTATGTATCAGTTGAGGTTTAACACCCTTTGAAGCCAAACGCTTGCCGGCTGGAGCAGAAAAAGGAGTCTTATATACACGTGTAAGTGCTTCTTCTGATGAAAGTTGGCGTGCCATTGCAGGCTGCAGACACGTAACGACCGCAAGTCCTGCGGTCAGAATTTGCCAAATATTCTTTTTCATGGAATGATAAATGATTGTTATTTATATTGCAAATATACCTTAACCCCCTGAAACATCAAAGTGTTTAACATTCATTAACACTTATGCGCACATTATTTAGATATCGCCTGTTACGAGCGACGCAAGTACCATTCCCCATGTGGCGGTAATCTGCATCAGCGACCCGTTAGGTCCATCCGGACGACCATTAGGACGCACCTCATCGGAAAAAACGCACTTGAATTTCCGTCGCGGATACACTCCCTGACGCTTGAAACGCGAACGGAGAGCCGCCGCAAGCGGACAGCCTTTGACCGACCAGAATTCCGCTACCTGAACCCTTGTGGGGTCAAGCTTGCGCGCCGCCCCCATCGAACTGAAAAGTTTCACTCCGCGGGTTTGCGTAGCACGCAAAATAAGCAGAGCCTTATCTGCCACGGAGTCAATCGCGTCCACCACATAATCATAACCGTCAAACGGGAACAGGGACTCTGTATCGGCAGAATAGCGTTCGGCGCGCGCAATGACCTCGCAATCAGGATTAATCGAGTGCAATCGCTCAGCCATCACCTCCACTTTGGGGCGTCCGACGGTCTGTAAGGTTGCCGGCAGCTGACGGTTGATATTAGAGGGCGCAACCAAATCCGGGTCAACTATCGTCAGGTGCCCTATACCGGTGCGGACCAACGCTTCGGCACACCAAGAGCCGACGCCGCCCACGCCGAATAATATAACCCGCGTCTGATTCAGTCGCGACATCTTATCCGCGCCGAGAAGCAATTCGGCGCGGTCAAACATTTCATTTTCCATTCCTGACCGATTCAATATCGCGCGAAATCTGCGTTTTCAGCTCCTCAAGCGAACTAAATTTCATTTCCTGACGCAAACGTCGCAAAAATTCCACTTTTAGCGTCTTTCCGTAAAGATTTCCGTCAAAATCGAGCAAATGAGCCTCAACCGTGACATCATTACCATTATCGAGAGTGGGTCGGCAGCCTATGTTGACAACCGCCTTATGCTCACCCACCTTTGCCTCATACACACCGTTGGGCGGCATAAGCGCGCCGGGACTTACGCGGATGTTGGCGGTAGGGAACCCGATAGTACGTCCAACCTGCCTGCCGGTAACCACCTCGCCTTCGAGCGCGAACGGACGTCCGAGCATGTGGGCGGCGCGTTCCATCTCACCATTTTCAACCGCGCTGCGCACCTCCGATGAGCTAACACCCTCCTCGGGGAGTTCATCAGCAGTCAGGACCTCGACCGGTGCGCCGGCAAGCTCCGCGCCGCTGCGTCGGTCCGACCCAATCCGGTTATTAAACCCCATGAGCAACAGCCGGACCCCCTTGGCGCGCAGCATTTCAAGAAACTGCATCGCGTTCATGGCTCGCAACTCAGGCGTAAAATCAAGCCGGAGCGGTTCGACACCCTCTGCGCGCAGCAGCCTTTCCCGCTCAGACAAAGTGCATATTTGCGACGGAACAGCCTCGGGAGCCACTAACTCAAGCGGATGACGGCTGAATGTCACCGCAACCGGTTCAAGTCCACGTCTACCAGCAACCTCCCTAAGCTGATGCAACAGGTGGCGGTGGCCGGCATGAACTCCATCAAAAACTCCTACTACGGCAGCTTTATCAGGCATCAGCGGTAAGTTTTAACATATCATTCTCCGGCGTCACATGAACGGCATTGAAGCCGAGACGACGCGCTGCCTCGACATTTGCGGGACCATCATCAAAAAAGGTGGTGTCCTCCGGCTTGATGTCGAATTTTTTGAGCGCATATTCATAGATACACGCGTCAGGCTTACAGACACCTACCTCAAACGAGGTTACCGTGCCGTCAAAATAGTCACTCATCTCTCCGCCAAGCTTACGGAACTCCGGAACTATGTACCTTTCCCACATTATAGGATTGGTATTGCTCAACATGTAGACTTTATGTCCGTTTTCGCGCAACCGGCGAAGTCTTTCAAGCCTTTCCTGAGGAATTCCGAGCAGAAAGCGACACAACGCCGCATCCAGTTCCTCATCAGTCACGCCCGGACGGAACCGACGGCGCACTTCATCGCGAAACTGCCCGGGAGTAATCTGACCAGCCTCGAGCAGCCCGAACGCGCCATGCTGTTCATACGGGTCAAAAAACGAGTCGGCATCAGCCATACCCAGAGCCTCGAATGCCTTTACGGCATCCTCGCGCTTAATATCCATTACAACGCCACCCAAATCAAAAAGCAGCACCGGTGTCAATTTATTTCCTTTCATAATCTTATTTTTACGTCATTATTTAATTCCACGGGCATTGAGAGCCTGCTGATAGCGACGCGCATTCGCTTTATGGGTTGCAAAATCGCGTGCAAAGTTATGTCGACCCGAAAAGTCCTCCTTTGCACACATATACAGATAATTATTATCAGGAGCATTGAGAAAATCCTCCATTGTGCGTCGCTCGGGCATCCGTATGGGACCCGGAGGAAGTCCGTTGACCTTATATGTATTATAAGGTGAATCGACCTGAAGATGTTTGCCAAGTATGCGGCGCAGCGTAAAATCACCGACGGCATATTTTACCGTGGGGTCTGCCTGAAGTTTCATTCCGGATCTGACTCTGTTAAGGTAAAGCCGGGCAACTGTGGCACGCTCCTCCCGATTATTCGTTTCCTCCTCGGCAATGGAACAGAGTATAGCTACCTTGACCGGCGAAAGCCCGAGGGCGGCAGCCTTGGTCCGACGCTCATCGTTCCAGAATTTGTTTCGTTCGGCAAGCAGACGCGTAACGACCTCCTCAGCCGGAGTAGTCCAGTAAAATTCATATGTATCAGGCAGGAAAGCTGCCAGATACTCTTCCTGTCCGAATCCTGCGCCGGGCAGAACCTCCTTCATGGCGTCATCGAAATCAGCCGGAGTGAAATCCATGGCGGAGGCAACACGCGCGGCAAGCTGTCCGCGCGTACGTATATTATTAAAGGTAACGCGAACGGGTGTCTGCCGGCGGTTAACAAGCCGGCGGGCAATGTCCTTGGCGCGGTCACCGGGCTTTACGAGATATGCGCCATGGGAATCGGTAGAGTCATCGGCAAAAACACGGTAGACAGCCATGACGCGCGCCGACGTCCGTTCACCCAGCGAGGAGCGCAGCGTATCTGCCAAGGCAGTGCGGTCAGTACCCTTCGGGACATAAATCCACACAGAGCTTTCCCCCGAAAATGGCGAAAGCATGTAACGCCACATGCCAAAACCTGCAATCAGGAGTGTAAACGCTATAATTATGGAAATAACCAGAATTTTCTTCATATCGGTGCAAAGTTACGCATTTTTCCGCGAACTTTTCACGTTTGGAGAGCGTTAAACATGTGTCATCACTTTAAAAATATGCTTCATTTATGCGCAGACTCCTGTTTGTTATCTCCCTTATAGTTTCCATAAGCTTCAGTGGCAAGTCACAGATTCTTGTCACCAACGATTCCATTACCCGTTTTGATACCGACTCGCTGCGCCGCGCTTATGACTCCGGTCCATATTTTACGTTTTACAAGGACAATTATTTTTCATTCGGAACAGCGATAGGTCCCAAGCCAACCCGCGCCAACTCGAATATCAAGTTCCAGATTTCAATTCAGCAGAAACTTACGCGCTCCACGCTCCCGTGGGGAACTTACCTATACCTCTTTTATACCCAGAAATCGTTCTGGAACATCCTCGAAAAGTCCGCACCGATGACTGACCTTAACTTCAACCCCGGTATCGGATGGGCAAAACCGTTCTTCTCGGCGCACACCGGACGGTACCTTGGCAAGATGATGCTCATGTTCGAACATGAGAGTAACGGACGTGACGGCGACGCATCACGCTCGTGGAACCGCATCAGTCTGGCGGGTCACGTACTGCTTGACGATAATATCATGGTGTCAGCCAAATGCTGGATTCCGATTGTCGACGGGCAGCAAAACCGCGATATTCTCCACTATATAGGAGTTTATCAGTGTGGTATTCAGGTAATGAGCGACAACCGCCGCTTTGGAGCGTCAGTAGTACTGACCAAACGCTGCGACTGGAATCCGCTAAACTTCAACGCTCAGGTTGAACTTAAATACAGGATTTTCCCTAAAGACAACCAATATCTGTTCCTCCAGTATTACAACGGTTACGGCGAAGGTCTCCTTGAATACAACAAGTTTCACTCCCAGCTACGTGTAGGAATTTGCCTCAGTCCCACCTTCTTCAGCGAGTATTAACATCTTTATGCACTTATGTGAATATACGTTAACGTATTAAAAAATAGTGGCAATTATGTTGCAAAGTAGGTTTTACGCATTTTTATATGCTAACTTTGCAGCGCAATGTTAAAAGAGAGAAAAAAATATTCCCTTCGTACCTTTGTGCTGTCGGTAATTGTTATCGCAGCTGTTCTTTTGGGTGTCTATGCCGCCGGAGTATACCAGATTTACAATTTCAATAACGAAATGACTATTCCGGAAGGCGAAGACAACCTGATAGCTTCGTTTATTCCTGATTCCGAAGGACATATCCGTACCGCTTCCGGTCAGGCAGTCAGGCTTGACATGGGGTCACGCCATTGCTATATTACCACCGAAACACTGGCTAAGATGAAGGAAGCCGGTTACCCCCTTGTTGAATATCCTACCCTTATCTATACCACGGGACCTGCCGGCAAATACCACATCTACACCCGCAAGGTTGTCATGCCCGTATCTCTCAATGTTCACCCCGACTCCGACAAGGTTGTTACGTTTAACAACGTAGAGCTTCTTATCTGGGACAGTAAAGACGGCAACACCCTCGGTATGGATTTCCTTGAAAGTTTCATCATTGAGCGCAATGTCGAAACCGGCGTAATTTCGCTTCTTCGCAAAGTACCTGATGACTACACCTACGTCTGTGACATCAATGGTCACGACTCAACAGTAGGCGACATTATCGGTTACTCGCGTCGAGTTTACATTCCCCTGCAGGTCAACGATGAGGCTCCCCAGAACTACTATTTCGACACCGGTCGAGGAATCAGGTCATGCGAACTTGTCCAACCGCTGAAGAATGCAACCCGAGCCACTACAAAAGTCTACGCCGACTCAGTTACCGGACTGGCTACTCAGGATAACTGCCGCGTATTGATTGGCAACCGTATGCGCTTTGCCCGCGTGACTTATTCAGACTCGCTCCATACCGACAAGTACTCCATAAATCCGTTCCGGATATTCAACGTCAGCTTTGTAATGGACTTGCCCAACCGCAAACTCTATTATAGCCGTGCTACCGAAACGACGGACTCCATTCCGCTTCTATAGGAATCAAGCTAATGATTTATATGCTATCTGCCGGCGAAGCGTCCGGTGACCTCCACGCTTCGCAACTTATCAGTGCGCTACGGACACAAGACCCGCAGGCGCGCTTCTGCTTTCTGGGAGGTGACATGATGGCTCAGGCCGCAGGATGCGCCCCATTGATTCATTATCGCGACATGGCATACATGGGTTTTGCCGATGTGGTCAGGCATTTGCCTCAGGTCAGGCGCAATCTTGCCGCCGCAACCGCCCTGCTCCACCGCGTGAAGCCTGACGCGCTCATTCTGGTAGACTATCCGTCATTCAACCTCCGCATTGCTGCCGAAGCTTACAAAATAGGTATTCCCGTCTTTTACTATATCTCGCCCAAAGTATGGGCATGGAAAGAGTGGCGCGTCAAGGACATAAGTCGCCTTTGCCGGAGCGTATTGTCAATTTTACCGTTTGAACCGGAATTTTTTGCCGCTAAAGGTTATGACCGATGTGTCTACGTAGGCAATCCGTCAGTTGAAGAGATTGACAGCCGACTTGCGGCAGCTCCATCCGCAGCAGAGTTCCGCGCCAAGAATTCCCTCCCTGACAAACCTATCATAGCCCTCGTTCCGGGCAGCCGCGTTAGTGAAATCCGCTCAAATCTTCCCATAATGCTTGACGCCATTCGCCCTCTGCTTAAAAAGTATCAGGGAGTCATAGCTGCCGCCCCGGGAATTGACCCGTCGCTCTATCCGGAGGGGGTAATGCGCGTCGAAGGACAGACCACAGACCTCATGGCGGCATCTGTAGCCGCACTTGTCACCTCAGGCACAGCCTCACTTGAGGCGGCACTTGCGCGTGTGCCGCAAGTTGTATGCTACCGCCATAGCGGTTCACGCATTTTTTACACCGTCATGGAGCGGGTTTTGAAGATTCCTTACGTTTCGCTGCCCAATCTGATTGCCGGACGCGAAGTTGTTCCGGAGCTTCTTCTCCATAAATGCACACCCGCGGCAGCTCTCCGCGCCCTTATCGACATTTTACCTGACCATCCGGGACGCGAAGAACAGCTAAGGGGTTACGACCTTGTCCGCAGCAAGCTCGGCAACACCCACGCCGCAGCCACTGCCGCAGCCCATATCATCTCCGCCCTCAGTTGACGTAATCAGTCGTAGAGGTGGAAAATACGGGTCATCATACGCCACTTTTCCGCAGATGTTGACCCCGGGCGACACAGCTGGAACGCCGCTACCGTAGCCTCCCATTCTGCCTGACGCGGCAAAGACGCGAGACGCGCCATAGCCTCGTCCCAGTCGAAATCGAGCGGGGTCTCTACAATCATAAACAACCGATTGTCCAACAAGTAGATTTCCATTTCAAGGATGCCCACAGCACGAATACCTTCACGGATTTCGCGCCACTGGAATTCCTCGGAGTGTAACCGCTTGTACTCGGCAATCAGCGCAGGGTCATCGCGCAAATCCAACGTCTGACAGTATCTCTTTACCGGACCGCCATACTCCTTGACCTTATATCCTTCTGTTTTCATAATACTAAAAGTGTTTATATCCCACAAATTTACCCACTTTTATCATTACAGGCAATTCAGAAACAAAAAAATAAGATTTTTTTACATCTTTCTAATATTTTTAGTTATATTTGCACCCATAATATACCATGACAACAACTTACTAATCACATTAATAATTATTATGAGAAAAGTCTTTACTCTAATGGCGAGCGCAGTCGTCAGCCTAACGACTACCGCTCTGGCTGTGCAGACACCTCCCGTCGGTACTCAGGTCGTAAACGCCGACTTTGATGGTGGAGCCAACCCGTTTACTAATGGTACAGTCATCGCATTACAGTGTCTTGACACAAATGGCGGCGCAGGTTATTATTTCAATGGTGCAGCCGCAAAGACTGCCAAATTCAGCACTGCAAACCTCTATCGTGTTGTAACCGACGGAGAACGTTTCAAGCTCCAGAGCTTCACCAATGAGGATGAATACGTTGGACCTAAATCAGCGGCACCTAGCGCTCTCGTTGCCATGGTTTCCAGCGATGAAGCAGAAACTTTCGTAGCTTCTGTAGCAAGTCCCACCAATTGGACAACCAAACCGGCTGAAGTAGCAGCGGGCACCAACACAATCCGCTTCACCGCTTCAACCAACATGTTCCTCAACACCAATAATACGCCCGACGTTCCCAAATACTTCGGCGGTACAGGTGGTTTCTCCGCATGGTATGTTTTCAGCTTCTCCGATGAAGATATTTACAAACTTCAAAATCCGAGCTACGTTACCTTCAACTTCCCCGCATATGGTGACTTCCAGCCCTCGCCCGTAACCATTCCGGTATATCCCGGTGATACAGTTGACGGGGCATCCGTTCCCGCTCCTGATTATTTCACCGTTACCGGAATTGAGGGAACTGTTGAGGATGGTGCTACCCTTACCGTGACCGGTACATGGAATTTCCCCTTCCAGATCAATCATGTGTTCCGCGCTGACCTCCGCAAGAGTGCAGCACAGGGCTGCACGAAATGGACTGTTGTAGATAATCAGATCGGTACCCGCAATAATACGAACGCTGAAACCTTCTCCCCCGAAAATCTCTTCTATTTCAAAGGTCATGGCTTCAACGGAGATAATCGCTTAACCGTTACGCTTCATTCTGTTGCATGTCCAGATGAACAAGGCGTTGAATGTTCATCTAATAACAGTTCCAAAGGTTCGTTCACTGCAAACCCAACTCAGTGGATTGTCAAGAAAAATTCAACCGGCACCGATGGCATCTCTCTCCAGCACCCCGGTGTAGAGGTTGCTCACGCCAACGATATTTCCGGTACACTCGGCGTTTGGAACCATACATTATCGCAGAACGACGGCGGCTCATTCATCCGCTTCTTCGATTTGACTGACGCTGACTTCGCTACCACCACTTGGGAGCACAACGAGCGCACTTACACTCTCGATGCAACCTTGGTAGCTGCCGTTCAGGCTAATCCTACCGCTGACAATGTCCGCGCCGTATTCGACATTGAAGAGCCCATGATGACTCTGACATTCAAGCGCAACGCCAACGATGCCAACCCCGTAATTGTAGAGCTCCCCTATCTGCCCTCAATTACCGAAGCTCCCGAATATCTCGGCTTCACTGTAACCGAATCAGAGTTCGTCATTGATAACTACGCAAAAATAACCTACGTTTTGAATGAGGGTACTCCCTTACGTATCTTCAACGAACGCGCTGAAAAGTATGTCCACGTTGACATTGAGAAAATGGCTCTGTACCAGACTCCCACTGTCGATGCTACCGTTGACTTTATCCGTATTCCCGTCGGCGAGGACGGAGCCTTCGTTCTCTACAACCCCGCTTCTGATACATTTGTCGGCAACATCCTCGGCACTCAGGCTGCAACAGCCGCAGTTCCCTTCGGTCAGACCCCCGTTAAATACTATACCGGAAAGCAGGAAGAGCCCATCTACATGGACTGGATCGGTAACCGTCCCAACGAGGAAGGCGGCATGAACTTCTTCAATGACTTCCAGCGCAATTTTGTTTGCGGCTATACATGGAATGACGGCGGTTCAAAGTGGATTATCATCACCAACAATGAGAACTTCGAAACCAACTGGGAGCTCCGCAAACAGTTAGTTGAAGGCAAAGGCCTCTACACCTACGCCCTTGAATATCTGGGCGAAGAAGACACCGACAATCTCGCTGAATTTGCTGAAAACTATGACTTCGGCGGCGACGTCAACCTCCCCGTTTCTGATGAAAACCGCGCCAAGATTGAAAAAATCAATGCCACAGTTCTGGCTGCCGCCGATAAATATGTAGCAGAAGTAATGAATACCGATGACCTCTACACCATCCAGTCTGCAAGCGACAATCGCGGTGCCATTATCTATGACCCCGAAAACGATTGCATGACCACCACCGGCGAAGGTGTGGAAGCTGACTCCAATAACGAAAACCACATCTGGGGCTTCGTTCAGGTTAACGGTAAGCACTACCTCTACAACCTCGGCGCACAGAAATTTGCATCTGCCTATACTCCCCGCCTTGAGGGCACCGGCACCGCTACCTATGTATGGGGCGTAAGCGAAATCCCCACCGCCGTAACCCTCACTACCGAAGCGTTCGGCAAGCAGGAAGCATTTGCCAACAACCGCTTCACCATTGAGGGCGGCAGAAACAACGCAGGAAATCCCGCCGGCATGATGATTATCAACGGCAACCCCGACCCCTATAAGGTTCCCTGCTCATTAGGCGAAGGCAACATCACTGACGGCACTTCGTTCATCCTTACCGTGGTTGAAACCTCAGTCATTGTCGACGAGATGGTAGCCAAGGCAACCGAAGGTCTCAACAAGGTCAACGAAACTATAGCCGGAATCAGCAAGGTTGAAGGCTGGAACGCCGAAGTTGAAGGCAAGATGGTAGGTCACCACACTCCCGAAGCCGTTGAAGATTTCAATACCGCAATCAACGCCGCTAAGGCAAACGCCGACAAGGAAGCAGCTCTCTATGACGCTCTTGATGCCAAGGTAACATTCGAAATCGCCGAAAAGCGTCAGATTGTCAGGGGTCATGTATATACTATCGTTGACTCTGAAGGCAATGTTCACTACACCGACGGCACCGAACACATTGCCGGCGAATTCACTAACGCTGATGCCGCTTACAGCTACTGGATTGCCGATACTTCATCAGAAGAAGGCTATGTCTGGTTCCTCCACAGCCATGAGTCAGATAAAGTTGCTGACCTTTATTATGACAAAGACATTGTAAACTTCATTATCAATGATGAAAACATATTCTTTGTACAGCCTACAGAGGAGCTCGGCAAGGTTAGCCTCATCAGCCCAATCACTAATACTCCCGTTGATGACAAGACTTACACCATCAGCTTTGTAAGCGAAAATGCCGCCGACGCTTCGACCAGCCACTTGGCTGAAATCAACGCCGACAGCAACAAGGCAGGTGCAATCTATGACCTGCAGGGTCGCAAGCTCGTTGTTCCCGTCAAGGGCATCAACATTATCAATGGAAAGAAAATTCTTGTAAAATAACTTTTGCATTTAAACCACTATCTTAATGGGAGCGGTTGCCAAAACGGCAACCGCTCTTTTTTTCATATGCGTTTTTTGAAAGAATTAGAAAAAATGCGTAATTTTGTAAGGTAGTATTATGAAAAAGTCTGTTTTTGCAATCATATTGGGGCTGACGGCAATGGCAGGTGCCTCAGGTCAGTCTTTCGTTACCCGCGAGGATGCGCCGCATGGCGCGCTCTCCGGTCGCAACATATGCCTCTGGCAAAGCCACGGTCGCTACTATGACCGCACCGACGACCGCTGGAAGTGGCAGCGATGCCGTCTGTTCGGCACAGTGGAGGATCTGTATACCCGCTCATATGTGGTGCCGTTCTTGGTACCGATGCTCGAAAACGCCGGAGCCTATGTCATGCTCCCGCGCGAAAGAGATGAACACCGGTTCGAGGCGGTGATGGACCATGATTTGGATGGCTACACGGAAACGTCGGGCAAACAGAAATGGCAGCAATCAAAAGAGCCGGGATTCGGAATGCCGGAACTGCAGCTTCACCAAGGAGACAATCCCTTCACCCTCGGCACAGCCCGCATGGTCAAGACCGTGACCAAGGAACACGACAGCGAGTCAACCGCCTCATGGAGTGTGAAAATTGACTCATCGGGCGATTATGCCGTCTATGTAGGTTATCAGAGCGATGAAAAATCTATTCCTGATGCGAAATATACCGTCCACACCGCCACTGGCGACCGTCATGTAACCGTCGACCAGACTCGCGGCGGCTCCACATGGGTCTACCTCGGGACATTCCCCTTCGAGGCGTCAACCCGTCCTGAAGTAAGGGTCTCGCTCAGCAACCGTTCCGCCCATCAAGGCACTGTGTCTGCCGACGTAGTGCGCATTGGCGGCGGAATGGGCTCAGTTGAGCGCAACGGACAGACGAGCGAGATGCCCCGCTGGGCGGAAGCAGCACGCTACTGGCTCCAGTATGCAGGCATGCCCGACAGCGTCTACTCACATGAGGCGGATGATTATCGCGACGACATTTTCTGCCGCCCTATGTGGGTCAACCACCTCCATCAGCAGCTTAACATACCGGTTGACCTCGTCATGGCGTTCCACTCCGATGCCGGTACCGAAGAAGGTGACCTAACCGTAGGTACTCTTGGCATTTACTTCACCAACAGACGCCGTAAGTTTGCCGACGGACGCCCGCGCGCCCTCAGCGGTCAGCTTGCTGATTCGATTGTCACCTCGGTAGTGCGCGATATCCGTACAGCCTATGAGCCGGACTGGACGCGCCGACCCATGCGTGACCGCTCCTATATCGAGGCTCGTATTCCCGAGGTACCGTCAATGCTCCTCGAGCTGCTTTCCCATCAGAATTTTGCCGATATGCGATACGGACTGGACCCGCAGTTCAAGTTCGACGTAAGCCGTGCCGTCTATAAAGGCATTCTCCATTATCTTTCCGCCCGCGGACAGGCTAAGTATATAGTGCAGCCTCTCGCGCCCCGCTCCATGTCCATTGCCGGCAGCAACGGCGAATATACGCTTTCGTGGCTACCGACCGCCGACCCGCTGGAGCCTACCGCCATGCCTTCAAACTACATTATTGAGGAACGCGAGGGCGATTTCTGGCGAAAAATTGCCGAAACGGGGTCGACAAGTGTCAAAATCGAGATTCCGCGAGGCGTAATTCGCAGTTATCGCGTCATTGCCGAAAATGGCGGCGGCAGGTCCTTCCCGTCGGAGGTGCTCTCCGCCGGGTGGGTATCGGCGTCGGCTCCGGAGGTAACGGTGGTCAACGGGTTTACGCGCGTTTCGGCTCCGGATGCGTTCTCGGCAGGCACTATGGCGGGCTTCGGAATGTCTGACCCGGGTGTACCTATGGGTGTTGACTACTCTTTTACAGGCAAGCAATATGACTTCAACCGCCTTAACGAATGGACCCACGATGATTCGCCCGGTTTCGGCGCGAGCCACGCCGACCGCGAGACGCTTCCGCGCTCGGGCAATCAGTTTGACTATACCGTCAGCCACGGTCGCGCGCTGATGGATGCCGGCTGCTCGTTTGTCAGCACCTCGGTAGAGTCATTCATCACCGACACCCTGCGGACTCCCGCCGCCGTCGACCTCATTTTAGGGTTGCAAAAGGAGACAAGCATAGGTCGCGGAGCGCGCCCGGCAGACCATAAAGCACTTCCCGCCGACCTTCAGTGGCGGTTGCGTTCACTGACGTCAGCCGGCGTTCCGGTAATGGTCAGCGGCTCATATGTCGGTTCGGACCTCACGTCGCCCGACGACCGCGACTTTGCGCGCGAGGTGCTCGGATTTGAGTGGCGCACGGCTCATGCCACCGCCCTTGGTGGTGTCAGTGAGGTGCGTTCGCCCTTCTTCAGCGAGTTTGGCGGCGGACGTTTCCTTTTCGGCATGAACTTTGGCGATGAGCCCTATCAGGTTTCGAGCGTCGACGCAATATATCCGACGTCGGCACTCGGCTCCGTCATTATGCGTTATGACGGCTCGCAAGCTCCTGCCGCCGTGGCTTTCGCCCCGTCAGCCCATCGCGCCGTGACCCTCGGATTTCCGTTCGAGACCATCCGCTCCGAAGCGGCGCGCACCGACCTCATGAAACAGATTATTAAATTTTTTGACTTATGACCCTATCAACCGCTGAAATAAAACGTGCAGCCGAGACTGCCGACTCAGAATACACGCTGCTGACCCTCGACCGCCGTCCGCTTTTAAGAGTAGACCGCAAACGGATGGAACAGGTTGCTCGCGATACCGCTGCCGCGCTGGTCTACGGTGACTACTCCACCCCCTCCGGACCAGCCCCGGTAATCGCGCTTCAGGAGGGAGCACTGCGCGATGATTTCGACTTCGGTCCTGTGGTTCTGGTCAATACGGAGATGCTTCGCAAGGCTGCCGCCGAGATGACTGCTGACTATCAGGCGGCAGGGTTCTACGACCTTCGCCTGCGCCTGAGCCGCATGGGGCGCATTGTGTGTGTCAACGAGCCGCTGAGTGCGGTCGGAGAGCTTCCCGCTGCCCGTCAGGGGGAGGCACAGTTCGACTATGTCGACCCGCGTAACCGCGCCGCGCAGATTGAGATGGAACAGGCATGTACCGACCATCTTGCCGCCATCGGCGCGCTTGTCGGCTCGCCAAAGATTCTCGACTTTGGGGGCGATTTTGCCGTTGAAGCCTCGGTCGTTATCCCTGTCAGGAACCGCGTAAACACTATTGCCCACGCCGTAAACTCCGCCCTCGCTCAGCAGACCGATTTCCCGTTCAATATAATAGTGGTTGACAATCACAGCACCGACGGCACCACCGAAAAGATTGCAGCCTTAGCCGAGATAAATACCAAGGTAGTCCATATCATTCCGGAGGAGGGGCATGGCATTGGCGGATGCTGGAACGTGGCTCTCGACTCGGAAAGCTGCGGCAGGTTCGCCGTGCAGCTTGACAGCGATGACGTCTATTCCGGAGCGGACACCCTGCAGCGCATCGTCGACAAATTCCGCGAGACGGGAGCCGCCATGGTCATAGGCTCATATACCCTTACCGACTTCGACCTCAACGTCATCCCCCCGGGGTTGATTGACCATAAGGAATGGACCGACGCCAACGGTGCGAACAACGCCCTTAGAATCAACGGACTCGGCGCACCCCGTGCGTTTTTCACTCCCGTTGCGCGCGCTTTGCGTTTTCCCGACACCTGCTACGGCGAAGACTACGCCATGGGGCTACGCATAAGCCGCGAATACCGTATAGGTCGTATTTTCGACAACCTGTACTTCTGTCGCCGCTGGGGCGGAAACTCCGACTCGAACCTGAGCCGCGACCGCCTCAACGCCAACAACCGCTACAAAGACTCCCTCCGCACCATCGAACTCCTCGCCCGCAAAAAATGAATATTCAGGAGTTTTTTGAGCGGCAGCTGGGGCTTTGGGTTGCGGCGGCTGAGAGATATCGCGCGCTGGAGGGCGTTGTGACCAAGACGGTTGTGCTGCCATCGAACGGCAAGACGTATAATGTGCAGTTCAATCCGGCGCGCGCGGTCAGCACGCGCGCGAAGGTCGACGCGGCGTCGATTGCCGCACGTCCCTGTTTTCTGTGCGCAAAAAACCGTCCGGCGGAACAGATTTCAATAGAATGGGAGGATTTGGAGATTCTGGTCAATCCGTTTCCTATTTTTCCGGGGCATTTGACAATTCCGGCGCGGGAGCATATCCCGCAGTCGCTCGAAGGGCGCGTAGAGCAGATGAAACGCCTGAGTCTTGCCCTTCCGGGTTACACCGTGTTTTTCAACGGGGCGAAAGCCGGAGCATCCGCCCCTGACCATTTCCACTTTCAGGCGGTTCCGAGCCAATATATGAACCTTAACGGTCCATTCCACACTTATGAACTGACCGAAGAGGGCGCGGAGTGTGCCGACGGGATGATTAACGCCGTATGTACTGACGGTAGGCTTACGGTCATTCCGCGGTCAAAGCATCGCCCCGAATGTTACGGGCAGATTGGTGTATCGCCGGCAGCGATTGACCTCTGCGGCACCCTTATAGCCGTCAGCCGCGAGGATTTTGACGCCCTGACCGCCGAGACGGTCGATGAAATCCTGCGCGAAGTAACCGTCTCCGAGCCGCAGCTATACGTCGGTCTGACCGGAACGGCGTCGGAGTTTCACGCCGAGCCTGACGGAACATGGACCGTTGCGGGCGTGAGGATTGGCGACGGCTTCCACTGGCAGCGCGAACAGACGTTGCACTATGCGGGCTGGATGTTCCGCTACAACGGGCGCATAATCAACCGTATTGGGCTTGAAGAGTATCTTAAATCGGTGATTTCATCGGAAATGAGTGCTACCTCGAGCCTTGAACTGCTCAAGGCGCATGCCGTGATTTCCCGCTCATGGGTTCTTGCCCAGATGCGCGCGACGCGCTCGCGGGCGTGCACCGGAACGCCGGTCGAGGAAGCCGAGGGGGCAGACTTGCTGCAGTGGTTTGACCGCGATGACCATCATGGGTTTGACGTATGCTCCGATGACCACTGTCAACGCTATCAGGGCATTACGCGCCAGACCTCACCTGCGGTAGACCAAGCCGTGGAACTGACCCGCGGACAGGTTCTGACCACCCCAGACGGAGAGATTGCCGACGCGCGCTTCTCGAAATGTTGCGGCGGAGCTTTCGAACTGTTTGAAAACTGCTGGGAACCGCGCCATCATTCATATCTTACCGCAGGAACCGACGCGCCAGAGGGGAGCCAACTGCCTGACCTGACGCGGGAAGAGAATGCCCGGCGATGGATTCTTTCGCGCCCAGACGCATACTGCAACTGCGAGGACTCGGAGGTGCTCAGTCAGGTACTGAACGACTTTGACCGCGAAACCACGCCAGATTTTTACCGCTGGGAGGTACGTTACGGAGTCGATGAACTTTCCGAACTCATCAGACGCCGCTCCGGCATAGACTTCGGCACCATAGAGGCGCTCACACCCAAGGCGCGCGGAACCTCCGGACGCATCCACCGGCTCGAAATCCGCGGCACGAAACGCACTATGACCGTCGGAAAAGAACTGATTATCCGCCGTTGGCTCAGCGAAAGCCATCTGCGCTCATCGGCGTTCACGGTTGACCGCGAAGGCAGCGACTTCATCCTTCGCGGAGCCGGCTGGGGTCACGGAGTGGGGCTCTGCCAGATAGGAGCCGCCATGATGGCATCCCGCGGTATGGACTACCGCACCATCCTCCGCCACTACTTTCCCTCAACCGAATTGAGTTTATAAGCGGGTGTATCGGAAGACGGGATGATTGTCTTCCGATATACCTTCAACCACGATTGTATGGTCTGCGGGAAAACGGATAGAGTCAGGGGCTGTAACAACCGGATACCAGCCATGGATTATTCCCTTGTCATTGCCTGATGTAGCGTCATATATAAAATGGTTATCAAAGGTTTCTGCTGCATCTTGATATCCTTTTGGCATAATAGTTTGAATAAATATGTTTTGATCGGTCGTTTTTTTATCTTCAAATCCTTTTTTTGTCGTGATGACTAAGGCTCCTGCTCCATTAGCAGCTGTTGAGCTGATAATCAATGCGGATGACGACCGAAGATACTGAATGCTTTCGACCATATCCAAAGGATAGGATGCCGCAAATTCACTAAGAGTGTTGGCTAACGACTCCGTGTAGGTAGTGGTAGTCGGCATAGCGTTCCCGAATTGAATGTTTTTGTCATATTGGGGAAGCATGCTGCCGCTGCTTTTACCAAATCCGGGAATCCACTGTACTCCATCAACCCACAGTTCAACCATCTGGTTTTTGACAGAACGATTGTATATGCTGCTTCTTACGGACGTGGAAACAATATTGCCGTTGACAATACGCAGACCGGGAATATTATAAATTACTTCCTCGTAGGTCGAGATATGCTTTGACTGCATATCATTTGCGGTTACAGTCCTTATGCCGAGGGCTGACAGCATCTCCTGACGCGATTTTTCCATAGGTTTTGGTGCCGTGACCTGTATCTCATCAAGAAGAATGGCGTCCAGTATAGGAGAAGCATATACCGGTGCATAGCTAATTGCGCCCAATTTAGGCATCAATGGTGGGACTGATGGAAAAGAATCTTTATCAATAGTAAAGTTATGTTCCCTTTTGCCGTTTTTATTATAGACGGTAAATGCGAATTTTGTCCCGTCGGGCCAGTCAAACCGATTGAAAACAAACCGACCGATTGAATCGGATAATGCTATGTCAGTAAATCCGATTGACGGGGCAACCAATAACACAGAAGCACCCTCAAGCGGTTTTGAACTCCATCTGGACCGTACTGTTCCGGTTATCTCTCCGCCAATTTCCATTGGCTCATCCGGTGTGACGACGATATTCCCGGTCAAAACCTCAGGAATGTTGTATCGCTCCCAACCGTGGGTCATCATAAGTATATCCATATGTCGCAATTTGGTACTGTCAACAGCTTGAAAATAATAGTCAGGATTTTCAATATGACCTTTAAGTTCGCTTTCAAGCAATAGATATGATATGATGGAGCGTTCCGGCTGTCGAGATTGAATTTTATCGCTGAAGGTTCTTATCGAGTAGTCTCCGATTGGCATTGGAGTTATGGAATCAGTGGTATAGATATAATCGGAATGGTTAAAAATCATCCGGGAGCTAAGCGTATTGCCATCTTTGTCAACCAACAAGAACTGAACAACTCCGCTGCCCAAATTATGTTTATCCAAAACAACAACTGAGGAATTGGGGAATAATGTGTGGGCAAATTTAACTGTTCCGCAGTTGTGTGCCAATAAGAACGACTTATCGCTTAATTCTCCTGCTATTTTAACGGCAATGCTGTCAGTGTTGAGGTTTTCGATATTGATGACCGTTGCCTGTTCACTTGGCTTCGGGAGAGGGAAAACCTCATCTCCTGCAATGGCGCGATATTCATTCTGCTCTTTAGGGATAAAAGACACAAGTCCCATACCCTGATGCTCAGTGGAGAAACTACAGACTGTATCACCTGCCATGTCAATGATAAATCCCTGTACATCCACTCCATGCCCGCGGCTGTCTGTCGCTTTAAATGCCACCTTGTTATCCCTACCGGGGATGAGATAGCCTCCTTCCGGATAAAAGCTCAAATACAACGATGTGGAGTCTACAGGCAAGGTGATAAACCGTTCGTATCGGTCAAACTTTATTTTAACGACACCCGAATCCAAGATTCTTCTCTTCAGCTTCAATTTGATATCTGATTGCCTTCTTGCCTGATATATCGGAGTGTTTGTATTGTCATAAACCATCACATTTTCAGCACGCACGGGACCATCGCCTTTCTCTAACAGAGTGGCAAATAATTCATTCGACTTGATTTCAGTCTGTAAATCATATTTACGGGTAAGATTGCTTTTAACAGGTATGGCTTTCCGGAAGAAAAAATCCTCGCCTGAATTTTTCATAAATTGGGTATACGCACCAAGCGTATATACGCCTTCCGCCATACCTTCATCAAGAGCTATGATACCTGCAAAAACTCCATTATGAGATTTTAATTTAATCCGCTCAACAGCCTGTCCAAAAGGGTCAATCAGGTCAATATAAATATATTGACTACCGTTTATCAACGTCCGGTTTGTAGATGCATCCAGAAGAAAAGCCCTTAACCTTATCGTATCACCCGATATATACCCATCCATATTTGTGGTTACATAGACTTTCTCTTGCGGATATGACCAGACCTGAGAGGCAATCCTGCGTGCCAAGGCACTACCGGATAAATTGTTTGCCCCGAAAGAAACAAAGGCAAACAAGGATAATAGCCAAACCGCAAAAGCCAATGTCAAATTCTTAACCATAACAGACTTTTTAATAATATGAGTTCACAAATATACGGATTTTTCATAAATTTGCGGTAGAATAATGTAAATTTTGCAAATCGGGTGAAATATTTGACATATGAAACGTAAAATAATGATTTTTTTGATGCTGCTCTGCATCGTTTCTGCTTCGGCGCGCGTCAAGACCGGGATTGAGGTGTTGCGCGACGGCGGGTTCGGCGCGCTGCAAGGCAAGCGCATCGGTCTGCTTACCAACCCCACGGGAGTGGACGCGGAGCTTAATTCCACCATTGATATTCTCCACGCCGCCAAGGGGGTTGAGCTCGCCGTTCTCTTTGCGCCGGAACATGGTGTGCGCGGCGACATTGCCGCCGGAGCCTCAGTAGCCAATCAGAAAGACGCACGCACCGGACTGCGCGTCTATTCTCTATATGGCTCGACCAAGAAACCTACCCGCGAAATGCTTGCAGGGCTTGACGCCATGGTCTATGATATTCAGGACATTGGCTGCCGCTCCTATACGTTTATCTCAACCATGGGAAAGGCGATGGAAGCTTGCAGCGAGACGGGAGTCGAGTTCATTGTCCTTGACCGTCCTAATCCCCTCGGCGGAAAGCGCGTTGAAGGTCCCATGACGGTAGATGCAGATTGCCGCAGTTTCGTCAGCCAGTATTCCATCCCCTATGTCTACGGTCTGACCGCCGGCGAACTCGCTCTCTGGATAAACAAGACGCAGCTTGGCGGAAAATGCCGCCTGAAGGTCATAAAAATGGAGGGCTGGGACCGCTCCATGACTTTTGACCGCACGGGGCTTCCGTGGGTGCCGACATCACCCAATATCCCTACTGCCGAAACCGCCATGTTCTATCCTGCCACGGGCATCATGGGCGAGCTTGGCTCAATAAGCATCGGCGCGAATTATACGATGCCTTTCCGTGTGGCGGTCAACGAAACCGTTGACGCACAGAAACTCGCCGCCAAGCTCAATGACATGAAGGTTCCCGGAGTGCGTTTCCGTCCAGTCTATATCCAGCCCGGCGGAAAACGCCAGCAGGGAGTACAGGTCTATATTCTTGACCCCGACAAGGCAAATCTGACTGCCATCCAGTTCCACATTTTGCGCGCGTTCATCGCTTTAGGGCATAACCCCTTCGATGTTCCCACAGCGCGCCTCAATATGTTTGACAAAGTCTGCGGCACAAAATCGCTACGCCCCATCCTCGCAAACCCTCGTGCCCCACTCCCCACCTTCGACACCTCCGCGTGGTTCACCTCCGCCCCACTCCTCTACTAACTTTACAAGCCGAGGAGGTCGCGATAGAGGTCAAGGGCGGTACGGATTTCGTCGGGGGAGGCGGTACGGTCTATGACCGGGTCGCCCGGGGCACGCAGGAGTGTGAAGTTGATTTCGCCGGGATGACGGTTCTTTTTGTCGTGGGTCATCAGCGAGAGCAACGCGTCATAGTCCTTGCAGCTAATAGCTGGTGCGGGGGCATAGGCACGACGCAACAAGGCGGCATAACGGTGTAGCTCAGCCGACGGGAACCCGAGCTGCATATGGGACAGAATCATTTCGACCAAAAGTCCGTGGGCAACGGCAAATCCGTGAGGGATAGGCTCATGTCGCTCAAGGGCGTAGCTCTCAAATGCGTGACCTACGGTATGTCCGAGGTTGAGTGCGCGGCGTATGCCCTGCTCGCGGGGATCCTGAGCCACGATTGCGCGCTTGACTTCGACACTCTCCTGAAGCAGAGGGAGCAGCGAGGCGAGGTCGGCGGAAACAATGTCAAAATTCATCAGCCGGTCATAAACCTCACGCGAGGATATAAGCCCGTGTTTCAGCATTTCAGCGAAACCGGAGCATAGTTCCTCAACCGGAAGTGTGGCGAAAAAGCAGGTGGAGATTATTACCGCCTGAGCCTCGCAAAACGCACCGATTTCGTTCTTGAAATCGAGAAAATTAATACCTGTCTTGCCTCCTACGGCAGCATCGACCGCGCCAAGCAGGGTTGTCGGCACATTTATGAAGCGGATTCCGCGCTTAAAACTTGCGGCGGCAAATCCGCCAAGATCGGTCACCATACCTCCGCCAACGTTGACCATCAGCGAATGGCGCGTAAACCCGTTGCGGCTCAGATGCGCCCAGACGGAGGATAGCGACGCAATATTCTTGTTTTCATCGCCGGCACCAATTTCAATAATTTCTGCAGAGTCAGCGGCAAGCACGGAGGCAATAGGACGGGTATTGATATCACACAGGAAGGCAACGCGGTCAGGCGACATCGAAGCTATCAGCCGGTCAAGCGCAGGCTTGACATCGTTTGTAAAAATCAGCTCTTGCATAACATTCCGGGCAATTTAGCGGCACACTCGGGCATAGAATCAAAAATCAAATCGGCACCCGCCTCAGCCATACGCTCGCGGGGAATCGGTCCGGTAGTGACAGCAACGGTAAAACATCCGGCGGCATGACCCGACTGCACGCCAAGCGGCGCGTTTTCAATCACCACACACTCCTCGGGGCGGACACCAGCCAGCGCGGCACCCTGAAGGAAAGGATCGGGCGCGGGCTTTCCGCGCTTGACGTTAAGGGCGGTAACGCGACGCTCCACGGGGAAGGCTCCGGGGAAATCATCATCGAGCGACCCAAGGAGCGACCCCTGAGCCGAGCCTGTAACGAGTATAGTCTGCGGTTTCCACGGAAGCGCACGCACGGCGTCAACAAGCTCGCGCGCGCCGGGCATCACCCCCGGATGAGGCTTGGAGCGAAAAATCTCCGCCTTGCGCTCATAGAGCCGCTGAACCTCCTCTGGCGTCGCATCGCGCCCGTATGCGCGACGGTAAAGCAGATTAACCGTCCACGCTCCTGTCGCGCCTTCATAAAGGAAAAACTCCTCCGGCGAGCAGTCAATTCCCTGCTCGCGGACCATCTGATACCATGACGAAGCATGGTTAGGCATTGAATCATATAAGGTGCCGTCCATGTCAAACAAGACGGCTTTGGGTTGGTGTATCATTGTGTAACTTGTAAAGAATCCGGAGCTTCAATCAGTCCGTGCTTGATGAAATATAGCGAGTCGGCATGGGAAAGGGTATCCGTCTG
The DNA here is from genome assembly GCA_964586765.1 of uncultured Bacteroides sp. Classification (GTDB taxonomy): domain Bacteria; phylum Bacteroidota; class Bacteroidia; order Bacteroidales; family Muribaculaceae; genus UBA3263. The sequence goes on from CAZPHN010000005.1 coordinate 58,862, forward strand.
CTCACTAATCGGCTCGATTTTATCGGGACGGCGCACCTCCATCGGAGCGATGCGGGCAGCCTTCGCGCCACGCTTGATGGCACTCTTAATTTCCTTGGCAAGATTGAAGCGAAGAGTGTCGGCAAGTTTCGTACTCTGACCGACCATTTTCTCCTTGACGCGCGCCAAACCGGGTCGAATTTTCAATTTATCGGCGGTTCCGCGAATATTTATGCCGAATTTGAATGGAATAGGCGATTTAAGAATCGAAACATGATAATCCATGTTCATGTTAAGGTCATTATGACCCATCACACCGATACGGTAACGGTCAAAGTCGAACATGAAGGGATAAATTTCAAGCATATTATCCTCAACTGCCAGCTCCACTTCCATATGGTCGATAAGATTTTTCTTCTTGTCATGGAAAAGCAGCCACTTGCTGACGGTCTTGAATGTCTGTTCATCAAGAACACGGAGCGAATCGCCCGACATATTGACCATGGCGCGCAGCGACGGGAAATCTATGTTGAGCATCGAGTCGGCGCGGGTGGTCGCACCTATGCTTACATCGATAACACCACCCAAGTCGCGCAGCAGCGGCAGCACGGTATCGAGCGCGGGAATCAGCTCCGTCACCTTGTCGATACGGAAACGGTTCAGTTCGACACTCAGTCCGACATCCACATCATCTACCGTAGGCGCATAATATATAATATTGGCGTTGGCTGAGCCTATGTCCGTATGAGCCTGAAGGTCGCTTAGCTGTGCGGCTCCGTCTGCCACAATCACCTCGCCTGAGAAATCATGGAGCAGGACGTTGGAATAGACGATATTCTTGGCGTCGAAAGCGAAAGTAGCGTCAACATTCATCGGAACCACAATGGCGCGCATATCATCCGTTGCCTCAGCCTCGGTCTGACTCTCAGCCACATCATCGGCAATGTCGAGCACATCGGCGGAAACGGCTACGGTATCGGCGGTAGCCTGCCATGCGGCTCCGCGGAAGGCGGCCTGCACTATCTGGTTGACATTAATGGTATCGGACTTAAGATTGAGGTTGACAATCAACGGCTGACCGCGTTTACGCCCCAAAGATTTTTGCATGTTACGGACAATTCCGCTCAGCGCGAAATCGCTTCGCCCGGCTTTCAGCGCAATGGAGCGTAACATCAGCGAATCCGGGTTAAAGCCGAAATCGAGTGCCGACACTCGCATACGCAACGGGAATACGGGCGTTGACATTCTGGCGCGACGCGCCTTCACCGACCCGCGCAAATCCCACTGCTTAAGCAGGCGCACCAACGAACGGTCCACCCCAAAGTCCATGCGCTCATGTCCGCGTTCACTCAAAATAAGCGAATCGCGACGTTGGCGGAAACGGGCTGAATCTGCCGCCGTCAAGGTTCGATGCTTGCGCTGAGTCTGGGTCAGATGAGCCTTTGCCGCCACCTCCGCACCGGAAATCGACATCCGGTTCGAAGCGTCGGCATAAACCATCCGCTCTACGCCCACCTTGGCTGCAAGCAGCGGCTTCTTGCCGTCGCCCTTATAGCGCGTAAGGAACGTACCGCCACGCACTCCGCGGATTACCGCGCGACTTGAATCGCCAAGAAGGCAGCGAGCTGTTTTAAGCTCAATCCGTCCGCCCATCGGAGTCACGGTAGTCGTATCGGCAGTCTGCGATGTGTTTTCAACACCAATATTCAGCTTTAACTGCGAAAGTTCAGCCTGCAGACCCGAGGTCCATACTCGCGCCGTGTCGAGACTAAGGCTTGCCGTCAGCAGCGAGTCAAGCCCCTTTATCCGTTCCGCCGAACCGAAATCAAGACGCGCATGGCGAGTCCATGCCGCAAGGCTGTCAGCAGGCATCAGTGCCACGAAATTATGCAAATCAGCCTGACCCTCAAGATTAACCTTATGGAAAGTATTCGGGGTCAAATCACTGAGTGCAAGCCGGAAATCGATATCGGCATCGAGCGAACCCCGCAGGCGCATGCCGAGCATACGCCACAATCTGCGGTCAAGATTATTGAAATCAACCACACCCTTGAAGCAACCTTCCACGTTAGGGTCGGTCAGCAGATTAGTGGCAGAGCCGGTAAGGCTGAAATCAGATGCAGGAAATGTAATCCGCAGTCCGTTAAGAACAATCTCCGAACCGTCAAGCCCCTTGGAACTAAGGTTTACATCCGCATCGACCGCTATCTTTGTCAAATTGAGGTGATAAGCAGGGATTGACAGCGGAGACTCGCTGATGCGCACGGATGCTTTCAAATCAGGTATCAACAGCGTATCCGGCACATATCTGTAAGGAGCCAGAAGCTTGGCGGAAAGGGCAACGGCTGCCGAAGTCTGTAGCTCAGGCAGTTGCTCAACCAACTCGCTGACCCTCCGGAGGGACAATGGTTTCAACTGGAAATCGAGCGATTTAAGCAGGATGCCGTCAGTCATATCTATTTCAGCCGATGTAACCGTCTGAAGCGAGTCGACATTGAGCCGGAATCGGTCAAGGGCTATTTCAAGCGGCGCGGACGGGTTCCAGCCTATGCCGCCGTCAATTCCTACATTCAGACGCTCGGGGAGCAGAGGGATGGCACCGGCAGTAGCATCCGTTGTAATCAAATACTGCTGTACGCCTCCGGTTCCGTCAATTTCCGTTGCCCGGATGGTCACATCCGCGTCAATACTGTCAGGAACAGAGATATATCTAAACTTTGCGTCACCTGAAATGCGGAAACGGTCCAGATGGATTGACGGGAGCGAAAGCGGACCGTCGTCAGTCTCATCCTCCGGTTCCGACGGGGGAAAAATATCAAGATTTGAAAGCGAGTCCGGACCAATCCAAAGAGTAGCACACGGACGGTCAATATCCACCCTGTTTACGGAAATGCGACCAATCAGCAGGGCTGCGAGGTTAATCCGCCCGTGAAAACGCTCAACACTCGCCACGGTATCACCCTCGGCGGGGACAGACGGATTAGTATTGACCAGCATCAGTCGGTCAACGTCAATTTCCGCATGAGGGAACGTACGCCAGAGCGTCAGTTCAGCGCGGTCAACCTTAAAACTTGCATCAACAAAATATTCTCCGGCATATTTATTTACAATGCCGGTAAGTCGCTCAGGTGTCAGGTAGACACTGACGCCAATCAACACCAATAAAATCAATCCGATAAGGCTCCCGACCGAAATCGCGACCCATCGCCACCAATGCTTTCTTTTCTGTTCCGTCTCTTTCTTTTCCATAATGACTCGCAAATTTACGCATTTTTCTGTAAATTTGCGAGTATGAAACTGAAGGGATTTTTATTGGCAGCCATCGCAGCCGCCACTTACGGGACTAATCCTGCCTTCGCGCTCCCGCTCTATGGGGCGGGAATGAACGCGAACTCGGTATTGCTGTTCCGCTACGCGCTCGGTCTGCCGCTGCTCGCAGCAATGATTTTTTACCGTGGCAGAAACCTGAAACTCGGTGTACACCAGCTGTTGCCGGTGATTATCCTCGGACTGCTCATGGCGGTGTCATCCTTGTCATTGTTCGAGAGTTACAACTATATGAACTCCGGAGTGGCATCGACCCTGCTGTTTCTCTATCCGGTTATGGTGGCTCTCATAATGGTCATAGGTTTCCATGAAAAGTTCCGGATAACGACAGCCATCTGCCTGCTGCTTATGGGAGTCGGATTAGTGCTGATGATGAACCCCGGCGACGGTTTTTCGGTCAGTCTGAAAGGATTTCTGTTAGTAATGCTTTCCGCGCTGACTTACGCCATATTCTTGGTAATGACCAATGTAAACAAAGCTATCCGCGGCGTCCCGACCCTTACGTTGATGTTCTATGAACTGCTGTTCGGGGCTATGTTTTATCTAATGCTAATACCCTGCGGATTTGACCTCACCATGCCCCTACGGGCAACAGAATGGATTAATCTCGGAGCTTTGGCTATACTGCCGACTGTGGTCTCGCTGAGCTGCACCACAGTGGCAATCCAGTGCATCGGACCGACTCCCACCGCAATTTTCGGTGCATTAGAGCCTGTAACTGCGGTGATATTGAGCATAACGCTGCTCGCACAGCCTATGAGCGTCCCGGAATTTATTGGCGGTGGACTTATCATTATTGCCACCTCATTGGTAGTTGTCAGCGACAAGGTTGACAAAATAATTTTACGTGCGCGCCGGATGTTCCCATCCCTGCGCCGGCATCACGACTGACCCCACAGGAGTTTGGAGCGGAGAGTCGAGACAAACCCGTAGCCTTGGCGATGAACCAGCAGCAATGGGAATTCAGCCTTCGAGACTGACACCTGCGAGTCAATAGGTATAGGAAGCACGCGGCTGTCAAGCGACAGCAGGCATCCGTCGGCCCGACTGTCAGCTGTCATAAATATTTTCGATGAAGCATTGACAACGAGCGGACGCATGGTCAACGCATGGGGTGCCACCGGCGAAATCACCATTACGGGAGCCGTCGGTTCGATAATCGGACCGCCTACACTCAGATTATAACCGGTAGAGCCAGTAGGGGTACTGACTATCAGTCCGTCGCCGCGATATGTGGTCAGTTCATACGAATTAAGCTGCGCATGGACGGAAATCATCGATGCGGTATCGCGGCGCAACAACGCCACTTCATTGACCGCAAAAGGGATGAAATCATCAGGCAGTTCTGCCGAACATTCCACCTTGAGCATCATGCGGTGTTCAACCACAACATCGGCAAGCGTACTGCCAAGGAAAGTTTCCGGCGTAAAATCTGCAAGATAGCCCAGATGTCCGGCATTCACGCCGAGAATAGGCACACCGTAAGGAGCCGCCCACTGGGCGGTACGCAAAAAAGTTCCGTCACCTCCCAGACTCAGCGCAATTTCCGCGTCAATCGGCTCAAACGGTTTCAAGGGGAAAGCGTTCTGAGGCAGAAAACGGCGCAGATGCTCATAACAACGTGCGGAAACGGCGATAGGCTCGCCGCCTGACAGAGCTATAATGTGGTCAATAATCGCTTGCCCGCAGTCAAGAGTGTCAAAATGGTGACGCGAGGCGTGAAGAAAGATTTTCATCAGAGTTCCAGAATGTGAAGCAGTTCGGCTGCACGGTTGCGCATTGTATCATCGAGTTCGGATTGATTTTCCTCAGGCGAAATTGAACTTGATTCCACAACCTCATAGCCGTAACGCGCCAGCGAACGCTCCGTCAAGGCGGAATTACGCAGCGAAGTACGTAGCTCTATGGTCATCCGCCCGTCCTCGCGCCGCGCTCCGGTCACATTCATGTTGAGCAGATGGGCATTGCTGTCCTCCACCGCACGTGCTATTGACGACGCGCTGAAATCCGATGGAGTGCAGACAACGGTAATCATCGATGCCTCCTGCAGCGGGGGCATCAAATGCCATAACCGGGAGGTGTCAGCACCCATAATTGGCATATTTTCGGCTAAAATGTCATTTCCGTAGGTCAATTTCTTTCCTTTCTCAATAATTTCCACTAATTTTGTGGTGCTTTTTGAGTATAACAAATAGCGTGCCACAAAAGATTAGAGGCTTTTGCAAAGTTACGAAATTTCTACAAAACATACAAATGACAACGCTTAGCGTAAACATAAACAAGATAGCGACCCTGCGCAACGCGCGCGGCGAGAATAACCCTGACGTACTCCGTGTTGCGCTTGACTGTGAGCGATTTGGAGCTCAGGGCATAACCGTCCACCCCAGACCCGATGAGCGTCACATACGCCGCGACGACGTGATGAAACTGCGTCCCGCACTGCGTACCGAGCTCAACATCGAGGGTTATCCGTCAAAAGAATTTATGGAATTGGTTGTCAGGGTACGCCCCTCGCAGGTGACACTCGTTCCTGACGCGCCTGACGCCATAACATCGTCTGCCGGATGGAATGTAAAAGAAAACATGGAGTTTTTGACAGAGTTGGTTGACAAACTCCACGAAGCCGGCGTGCGCTCCTCTATTTTTATCGATCCGGACCCCGAACAGGTAATAGCTGCAGCAAAATGCGGCACAGACCGCGTAGAGCTATATACCAAAGCGTATGCCGACGGCTACAGTACAGACCGCGAAGCCGCCGTTGCGCCCTATGTCGAAGCTGCGCGTCAGGCACGCAAATGCGGACTCGGACTCAATGCCGGTCATGACCTTAGCCTTGAAAATCTCGAGTTTTTCCATGAGCGTGTTCCCTATCTGGCGGAAGTCAGCATAGGTCATGCCCTTATATGCGACGCGCTCTATCTCGGACTTGAAAAAACAATCAAAAGCTACCTCGCCAAACTAACCCCTAAACCATAAACCCTAAACACTAAACTATAAACCATAAACCATAAACCCTCATGGAACTTTCACTCTGGCAACTCTGCCTTCAAGGCGGATGGATTATGATTCCGATGGCTCTTCTTGCCTTGGTCTGCATCTACATCTTTATAGAGCGTACTCTTGTCATTAACCGCGCTAACCATCAAGACCCCAACTTCATGAAGCGCATTAAGGACTATATCCACGAAGGCGAAATTGAAAGTGCGCAAAATTTGTGTAAAAACACTCCGTCGGCTTATAGTGCCCTCATCTCCAAAGGTCTGAGCCGCATAGGTCGCCCCATGCAGGATGTACTCGTAACTATCGAAAACATGGGTAACCTCGAAATTGCCCGTCTCGGCAAGGGTCTGCCATGGCTCGCCACCACCGCCGCCGGCGCGCCGATGCTCGGCTTCCTCGGCACGGTTATCGGCATGGTTCAGGCATTCCATGCTATGGCTACCGCCGGTTCCGCCGCCTCGCTCGCCACATTTGCCGACGGTATCTACACAGCTCTGGTAACCACCGTTGCCGGTTTGATTGTAGGCGTGGCTGCACTTTTCGCTTATAACTATCTGGTAGCCCGGATTAACTCCGTAATGACCCTCCTCGAGGGCAAGACCATGGAGTTTATGGACGTACTCAACGAACCGGCAGAGTAAGGCTATGGCTCTCAAACGACAGTTCGATATGTCTGCGACGTTCTCCATGGCGTCAATGACCGATGTTATTTTCCTGCTGCTCATCTTTTTTATGGTGACCAGCACATTTGTATTTCCCAATGCGCTTGAAGTAAATCTGCCTGAAAGCGACGGCAAAACGGCTTTGAAACCGTCAGCAAGAATTTATCTCGACACCGAAGGACGTACCGCCACGATGTATGGCGAAGGGTCCGACTGGCAGCTGATAGAGGATGACACCCAGCTCGCCGCTTTTCTTCAGGTAGTCAATCAGCAGAGCGAGGACTCGCTCGCCACCTTTGTCGGTCTTTATGCCGACAAGGAGGTACCTTACGGACGTGTAGTAGACATTCTTAACCTCGGGTCAGAACGCGGTGTGCGCGTGGTTCTTGCCACTTCCGCGCCGGCGTCCGCCCCGATTACTACCGAAAATGAACAAGTACCTTAAACGAGAACAACTTATTGCGCTGCTGCTTACGCTGCTGCTTGGCGCACTGACCTGCACGTTCCTTGTGTGTGTCAAGGTGCTTCCTGCCTCAGCAATGATTCCCCCTGCACCTGATGCCGAGGAACAGGAGCTTTTCTTTGCCGACATCGAATATAAGGAAATCACCACCAACCCTACCCCACAGGTCGACGGAAACCCCGCCACGGGAGCTGCCGCCGAGGTCAGTGGCACAGACCTGATTGACTCGGGAAGTAGCAATGAGGTTGCCGAACTCGTTTCGACCCCCAAACCAGCGGACACCAAGACGGTAAAGACCGATGCACCCAAGGAAGACCCCGCGCCGACCCAAGAGGAAATCGAGGCACAGAAGGCTGCCGCCATCCGCGAGCGCATGGGCAAGTCCACCGGTCTGAAATCGCAGACCAAGGATTCCGGAGCCGGCACCGGGGAGTCCGGTCAGGCGTCAGCCGGCAACAATACCGGAGCCGACGGATTAGGACTTGACGGACGTAAACGCATCAACTCACCTAATCCGGGCATACGTAACGCTACCGGTAAGGTACGTATCCGCGTCAAGGTAAACTCAGCCGGAACAGTCACCGAAGCTACCCTCATCTCCACCACAGGATTCGGTCAGCGCGAACAGGAAGTGCGCGACGCCTGCCTCACCGCTTCCCGTCAGCTTAAATATACACCCGACCCAGAGAAACCATCACAAACCGGAACTATTACGTGGAATATCCGTTAGTCAGCAATCCTATCCTGATTTTTTTCATTGTGCTTGCAATCATACTGCTAGCACCGCTATTGCTGAACCGACTCAAAATTCCTCACATTATTGGAATGATTGTGGCAGGCATTGCCGTCGGACCATTCGGATTTCACGTAATTGACAATGACGCATCTTTCGCCATTTTCGGTCAGGTAGGTCTGCTCTATTTGATGTTTCTCGCCGCAATTGAGATTGACCTGTTCCACCTTCAGCGAAATCTTAAGCGCGGACTGATCTTCGGACTGCTGACGCTGCTGCTCCCTCTCATTCTCGGCTTCTTCTCATCCATCTATCTGCTAAAGACCAACTTGGTGACTGCCCTGCTGCTCGCTTCAATGTATGCTTCCCATACGTTGATTTCCTATCCCGTGGCAGTGCGTTTCGGCATCACTAAGGCTCCGGCGGTACTTATGTCCATTGTCGGCACAATTGTGGCGGTTATCGGCGCGCTTCTTACCCTCGCTACCGCCGTCAATGTCCACCTGACCGGCTATTTTTCCGTACCGCAGATTTTGCTCCTTATCGGCAAGCTCCTTGCTTTCTGTGTAGGCATAATGTTCGGCTACCGTATTCTGGCGCGCTGGTTCCTGAGGCGTTATACCGACCGGGTAAATCAGTTCGTTTTCATCCTCGCGCTGGTTTTCTTTGCCGCATGGCTCGCTCAGGCTATCGGACTGGAAGCGGTTCTCGGCGCATTTTTTGCCGGACTGGTGCTTAACCGCTTCGTCCCGAACACATCGCCGCTCATGGCGCGCCTCGAATTTGTCGGGAACGCCCTCTTTATCCCCTACTTCCTGATAGGTGTAGGCATGATGATTGACGTGCGTGTCATTACCCAGATTCCTACCTTGCAGATGGCGGGCATTATGCTCGCGGTAGCAATCATAGCCAAATGGCTTGCCGCAGTCATCGCCGGAAAAATCTACGGAATGGAGCGATGTGACGCTCAGGTGATGTTCGGACTGACAACGGCACATACCGCCGTAGCTCTTGCCGTTGTCTCTGTCGGCGTAAACTTCGGACTGATGGACACTACGATGCTCAACGGTACCGTGCTGATGATTTTGCTTACCTGCGCCATCGCCCCGATGTTAACCTCCGGGGGCGCGGCAAAACTTAAAATCCGAATGCTCGAACAGGCTCCTCCGGTTGACTCGGACCGCGAGGCGCGTACCCTCGTTGCCGTCGACACCCCCATGACCTCGGTCGCGCTGATGGAGCTCGCACTGATGGTTCATCCTCGCGAAAGCATAGGTAGTTCTCTGATGGCGATGCACGTCCGCACCGACAATTCGCAGACCGCCAAGGCTAATTCCGAATCCGCGCTTCAGCTGGCGCGCGAAGCCTCCGTGACGGTCGACGTGACGGTCGACGCCTTCGAGCGTTTTGACTCCGACATTGCGTCCGGTCTGCTCCATATCATCTCTGAACGCGATATTGACTGCGTTTTGATGGGTTTACATCGAAAAACGTCAATTATTGATACATTTTTCGGTCCCAAAATGGAAAAAATCGTGGCGGGAACGAATAAAATGCTCGTTGTCAGCAGACTTTTCAATCCGCTGAACACCCTTAGGCGTGTTGTGGTCTACCTGCCGCCGGCTGCCGAGTTTGAAAGCGGGTTCCGCCTGTGGGTAACCTCGCTGGGTCGACTCGCGCGCAGCCTCGGCTCCCGCCTTGTGTTTCTCTGTCAACCTACCCAGCAGCGTATCATAGGCGGACTCCTTGCCCGCGCCCAGATTGAAGCCCGCGCCGAGTTTCGCGACATGGAGCAGTGGGATGATTTCATTCTCCTTGCCAACCGCATTCTTGACGATGACCTTCTTGTCGTTGTCACGGCTCGCCCCGGCTCCATAAGCCACAGTCCCGAAGTTGACGAAATGCCGCAGTTCCTCCAGAAATATTTCACCCAGACCAACCTGATGATTATTTTCCCGGAGCAAAGCGGACGTTCCGAAGAATTCATGACGTTTATTGACCCCACAGGCTCCGAAACGATTAATTCGCCGGCATGGCCGCGCCGTTTTATCAGTGCGATTTCCCGACGTTTCCGCCGACGCTCAAACCGTATTCCCCCAGAATCGTTATGACTATCATCTTAGAAGACATTAAAGATATACGCGGCGCGCTGCTGCCGCTCACATTTACCCGCCCCACCGCCCTGCTCCCTGCCGGAATAGGCTCGATTGCCGACCGCTGGCAGATGTTCTTCCCCGATGCCTCTATCGCCTATCAGACCGAAGAATATCTCCGCTGCAAGTTTCCGGCGGCTGAAACGGTCAATGACGATACGCTCCATATTCCGGGTCATATCATACCTACTCCGGAACTTGCCGACGCCGTTCGCGCCCTCGCTCCCGGCAAATGGATTCAGACCACCGGCGGTGACCGCATTTTCCGCGGTATCGCTCCTCAAGGTGAGCCCGACTCAGTTGTCGAAGTAACGGCATATCGCTCGCTGCCCGACATTTTCCGGCTTAGTAAGGAACGCATCACCGCCGATTTCCATCTGTTTACCTCCGGACGCGCCTCACAGCCGCTTTCCGCCTCGTGTACGCTCATCGGCTCGCCCGACGGACTCTTCATAGAAGAAGGTGCCGACGTTGAAGGAGCGTTTATCGATACCCGTCAGGGTCCCGTCTATATCGGGCGTGACTCGGAAGTGCAGGAATGTGTGGTTCTGCGCGGACCCATAGCCATCGGACCTAAATGTCGCGTGCGTGCGGGAGCCCGACTCCTTCCGGGGGTTAACCTCGGAGTATCGACACGCGTGGGAGGCGAAATCAGCAATACCGTTTTCATAGGCTATGCCAATAAGCAGCATGACGGTTTTCTGGGCGATGCCGTTGTTGGCGAATGGTGTAACCTCGGAGCCGGCTGCGTAGCGTCAAATCTCAAGAATGACTACTCGATGATACGCCTGTGGAGCTACCCTGAGCAGCGGTTTGCCAAGACCGGACTCCAGTTCTGCGGACTTATCATGGCTGACCATTGCAAAGCCGGCATCAACACCATGTTCAATACCGCCACCGTCGTAGGTCCGGGGTGCAACATTCACGGCGCAGGATTTCCGCGCCCCTATGTCCCGGCGTTCTCCGATGGCGGCGCGCAGGGCATCACCCGCGTAATCCTCAAGAAATTCCTTGCAACCGCAACGGAAATGATGCGCCACCGCGGTGTGGAAATATCGCCCGCCGACATTTCAATCCTAACCTACCTCTACGAAAATGCTTGAATACATTCGCGGCACCATTGACCGTCTGACCCCCACCGAAGCCATAGTCGAAGCCGGCGGTCTCGGATACCTCCTTTCCATCTCCGTCAACACCTTCACCCAGATTCAGGACCTGAGCGAAGCGAAACTGCTGGTCCACGAAGTGATCCGCGAAGATACCCATGACCTCTACGGCTTCTTCGACGAGTCGGAGCGCACCCTGTTCCGCCTCCTTATAGGCGTGAGTGGCGTAGGTCCGAACACCGCGCGCGTAATACTCTCATCGCTGACCCCGGCGCAGCTTCAGGCGTGTATCACCTCCGGCGACCATGCCAAACTGAAAGCCGTCAAAGGCATCGGACTCAAAACCGCCCAGCGCATAATCGTAGACCTCAAAGACAAAATCGCCACCGCTCAGCTCGAAGCACTCGCCGCTGACCAGACCATTACCACATCACCCGCGGCAAACGAAACGCGCGAAGAAGCACTTGCCGCCCTCGTAATGCTCGGCTTCAACAAACAAGCCTCCCAGAAAGCCCTCGACAAAATCTTCGCCACCGACCCCACCATCACCGTCGAATCCGCCATCAAACGCGCCTTCACCCTCCTCTAATGAATACCACAAAAATAGGTAATGCCGGCGAACAAGAAGCAACAGAGTTGCTCACCGGCAAGGGATATGCCATTATTGACCGTCAGGCGCACATCGGGCGCGTGGAGGTGGATATTATCGCACAAAAAGGAAACCGTATCATCCTTGTTGAGGTAAAGACACGCAAAGAAGGGCATGTGGATGACAATTTCGCCATGGACCGCGAAAAATTGTCACGGCTTGCACGTGCCGCCGACAGTTACGTTCGCATGAAAAATCTGCCACACGAGGTGCAGATTGACGCCGTTCTTGTCACTAACCATCCCGACGGCACCAGCTCCCTTGTCCACCTCGAGGACATATCCCTCCCACCCCGCCGTTACCGCCGTTAAAAAAGAATATACATTATATAAGGAAAGAGCCCGGTGCAATACCGGGCTCTTGGATAGTTATGTTCGTGGTGGGGGAGATTATTCGCGGATGGGGTGGTACTGGACGAAGGCTTCCATGGCTTCGTAGGAGGCGAGGCCGAGTTTTTCGTAGAGCTGGGCGGTTGCGCGGTTGCGCTCTTCGGCACGCTGCCAGAAAAGGCGGTCGTCGTCGCCAAGGAAGGGGGCGTTCTCCATCTGGCTCTGATGTTTGAGGATTGAGTTACGCTTGAAGCGGAGTTCCTCAGGGGAGATGGGCACTGCCATTTCAATGTGGTCGATTTCCCATTCTGCCCATGCGCCACGGTACATCCAGATGCGGCAGTCTTTCATCCATTCTTCGTCCTTACATTCGTCAATGACGGCGAGTACGGCGTCTGTGCAGACGCGGTGGGTGCCATGGGGGTCGGCAAGGTCACCGGCAACGAAGATTTCGTGGGGCTTGACGCTGAGGATGAGGTCGCGTACTATGGCGATATCCTTTTCGGTGAGGTCACCTTTCTTGATTGCGCCGGTTTCATAGAAGGGGAGGCGCAGGAAGTGAACGTTTTCAGGTTTTACGCCGATGTATTTACATGCGGTGCGGGCCTCTGCCTGACGAATCATGGTCTTGATGGTGCGGATGTCGGCACTGTCCATGTCGCCTGATTTCTTGTTGGCAACGTATTCGTTGATTTCCTTGCTCTTCTGCTTGAAGTTGTCGTTGTCGAAGCCGAAGATGGGGGCGATGTAGTCGTTGAGCATGATGTAGCGCATCATGTCTTCGTCGCCAACGGCAATGTTACCGGAGGTTTCGTAGGCAACATGAACGTCGTGACCCTGATCAACGAGACGCTTGAATGTTCCGCCCATGGAGATAACGTCGTCATCGGGGTGGGGCGAGAAGATAATCACGCGTTTGGGATAGGGAAGGGCGCGCTCGGGACGGTAGGTGTCGTCTGCGCCGGGCTTGCCGCCGGGCCATCCGGTGATGGTATGCTGAAGTTCGTTGAATACTTTGATGTTTACGTTGTAGCCGCTGCCGTAGAGGGCAAGGAGCTCGCCGAGACCATGGTCATTGTAGTCCTGATTGGTGAGCTTGAGGATGGGTTTGCCGGTCTGCATGCAGAGCCATACGATAGCGCGGCGAATCAGTTTGTCGTTCCATTCGCAGTTTGTAACGAGCCAAGGACGCGAGATGCGGGTAAGGTTTTCGGCGGCGTTGATGTCAACCACGAGGGTGGTGCGGGTGTGACCCTGAAGGAGTGATGCGGGAACGTTGGGGGTAGCGGGACCTTCAACGGCTTTTTCAACGATTTCGGCGCGGTTTTCGCCCCAAGCCATGGTGATGATGCGGCGAGAGGAGAGGATGTTGCTCATGCCGATGGTAAGTCCGGTGGTGGGAGCGTGTTCAACTCCGTAGACGGAACCTACGTTCTGACGCTGTTCGGCACTGAGCAGAACCAGACGGCAGGTGCTTGATGCGGTTGAGCCGGGCTCGTTGAGGCCGAGCGATCCGTGAGGTCCAACCTGACAGAGAACGAGGTCAAGACCGCCGGCATTTTCAATCTTGTTTTCGTATTCGCGGCACATTTCGCCTACTTTCTCCTTGCTGACAGAGAGGTCGAAGGTGTGGAGGTTTTCAGCGGGGAGGTCAGTCTGGGAAGCGAAATTCTCTTTGATGCGGTTAACGGTGGAGGGTCCGTTGAGTTTGCCGTCGTTGTAGAAGTCGCAGATGTTGAACACGATGGTGTTCTTGAAGCTAACCTTACCGGCCTTATAAGCGGCTACAAGCGCGGCAGCTACGCTGCGTACGCTATTGCCGGCACCGAGAGCCATCACGAATTTGCCGCGTTTGGCTTCTGCGCGCTGAAGGGCATGAATTACGTGTTCTGCAATACCTTCCGAGCCTTCCTGAAGGTTCTCGTAAATTTTGGTGTCAATTTTTTCCTCGCGGGTCAATGCGGCGAGCTCAATTTCGTCGCTGGGGTCGTAGTAACGTGGAGGAATCGAGTCAAGCTTAATTTTTGAGCTGAGATTCGTTTTCATTGGTACTTGAAATGATGAATTTTTTGTATGATGGTATTCCCGTAGGGAGTCGAACCCTAATCGTCGGAACCGGAATCCGATATTCTATCCATTGAACTACGGGAACATTATTTTTCTAACTGCAAAGGTACATAAAATAAATGAAAAATGAAAAATGAAGAATGAAAAATTGAGAAAAATCAGGATTTTTTGCGCCGGTGGTGCCACTGACGTCGGCGGGATTTGCGGCGGGGGGCTTCGGAGCTCGCGGAGGGGTTGGAGCTCTCGGAGCTCTCGGAGTTCTCTGAGTTCTCGGAGAACTCTGATTGACCGCGGAAAACCTTTTTGTCGATAAAGTCTTCGATAAACCTGAATTTCCTACGCTCTTTGGGGCTGATAAGCGTTACGGCAACACCGGATTCGCCGGCGCGCGCGGTGCGCCCGATGCGGTGGACATAGTCCTCGGCATCGTGAGGCACATCGTAGTTTACGACCATCGATATGTCGTCAATGTCAATTCCGCGCGCTACAATGTCGGTGGCAACGAGGATGTCGAGGTTACCGGCGCGGAAATTGCGCATGACCTCCTCGCGGACGGTCTGTTCAAGGTCAGAGTGCATTTCGCCGGCATTGAACTTCAGTCGGCGGAGCGTTCGCGTAAGCTCCTTGACCTTGATTTTCGAGGATGAGAATACAATGACGCGCTTGGAGTTTATGGTCTCGAATAGGTGACAGAGAAGTTTTTCTTTGTTGGTTTCTATGACGTCATAAGCCAGCTGGTGGATGTTCTCTCCCGGTTTGCTGACGGCAATCTTGATTTCCTCAGGGTTGACAAGCAGCGATTTTGCCATTTTCTGGATTTTGGGTGGCATGGTAGCTGAAAACATGAGGGTCTGGCGTTTCCGGGGCAGCCGTTTGGCAATCTGCATTATGTCATCATAAAACCCCATGTCGAGCATACGGTCAGCTTCATCAAGTATGAAGAATTCGACTTCCGAGAGGTCAACATAGCCCATGGATATATGAGCAAGAAGCCTGCCCGGAGTAGCGATTACGACTTCCGCGCCGGTTTTGAGGCCGTGTTGCTGGCGGGCGTATCCCTCTCCGTCCGTTCCGCCATAAATCGGCAGTGAGCTAATGGGGAGGAAGTAGCTGAAGCCCTGAAGTTGCTGGTCAATCTGCAGGGCGAGTTCGCGAGTGGGGGTCATGACCACACACTTGATTCGGTCCGAGGCTTCACGTTTGCCTAACTCATTGATTACCGGGAGAAGAAACGCGGCGGTCTTGCCGGTTCCGGTCTGTGCCACGGCAATGAGATCTTTGCCGCTAAGGGCGGCGGGAATAGCTTTTTCCTGAATGGGGGTGCACTCATCAAAGTGCATATCGTAAAGCGCGTCAAGGACGTCGTCGGTCAAATCAAGATCTTCAAACAGCATCTGAACAGTGGTTTTAGAAATGCAAAATTAGCGAAAAAAATCGAGAATTTCTGCCTGTTTACTTGCAAATATTTGCGTAAAGACGTATATTTGCCGATAAGATAAGGAATGCACTTTTGCATCCTGTATACTGTAAAGAATAATCAATCAATACATTATCACTTTTTTAATGAAAACTAATACCATTACCGCACTTGCTGTCTTGGCGTTTGCTATGGCGGCGGTGCCCTCCGTACGGGCTCAAAAAGATGTTCCGGCGGCTCAGGGTGGCGTGGTTCTGTTCGGCAACAATTCGGTAACTCTCGATAATTTCGAGGGTGTCGAGGTTGAGATTCCGGCTTATTCGCGCTATAGTTATGCCGTTAGCGGCGAAAGTTGGATTACTCCCCGGGTTTCAGACGGCAAACTGATTCTCTCTGTCGAAGAAAACAAATCCGGCTCAATGCGTACAGCGATGCTTAACGTGCGTACCGCTGCCGGCGGCACCGGAGTGCTGACCGTGCGTCAGCCCGGATGGTCCGTGACCGCAAGCGCAGAAGATTTGATAAACGACAGTATGGTCTGGCCCGTATGGAGCAATGACGCTTCAAAAAGCTCTTACGGCAAAGCAAATTCCACGTCTGAAAATCTTGCCAAGAGCTATGATAAGAACAATTCGACCATCTATCATACAAGCTATGCCGGATTTAATCCCGACAACGAGAACGAATGGCCCATATTGGAGTATTACTTCACCGCAAAGACCGCTCCGGTAAGCGAAACGGTCGATATTGCTTCAATTACTTACATTCCGCGTACCGATGGAGGTCCTAACGGGTGTTTCGGCGTGGTTGATATTCAGGTGGGTAAGATGGATGACGAGCGTAAAGTCACATGGACTTCCATCAGCGATACCCCCTATGATTTCAAGCAGTCACAGAGCCCCACGGGCGTGACCATTCCCGAAACGATGCAGAGCGGCATTCACGCCGTACGTTTTATTGTCCACTCGGGGCATAATAACGGCAATCCTTCACGCTGTTTCGCCTCTGTGGCAGAAATGCAGTTCAATAAGCCGGCTGCCGCTCTTGACGGTGCCGACCTCTTTGTTGACAATGTATTCTCCGCACTGAAAGAAGGAGTAACCCTTGGGCAGATTGAAGCAGTGAAGACTCCGATGCTTAAGTCGCTCGCCATGTTTATGTACAATGGTTCATACAGCTCCGAAGGCTTGGTATCCACCCACGAAGCGGTTAAGAATCCCGCAACTCTTGCCGAGGAATGGAACGCTCCGGGCAAGCTCTATTCGCAGTATGCCGGCGTAACCGGCGTCGCACTGACTCCCGGCAAATATACCGTCGTTGTCGACGGTCTGACCGACCGACACCCCTCGGCACAGCTTGCGCTCTATTACTGGCACGGTCATGACGTCTATACCGTCAAGGATGAGTCCGGTTCACGCGAGGTCAAGTGGGGTGGCGAATCGCGCAGCTACGCGCTCCATAACGGCGTCAACGTTATTGATATTCCGGTGCCCAACCGTCCCAACAAGCGTGTGGAAGGTGATGAAATGTGTCTTGCCTACGTCAATAACTTTGACGATGAAGGCGTTGAAAACGGCACCGCAACTGATGTTACCGTCCACATTGTCGGCGGTTTGGTCAACGGCTTCATTTCAAACACCAAAACCAATGCTGAGAACAAGGCTGTCCTCGACAATGCCGTATATCCCGTAATGGACTGCCTCGGAACCCGCACCCAGTCTACTTGGCAGACCGCAGCCCTGAAGCAGTATGCCCCCGGCGAATGGGTACGCCTTCTTAACATATATGATGAACTCATCATCTGGGAACACCGCGTTCTGGGCGTGGAGAAGTACAACCGCGTACCCAAGAACCGCACCATGGCATATGTAAACTATACCTATTATATGTTCCAAGGCGGTATGGGTCCGTCATTCATGTACAACACCCAGTATCGCGTCTGCAGCCCGACGAACCTGATTGAGCGTGACAACGATGCAATCTGGGGTCTCAGTCACGAATGGGGTCACCAGCACCAGATGGCACCTTACTTCCGCTGGATAGGCATGGCTGAGGTTACAAACAATATCTTCTCTGCCTATAATGTGGCTCACATGGGTTACCCCATCGACACCAACCCCGGACGTTATCCCACTTACAAGTGGCAGTCATATTATGACAACCGCGGAGTTGAACAGCCCGGCTATATCCAGAAAATATTCCTTCTTGACAATTATAACCGCGAAATCACCGGTCCGGATGCGAGCGGCGAGACCAAGACCGCCAATTCAGGCGACAATATCGTTATGTCGCTCCGTACTGACGGTGCGAAAGCCGCCCAGTCAGGCAAGGCATTCGGATGGTGTCAGGAGCTCAAGAACTTCGCTATCAATCAGCCTAAGTATCCGTCGCGTCGCTTTGCGCCCGCCGACGGCGAGAAGCCTTACGACAACGAGTATCAGAACATTGTCAACCCCAATACCGCCCTCAACGCTATCGAGGCTTATACAAGCAACAATGGCGAACTGATTCTCGGTCCGTACGTAAACCTGATGTTCTGGTTCTCTGAGAACAACCCCGAACGTCCCGAGGGTGACTACCGCCCCGACCTCTGGCCCGACCTCTTCGAGGCAATGCGCCAGAACGACCGTCCGGAAGGTTCGACCATCGAAAAGAATGACGGTGTCGACAAATATGAGCTCCTTGCCTCCATCTTTAACGGCAACCGGACTACGGACCCCTCAATCAACAAGGCTCAGCAGTTCCGCCAGCAGTATCCTAACTCCGTATGGACCAAGAAGAATTACTTCCTGACCGACGGCAGCCACTACTGGACCCAGAACTCATCGCCCTATATCATGAACTTTATCCGCAAGATGTCACGCCTTACCGGTTATAATCTGTGGAGCTACTTCGAGCGTTTCGGCTGTATCAGCGTCTGCGCGCTTGAGCAGGGCGACTACGGTCTGCAGTACTACATTATGACTCAGGATATGTTTGACGAGTTCAAGGCTGACATGGAGGCTCTTGAAAAGGACGGAGCCCTGCGTCCGCTTACCGACGAAATGCGCGACAAGATTTCTCATGTCCACTCGCCTTCCTTCCCCAAGGCAGACATTCCTAATGACCGCCCGATTCTTCCCACCGATAATTAATATCCCCGACTAAAAAAATGAAAAACAGAATAATTTCAGCCTGCAGTTTGATTCTCGGCGCAGTGATGCTCGCCCCCGCAGCGTCTGCCGCCAATATCAAGACCCTTGAAGGCATCAATAATAAAACCGCTTACGTCATCAAGCGTCAGGGGCAGTCAGGCTCGGTTTACGGCAGCCTGTACTACTCTGCCGATACCGATGTCTGTCAGGCAAAGAACTCCGGCGTTTCCGCTACAAGCCCCGAGGCACAGTGGTCAATCCACTATTCAGAATCAGAAAAGGGATATTTCCTCTATAATCTCGGCGCGGGAAAATTCCTTACCGGCAACTCAAAGTCGCAGGCAGTGTTTACCGACGAAGCGGTTATGGTCACCCCTATCCTGCTTACATCAGTAAACTACTGGGTGCTTGACTGTGGCGGTTACGTCTTAGGTCTTGAAAAGAACGATAAAGGCGCGGTTATTTTCACCGACGATGTAACATCCTCCAACTGTAAGGACCTTGGTTACTGCTTCATCATTGCCGATACGCCCAATCGCGAGATTACCGATGAGGAACAGCAGCTTATCGAAGAGAAAATATCTGCCGGACGTGTCGCTGCCATACAGCGTTATGCCGATTTCGTAGAAAAAGCGGAAAGTATGCTCACTAAAGAGTCAGAGCAGATTTATGCCGGCGCATATCCTATCGATGAACTGAAATCGATGCTCGCTAACCCCGACAAATATTCGCTTACTCAGTTTGAGGAGGCATATAACCGTGCCGTTGTCGGTCGTCTCCCTCAGGGTGGATACTACCGCCTGCGCAATCAGAACCGCCCGGCAACCTACACCTCTAATCTTATAAAGGTAAAGGAAAATGGACAGCTCGTTTCCGTAAAGCTAAAGACACCCTCATTTGATGGTGCCGCTGACGGTTGTGTCGATGACCTTAGTATTTTCAGCCTTATCTCCGAGGGCGGTGACCCGTGGAGCGTGCGTCTCTATGCCGATGCTCCCGGATGGTATGTAAACTGCAATTCTTCTGACAACAGCAAGGCATATGCCAAGCCTGACGCATCGGAGGCTACCGTCTTCTCCCTTGATGCGGTCAGCGAGACCCGCCGTCCCTTCCGTCTGCGCTTTCTCAACTCTGATAACACATATCTGACCGTCTCGGGCAACAACGAACTGGTATCTTACAGTACGCTCGAAACCTCAATGCAGTTCTGGTTTGAGAAAGTCAATGCTATAACGGTGACTACCGATGCCAACGGATATCTGTCGCTGATTCTCCCCGCTAATGTGGAGATTCCCCGCGAGCTGGATGCATGGGTACTCACCTCGGTTGCCGACGGCAAAGCTAATTTCGAGGATGCAACTCAAGGTGTTGCCGCAAAGACTCCTTTCCTGATTAAAGGTGAGCCCTCTACGGAATATGCACTCCCCACTACTGACTTGGTGGTTAACTATCCGACGCCTATGACCGGAACCTGCATTAAGGCTGAAGTCGGTGCGCGTCAGCAAATCGTGACCACCCCCGAGGGTCCCAAGTTTGAGGTATGTGAGGAAGGAACCGTCAAACCCGGCACTGCCTACCTCTTTACCGACTCAGCTACTCCCCTCGAAATTGTGCTCGGCTCGATTGCCGAACGCCCCGAAAGCGGCATTGAGGAAGTTGACGCCGAGAGCGGACTTGACCTCTTTGACCTGCAGGGTCGCCTTGTTCGCGGTACTCCTCGCCCCGGACTCTACATCAACGCCGCCACGCGTCAGGTGGTCCGCGTCAAGTAACCTCTCTCCCCATTCATCCACATAGTTTTTTGGGGAAATTCACCAACAAAGGCGGTGCCGTCAATGGCATCGCCTTTGCTATTTCCATCCCATTGAAGAAATTGTGTTTGAACAGTCTTGAAAATATTGAAATTAAGTTGTAAATTTGCGGAATGAAGCGATTGTTGTTCCGGTTTATAATTGTATTTGTTTTGATGACGCTTGTCGGATGCGAGCGTAGGTTGCGTATGTCTGCTGACATGGCTGCGATTGAATCAATTTTGTTTGACTATCCAGACTCGGCACTGAAAATGCTGTCATCTTTTGATGTGGAGTCGCTTCAATCCGATAATGATAAGGCAGCATATTATCTTTTCCAGACAATGGCTCATGATAAATGTTACATTGACGTTTCGACAGATACTATGATGGCTTTTTCTGTAGATTTTTATCATCAGACCGAACAGCCATATTATGAAATGCTTGCCAACTGCTATTATTCTCGAGTGAAATTCGAAAAGGGCGAGTATGCTAAGAGCGTGATTCTCGCGATGAAGGCGCGTGAACTTGCCGCCAGACTCGGAAATCCCTTTTATGAAGGTCTTGCAAACCGCAATATTCGTGATGCATACAACGTAAACTATTACTATAAGGATGGACTCAATTATAGTTTGGAATCTTACAAAAAATTTCGCGCTTCCGGGGTTCAGCCATATATTAATAATGCTTTATTTGATGTTGCAAGTAATTTTATAGCTTTGAAGCGGGTCGATGAGAGCTTTCTGTGGGTTTATCAGGCAAGAGATTCTGCGGTCGCAGATTCTGATTCGTTATTTATAATAGAATGTGACCGATTGTTGGCAAAGTCTTACTTTGCCAAGGGTGCCAATGACAAGGCGGTCACTTTATATAATGGTATTTTGAAAACAGGTCAGGCAATACGCTCAGATTCGATTTATCTGGCTAATACATATATTAGGCAAGGTAAATTGAATTTGGCAAAAGATTTGATTTTCTCATCGGCATCTGAGGTTGATTATATGGAGTCTTGGATTCGATGGAGATATTATGAAAAGGAGGGTAACATTGATTCTCTTGTTGTAGCATTGCGGAAATGCTTGAACAATACGCTTGATGTGACCGACCAGCAGACGGAGAACGAAATGCCCGGCGTTATTTCTGATTATACCTTCCTTGAACAGCAGATGAATCAGGAAAAGGCAAAGGCAGCGCGCTTGAAGAGCCTAATAACTATAATGGTTATGGTAATTATTTTTGTCTGCATTATAATCATCGCCGTGATAGTCATTGTAAAGCATAGACGTAAGTTGGAGAAAAATGTCGCCTTTGCGTTGCAGATGCAGGAAGAGCTTTCCCGTCTGACGCAAAGTCACGATGAGTACAGCAATAAGGTTCAGGGTCTGCTTTCAGCAAAGTTTAATCTATTGGACCAACTGAGTCAGATAGTATATGAGAGCACAACGTCTGCCGCAGCAAAGCGTCGTATATCGGAGACTATTTCTGAATTGATTGCAGACCTTAGAAGGGAGGATAGTCAGAAAAATCAGGAACTTGCGGCGTTTGTCAACGATGCGTTCGATAATCTGTTTACTCGTTTTAAGACCGATTTCCCGAATTTACGTCAAGGCGAATATAACTTGTTTGTGTATTCAGTTTTGGGCTTTTCGGCATCAACAATAACTGTGTTTCTTGGTGAAAAATCAGTTTCAACTCTCTATGAACGCAAGCGAAGACTGCGTAACAAAATTAAGGCATCATCAATAATAAATAAGACTGAATATCTGGGGTATTTGGGGCAACGTGCTGTGAGTCAACAATATAAGTCCTTTTAGAGGGTAACATATTGATAATTAGAGTGTTATTGCGCTGTTTTCATTTGTTCAACAAATGAAAACAGCATAGATGTATTTATATTGTTGATTATCAACAGTGTATCTTTTGTAAAAACCAAACGAAACCAATCAAGTTTTTCGGTTTTGGTGAGTTTCATGTCGTAACTTTGCACCGTAAAACTTAAAAAAAAAACGATATGAAATCACTAAACATTTTAATCGCGACTCTCGCAGTATCATCATTGTGTGTGCCGGCTTATGTGGCAGCAGGCTCTGTAAATAACAATTACTATTTAACGTCGAATGACGATGGTGAGGACTCCAGAAAGATAATTTTACGCCCACGTGGAAAAGGGCAAAGACCCAATGCACCTATCAGAAATCTTATTGAGTGTTGGATTGAGAATAATGGGCTGACTTTAGTAGTTCCAGAAAATATCGAATATATTAAGTTAGAGTTAGAACACGAAGGTAAAATAATATATAGTTCGGAGCTGAGCCATGGTTGCTCCTTTGTGGAATTAGAGCCACTTGAGGGAGAATATTACCTGAAGGTGACAGATAATAACGGAATTGAGTACGAAGGATATTTTGTCATTTAAACATAAAAAGAGTTAGATTTCCGAATGTCACTTAATGTCATTTCACGTTTTCTGGCAGAACTCGGTGTTCCACATACCGAGGGTTATGTCAACGACTCTATGAGAACCCAACCTTATATGGATTCTTTATTTAGTCTTTCGGTTATTCTTGATCGTTACAAAGTCAGGCATGAGATGGTAAGGTTCAAGGAGATTGCGATTGATCGTTCGGAATATTTTCCAATGCTTGTTTCGTTGCAAGGGCAATATGTCGTTGTTACAAAAATGACCGCCGATGTGGTCTGCATTGTCAATGCCAATGGAAAACAACAGGAGTTGAGCATGAAATTCTTTCAGTCGCTATGGGACGGGGTGGCGATAGTGGCTGAAGCTGATGCAGACTCAATTGAGCCAAATTACGGAAAAAACAGAACCGCCAAGAGGATTTCAGGCCTCAAATTCGCAGGTATGATTACAGGAGCAATTATTCTATTGCTTTATGGCGAGATTTACAATGGTTTTATTCAAGATTGGTGGAAAAACCTTGTTATAGCTGTAAATGGCGGAGGAGTATATCTATCTTACCTGCTTATCCAAAAAGAGTTGAATGTAAGAAATCGTATGGCAGATAAAATATGTAATATTATTCATGAGAATGATTGTCATAAGGTTACTGACTCATCCGGCTCTACATTCTTGGGATTAATTAAATTGAGCTCGGTAGGATTTGGCTTTTTCTCCGTCAATATTGGTTGTTTGCTATTCGTTCCGGAGTGGATTGGATGGTTGGCAGTAGTATCTTTTGGTGTGCTTCCATTCACATTATGGAGTGTTTGGTATCAAAAGTTCCGAGTTAAATCATGGTGTGCGCTTTGTTTGTGTACCTTGATGGTAATGTGGTTGCAGTCAATAATATATCTGTGTGTTAAAGAATGGCATGGCGACTTGAGTAATTTGTATTCACTGGTTGCATTAGGTGCGCTTTACGTATTGATTGTCTTGATTACGGATAGATACGTCGGTTTTTTAAAGGATTGGAAAAAAAAGGAAATATGGGAGGGTAATTTCCGACATTTAAAGGCGGAACCAAAGGTGGTAAAGGCTTTTATGGACGGTCAGCCTGACATTAATATTTCCGATGATGGGTGTTCATCGTTATTGTTCGGAAATCCGGATGCACCGTATAGGATTACGATATTCAGTAATCCGCTGTGTAATCCCTGCGGAAGAATTCATGAAATAATTGAGTGTTATCCCGGTCAGGAGGTCTGCGTTCAGTACGTGATGACATATTTTGCAGAGGATGTAAGTATTTTAAACAGGTACATTATTGCTGCCTATTTTCAGAAAGGAGCGAGATGGACATGGAAAATGCTGACAGAATGGTATGCGGTCAAAACAAAGAAAGATGTTTCTTTCTTTGATAACATGGATCTTGATTTAACTATGCCGGAGGTTACGGCGGAATTTAATAAACATAAGAACTGGATTAAAATGAATTCGTTTTATGGGACCCCCGCCATAATGGTAAATAGAAAGGAGCTAACGGGACCTTATACAGTTGAGGACTATGTTTTAATGAGTGAATTATGAATAAAACCGAGTTCTTAGATAAGCAACGTCGGATGTTGACGACGTTAGTTTTACACTCCAACGATAATCCTTCAGCCATAGGGTTGTTGACCGGACAGACAGGCATTGTAATTGTGCTTGCTAACTACGCCCGCCAATACAATATGCCATGGATTGAAGATGTTGCGGATTTTTTCATGAAGAACATTACTCGAAAAATCAATGATTTGGGTGGTTATGGTTTTTCATCAGGTGTATCCGGAATTGGGTGGGGAATAGAATATCTGATTCAGAATGGATTTATGGAGGGGGATAGCGATGAGATTCTTGCGGATATTGATAGAAAGATAATGCGGCTAAACGTAAGGTATGTGGAAAATACGTCTCTTGAAAACGGGACTCTCGGCTTGTGGCATTATATACGTGCGCGATTGCAGGCTAATAGGGAGTCAGGACGTAGCCTCCCATTTGATGATCGATATCTTCATGAGTGGGTTGAGATTATTTCCAATAATCCTCAGCAATATCCGCAGGGTGCTTCCGATGATTTGGTGCGATTAATTAATGGAGAAACGGTCAATACGCGACTCCGGATTTCTGAATTCATTCCTACTATAGAATCAGCTGAGAACAGGCTCTGTTTAATTGATGGAATGGCGGGTCTTGTTATGCAAAAATATATTTCAGAACCATGAAAGCAAAAGTGTTTTTTATAGATGAAAATGATAGCTCTCTACGTAACGGTATCGGCAGGTTTCGTGATGTGTTTATTGGCGAACTACATAAGGAATGCAAGTCGTTGGATTTGATATCTCTTAATTCGAGGTGCCGGGATATTGAGGTTAAAAAGTGTGATTTCGGTACAGAGTTCAAGGTGCCGTACATTGCAGGCGGATTTTGGCGTTATAATGGAGTGCTGATTGCTACTGTATTGCGACTTTATATTGAGGATGATGAGGCAAATGTTTTCGTTATCAATCATTCGCCCTGTTCAGCGTTTATTCAGGAGATGAAGCAACATTTTCCTAAGTCAAAATTTGTATTTATAATACATGATCAGGGTTGGTGTGAACGATTGTTAGGTGATATCCGTTTATTAAAAAAGATTGTCGGAAATAGGGTTGCAGACCCTAAATATGGGGCAATGATTGACTACTTTAAAGAGGAACAGATGATTTATTCTTTGGTGGATACCGTAGTGTGTCTCTCTCCCTCAACTCATGATCTACTTGTTACTTTATACAGCGTCCCTCCCGAAAAATGCCATATCATACCAAATGGGATAGATAAATCTATCACAAAAAAGAGAGACAAAGAGGATGTTCGGCACCGATTAGGAGTCACATCAAATGAGAAAATTATAATGTTTGTGGGACGTCCTACTAATGCGAAGGGGTTTGATGTTCTTTTGGATGCAATAAACAGACTGCAGAACTTAGATATTAAATTCCGTTGCGTTGTTGCAGGCAATATATCAGGAATGAGTGATTATGAATTAAAAGTCTCCCGGATAGCGTCTCGAATCGTATTTACCGGTCATATGTCAGAAAAGCGTTTGCAGGATTGGTATTATGTAGCCGATGTTGGGGTTATCCCTTCTTACACGGAGCAATGCAGCTATGCGGCACTAGAAATGATGAGGGCGGGACTCCTTATTGTTTCTTCTAACGGTAACGGCTTGCGGGATATGTTCACACATAAGAAAAATGCTTTAGTAGCGAAGATTTCGTCGAATAAGTCAATCTATGCTAAAAATCTTAGTATGGCTATTGAGGCGGCTTTGAAGATGCCTTTGGATGTAGCGACAGAAATGACCGATTTAAGCCGGCATTTGATAGAAACATATTACTCACCACGCAAAATGAAGGAGCACTATGCGGCTCTATTTGATGAAATTATTTCAGAATAATGCACAAATGTGCTAATTAGATAACTATATATTAATTAAAAAATCAAGCAAGATGAAGAAAATTAATAAGATCAACTTGTCAGGAGTTGAGCATCTGAGCGAACAGGATGCAAAAGAGTATGTTGCAGAGTGTAACAGTACTGAGGGTATTAATGCTGATGCAAGAAGTGGTGACTCCGGTACCTCCGGAGGCGGAACAGGTACCGGTTCGGTTCCCAGTGGGGTAATAATAATGCCGGAATGCGAAGGTCGTAGTGAGGGTGGTGATTGTTCCTATAGTGGAAGATCTGGCTTTTGTGCCTTCCGTAAAGTTCAAACAGGTGGAATAATTTTTAAGGATTATGCAGTGGCTTTGACATGCAAGGTCGAAGGCAACCCGACATCTGGTACAGATCTTTCAAGTCGAGAATATGCTTGTATTGGTCAAAAGCGTGGCGAAAACTGTTATTTTGATTTGAGTAATGGAGCAACTCGTTATGGAGTGTGTATATATAATAAGTGGAGTATTGGTAAAAAACCGTTGTTTTGTGCAGAAAACGACTATGATTGAGTCTCAAAAGAGGAATCTAACACCGAAGAAAAGTAATTATAACTGTCATGTGTAAATATAGATTTATACGGCAATTCTATTGGTTATTGCTGGTGATATTATGTCTTATGCTTGGCGGTTGTGTGTTTGATGCGAAGCTAAGTACGGATGCTATGCAGATGAATGAGGCTGAGGCGAAGGCTAAGCCGAATGTTTGGGATATTCGTGACGCTAAGATTACGTTTGATTTGAAGACGTATATTGACGCTTATTATAAGGGACGGCCTGTGGTGGTGGATTTCTGGAATACGTGGTGTATGCCTTGCCTGAAGGCTCACGGTCAGACCGAGGAGCTGCGCAAGGGCCCGGATGGCGAGGGTGTGGTGTTTCTTTACATCAGCGACTCGTCGTCGAAAGATGACACGGAGTTTGATAAGATATCGATGGAGGTTGGCGGCGAGCATCTGAGGCTCGGTCAGGATGTGGCGTTTACGTATTTAGAGAGAGAGGGATTCAATTCTTTCCCGGCTTATTTCTTCTTTGACCGCAACCATAATCTTGTCCATAAACAGACGGCTTTTCCCGGCAAGGAAAAGTATCAGGAGCTTCTGCGAAAGATAAATCAAAAATAATCACTAAAAAATTAGTGATTATGATTTTTTTGTTGTAACTTTGCGTTGATAAATTTATCAACGAATCAAAATTTAGTTTCCATCACATTTAATTAATTTACTTTTATGAGAAAGTTAACCCTGTTTCTGCTGACATTGGTTGTCTCGCTTTCCGGTTGCAAAGCCGAAGCGAACAAGGCTGAAACCAACAGCGAACCGTTTGCCATTGAAGGCGCAACCATTACGCCTGCGCTTTTGAATAATGCGAAGGTTGTAAACCTTATGAATCTTGCCTATTTTAACGGGGCGGATAATGAGGTGCTGCTTCTGTATCCTAACACCGGTGTAATGCTCAGCTATAAACCGGATGTGCTGAAAACGATGTTCCCGGATGTCAAGACTTATGTGGTTGACGGCAAAAAGGTTTCGGAGAAGGATTTTTATGGCGAGGCTGCAAAGAAGCTTTTTGCCGTTAAATATGCCGACGGAACGCTGAACGCCACAACCCGCACGGATGCGAATGACGACCCGCTTCCTACCGAAGGAATGAGCGATGCGGGCAGACTGTGGCTTATTGAAGGTGTGGCAAATGGGGTGACCATCCCGGAGAGCATTGTTGTCAATGACCCGCTAACCATGCCGGAAGGTTCGATGATCAACGGTATAGACTATCTGATGGTATCGCCAGAAAAGGCTGCCGATGAGGCAAAATGGCCCGGTATGGGATTTACCCTTCAGATGGTCGGCACTATTCCTGAGCTTACATTGACTGACAATGCTGCCAGGCAGGAAGAAACGAATGTACCGTGCGATGGAAAGGTTACTGTTCCGGTCAAAGACCTCAAGTCGCTTTCTGTAAAGGATATTGTCGAGGCAATTCCCAACTCCATCGAAGAGGTTACCGCCATCAACTACGTCAAGGATACGGTTACCGTTTTCCTGCTTTCGCCTGAAGCCCGCGCACAGGTTGCCCAAATGCTCAAGCAGATGCAAGATTGAATATAATGACGGTTTCTAATTAATAATCCTAATGATATCAGCGGCTAAATACCACCAAAACAGTATTTAGCCGCTGATATCATTAGAAAGCAAGTAAATCGGATATATTAGGCGGTATTGAGCTCTAAAAGGACAGTTTTGGGGCACTAAAAGCCAAAAAATTGCGTAAATGCTTTTGTATATCGCGGATTTTTCGTAAATTTGCACCGATTTTATGTGAATAACCATTCATTAACAAAAAATAAATTATTATGTCTGAAATTGCAGATCGCGTAAAAGCCATCATCGTTGACAAACTGGCAGTCGATGAGAACGAAGTAACTCCCGAAGCATCTTTCACCACCGACCTCGGTGCTGACAGCCTTGACACCGTAGAGCTCATCATGGAGCTTGAGAAGGAATTCGAAATCTCAATTCCCGAGGACGACGCTCAGAAAATCCAGACCGTAGGTGACGCTATCTCCTACATCGAAAACGTTAAGGGCTAATCTTTCAACCCCTTTAAGCGTTTTTATTCCTCCCTTTCTCCTCACCCCATTTTTATTCAACCCCTTAGACTATTAGATGGAACTTAAAAGAGTCGTAGTTACCGGATTAGGTGCAATCACTCCCCTTGGCAACGACGTTGAAACGACATGGGCTGCCGCTGTTGAAGGCAAGAGCGGTGCTGCTCCCATCACTCATTTCGACGCATCGAAATTCAAGACGCAGTTTGCCTGCGAGGTTAAGAATTTCGATTCCGCTGAACATTTTGATCGCAAGAAGGTACGCCAGCTGGACCTGTATGCTCAGTATGCTATGGTCGCAGCCCGTCAGGCTGTTGCCGATGCAACCCTCACCGACGAAGGTATTGATAAGAACCGCGTCGGAGTTATCGTAGCTGCCGGTATCGGCGGTCTGCACACCTTTGAGGAAGAAGCCGGATACTTCGCTCTTCATGGCGAGGAAATGGGTCCGAAATATAACCCCTTCTTCATCCCCAAGATGATTGCCGACATCGCTTCGGGTCACATCTCGATGGAGTATGGTTTCCACGGTCCCAACTACGGCACCGTAAGTGCCTGCGCTTCCTCCAATAACGCTATTATCGACGCGTTCAACCTGATTCGTCTGGGCAAGGCGGACGCCATCATCACCGGTGGCGCGGAAGCCGCTATCTTCCCTGCCGGTGTGGGCGGTTTCAACTCAATGCATGCCCTTTCGACCCGCAATGACGACCCGCAGGGTGCCAGCCGCCCCTTCAGCGCAAGCCGTGATGGTTTCGTGATGGGCGAAGGCTCTGCTGTCCTCGTGCTTGAGGAACTCGAACATGCCAAGGCTCGCGGCGCGAAAATTTATGCCGAGGTAGTTGGCGGCGGCATGAGTGCCGATGCTCACCACCTTACCGCAACCCACCCCGAAGGTCTCGGCGCAATGCTTTCAATGCGCAATGCCCTTGAGGATGCCAACATGAAGCCTGAAGATATCGATTATATCAACGCCCACGGCACTTCGACCCCGGTCGGCGACGTCAGCGAAATCAAGGCTATCTGCGGTGTGTTCGGCGACGCAGTAAAGAACCTTAACATTAGCTCTACCAAGTCAATGACCGGTCACCTGCTCGGTGCAACCGGCGCGCTTGAGGCTATCTTCAGCATCAAGGCTGTTGAGGAAGGTATCATTCCTCCCACAATCAACCATGCCGCCGATGATGTTGACCCCGCTATCCCTGAAGAGCTCAACTTGACATTCAATGTGGCTCAGAAGCGACCCGTTCGCGCTGCCTTGAGCAATGTGTTCGGCTTTGGCGGACATAACGCTACGATTATCGTAAAAAAGTTTGAGGAGTGATTGACGCTCTCTCAAAATATGAAATTTTGAACTAAAGGAGAGACGCGGTATTATGAAAGCCGCGTCTTTCTCTTTAATTACTATAAGGTAAGAAAATATATATGAGCTCCGTACTTATTGTGCTGCCTATACTTATCATTCTGATGTTTGATCTCGGTCTGGGATTGAAAATGTCGGATTTCGGGTTGATTATCAAGCGTCCGCGTGCGCTACTGACAGGTCTTATAGGTCAGATTGTGGTCCTGCCCGCCCTCGCGTTTACTCTGGCTACCTTCTTCGGACTCAAAGACTATCTATTCGTGGGTCTGCTGTTGATTGCATGCTGTCCCGGAGGCAGTTCCAGTAACGTATTCACCGCAATCGCTAAGGGCGACGTGGCACTCTCCGTTTCCCTCACCGCCTTCAGCTCCATAATCACCATGATAACACTCCCCCTCCTGATGGGAGCCAGCGTAGATCTCCCGGTAACCAATCTGGTGGTCCAGAACTTAGTACTGGTGCTCGTTCCGATAATTCTCGGAATGATACTGAGAGTGATTCGACCCACCATTTCAGACAAGCTTCACTCCGTGATATCAAAAGTAGCATTTCCGGCATTGATGCTCTTGGCGGCTATTTTCTTCGTTGTTAACCGCGAAATGATTTCCGAATACTTCGGTCAGCTCTTCGGCGTAGTTACCGCCTTGGTTCTCTGCGGTATGGCTGCCGGCGGAGCTATGGGTGTTCTTGCCGGTCTGAATCATCGCGAACGTCGTACCTTGGTTATCGAAGTGGGAATGCAGAATGCGGCTCAGGCAATGGCACTTGCCGCGTCTCCTTTCGTCTTCAATCAGCCTAAACTCGCCATTCCCGCTACTATCTACGCTCTGATGATGAACGTAGTGCTGCTGATTTACGTAGGCGTAGTGGCTCGCTTTAACCCCGATAACATGTAAGCTCTTATGGAAGAGCTGATGCAGTATGTCTGGCTTCACCGCCTTTGGCTTGCCGGAGAACTGCGCACGGTCGACGGAGAGACGGTCTCCGTGATTGACGTCGGTCAGCTCAACCGAGATGCCGGTCCCGACTTTTTTAACTCGAAAATACGCATAAATGACCGTTTCTGGTGTGGAAATGTCGAAATGCACGTGCGTGCAAGTGACTGGTATCGCCATGGTCATCAGGATGACCGGGCATATGACTCGGTGATTCTCCACGTAGTGGAAAGCAACGACTGCCGGGTTACGCGCCCCAACGGAGAAGTAATTCCGCAGGTTGTCCTGCCCACGGCGCGCGACTTTGCCCAGCGATATGGAAAATTTATAAACAATCAGGCAAATCAGCTTGCGTGTGCCGCCGATATCGCTTCGCTGCCGCCCGTTATGGTTCGCAGCTGGCTGGACTCCCTCGCCTTCGAGCGTCTTTATGACAAAGCCGACGCCGTATGTGCGCGCCTCGACCGCTGCAACGGCGACTGGGAACAGGCAGCGTTCATCACACTGGCGCGAGCCATGGGAGCGGGTATCAATGGCGATGCCTTCGAGCGTGTTGCCGCCTCGCTTCCATTGCGGCTGCTCCACAAACATTGTGACTCCCTCCTTACACTAGAAGCATTTCTTTTCGGTCAGGCAGGACTCCTCGACGGCACGCCTGCCGACGGATATGTCGAGCATCTGAAAAACGAATACGCATTTCTCTGCAACAAATTTGGACTCAAACCGCTTGAAAGCCTTGGATGGCGCATGAGCCGCATGCGCCCGGCGTCGTTCCCCCACAGGCGTCTGGCAGCCTTGGCGATGATGGTCTACGACGGCTTTTCGCTGCTCCGGCGCGTTCTTGAAGTAGAGAATGAAAGTCAAGCCCGGTCGCTCTTCGAAGTAACCCTTTGCGGCTACTGGGTCGACCATTACAACTTCTCCGCGCCAACGCCTGTAATGAAGCCGACAGCCTTGGGACGCTCAACGGTAGATATGCTCGTGATTAACGTAGTAGCTCCGCTACTGATGGCATACGGACGCCAGACTGGCGATGAATCGCTCGGCGAGCGTGCCGTAAACCTGCTCGAACACATCCCCGCAGAAAACAATCGGCTTGTAAAGGATTTTATCAACATAGGCGTCTATTGCCCCAACGCCCTGCTCTCCCAAGCCATGGTCCACCTCCACCGGCAATACTGCGACGTCCGCAAATGCCTCTACTGCCGCATCGGCCACCGCATCCTCGCCGTCAAAGCCCGCCCCTGACCCCTTACCCCAACCAATCCAAGTACTCCATACAAAAAACTGCCCTCAACTGATGTTGAGAGCAGCTTGGTAGCCCATAGGAGAGTCGAACTCCTCTTTCAAGAATGAAAATCTTGCGTCCTAACCGATAGACGAATGGGCCGCTCTAAAACGGGATGCTTACGCAGCCAAAGAGTTGATATGCTTCTGTAGCGAGCTCTTCAGGTTGGCAGCCTTGTTTTTGCTGATGGTGTTCTTGCGTGCCAGCTTGTCAAGGAGAGCGGTCAGGGCAGAGAATGCCTTTTCTGCTTCAGCCTTGTCGGTCATTTTGCGGATGCGACGAACTGCGGTACGGGCGGTTTTCTCGTAGTAGCGGTTGCGCAGGCGACGGCTTTCGGTCTGGCGAATACGTTTAAGTGACGACTTGTGATTTGCCATGTGTCAGTTAATTTGGTCTTATTTTATTTTCGTTTTTTATTAATTAGTAGCCCATAGGAGAGTCGAACTCCTCTTTCAAGAATGAAAATCTTGCGTCCTAACCGATAGACGAATGGGCCGCTC
>CAZPHN010000006.1:0-83831 GCA_964586765.1 uncultured Bacteroides sp.
ACCGGCGAAAACGAAGCTCTCGAACTCCGCGACGGCGACAAGAGCCGCTACATGGGCAAGGGCGTCCTGAAAGCCGTTGCCAACGTTAACGGCCCCATCGCCGAAGCCCTCAAAGGCATGAGCGCACTTGACCAGATTGCAATCGACGAAAAAATGCTTGCCCTCGACGGCACCGAAACCAAGTCGAACCTCGGCGCCAACGCCATTCTCGGCGTTTCGCTCGCAGTTGCCAAAGCTGCTGCCGAATATCTCGACATGCCCCTCTACAAATACATCGGCGGCTGCAACAGCTACGCTCTGCCCGTGCCCATGATGAACATCATCAACGGCGGCGCTCACTCCGATGCCCCCATCTGCTTCCAGGAGTTCATGATTCGCCCCATCGGCGCAACCAGCTTCCACGAAGGCATCCGCATGGGTACCGAAGTGTTCCACAACCTTAAGAAAGTTCTCCACGCCCGCGGCCTCTCTACCGCAGTAGGTGACGAAGGCGGTTTCGCTCCCGCACTCGACGGCACCGAAGATGCCCTCAACGTAATCATGCAGGCTATCGAAAAGGCAGGCTATGTTCCCGGTAAGGACGTAACCATCGGTCTTGACTGCGCTTCATCAGAATTCTACGTTGACGGCGTTTATGACTACCACCAGCTTAAGGACGGCACCGTTAAGGAGCCCAACGGCGTTAAGCGCACCAGCGCAGAGCAGGCCAAGTATCTCGAAGAGCTCATCACCAAGTACCCCATCGACTCAATCGAGGACGGTATGGCTGAAAACGACTGGGAAGGCTGGGCTGAACTGACCAAGCTCATCGGCAACCGCTGTCAGCTGGTAGGTGATGACCTGTTCGTAACCAACGTTAAGTATCTCCAGCGCGGTATCGACGAAGGCTGTGCAAACTCAATCCTCGTTAAGGTTAACCAGATTGGTTCACTGACCGAAACTCTCCGCGCCGTTGAGCTCGCTCAGCGTCACGGCTACACCGCCGTTATCTCTCACCGCTCAGGCGAGACCGAGGACGCTACCATCGCCGACATCGCAGTAGCAACCAACGCCGGACAGATTAAGACCGGTTCTGCAAGCCGCTCCGACCGTATGGCTAAGTACAACCAGCTCCTCCGTATCGAGCAGGAACTCGGCGCAGCCGCTCAGTATGGCTACGGCAAAAAAACCAAGCGTAACAACTAATTTACACTGATGAATAAGAAACTCACCCTGCTCCTCGCCTCTGCCGCAATCTGTTTTGGCGCGCACGCTCAATTTCGCTACGGACCTCAGGTTGGTGCAAACTTTACTGACTTGAATTTCAAGCAGGAAATTGTAAGCACTTCCATGCATGTAGGTCCGTCAGCCGCCATGCAGTGTGAGTTCATATTCAGTTCATTTGGCTTAGGAATTGACTTCGGCATCGGTTATTCAATGACCGGTGCCAAGGTCAACCTTGGTCAAAAACCTATCTGGAGCCTGCCGCAGCAAGGCGGATTTGGCAATGAGACCACCTTGGCTCATAATATTCATATTCCGGTCCATGTACGTTGGAAATGGACCAAAATGATGGGCGTCGAGGATATTATCGCACCCATAATTTACGGCGGACCGGAATTTAACATCCAAGTTGCCAACAGCAACAATCATACGGGCGATATCAAAGCCTACAAGTTTTCAGGCGGCGACGTGCAACTGGCCTGTGGAGCCGGCGTCGAACTTTTCCGCCACTATCAGATTACGGCAGGCTACTCATGGGGCATGACCTACATGGTCAAGACGCGCCTCCTCGACAACTACAGCGCGCGCTGCAGCGGCTGGACCCTCCGCCTCGCCTACCTGTTCTAAACTAACTCCAACCAATGAGTAACCGACCTAACGCGGGAATCCGCTGTCCGGGTCATGATTACCGCGCCCGCTGCATTTATCATATAGTCCTCAATAAGGCAGACGGGATTGAAGCCTTTTCGAAAATCGCAGGCTCCCCCAATGATTCCTCAACTCCGCCATGTACAGTCTTGACTGAGACCGGCAAGACAGTCGACCGGGCACTTTATGGACTTAAGCAGGTTTCCCCACATATCGGTTCTTAGACGCTGCATAATGCCGGATCATGTCCATATTGCTATTTTTGTACGCGAGCGAACCGATATCCATCTCGGATTGATAATCAAAACCTTAAAGAATGATTGTTTCCGTGGCAAAAGTCTTTTTATTGACGGCTATTACGACTCCTTCCTTACCGCCCGCAATCAACTTCAACGGATGCTCGATTACATAAGCGATAATCCGCGCCGTTACCTTATTCGGCGGCAAAACCCCGGCTACTTTACCCGCAATGAAATTACCGACGGCATGCAGACTTTTGAAACCTACGGCAACATTGACCTCATAGCCGAACCTCAACTCGAGTCAGTTCGCATCAGCCGCAAATTTTCACCGGAAACCCTTATCGCCAAAAAACGCCGATGGCTGCTGACGGTCCGTAACGACGGTATTCTCGTCAGTCCCTTTATAAGCGAAACCGGGCGGTGTCTTTTTTGACCTCTGCGCCGAAGGGCGTCTGCTCGAGGTCTCTGTCCCAATGCCGGAACTTACCCGCAAGGGATGCCTGCGGCTAAACTCCCTCGCCGAGGAAATCGCCGCCGGTAACTTCCACCCCAAGACGCGGAACCAAGTTCCGCAGCGTTAACAATAGTTGCCACCCCTATGTCTGCTCCGGTTTTCTGTGGAATTTGCGAGGGTCAGGGATTTTTTGTAACTTTGGAGAAAAATTTTAAACCATGAAAATTTTGCGTTTGATTCTTTCCGCCGCTGCGCCTTTGGTTATGGCTTTTGCAGCTTTTGGGCAGGATTTTACTCCCGGCGAACTTTACGTTATTAATTCAGACACGTCTGACCAGTGGACCCTTAGCGAACTCAGCGGGTCGTGGCGCATTATCAATCCGTTTACCGGAATGGCTCTGCGCGCCGACGGCACGAAGGTGGGCAGAGGTGAGATTAACGGCTCGGATGAGGCTCAGCTCTGGGTAATCACTCCCGCCGGAAAGGACCAATACACTATAATTGCAGCCAATAATCCGTCGCTTGGTTGGGACGCCAAGGGTCGCAATCTCGTTCCCGCAGCCAAGGCCGGGAAAGTAACTATCAGCAAGTCGGACATACCCGGCTTTGCCGATGACCAGACATACCGCTTCCGCCCGACCATAACTCCGTCAGTAGTTTTAGGCAATGGCGACACGACTGAGAACGAGGCACATATAGTAGCCGAGACGGAAAATTCCGAAAACCGCGGTCAATATTGGCAAGTCAAGATGATTAACCTTAACGACCGCGCGATAGGCAACGCTTTTTACCCACAAAACTGGGACGACGGGGGTAATAATGCGTCGATTGACTATATGCTGCAATGGCCTGCGAAGGAAGGTGAATGGACCAATGCGCGTTTTAATTTTACGCGCGCCAACGACGGTCAGTCTGTCATCATCACCTCCGCCAACAAGAAAAACATGTATCATCTGAACGAGAAGGGGCAGTTTGTTGCCGCTCCGTTTAATGCTGACGACCGCTCGGCATGGCTGACGGTTGAACCGGTCGAGAAACCCAAACTGCAAAATCCCATATGGGAGGATGAGCAGGTTTTCGCCATAAATAAACTCCCCGGTCACGCTACGTTCTATCCCTATCGCTCGGAGGCGGAAATGCTCGCTGATACGGAAATGCTTAAAACGCCGTGGGTTACGCCGAAATCATCGCGTATCATGAGCCTTAACGGCACTTGGAAGTTCAATCTGGTTCCGGAGCCGTCAAAACGCCCGCTCGACTTTTTCAAACCGGGTTTTGACGCAAAAAGCTGGGATACGATTCCCGTTCCGTCAAACTGGGAAATGATGGGATATGACAAACCGCTTTACTGTAACGTTGCCTATCCCCACTCAAACACTCCGCCGTTTATCAAGGCGCATCCCCGCGATAACGTAGGCGGCAAGAATTACGGTATCAATCCCGTAGGTTCATACCTGCGCGAGTTCACTCTGCCGACAGGCTGGGAGAAAGAGCGCACCATCCTGCAGTTCAACGGCATATACTCTGCCGCAAACGTATGGGTCAACGGTCAGTACGTAGGTTATTCCCAAGGGTCGAACAACGTTGCCGAATTTGACGTGACTCCTTATGTCACGACCGGAAAGAACACCCTTGCGGTAGAAGTTTTCCGCTGGTGTGACGGTTCTTACCTTGAATGTCAGGATATGTTCCGCATGAGCGGTATTTTCCGCGACGTCAATCTGCTTAACGTTCCGGTCAAGGGTATTGAGGATGTTTACGTAACCACCGACGTCGCACCCGATTACGCCTCAGCCACCGTCAACGTCAAGACCCTGATGAGCGAAGGCGCGACAGCCAAGTCAGTTACATATAAACTTTATTCGCCGGAGGGTATCCTCATAAGCGAAGGGAGCGAGCCTCACATTGCGGTAGAACGCCCGGAGCTATGGAGCGCGGAGAAACCAAATCTCTACCGGCTGGACATTATTCAAAGGGACGGCGACAACGAGGAAATGGCACTGAGTATTCCCGTGGGTATCCGCACGGTTGAAATCAAGGGCTCGCTGCTCTACGTAAACGGTAAGCGAGTGTTCTTCAAAGGCACCAACCGCCACGACTCATCGCCGCTTCACGGTCGCGCCGTGACCGTCGATGAGATGCTTCGCGACGTGATGCTGATGAAGCAGAACAATATCAACACCCTTCGCACCAGCCACTATCCCAATGACCCGAAATTGATGGCTATGGCTGACTATTACGGTCTTTACGTATGTGACGAAGCCGACCTTGAGGACCATGCCAACCAGACCATCAGCGAGAATCCGGATTGGATTCCAGCCTTCGTTGACCGCATTGACCGCATGGTTCTGCGTGACCGCAACCACCCCGCCGTAATCTTCTGGAGCCTCGGCAACGAGGCGGGCAACGGCTCGAACTTTGCCGCCTGTTATGACGCCGCCAAGGCATTAGACTCTCGCCCCGTCCACTATGAAGGCACCCGTATGGACAAGGACTTCGGCGGCAACAAGTATTCAGACTTCTACTCGAAAATGTATCCCGGACAGGCATGGATGCACGCGCGCACCTCGAACCTCGACAAACCGATGTTCCTCTGCGAGTATGCCCACGCCATGGGCAACGCCATAGGTAATCTCAAGGAATACTGGGACGTTATCGAGGCGTCAAACTCCACCATAGGCGGCTGCATTTGGGACTGGGTAGACCAAGCCATCTATGATCCCGCCAAGATGAAGGAGGGTATCTATCAGATTACCACCGGCTATGACTATCCGGGTCCCCATCAGGGCAATTTCTGCTCAAACGGCATACTCGATCCTGAACGCCACGAAACAGCCAAGCTTGCCGAAGTCAAGGCTGCTCACCAGTGGGTAAAATTCGATTCTATTGCCATAGTAGGTTCTAACGCTACCTTATATCTGCGAAACGCTTATGATTTCACTGATTTCAACGAGTTTGACCTGCGCTGGGAACTGCTGACCGACGGCACCGTACGCAAGAGCAAGGTGATTGCCCTTCCGGCGGCAACTCCGGGCGAGACCGTAGCCGTAACCATCAAGCTACCCAAGCTTAAGGCTGACAAGGAGGAAATTCTCCGGGTGTATGTTCAACGCCGCGGCGCGCTTGCCCATCAGCCGGCGGGCTGGGTCGAGGCATCGGCATGGTATCAGCTTACCGACCGGCCCGCCCTTGCCGTCATCAAGCCTCAGAATGACAAA
This sequence comes from uncultured Bacteroides sp., assembly GCA_964586765.1. GTDB lineage: Bacteria > Bacteroidota > Bacteroidia > Bacteroidales > Muribaculaceae > UBA3263. Next base: position 5,766 of record CAZPHN010000006.1, read on the forward strand.
CTGATAACCGAAGAGGTCAACGGAGTCCACATTTTCCAGAGTCCGAACATCAAGGCTGCTTTCAACACCAAGAGCGGACAGCTCATGGAGCTGAAAATCAACGGCAACGACGTTATAGCCGCCGGTCAGGGTCCGAAGTTCGACAACCACCGCTGGATTGAGAACGACCGCTTTGGGAATACCGACAACGGTCTTTCCGAAGAAGCCATAACCTCCGTGACCGCCAATACGTTTACAAGCGAGCGCAAAGGTTCGATTGCCGATGAGAAGATTGTCTACACGATTTATCCTCAGGGTATTATCGATATGACAGTAACCATCACGCCCCACAGCGGCAACCTTCGCCGCGCGGGCATCAGCATGGGAATCGACTCTACGCTGACCCAGATGGAATACTACGCCCACGGTCCGCTGAGCAACTCCAACGACCGTCTTGACGGTCAGCTTCCGGGAACGTACACCACTACCGTGGCAACCTCGGGCGAGCGTTACGTAAAACCGCAGTCAACCGGCAACCGCGAGGGTCTGCGCCGCGTGCGCTTCACTAATCCCGCTACGGGTCGCTCACTGACTATCGAGACCGAGGGCAACGTCAATTTCAGCGCGCTGCCATGGACCGACGCCGACCTGATGACTGCTCAACACACATGGGAGCTTACCCCGCGCCCCTATACTGTGCTTCACCTTGACGGCGCGATGCGCGGCATAGGCAACGCCTCCTGCGGTCAGGATGTGGACACGATGCCCATCTACGGCGTCCCCTCCACCCCGGTCACCTACACCCTGCGACTGCGGTAAAAAAACCACAATCCTTGGGTTAAATTTGCCACAATCCTTGGGTTAAATTTACCACAATCCTTGGGTTTTAAAATATTTTCATTAACTTTGCACCTGTTATAATGCAAGTTACGAGGCTATGAAATATCTTCCGCGTATATCAGATGAAACACTGAGAACCCGATTGAAATCCAAGGGGGCAGTCCTCATTGAAGGACCAAAATGGTGTGGCAAAACATCAACCGCCATGCAAGCGGCTAAGAGTGTGCTCAATCTCTCAGACCCCGTCACACTCTCAGAGTCGCGAGAGATGGCACAGCTCAACCCGTCGGTACTTCTCAACGGAGAAACACCGCGCCTGATTGATGAATGGCAGGAAGTTCCAAGGCTTTGGGACGCAGCCAGAAGTCTTGTTGACCAACGTCAGGCTATGGGACAGTTCATTTTCACCGGCTCAGCGGTGCCTGCCGACCGCTCGGACATAATCCACACGGGGACCGGACGCTTCTCCCGAATGACCATGAGATGAGAACCATGTCACTATTGGAAAGCGGTGAAAGCAATGGCTCCATCAGCCTTAAAGGGCTCTTCGAGAATGATACATCAATGTCAGGTATCAATACTCTTGACCTAAACGAAATTGCGTACTTGATTTGCCGGGGCGGGTGGCCGTTAGCTGCCATTCTGACAGACCGCGAAGCAGCACTGCGTCAGGCAATAGATTACTACGACGCAGTAATCAACTTTGACATAAGCAGGATTGACGGAACGCGTCGGTCAGAGATAATCGCCGCTCAAATAATGCGCTCATATGCACGCCACATCGGGCTGCAATCGGCACTTACAACTATCCGCGATGATATAAGCCGCAGCGGCGAGACGTTTGACATTTCCACCGTAACATCCTATCTGAATGCGCTGAAACGCATATTCGTGGTTGAAGAAATGCCCGCATGGAACCCTAATCTCCGTTCCAAAACGGCAATCCGCACTACCGAAACCCGCTACTACACGGACCCATCAATCGGATGTGCCGCCTTGGGTATCGGTCCGGGAGACCTTCTCCATGACCTGAAAGCAATGGGAATGATGTTTGAAAATCTCTGCATACGTGACCTTAGAGTCTATACAGAGCGACTGGACGGACAAGTATTTCACTTCCGCGACGCCAACGGGCTGGAGTGTGACAGCGTCATTCATCTTAGAAACGGCAGTTACGGACTTGTTGAAATCAAACTCGGAGGAGAGAAACAGATTGAAGACGGAGTGTCAACCCTTCAAAAGCTGTCATCCAAGATAGATACCGAAAAAATGTCAGGACCATCATTTAAAATGGTGCTTACTGCCGTCGGGACATATGCTTATTGCCGGAAAGACGGCATATGGGTAGTTCCCATAGGGTGTCTTAGAGATTAATCCCTTGCAGCTTTGGGGGAAATTGCGTAACTTTGCGGTAATTATGGCTAATATCCTGAATATTGAAACGTCGACGGAGGCTTGTTCCGTCGCCCTGACCGGCGACTGCGCCGTGCTTGCCAATTTTGAGGATCGCACAGGACGCAAACACGCAGAGCGTCTGGGCGGTTTCGTAGAAAGTGCCCTTGCGGCTGCCAAGGAGCAGGAACGCAAGATAGAAGCCGTCAGCGTAAGCATCGGTCCGGGGTCATATACGGGTCTGCGTATAGGTCTGAGTATGGCTAAGGGTCTGGCATATTCGCTTGACGTTCCGCTGATAGGAGTGCCTACGCTGCAAATCCTCGCCACAAACGTGATGTTCAACCATCACGGCATAACGCTCGAGAGCCGTTTCGCTCCGATGATTGACGCACGCCGGATGGAGGTCTATACCTGCGTCCTTGACATGTGGCTTAAGGAACTGATGCCAGCCCAGCCCCTGATTCTCGATGCCGAGAGCTATAGAGAGTTCTTGGACCAAGGTCCGCTCCTTTTCATGGGCAACGGAGTGGAGAAGGCGCGCACGGTAATCAACCATCCCAATGCAGTATTTCTTGACGGCATCCAGCCGTTGGCGTCCGATATGCTTGCGCTGAGCGAGAAAGCATATCGCGAGCAAAAGTTTCTTGACGTGGCATATTCAACCCCTGAGTACCTTAAGGAGTTTCAAGGGACAAAACCGAAAAAATCATGATAAAAAGAGTAATTTCAGCCGCCATAATAGCGATAACCGCCACTTTTGGCGCATTTGCCGATACATTTGACGGCTCGATGCTATATGGCTATTCAACGTCGCCAGCCGGCGCGCTTGAGTTTAAGGAAACCACCGAGGCGGGTATGGCGTTTCAGTTCTCGGAAAGCGACATAAGATATTTTACCGGCTGCCGCATAACGGCGATAGCAGTAGCCAACGGCGCACCCGCCGCCGGGTCGAAAGCCACGGAACAGGCGGTCAAGCTCTTTACGGCATCGGGGTTCAACTCGATGGGAATTGCCGACGAGACCCTGACCTATGACGGCACCATGGACCTCACCGCTCCGGGTCAATATAAGGAATATCCCCTTCCGGAGGCTATTGAGATAACCGAAGGGATGGACCCGATATGGTTTGGCGTGACGGCGGTATGCGACCCCAAAGTAGCCGGGGTATTGATGTTTGACAGCTGGAGCCACGACGCCACGATTAATGGCGGAATGGTAGGCGCAGTTGACCAAGATGGAGACCCGATGATATGGACCAATCTTTCAGGCATGTATGGTTTCGGCTGTATCCGCGTCAAAATAGAGGGCAACGGTTTTCCCGCAAACGAGGTTTCGATGCTTGACTGCATGATTCCTGATTTTGTCAACACCTCTACTACCGAACCGATTTATTTTTACGCCCTTAATGAAGCGGGCAACGACATAAACTCGCTTACCGTAAGCTACAGCGTAGGCAACACAGAGGCGAAAACCAAGACCTATGAGTTTACGAACCCGATAGTTTATAACGACTACGTAGCCCTTCAGTTAGACGTGGAGATTCCTGCGCAGGAGCAGAACAATCTGCGCCTTGCAGTAGACATAACGGAAATCAACGGCGTCAAGAACACGGCGAAACCCCAAGCCCGCAGTGCGGAAAGCTACTGTCTTGCCATGGCAGCCGGCAATGGCTTCAAGCGCAATATGGTAGCAGAAATAGCCACGGGGACATGGTGTGGCTACTGCCCCATCGGTATTGTAGGCGTTTCGAAGATGCTTGCCGCGCATCCCGACGGCACTTTCATACCCATTGCGGTCCATGTCAGCGACCAGATGACCACTACGTCATATAACCTGTTCCAGACCAACTTTACGGGCGACAACGCGCCGGTTTTAGTAGTAAACCGCAACACGGAGCGTTACGGCATGAAAAATCCGTCGTATGAGATTATGAGCCAGATGTATCCCGTAGTGCGCGCCACTCCGGCTATGGCGGAATTGTCAATCAACGGAATAGAGATTGACGCGGCGGGAAAGAAAATCAACGTAGACGTTTCGACGGATTTCGCCTTTGACTTTACCGACGGCAACTATGGAGTAGCCTTCGTTCTGACGGAGGACAACGTAGGTCCGTATGCCCAGAACAATTATTACGGAGCCGCGGGCGCACCGGAACTTGAGGAATGGAACTCGCTCCCGGAAGCCGTAATGACGGAATTTAACTGTGTGGCACGCCAGATTAACCTCTATAACGGAGTTAACGGCACAATTCCCGCCGAGGTCAAAGCCGGCGAGAGCTACCCGGCGTCAGCTCCGCTGAGAACCAACACGGTTTCGAATATCCAGAACTGCAACATTATAGCGATGCTGATTAACCGCACCAGCGGACGCATTGAGAACGCCGTCATGAAGACTGTGGCTGAACTGCCCATACGCGAGGTTAACGCTGAGCAGCAAGCTGTTGACTCCGCCATCTATGACCTTCAGGGCAGACGCCTGAGCAGTCCCGCTCCCGGTCAGATTTATATTCAGGGCGGACGGAAATACCGGAAGTAAGTTTTATAAGTTGGATAAGTTATATAAGATTTATAGGTTTTATAAATTAATTGAAAATGAATATAGCAATAGTTGGTGCTTCAGGTGCCGTCGGTCAGGAATTTCTCAGAGTCCTCGCCGAACAGAACTTTCCCATTGATGAACTTCGCCTTTTCGGCTCAAAACGTTCAGCCGGACGTGCATATACTTTCCGCGGCAAAGAATACATTGTCAAGGAGCTTACCGCAAATCCCGATGATTTCAAGGGCATAGACATAGCCTTTACGTCGGCAGGCGCAGGCATAAGCCGCGAGTTCGCACCGGTCATCACCGCCCATGGCGCGCTGATGATTGACAACTCATCGGCATTCCGCATGGACCCCGATGTGCCTTTGGTAGTGCCCGAAGTTAACGGCGAGGATGCGTTCAACACTCCGCGCAATATTATTGCGAATCCAAACTGCACCACTATTCAGATGGTAGTGGCACTCAAGCCCATCAACGACATATCGCCCATCCGTAGGGTCCACGTCGCTTCCTATCAGGCAGCATCGGGCGCGGGCGCATCAGCCATGGATGAGCTCGTAGAGCAGTATGCCGCCCTGACCCGTGGCGAGGAGCCCAAGGTTGAGAAATTTGCCTTCCAGCTCGCCTATAACGTCATTCCCCACATTGATGTATTTACCGAAAACGGCTACACCAAGGAGGAAATGAAGATGTATAACGAAACCAAGAAAATCATGCATGCCCCGGGTCTGGACGTATCGGCAACCTGCGTGCGAGTGCCGGTAATGCGCGCCCACTCTGAGGCTATCTGGGTTGAAACCGAGGAGCCCATAAGCGTCGACGCCGCCCGCGAGGCGTTTTCAAAGGCAGAGGGTCTGGTACTGATGGATAATCCCGCCAACAAGGAGTATCCGATGCCGCTCTTTACCGCCGGCAAGGACCCGGTTTATGTAGGCCGCGTGCGCGCCGACCTTACCAATCCGTGCGGACTGAGCTTCTGGATTGTAGGCGACCAGATTAAGAAGGGAGCCGCGCTGAACGCCGTCCAGATTGCCCAGTACATGATTTCTCACCGTAAATAAAAACCGAGACGTGTGAAACAGGCGGGAAACTCCCGGCTTACGCAAGACCAACTGCTGCGACAGAGACTTCTGCCGCAGCAGATGCGCTTTGCGGAGATGCTCGAACAGACCGACGACGAGATAGCCGACGAAATCGAGCTCGAGCTGACGGAAAATCCCGCCCTCGAAAAGGTTGAGGAGCCTGATTCGGACCCCGAGCGCAGATATTACACTCCGCGCTCAGCTGCGACAGAGGAGGACCACCGGCAGCTGAAGGAGTATGACGACACTCTGGCGGAACATCTGCTCACGCAGCTCAACGAGCTCTCGGACGTAGACCCCGCCCTGCGCCACATAGCGACATACATGGTTGGGGCGTTGGACTCAAACGGCTATATGACGCGCACGCTGCCGCAAATTCGCGAGGACATATCCTTTGCGACGGAAAACCGGTTTAAGCCTACCATGGAGCAGGTACGCGCCGCCGCTGACATCCTACGCTCGCTCGACCCTCCGGGAGTAGGGGCGCAGGACCTTCGCGACTGCCTTCTGTTACAGCTGAAGCGGCTGCCGGCGGACCGTCCCATGCGCGACGTGGCAATCGAAATTGTCCGCTATTGGTTTGACCTTTTTGCCAACCGCAATTTCCGCCGCCTGAGCAGCGAGTCGGAAATCCCGGAGGAGGATATACGCGGAGCCAATGCCCTTATTTCAAGCCTCAATCCCAAGCCCGGGAGCGAATTTTCGCCTGACCCGGCGCGCACGGTTGCCGAATCGGCAATCACGCCTGACTTCATCGTGGAGACCGACGGCGATATCCTTACCGTCACGATGCCCAATACCCTTCCGAAGCTTCAGATTGAGGAGAGTTTCCGCGCCGATGCACCCGAGGGGGGCGACGCGGCGGAGTTTGTGCGCACTCGCCGCAATCAGGCGGAGACGTTCATTGACCTCCTTCGCCGCCGCCGCGAGGCACTGATGAAAATAGGGCGCGCCATAGTCAATATCCAGTCGGGTTTCTTCCTTAACGGCGACGACGAGTCGCGGCTGCGCCCCATGGTGCTCCGTCAGGTGGCGGAACGCGCCGGAGTTGACCTTACGGCGGTCAGCCGCGCCATCAACGGCAAATGGCTCGCCACGGAATGGGGCGTCTACCCCCTGAAATCTTTCTTTACCCACCGCGGCAACGGCGACAACGACGAAATGTCGACCCCCGCCATCCTCGCCGCCATGCGCGAAATCATCGACGCGGAAAATCCCGCCGCGCCCCTGAGCGACGAAGCTATTGCCGCCGCCCTCGCCGAGCGCGGACTCAAAGTGGCGCGGCGCACCGTCGCAAAATATCGCGACCGCCTCGGCATCCTCCCCGCCCGCCTCCGCAAAAAATAAAAAATTTCGGTAATTAACCGCTTTTTTTATCAAAAAAGCCTTAACTTTGCCTTGAAAACGTGTATCGAAGTCTCCTCACTAAGCCCTAATCCACTAAAGGGGTAGCAGCTGCTTAACAAGTGGTACTGACCGGTAAAATGGTGGCACATTTGTTTAACGCGCGTTTAACTTTGAGGGAGTTGTTGTGGAGGGCTAATTCTAATTACAATCGCCAAGTGTCCTAATTATCTGACACTTGGCGAAAGTTTTAATACTGTGGATCCCAATTATCAATTGGGAACGGAGCCGGATTATAAACGTCTTTCTCTTTAAATATCTGATAGTCATATTCTAATCCGCAAGCAGCATTGAGTATTTTAACAATGGCCTCTCGTGATGGCGCATTAAAATATGGAGTACCTACATTCATTATTGATTTACTTTCAGGATGCCAAACTCCATACTGACACCTTAATCCGCCTTCGTATATACCGGTATAACTGCTGAATTGCGGATCATTAAGCATATGACTCCATTTAATTTTTTCTGGATCATTAAAATAATCTACATTTGCGTTAACATTACTTGCAATATCGGTATCGTGAGCAATCTGCGCAATTGATTCATCCAAGCGAGTACCCCTAACTTCCCAATATTCATCAGCAAGCTTACCGATTCCATGCCCTACCAATTCATGGTTAATAATGTACGCAAAAGATTTTTCAAAAAATTTATCTCCCGGAACCGCATGACCGATAATCGAAACTGAATTAAAACTACCATAATATGATGAATTAATCCCTGCATCAACATTTGAATTCAAAATAACACCGATACTACAATATTCTTTGTTTCGACGCTCACATTTATCCGCATACTCTTCTACTTTAGTTTCATTACATACTGCAACTACATCATACCCACTTGCAAAACTACATTCTAAAGCAGTATTTTTATCGGCAAAGGAACTTGACGGGCTGACAACATTGACATAGCTAACATTCACATAATCCCGATAGCTCTTCATTGGCTCAAGAAGAAATATGTTTTCATATGCCTCACGCATATGGCGGTCATAAAGACCTGATGCTATATCTTGGTCAGTATAGCCATCTCCCATCAAAATAACGTCATAGCCTTTCCCATATTTTGACGTTTGTAGAACCACCGGTAAGCCATCGGCTGAAAAATCGGTTGAAACATACGAGTCGCCGGGCAATGTCAGTTTATAGCCCGAATTTTGTGGAAGTATGCGTTGGTCTACATTCCAATACCTATAATTCGGATTTTCAACAAAATCTAAAGGAATGACACCATCCAAATTATTAGAATACAACTCTACTCCCATTAGTTTTGACAGTTTACTAAATCCAACCGGAATAAAACCTCCTATTTTGTTTTCAAACAGCAGAAGGTATTCTAATTGTTTAAGCTCACATATTTCAGAGGGTAATACTCCAGTAAGATTATTATTATTGAAAGCCAAATATGTCAACTCTGTCAAATTAGATATTGACGAAGAAATCTCACCCATAAGGTTACAATTTGTTATTTCAAGGTCAACTAAATTTGTTTGATTATAAACCCACTGCGGAATTTCACACCCAAGATTCAAATCATTAAGTCTTAGCCAATATAAATTGGTCTTATTTAGAAAATCAGGGAATCCAATAGGTTCATTTTGCCGAATCGGAACACCTTGAAATGACACATCAATTAAACGTGGTAGCCGTTCAATCTCAAATTCGCCCCATTCAGTAAGTCCAATCTCAAGGTGCAAGGATCTCAACTTACTTAAATTAGAAATCCAATGAGGTATCTCTTTTAGATACACATCCGGATTTGGAGTACAAAACATCAATGTCTCCAAATTTTGAAGCGATGAAATAACTTCTGCATTATTTACATTATCAGTATATATGTAAAGGGATCTTAGCGCAGTTAAGTTCTTAATTTCCTCAGGGAAATCATTAACTACACAAACGGCATTAAGATACAAAGTTGTCACTCGTCCGGTCTCAGAATCAACATATACTCGATCCCACTCAGATAGAGGCAAATCACTCCCCCAGTTTTTATATGCAAACTGGTCTTGGATAGTCATATTGTCATATATAGCCATTAGAGCTGCCCGGTCACTCTCAACAGAACCTTTCTCCTCTACAACGATATGATCAATCCAGTTGGTGTCAATGAATTCTTCCTTTCCATCAGCGGTAGAAACCACAGTACTCTCATTGTCTCCACGTACAATTTGATATATTTGAGTTCCGGCCACAGGAAATTCATAAGCATAATTGCCCTTAGTGTGGACAAATATCCTTTTTTCCGCATGCAAACCTAAAACGGCTGACAAAAATATGATTGCAATCGCAATAAAGCGGTAAACTAATGTTTTCATCTGCTAAACTTAAATGTACGATTACCGATAGACAAAATAAATAATTTGCCATCAAACTTATTTAGATTGATTGTCTCTTTCGAGAAATCTTTAGCCTCTTTTTTTAGAAGGGTTACTCCTTGCACATTACAAAGTGAGTATTTTACTCCGGGTTTTAAGCCTGTGATTGTAACTATGCCATCATTAACATCCATGGTAACATCTTGCAATTCAGGCTTCAAAATTCCGCTTGACTCAACTGTAATAAGATCAATTTTGGCTATCTCTAAGTAACTAAAAGTCATCTGTTCATTACCATTCCTCACAATAACATCATCTTCGCCAAATTCCAAGCGGCTGTCAGCATTAAACGAAATAAGCGAGTAATGTCCATCAGGATAACATACTCTAATTTTCTCTATAATCTTTGCATTAAGTCCCAATGCAAGAATTTGCATCATTAAAAAAATCAAATACTTTTTTAACATAAAAATATGATTTACAACAAGGTTAGTTTAACATGCTAATTTTTCCGCAAATATATTCATTTTTTTTCAAATAACAATCTTAAGTTTGTCATTTTTTCGTGAATTGCGCGCCGCTTAACTCCCACGCTTACCCCCTACCCGTGTTGCGGACAAATTTAAAGAGGTTGTGCTGCGTTGTGGGAGGCATCGATTTCCAAAGGATAAAGTGGAGCGGATGGCAATAAATTAACCCATGGGTGCGTTAATTCCGTGTGAATGCGCGAAAAATCATACTTTTGGTTGCCATTTTATGCGGATTCGGCTCCGTAGCGGCTCAGCGGCTTAACGATAAGTTGCTTAACCGCCCGTATGCCGACCTGAAGGCTTGGCACCTCGGTTTTTCCGTCGGCATTCACGCTCAGGACCTTATTTTCACTCACTCGGGCACGATGAACGGCGACGGTCAGCTCTGGGTCATGGAGCAGCCGTCGTTCAGCCCCGGTTTTTGCGTCAACGGACTGATTGACTTCCGTCTGAACACTCATTTCAACGTGCGCCTCTCGCCCGGCATATGGTTTGGCAACAAGGTTGTGGAGATGCGCGACATTTACTCCTCAGCCACTCAACGCCAGAATATTAAGTCGACCATGCTCGTGATGCCGGTCGACCTCAAATTCTCCTCTCTCCGCTACCGGAACGTGCGCCCCTATCTGAGCGGCGGCGTGATTCCTGCGTTCGACGTGGGCAAGCACCGTTCATCTGACCTGCTGCAGCTCAATAAGTTCGACTGTTTCCTCTCCGTCGCCTTGGGCTGTGATGTCTATTTTCCATATTTCAAGTTCATCCCTGAAATCAAATTCTGCTGGGGGCTGTCAAACGCTCTGCGCCGCAACCGTCCCGACTTGGCAGACGACCCGCTGACCATGCGCTACACCGACGCGCTCACCAAGGTGTCGCAGAAAATGATTGTCCTTACGTTCTATTTCGAATGAAACGTCTGCTTTCGCTCCTGTTGATTATGGCTGCCGTCATTGCCGCCCGCGCGGAGATGACGGACCCGGCTTTGACCCAATATTTTCAGGCACCGTCGCTGTTCAATCCCGCCGCAGCAGGAGCCACGGACCTGCTGCGCATACGTGGCGGCAGCCGCATGCAGTGGATAGGCATAGAGGGCGCGCCGCGCGACTTTATGGCGACCGCCGACATTCCCTTCAAGTTCATTGACCGCCGCTGGGGCGCAGGAGTGGCTATGGTTCAGGAAACCATAGGCTTATACCAGACGCTCAACCTTGGGGTGCAGCTCTCCGCGCGCCAGAAAATAGGCAAAGGCTATCTTTCGTTCGGCATTCAGGCGGCATATCTCAATCAGCAGTTCAAGGGCTCGAAGGTAGTGATTCCTGACGACGATGACTATCACGAAAGCACCGACGAGGCTATTCCCACAATGGATGTGACCGGTCAGGGATTTGACCTCGGAGCCGGACTGACCTATACCCACCGCTGGTTTACGGTAGGATTGGCGTGCACCCACCTTCTCTCGCCGGAGGTCAAGCTTCGCCGCGAAGGCTCGCAGGGTTCGTCGGCGTCAGGCGATCAGGAATGGCTTTTCCGCTTTGACCGAACGCTTTATTTTACCGCTGAAAGCAATATTCCCATAAAAAATACGTTATTTGAAGTGTTGCCCTCCCTGTTGGTGCGTTCTGATTTCGCATCGTTTCAGGCCGACGTTACCGCCCGCCTGCGCTGGAAGAAATTCCTTACCGCGGGTCTCGGTTACCGGACACAGGATGCCATTTCCATCCTGTTCCAAGGCGAGTTCAAGGGGTTTACCCTCGGGTATTCATATGACTACTCGCTATCGCCTATCATGCGCGCCTCCTCCGGCAGCCATGAAGTCTGGGTCGGCTACTCGATGAAACTCAACTTTGGCGAAAAAAACCGCAACAAACACAAGAGCATCCGCCTTATGTAACAATATCAATCCGATAATCAAGAAATTCCTTTAATATATGAAAGTAAAGAAAGCTTTTTCGGTTCTGCTACTCTCTGCTGCCGCCATCGGCTCGCTGGCATCATGTGCCGGCTCCGCATCCGGCTCAGGCGGCGAAGTGACCGGAGTTGGCTCCGGAAGTTGGAGCGAGCCTACGCCTTACGGAATGGTGCTCGTCGACCGCGGGTCGATTCGTGCCGGAGTCTCTAAACCGGACTCCCTGCGCGGCATTGCAGCTGACTCACGCGGCATCAGCGTCGAATCTTTCTGGATGGACGAAACCGAAATCACCAACGCCAAATACAAACAGTTTGTGTTCTGGGTACGTGACTCCATCATCCGCGAACGCCTTGCCGACCCCGCTTTCGGCGGCAATGAGGAATTCCGTATTGAAGAGGATAAGGAGGGCAACCCCGTAGGTCCCTACCTCAACTGGACCAAGCCCATACCTTGGCGTAACCCCAACGAGGACGAGAAGCGCGCCATAGAGAGCGTTTACCGCACCAACCCCATCACCGGAGTGAAGGAGCTCGACGCCGCGCAGCTTAACTATCGCTACGAGACCTATAACCACACCGAGGCTGCGCGCCGCCGCAACCGCCTCGACCCCGCCCGTCGCGAATATAACACCGACAAACCCGTGCCGACGGCTGTGCCTCAAATCAGCAAGGACACCGCCTATATCAACGACGAGGGCGTAATTATCCGCGAAACCATCAACCGCGGACTTACCGGCGACTATGACTTCCTCAATACCTACATTGTCAACGTCTATCCCGATACTACCGCATGGATTAACGACTTCGACAATGCTTACAACGAGCCTTATACCCGCCTATATTTCAGCAACGGTCTTTACAGCGACCACCCCGTAGTGGGCGTAAGCTGGGAGCAGGCTACCGCCTTTGCAAACTGGCGCACCGACTTCCTCCGCCGTTCGCTCGGCAAGGAGGGCGTCTATGTAGAGCCCTACCGCCTCCCGACGGAAGCGGAATGGGAATATGCCGCCCGCTCAGGCGAGGATGACAATATCTACCCGTGGGCAGGTGACCTGCCTATTCAGGAGGACAAAGGCTGTTTCTATGCAAACTTCAAGCCAGCCGAGGGCAACTACATGCGTGACGGTCACCTGATTACGTCAAAAGTGGGAACTTACTCGCCAAATGACTTCGGACTCTACGACATGGCGGGCAACGTCAGCGAATGGACCTCGACCGCCTTCACCGAGAGTGTCGGCAAGATTACATCTGACATCAACCCCCAGTATCGCTATGATGCCGCCAAGGAGGACCCCTATAAGATGAAGCGCAAGATTGTGCGCGGCGGCTCGTGGAAGGACGTCGTTTCCGACATCCGCTCCGACATCCGTATGTGGGAATACCAGAACGAACAACGCTCCTACATAGGTTTTCGCTGCGTGCGCACCCAGATTGGCGTTGCCAAAGGAACTAAATCCCGTAAGAATTAACCAGTTTTAGCCATGACTAAAATCAAAAAATACAAAACCGTTGTCGAGCGGTTTCTCTCAGGCGAGAGCGGTCAACGCTTCTTCAACTTCGCCTACTCCATCGGTGCCGCAATCGTTATCTGGGGTGCTCTGTTCAAGATTCTCCACCTTCCCGGCGGCAACCTCCTGCTCTGTCTCGGTATGGGTACCGAAGTGCTCATGTTTATCCTTACGGCATTTGACCGTCCGGCGCGCCAGTATCACTGGGAAGAAGTATTCCCCGTCCTCGACACCCACGCCGAGGAAGATCGCCCCTCTACCGGCGGCGGCATCGGGGGCGGCGGCGTGGTTATCAACGGCGGCGTTGCCGCCAATCCGACTGGTCAGACCAGTCTGACAAGTCCGACCGGTCCGACCGGTTATAGCGGCACTCCCGTCGCGCCTCTCTCCCCTAACGCCGACGCCGCCGAGGCTACAAACCACTATATCGCCCAGATTGCCGCCCTTTCCGAACAGATGACCCAGCTCCGTCAGGCAACGGAAGAACTCAATCAGGTCAGCAGCATTCTCCTCAACTCCTATCGCGCCATCACCGAGAACTCTGACCGCATTACCGAGTCCTCAACCGGTTATGTCGAAGAAATGACCTCGCTTAACCGCAACATATCCGGTCTGAACACCATCTATGAAATCCAGCTCAAGAGCGTCAGCTCGCAGCTTGACTCCATTGACCGCGTGAACCGCGGCATCAAGGATATCCGCGATATGTATGAGAAATCTGCCGAGACCTCACAGAAATATTGCGAGGAAACGGAAAAAATGGCACTCTACATGCAGCAGCTCAATGCCATCTACGCCAAGATGATTGAAGCTATGTCCCAAAGAATTAACAATTAAAAAACTATGGCAGGAAGTTCCGGACTTACTCCCCGACAGAAAATGATTAACCTCATGTATATCGTGCTGACAGCGATGCTCGCCCTCAATGTCAGCTCCGATGTACTTGACGGTTTCACTCAGGTCGACGAAGGTCTTAACCGCTCCAACTCAAATGTGGCGGGACGTAACGACGCGCTCTTCGGCAAACTTTCCGACTTTGCTGACCAGAACCCCGAAAAAGGCAAACCTTGGCTTGACAGAGCTTCAGAGGTCCGTAACTTCACCTCGGCAATTCTTTCGCGCGTCGACTCCCTTAAACTTGCCATTGTCCATAAGGCTGACGGCAAGGACGGCGACCCGCACGAAATAATCCATCGCGACGACCTCGAGGCGTCGGCTGCCGTGATGCTCAATCCCGCTACCCTCGAGGGTCAGAAACTGCGCCTGAGCCTTGACTCCTACCGCGATTTCATATCTAATCTGATGCCTGACTCAGTCAAGCGTCAGACGGTCAATGAAGCTCTCTCTACCTCAAACCTCGACTCAAACGGCAAAAACCGCACCCAGACATGGGAAGAGACCAATTTCGAGTCCAAACCCGTAGTTGCCGCCGTAACTCTCCTCTCCAAACTCGAAAACGATATACGCTATGCCGAGGGTGAGGCTCTTACCGCCATGCTCAATGCCGTCGACGCGGGCGATGTCCGCGTAAACGAGCTGAACGCCTTCGTTATTCCCCGCTCGCGCTCGGTAATGCGCGGCGGCAAGTATTCAGCCAACATTGTCCTCGCCGCGGTCGATACCACCCAGCGTCCGCGTATCTTCATTGGCGGCAAACCGATTCCCGAGGGTGGTCTCTACGAATTCCAGACCGGCTCCACCGGCTCGTTTGACTATTCCGGCTATCTCGAGGTGACCCATGGCGACGGAACCACCACCCAGCATCCCTTCAGCAGCGACTATACGGTCTTTGAGCCTACCGCTACCGTCTCAGCCACTATGATGAACGTCCTCTACGCCGGTATTGACAACCCGCTGTCAATCTCCGTGCCCGGCGTTCATAACGACAAAATCAGCGCAACGATGACTAACGGAACGCTGACCCGCCAAGGCGACAAATGGATTGCACGCCCCTCAGCCGTCGGTCAGGAAGCCGTCATCACGGTTACCGCAAATGTCGACGGCACGAGCCAGACCATGGGTACGACCAAGTTCCGCACCCGCAAGCTCCCTGACCCCACTCCCTTCATTCCCTTTAAGGACGCGCAGGGAAATCCCGACCGCTATCGCGGCGGCGGCAAGGCTCTTTCCAAGGCCACACTCCTTGCGTCGCCCGGAATCGAAGCCGCCATCGATGATGAACTGCTCAACATCAAGTTTAACGTAATATCCTTCCAGACCGTCGTGTTCGACCAGAGCGGCAACAACCTTATCCAGACCTCCAATGGTGCTAACTTCTCCGAGACCCAGAAACGTCAGTTCCGCGAGCTCAAGAGCGGCAAGCGTTTCATTATCACTAACGTGAAGGCTACCGGTCCGGACGGCGTTACGCGCACAATCTCGCCCCTCGACGTTCTTGTCAAATAATAAAATATAAATCCGATGAAAAAATCAATCATACTCGGCATCCTTGCCTTCGCATCCCTCTCGGCTCTCGCTCAGGAATCATCCAGTTCCGCAGTGATGAGCCGTGGAAACCGAACCCGTCCCGGTCAGAAAACCGAGCAGGCAGGACCCGCCGTCTCCGGACGCCTCCAGCAGCAGCTCGACGCTGCCGATGACCCCTCGCGCCCCGATGCGTCCGTAAAGTATATGCGCGTCATTTACCGCGAGCTTGATTTGATGGACGAGGATAAGAACGCACCGCTCTATTTCCCCGAGGACCTTGTTGACGGACAGGAAAACCTTTTCCGCATCATGTTCCGCCTTCTCGCCGAAAATAAGATTCCCGCCTATGAGTTTCTTGACGGACGCGAAGAGTTTACCGAGGAACGCCGCGTAAAGATGGCTGATATCCTTTCTAACTTCTCAATCATGGGAAGCCCCGCCAAGGGCTCTTCAGAGAAGAACCCGCTATGGGAAATCGACCCCATCGATGTCCCCACCCACAAGGTGCTCAAATACTTTATCATTGAGCGTTGGGTGTTTGACAACCGCTCCAACTCGATGAAAACCGTTGTCGAGGCAATTTGCCCCGTCATTGTGGGCAGCGATTCCGGCGACTCTGCCGAGTTAGCCGGCAATACCCCCATGTTCTGGATGAAGATGAGCGACCTCAAGCCTTATCTGCGCCAGCAATACATCTTCACCGACGATGACAATAACCTTGCCCTCCATACCTATGATGATTTCTTCACCATGAATATGTATAAGGGCGACATTTACAAGACCCGCAACCTCCGCAACCGTACCCTGAAAGATATCCACGCCGGCGACCCCGATGACCTCAAGCGCGCTCAGGACTCTATCCAGAACCGCCTTGAACACTATGCCGACAATCTCTGGGTACCCACCCGCGAGGAGCTTCGCGCCCGTCGCGAGGCTGCCGACTCGACCGCCGTGGCTACCGAAAAGACTGAGAAACCGGTCAAGACCTCTGCCCGAGCCTCGCGCTCCGAGCGCACCTCCCGCTCCGAAAAAGCCTCGACCCGCACCAAGGTAAAGCGCGAAAAGGCTCCCAAACAGTCATCGCCCGCATCATCGGCAACCCGCTCGGTCCGCAACCGCAAAAAATAAAGAAACAATTACTAATTCCTAATTACTAATTCCTAATTGCCTAAGATTCTTTGGGTCGACGATGAAATCGACCTCCTGAAACCCCACATAATCTTCCTCAAAGGAAAAGGCTATGACGTCCTTACCGTAAATAACGGCAGGGACGCCATTGATATGGCTGCCGAACATCACCCGGACCTCATTTTTCTCGATGAGAACATGCCCGGTCTTTCCGGACTCGAGACCCTCTCGCGCATCAAGCAGATTTTGCCGCTGACTCCCGTTATCATGATTACCAAAAACGAGGAGGAAGGCGTGATGGATCAGGCGGTTGGGCAGAAAATAGCCGATTATCTCATAAAGCCGGTCAACCCTAACCAGATTTTACTCTCCATCAAGAAAAACCTCCACGCCGATGACCTCGTATCGCGCCAGACCTCGGGCGACTACCGCTCGGAGTTCATGCAGCTGGGCGATGAAATTGGTCGCTGCGAAACCTTTGCCGACTGGCAGAAACTATACTCCCGATTGATTTACTGGGAAATAGAACTCTCTGCCTCAGCCTCGGAAATGGCAGACATGCTCTCAATGCAGCAACAGGAGGCTAACGCGGCGTTTGCCCGCTGGGTCAAGCGCAATTATGAGGACTGGGTCAAACCCGATGCCAACAGACCGCTGATGAGTCCCGACGTATTCCGCCGCAAGGTGTTCCCCATGCTCGACCGTGGCGACAAACTCTTCTTTGTCCTCATTGATAATTTCCGCCTTGACCAGTGGAAAACCATCGCTCCGATCCTTGCCGAACACTTCACCATTGAAGAGGATACCTACTGCAGCATCCTCCCTACGGCAACCCAGTATGCCCGCAATGCCATCTTCTCAGGGCTGATGCCGCTCGACATCGAGCGTATGTTCCCCGACCTTTGGGTCGACGAGGACGACGAACAGGGCAAGAACCTTAACGAATCGCCCCTAATCCAGACCCAGTTCGAGCGTTTCCGCCGCCCGGGAGTCAAGTTCTCATACAATAAAATCAACGACTCCGCCGCCGGCGAGAAACTCATACGCGAGCTATCTAACCTCAAGACCAACGACCTCAACGTAGTGGTTCTCAACTTCATAGACATGCTATCCCATGCCCGCACAGAGTCGAAAATGATTCGCGAGCTCGCCTCCAGCAATGCCGCTTACCGCTCCCTGACCGAATCATGGTTCCGCCACTCCGCCGCCCTTGACCTCTTCAAAAAGATTGCCTCACTTGGCTTCAAAATCATCCTCACGACAGACCATGGTACCATTCGCGTCGATAACCCCATAAAGGTTGTCGGCGACCGTAATACGAACACCAATCTGCGCTACAAACTCGGCAAGTCACTCAACTATAATCCCAAACAGGTATTTGAAATCAAAAAGCCGCAACAGTTCGGACTCCCTGCGCCGAATGTCAGCACCGCCTACATTTTCGCTACCGGACGTGACTTCTTCGCCTATCCCAATAACTATAACTACTACGTCCAGTATTATACCGACACCTTCCAGCACGGAGGTATCTCCCTCGAAGAAATGCTTATTCCACTCATAACCTTAAGTCCAAAGTAATGAAACAGTTCTACAAAGCCGTTATGATTGTCTTTGCGGCAATCATACTTACCGCCACATTTGCTGCATGCACCTCTGCTGAAGAGCCTGATGAAGAATCGATGACCGCCGACCTTGTAGGCAACTGGGTATCTACCGACGGTCTTTCCGAAATCTGCTTCCGCGATAACGGAACCGGCTATGCCAAGGAGGTAAACGATGAAGGCGACGTTGACAAAATCAACTTTGACTATGAAGCCTCATCAACTTCAAGCACCCGCCTGACCGTCATAATCAAGTGGCGCAACAACACCCCGGCGTCGACCCTCACCGCCGCAGTAACAGCCTCCACCCTGACTCTCACCCCCGGCAAGACCTACACCCGCAAACCCCTTTGATTTTATTTTTCGAAGGAGGATTTTTCGGGGAGGATATGCTCGAAGGCGGCGGCTATGCGCTCCATTACCTGCTCGTAGTTGCGTATATGCACGTTGTCGTTAAGGCAGATAAGCTTGTACCGCTGATTATAGATGGCGTCTATCGCCTTGTCTGACTTAATCATCAGCGGAAACATTTTTGTATCTGAATAGGTATTGTACGGCTCGAAATTGCCACGGCATATCTGCCACGTGCGGAAAAGCTCGGGCGTATAGTCCGTAACCATGCGGAACCGGTTTGCCGACGTGCGCGTCAGCTCCTCTTCTTCCTCGCTCCATACCTCCTCAAATGTCGACTTAAGGTAGGGCTGAGCGTTGTGAGGCGTACGGAGCGTAATGAACTTGCCGTAAGGCTGCAGCAGGCGGTTCATACGTGCCTTTGAGCCGTAACACTTGTTGAACCATTTGTCATGAAACCGCTCCATGACCTCTTTCTTATCAAAGTGGCGGTTGATTATGCGCATATTGTTCTTGATGCGCACATACCATTGCGACCACGACGGATTATACTGAAAGATGGCTATGTCACACGGAAGTCCGTTGCGGAAAAAACGCTCCGGACTGATTTGGTTGATAATATAGAAGTCGTCGTTAAAGTAAACGAAATGGTCGGCAAGCCCCGGAATACGGTGGATATAACGCTCTATGACCACGGAATTATACGTTGGCAGAAACTCCTCCGGAATGTAATCCTTATGGCTTACAAGGTTAATTTTCGGGTTATTCTCGTCGAGCCACTCGGGTTTCTGTCCGCTCGTCACGAAATGGATTTTCCTCACCCACGGTGCGAATTTCTCCACCCCGCGAAACCAGTATTTAAGGAAACCGTAGTCGCGAAAGCGGGCATCGGAAACTCCATTTTCCTCATTTTCCTGCTTTTGTGAATACTTGGCAAACTCCTTTTTCCAGTCTGGGTCGTTCATATCGACCCATGTAATGACGAAATCTATTTCCATTTCTGCCTTTAAAACTTTATTTGCAGCAAATTTAGCTCTTTTTTTCCAACAATTTCGACTTTCAGCCCATTTTTTTTAATTTTTTCCGTAACTTTGTCAGTACGTTAATTCATATTATAGCTTAGTATGACAAAATCCCGAAAAATCAAAGATCAAGAAAATTTGCTGCGACGCTCCAAGTTGCTCAAAACCGAGGGCGCGGAAGTTATTAAAGCTTTTTCTGAACTCATGAACAGAAATAAGATTCCTTTTTGGTTGGAATTCGGGACTTTGCTCGGTTTTTATCGTGACCGCGACTTCATTTCCCATGATTTTGATATTGACTTCGGTACCTACATTGAAAATCATGACAGGATAAGAAAAACGCTCACCGACGCCGGATTTAAACTCGTGCGCCTATATACCGACAACGGTGGCGGGATTGAAGAGTGTTACAAGTTTAAAAATTCATCATTCGACGTATTCTATTTCCGGCGCGATGAGGAAGGAATGCATTGTACTTCATATAAGCGTGCGCCTAAATCATGGATTAGAAGCATCCTTAACCGTAGGAAATACATTGTTAAGGAACTTTCCTTCCCCGATACCGGTCTCGTTGCCGCCCGGTTCAAAGATGCCGACATATTCGTTCCCTCTGCATGTGAGGCTCACCTTAAAGCCCACTATGGCGAAAATTACATGATTCCTGACCCTGATTTCAACTCAGAAACAGCACCTAACGTCCGTTACTTCCCCCTTGAGGAACGCTACGCCGTAGGTCGCAGACTCGGAAAGAAATAAGCCCGCTTTTAGTCTGACATAGAGATGCCACAGAAGCAATGCCACAAGTAAGCATTATAGTCCCCGTACATAACACTGCTCCTTACCTCCGCCAGTGCGTCAATTCCCTGACCGCACAGACCCTGCGTGACATTGAGATTATCCTCGTTGAAAATTGCTCGACCGATAATTCAGCCGACCTTTGCCGCGAAATAGCAGCAACCGACAGCCGCATCAAGTTCATCCGGATTGAGAAGGCTGACCTTGCGTCGGCGCGTAATGCCGGCGTCCGCGTTGCAGTTGGAGAATATTTAGCATTTGTCGATAGTGATGACACTGTCCTCCCAACCATGTGTGAGGAAACCTATCGAGCCGCTAAAGAAAACAACCTGACAATCCTTAGCTTTAACTTTCTCAAGAAATATCCTGACAGTAAAACAAAATATTGCTTTTCGCAGGATGGCTCGCTGGTGATTGTAACCCCAAAAGAGGCAACAAGCCTGCTCCTGCGCGGAAAAATCCCCGTTATGGTATGGACTTTGCTCTTTCATCGCTCCCTTTTTGACAAAATGATGTTCCCTGAGAACCTTCTCCATGAGGATAGGGCTTCTACCTTCCGATATGTCGCTGAATCCTCCGGAGTCGGTATTCTCAACAAGGCATTTTATGTGTATTTTCAGCGCAAAAACAGCATAGTTCATTCAAAAACTACTATGCGCAAGCTTCGCGACGGAATAAAAACCGATATCATGCGGTTTGATTTCATTGCGAATTCACCAATGTTCCCATCCGAGGAAGAGAAAGCGGTTGTCGCCGCAAAAAG
Organism: uncultured Bacteroides sp.; assembly: GCA_964586765.1. Taxonomy (GTDB): domain Bacteria; phylum Bacteroidota; class Bacteroidia; order Bacteroidales; family Muribaculaceae; genus UBA3263. The sequence continues at coordinate 27,360 of CAZPHN010000006.1, forward strand.
CGCGAACCATCTTATAAGCCGTCTGACTTATATGTATTTCCACGCCAAGACTCCTGAGGAGAAAAAGGAATATAAATCACTCCTTTCAACCCTTAAACTCATACCGGCTAACACCCGATTGGCTCTAAAACAACGTCTTTTCCTCGCATTTCTTAAAATAACATGAAGTACAAACTGATAATAGGATTTATGAAGCTTGTGGCTTTGCTGCCATTCTGGGTGCTTTACGCTCTTAGCGACGTTATGTTCTTCATTATTTACTATGTGGTGCGTTATCGGCGCAAACTGGTACGTAAAAATCTTCGACGGGCTTTCCCCAACGACTCGCTGGCTCAGATTAAACGCTATGAGCGAGGTTTTTACCTCCACCTGTGTGATACCATTGTCGAAACCGTAAAACTACTTCATTTTACCGACAGACAGGTAGCAAACCACATCAAAATCGAAGGTGCCGACAAGGTTAACGAAGCCGTCGCCAAGGGTCACTCCATCATAGTAATGCTCGGTCATTACGGCAACTGGGAGTGGGTGCCCTCCATTGTCACCAAGCTCCCCGACGACCTCCTTGCCGCCCAGATTTACCATCCGCTCAAAAACAAGACCATGGACCGCGTAATGCTCCGCATTCGTAGCCGCTTCGGCTCGGAAAGTATCCCTATGGCGCGTACCGTCAGGCGTCTGTTTGAGATTGAGCGTAACAATCAGCGTTTTATATGCGGCTTCATTGCCGACCAGCGACCCTTCACCGCCGCGCTCCATCATTGGACCGACTTTATGGGCATTGACACCCCCTACGTTACCGGCGGCGAAACCATTGGCGACCGTATCAACGCCGCCTATTTCTACCTTGATGTCGACAAAACTTCCCGCGGTCACTACACCATGACCTTCAAAGAGATAATTCCCCCCGAAGGCGACACCGAAGAATTCCCCTACACGCGCCAATACCTGCGGATGCTCGAACACAACATACGCCGCGACCCGCGCTTCTGGCTCTGGTCCCACAACCGCTGGAAACGCTCCCGCAAACCATTAAATTAGTCCAATTCATAAACCATAAACCCTAAACACTAAACCTTAAACCATAAACCCTAAACCCTAAACCCTAAACCCTAAACACTAAACACTAAACCCCAAATGACCCACTCATATACCCCAAACATCAAGCGCACCGACTATTCCGGCGCAAACATCGCCATCGTTTCCACCGACTGGAACGCTGAAATCACCAATCTGCTCGCACAGGGTGCCGAAGACACCCTCCGTGCCCGCAATGCCTCCGTCGAGCGTTTCACGGTTCCCGGCGCAATAGAACTGACCTATGCTGCCCAGCGGCTTGCCGACAGCGAATGTTTCGACGCCATAATAGTGTGTGGCTGCGTAATCAAGGGCGACACTCCCCATTTCGACTATGTATGCCAGAGCGTAACCCAAGGGGTCACATCCCTCAATACCGACGGTCCCGTACCCGTAATTTTCTGCGTACTGACCGTCCTTGACCGCCAGCAGGCTATTGACCGCTGCGGAGGTCCTGCCGGTCATAAGGGCATCGAAGCCGCCGATACAGCCCTCGCCATGATTGACTTCAACGACAGGGTCAACGGTCTATGAGTACCGTGATTGCGCCCGACGTCGCCGCCTATCTTGAATCTGAGGCTGCGCGCGTCCATGTTCCTGACTTTGTCCTTGCCGACCCGGTTCAGTTTCCTCGCCGTTTCTCCGATTTACGCGACATTGAGGTGACCTCCATCCTTGCCTCACACCTTGCTTGGGGCAACCGCAAGATGATTTGCCGCGACATAGAGCGTCTGCTCGTCCTTATGGACAATCAGCCTGCCGCATGGGTAGCCGAGGGTGCCTTTGAGGAGGTGCCTGATGAACAGAACATCCACCGTACCTTTTTCGGACGCAATCTGAAGCATTTTTGCCGCGGGTTGCGTCAAATTCTATTCCGCTATGGCTCATTAGACTCCTTCTGTGCCGCCTCCGGAGGCCCCCACTCAGAATTTCCCGCATGGACCCTCGCCGCAGCGATTAATGCCGAATTAGCCTCTGCAAACTCCGGACAGACCGACAGCCGCTGTCTCCCCCTGAGCCTCGAATCCACCGCCCTGAAGCGTCTCAACATGGCTCTGCGCTGGCTTGTGCGCCGCGATGAAGGAATTGTTGACCTCGGAGTCTGGAACTCCCTCTCTCCTTCCCAACTGTTCATACCCCTTGACGTCCACGTAGGCGATACGTCACGCGCCCTCGGGCTTCTCACACGCAAGGCTAACGACCGCCTCGCAGCCACATCCCTTACCGAAGCCCTGCGCACTCTCCGCCCCTCAGACCCCACATACTTCGATTTCGCCCTTTTCGGTTCCCCCGTAACTCCCCAGTAAGATACATAAAAAAAGGATGAGCAGCGACATCACGTCGTGGCCCACCCTTGGGGATGTTTTTGGGGAATTAAATTTATTGTGTTTCTTACTGTCTTGTAAATTTAAGTATTCTGTTCTTGATTTTACCATTGCCGAGCAGGGTAGCGTTAACGGTATTGTTACCGATAATGTACTGCTGCATCTGACGCTGATACTGTGCGCTGTTCGATGCTTCATCGAAAGGCATCTGACCTTCTTCGCTATCAAGAACTTCATAAACGATTACCGAAGCGTTCCAGCGAACCGGACCAACAACCTCACCCTTCTTGGCTCCACGTACGCCGCCAAGTTCTGCAAAGCGGGCTGAGCCGAGGCTGATGTGTGAAACGGTGTCAATTCTAGTTGCCTCCATCGCGCTCTGGTAGTCGCTCAGGGTATTGCCCTTGCCGCTGTATTCGGCAATGAGCTTTTCGGCACGCTTATCGTTGAGTGCGTCGTTTTCTATCATCTGATGGATGCCGGGATAGCTTGCGGGAACGTAGTCGCTCTTATAGACATCGGCAACGGCGGCTACCGTAAGGTGGCTGTTCTTGCTGTCAGTATAGAGGCGGCTTACTTCACCCTTCTTGGCGTCCATTGCCCATGCAACGATGCCGCGGGTGTCCTCCAAGTTATTGAGCGAGGTGCTGGAGTTGCTAATCAGCGCGTCCTCTACTGCCAGACCCTGCTGTGCGGCGTTGTCCTGATTGAATGCCTCGGCGTTTGATGCAATAATCATGAAGTCACGCATACGGGTATTCAGGATATCGAGTGTCTCGCGCGAGGGCTCGATGTTGAAGGTTGCGGTAGCGTAAGTATAGATGGGTTTGGGTTCGTCATACTTCTCGATGGCAACGGCTACGTCGTTTCCGCCGATGGAGAACTTGACATACTTGCCGTTGGCATTGCGGAGACTGTCAACAACCGCAGCCTGTGCGGTTGAGAAATCAAAGGGTACGCTTTCAACTGCCATTATGCCGGCTACCGAGTCATTTACCTCGATGCCGCTGTTCAGGCGAGCGACAACTGAGTCTGAGTTCATGGCGGGGTCAAGGACAACCTGCTTGATGGTTGCGCCGTTTGACTTCACTTCGCGGCCGAGCAGACGGGCAATCACTACCTTGGGCTCGTTCTGGGCATATGCGCTGTTTTGAATGACGCGAGCCTCGCCTACTTCCGCTTCCTTAACGAAGTTGTTGAGCGGAGCTATTTTCTCGGAGGCTACACGTGCGCTGTCGCCGGTGGTGCGGTTAACCACGAAACGGCTGTCGCCCATCAGCGCGTCCATGCCGTTGCTCTCGGCGAGTGACTCGAGAGCCTCGTTGACGGCTGCCATAGCTGCCTGACGGTCAGCGGGCGACGGGGTGATGGCAAGGTCAACGTAGCGAACGTAACGTGAGGGCTCGTTGAGCTTGAAGTTTTCCTTGTGTTCCTTATAATACTTCTCGATGTCGCCTTCTGTTACAGAGTCATTGACGGAATAGAGGCTCTTGCTGACAGTGGCGAGAGTATATGAGGTGTTGTTTTCATCAAATGCTATCTTTGCGTCGAGCTTGTTGGCATTGATGGTACCGCCGGCAAGACCGTAGAATTTCTGACCGAGCATGAAGCCTTCAATCTGGTTTTCGAAATTCTTATAGGCGGTGGTAAGCTGATGAACCTGTTCGGGAGTCAGTCCCATGGCGTCGGGGTTATTGATAGCCTCGAGGATTTCGGTGGGAGTTGCGCCGAACTGGTTGCGGAATGAGTTGATGATATAAACCGGAGCGTTCTCGCCTACGAGAACCTCGCTGATTTCCTCAGGAGTAACTACGAGACCTAATTTGTCATATTCCTGCTGGAAAAGGGTCTCGCTGATAAGTGACTGAAGGGCATCTTCATCGGCATTGGTGTTCTGCGGATTAGCCTCGCGCAGTTCGTTTGCCCGCTGCTGATATTTTTCATAGTCCACCTTCGTGCCATTGACGTTGACAACCGTGGTCTGGTCCATGAACAGACCCAGCGGGTTATCGATAATGGTGATGATGAACAGGAAAAGCGCAACGAAGATGATGCTCACCAAGAGCACCGATTTGCTGCGGATTTTTTCAAGTGTTGCCATTTATTTTTTGGGTAATGTCTTGGTTTTTTCTAAATTTTCAGGCGCAAAGATACTAACTTTTCGTTAATCTGACAAATTTTTGCACCAATTTGTTAATTTTCCTCGCCGGCAAACTCCATCAGGAACGCTTTGATGAATTCATCTATGTCGCCGTCCATCACTCCGCCGACATCTGCCGTCTGGTGATTGGTGCGGTGGTCCTTGACGCGTCGGTCGTCAAAAACGTAGCTCCTTATCTGCGAGCCCCATTCGATTTTCATCTTCGACGCCTCTACCTTTGCCTGTTCTTCCATACGGTGGCGCAATTCCTTGTCATACAGTATGGAGCGCAGTTGCCTGAGGGCGTTTTCCTTGTTCTTGGGCTGGTCACGCGTCTCGGTGTTTTCAATGAGGATTTCCTCTTTCTCGCCGGTATAGGGGTCAGTATACTGATAGCGCAGTCTGACGCCTGATTCTACCTTGTTGACGTTCTGACCGCCGGCACCGCCGGAGCGGAAGGTGTCCCAGCTCATCAGCGCGGGCTCTACCTTTACCTCTATGGTATCGTCAACCAAGGGGGTCACGAACACGGACGCAAACGAGGTCATGCGCTTGCCCTGAGCGTTATACGGCGATACGCGCACAAGGCGGTGAACTCCGTTTTCGCTCTTAAGGTAGCCGTAGGCATAGTCGCCCTCTATGTTGATGGTGACGGACTTGATGCCCGCTTCTTCGCCGTCGAGCAGGTTGGCTATGGAGGTCTTGTAGCCGTTACGCTCAGCCCAGCGCAGATACATGCGCATAAGCATCGATGCCCAGTCCTGAGCCTCGGTGCCGCCCGCGCCTGCGTTGATTTTCAATACTACGTCCATCTTGTCCTCTTCGCGGCGAAGCATGTTTCGCAGTTCGAGAGCCTCGATTTTCGCAATCGCGTCGGCATAAAGCGCGTCGACTTCCTCTTCCGTGACGAGTTCTTCCTTCACGAAATCAAAAGCCAGCTGCAGTTCCTCACACGCCTTGTCTACTTCCTCATAACCCTCTATCCAAGCCTTCAGATCCTTGATTTTCTTCATCTGAATCTGAGCCTCTTTCGGGTGTTCCCAGAAGTCGGGCACGTGAGTGCGGAGTTCTTCCTCCTCTACTTGTATTTTCTTGTTGTCGACGTCAAAGATACCTCCTCAGCGCAAGCTTGCGCTCAAAGGTCTCTTTTAGCTGTTCCTGTGTAATCATTGTTATTCTGCCGGTGCTTCGGTGGCGGGGATTGCGGCGGGAGCCTCGATGTGGCTGCGGATGCCGTTGTCGTGGGTGAGTGACGGTGCGCAGAATACGCTCAGGATAGAAAGCACGGCTACTGCGCCGGCAAGATACCATGTTGCCTTTTCTACAACGTCATTCGTGCGGCGTACGCCAAGAATGGAGTTACTGCTCGCAAAGGTGGAGCCGAGGCCGCCGCCTTTGGATTTCTGAATCAACACGACGCCGATCAAGAGGATTGCGGCAATCAGGGTCAGGATAATTACAAGTGTGTAAAGCATATTTCTTATTGTTTTTTGTTTTATTTCACGTCGTTTTTGCGCTCCTCTTCTATCCTTATGAGGGTGGAAAGGAAGCGCAATTGGTCTGCAAAGTAAATACTTTTTTCCGGAAAATTCAAATTTAAATTGCTTATTATTTCAAAAGCCTTGCGGAAATTGCCTCGCCGGATGTAGATTTTTGCCAGACTTTCGCTCAGCAGCGAGTCGTCCGTCTGCGCCGGTTTCTTGACCGGTTTTTCAGGCTCTGACGCCTTTGGCTCCGGCTCCTCGCCCGGAGGGGCGGGAAATTGTCCTCCCGATTGTTTGCTCTTGATTATAAATGAGTTAATCAGCGCGTCCTGACTTCCCGCCTCAGCCTCGCCGGCGGTCGGGAAGCTCTCTTCCTCCTCCTGAGCAAGCATCTGCGCATAGTCCGGAGTGGGGTTGAAAATCAGCCGTTCAAGCAGTTCTTCCTCCTTCGGGTCAGGCGTTCCGTAAGTATTTAAAAATTTTTCTATCGTATCGGCGGTTCCGGGCGTATTTTGCTCCGGGTGCGGGTAAAATCGAGCCAGATCGAGCTCAAGGTCAGCGTTTGCCGCCATCGCCATCTGCTCCCGGTCGCTCGCGCCCAATGCCAGCCGCGCCGTAAGCTCCTTGCGCTCGCCCTCGGTAAGGTCACGCCCGTTGCGCAGCCTCATGGCGGCAGGCAGCAAAAACCGCGGATACTCCTTCCTGAGCTCCTCTACCCGCTCTGCCGTCGGCGCGCCGCCGTCGAGCCACTCCCTGATTTCCTGCTCTTCAATCATCACCAGTTGCCCAATGTAGCGTTAAAAATCAGTTCAACGAGCTCTTCCGAAATCTCCTGACACAGTGCGTCCTGCACCTCCGTCAGCATCAGCGACGCGTCAAAGTCTCTGTAGGCAGAGAAGGTCTGGTCAACATCCTTCGACTCGTTCTTATTGTCCGTATATTTTACGCGCACGGTGATGGTAAGGCGCGTCTGAGTGGCATAGGCATCCGTCCCTACCGCCTGCGGCGAGAGCGAATAGTTCGTTATCTCCCCCTCGAGCTGTAGGTCCGAGTTTCCGCTGTCCACACTGGTCTGCAGCCGTGTGTTGCGCTGTATATAGTCCAGAAGGGCATTCTCGAAGGTCTGCTGAAGCGGCGCGTAGACAAGGGCGGCACGTATCGGAAAGTTACCTACCGTGATTGTCCTGTAAACGCTATAGTCCAGAGCCGAACCGTTCAGCTTATAGCTTACCCTGCAGCCCCCTAAGGGCAGCATCAGTATCATGACGGTCAGCAAGGCTACTTTTTTACTCAAGCCCATAGTCTTTGATTTTTCTGTAAAGTGTACGCTCGCTGATTTTGAGCTCCGTTGCCGTCTGCTTCCGCCTGCCGCCATTGCGCTCCAGAGCCTCGCGAATCATCTCCTTCTCAGTCTCCTCGAGGCTCTTGGCTACAGTTTCCTCCGAGCCCTCGGAGCTCTCCGAGTTCTCCGAGTACTCCGAGTACTCCGAAAACTGCGACAGCTGCGGCAGCTGCGAAATCAGCCCCTGTGCCTCCCCCTTGCGCGACTCCAGTTCGTCGCGAAGCCTGTCAACCTCGCTCCTCAGCGAAAATATCATATTGAAAAGTATATCGCGCTCGCGTCCGTAATCGCTGTCGCCCCCCTGATGACCCTCCGCGCCGCCCATTACCGTCGGCGCATAATTGGTCTGCGGAAGGTACTCCTTAAGCGTCTCGCGGCTTATAGGCTCCCCTCCTTCAAAGAGCGACATCTGCTCCACTACGTTTTTCAGCTGCCTGACATTGCCCGGCCAGCGGTAACTCATCATCAGCCCCCGCGCGCCGTCCGTCAGCCGCAGCTCCGGCGTCTGATACCGCTCCGAAAAAGCCATGGCAAACGCCCGCGTCAGCAGCTCTATGTCATCGCCGCGTTCTCTCAGCGGCGGAACGTTTATCTGAACCGTGCTCAACCGGTAATAGAGGTCCTCTCTGAACCGCCCCTCGGCTACGGCGCGCGTCATGTCGACATTCGTCGCCGCCACAACCCTGATGTTGGTCTTCTGGACCTGACTGGAGCCCACCTTCAGAAATTCGCCCGTCTCGAGCACCCTCAGCAGGCGCGCCTGAGTGGTCAGCGGCAGTTCCGCCACTTCATCAAGGAAAATCGTGCCGCCGTCCGCCTCCTCAAAGTAACCCTTGCGTGACCCGACGGCTCCCGTAAACGAGCCCTTTTCATGCCCGAACAGCTCCGAGTCAATCGTCCCTTCGGGTATCGCCCCGCAGTTGACGGCAATATACTTCGAGTGCTTCCTTAACCCATTATTATGGATTATCTTCGGAAAAAACTCCTTGCCCGTTCCGCTTTCGCCTATTATCAATACCGAAAGGTCTATCGGAGCCACACGCAGCGCGCGGCCTATCGCTTCAATCAGGGCAGGACTCGTGCCTACTATCCCTAACCGTTGCTTGACGGTCTGAATATCCTCGGATGTGACTGTTTTCATAATTTCCGCGCAAATTTACAAAATTTTTCGTAATTTTGTCGCTATTATGGCTAAACATGTTCAGAAAACCAACGCCGCGCGCCTTCTCGACCGTGCCGGAATCCCATATGAGCTCATCCCCTATGAGTTCGACCCCGATGACTTGGCGGCAACCCATGTTGCCGAAGCTCTCGGCGAGGACATCAACCGTGTGTTCAAGACCCTCATACTCCACGGAGCCGAGCCGGGCAACTATTTTGTCTGCGTAGTCCCCGGAAACGCCGAGGTCGACCTCAAAAAGGCTGCCCGCGTCGCCGCAACCAAAAATGCCGACCTCATCCCCATGAAAGAACTCCTCCCCCTTACCGGCTACATTCGCGGCGGCTGCTCCCCTATCGGACTCAAAAAGCCCTTCCCCATCTTCATCCACCGGTCAGCCCTCCTCTTCGACACCATCTTCATCAGTGCCGGCCAGCGCGGCCTCCAGCTCGCCCTCTCCCCCGCCGCCCTCATCGCCTTCACCTCCGCCACCCCCTCCGACCTCATCAAATGAATAGTTTTGGTTCTAAAATAGTATTGACCACTTTCGGCGAGAGCCATGGTCCCGCCATCGGCGGCGTCATCGACGGTTTTCCCGCCCGCTTCCCTATTGACCTCGACGCCGTTCAGGCTGCCCTTGACCGCCGACGCCCCGGTCAGAGCGCGCTGACCACCGCCCGTCGCGAGGCTGACCGCGTCGAGTTCCTCTCCGGCATCCTTGACGGCATGACTACCGGCACCCCCATCGGCTTCATCATCCGCAACTCTGACCAGCACTCTGCCGACTATGAGGAGATGCGCCACACCTTCCGCCCCTCTCACGCCGACTTCACCTATCAGGCGCGCTACGGCATCCGCGACCATCGCGGCGGCGGACGTGCCTCCGCCCGCGAGACCGCCTGTCGCGTTGTCGGCGGTGCATTCTGCTCCCAGCTCCTCGCCTCCCGCGGCATTTCCATTATGGCATACACCCGCCAAGTTGGCAATATTACAATAGACCCCGACGTCGTCCCCACCCCCGAAGCCATCGAGTCAAACCCCGTGCGCTGTCCCGACCCCGACGCCGCCGCCCGTATGGCTGACCTCATCGCCGCCGTACGCGCCGACGGCGACACCATAGGCGGCATAATCGAGTGTGTCGTGACCGGACTCCCCGCCGGCATAGGCTCGCCCCACTTCGACCGTCTCAACTCCGCCCTTGCCAACGCCATGTTTACCATCCCCGCAGTCAAGGCAGTAGAGTTCGGCATGGGCTTCGACGGATGCCTGCGCCGAGGCTCCGAGATGATTGACGAGTTCGTTCCCGGACCCGACGGCACCCCCCTGACCCTCACCAATAATTCCGGTGGCATTCAGGGCGGTATCTCCAACGGAATGCCCGTAATTTTCCGCATAGGCTTCAAGCCTGTGGCAACCCTGCTCCGCCCAGTCCATACCGTCACCGACTCCGGCACCCCCGTCACCCTCACAGCCCGCGGACGCCATGACCCCTGCGTCCTTCCCCGCGCCGTCCCCGTAGTCGAGGCGATGGCTGCCCTCGCCATCGCAAATCAGCTGTGACCCTCCAAGTAAGGAAGCGTATCTACCACCGCCTTGAGCACCCTTACATACTCCGCCGCGGTCTCCTCCGTGTCTAATCCCAACTCCGCCAGAACCCGCTGCACCACCGCGCTGCCAAGGGCGTGATGTACCAGCTCACCACCCGTAACCAACTCTACCCGACCCTCCTGAGCCAGCAGACTCCTCACAGCCGGTCCCAGCTGCAGACATACGTCAACCATTGCCCACTGAAAGCGGCTTCGGAGGGCATCAGCCTCATTCCTGCCTATAACTCGCTCGCTGCCTGTCTCATACGCATTCAGAGCCGCCAGCGCGTAAACCGACTCTGCCATCATCTCAAAATCCAACTGAACAATCATCTCTCTCTCAAAAAAATTCCTAATTCCTAATTCCTAATTTCTAATTACTAATTATCTTAAGTGCTCTCTCCGGCCTGATACAAAACCCCGCGTGTGAAGTCCCATGGGCTATCACCCGGCAGACCGCATCTACCCGCGTCATACCCGGCTCCGACGCCATCAGCGCGTCAACCTGCTCAAAAAAGTCCGCCCACATCGCCGCCCTCAGGTCGCCCTTGGCTGGAGCCTGACCCGAACGGCGGCGACGGTCCATAACTATGGCGGAATCCACCCCAACGTAAAATCCCCGTGTCAGCGGGCGGCTTATTACCGCCCTGAGAGCTCCCGAGGGGTCTTTACCCTCACGCCGGCTCATTTCTTGCGCATATTCCTGTCTCAGTCGCCGGTTGCGCTCTCGTGTCATTGTCATGTTTTTCATAGTATCAATAATTTATTTCGTATTTGATTTTGCGTTGGCAAAGTTACAACACAAACAGAGCAAAATCAATACCCCTCAATGTTAAACATTGTTAACATTTACGCCCATTCCGCCCATTTTTCATTTTTCATCATTCATTTTTCATCATTTTTTCCTACCTTTGCGCTTTGATACTTAATTCATTAACAACTTTATTCACTTTTTTTCACAATTTATCACAAAAAGATTATGAAGAAATCTTTACTATTCCTCTCAATGGCTATGTTGGCTGGCAACGCCTTTGCCGCCAATGTCTTGGAGGCTGGTACTGCTGATTCTCCTAAGTATTATGTGATCAAGGCTAACCGCGGTCTGCCTTGGGTTACATATACTGCCGAGGCGAAAGACAACGGCGGTGCGCAGACTACCATCTATCGTGCCAACGAGCTGAGCGATGCTGCCATCTGGGCAGTCGTTCCCGGTACTGCAGAAGGTACCGTAAACATCTTCAACTATACCACAAAGGATAGTGGAGAAAAAGCCTACATGTTCTCATTCGTTACCAAAGACGGCAAGGAATTTGATGGCGCAACCGGTGCTGTTGCCACTACCGGTGCCGCTAACGACATCTTCACCTTGGACAACGGTAACGGCTCCTATGGACTGGCTCTCAACAACCTCAATGGTTATTTCAACAGCGGTTTCTACGCTTTTGATGCTACCAATAACTCCGAGTTCCTCGGTAACTGGTATAGCTGCGGCGACGGTGGTACCCAATGGTGGTTCTACGCTGTCGACACCAATAACATTGCCGGCAGCTTGGAAGCAGCACAGAATGCCACCTATGCTGACGCTATGAAGGTTATGGTTAGCCAGTACGTGACCAACTTCACTACCTATGCTACTGCTGTGCCTTGGGTTGCTTCTGACCTCAACGAAGGTATCGCTGCCCTCAACAACCTTCAGCCCTCTGCCGACTATGAAGCTCAGATTTCCGCTATCTGGAACGAATATATCGGCAACGCTAACGCAAGCCTCAACACGGTATTCAACGGCAAGCAGGTTGCTTTTGAAAATCTGCGCCGCAAAACCAACGGCAAGGTTAGACCCTATATCAGCGTGGGCGAAACCAACTATCCCATGTCTGATAACTATGCTACTGACCCCAACGCCATCTTTACCCTCGAAAGCAATGGTGAATCCGCATATTATATGTATAATGCCGCCACCTCTACATACTATGGTAAAGACAAGGCTCCCGTTGCTACCAAAGAAGAAGCTACTACTCTCAGCTTCATGCTCAACTCCAACGGCGGTTTCACCGGCGTGAACATCTTCGCCAACGGCGTTGCAGGCAGCAATGCCCTCAATGTTGACGAGCGAGGCAACGCCCTCACCTACTATTCCGGTAACGACGGCGGCTCTATCTGGTCCGTCCTCGAAGCCGACGATGAAACCCTCGTTGAGCAGATTACTTCTTCTGCTATCTCACAGCTTCAGTCTTACGCTGAAAAGGTTCCCGCTATGGTTGCAAACATCCTTAACGCCGGAATCGATGAAATCAAGGCTCTCTCCGTTTCTGCCGACCTCGCTGAAAAGACTCAGGGTATTGTTAACACAACCATCGCTACCGCTAACAGCCTGCTCACCACCGGCATGAACGGTTTCTCAATGAACATCTACTACCCCCGTCACAACCGTTACCTCTCTTACAATGCTGAGACTGCTGACTGGGTAGCTGAAACCACCAATGAGTCTGTCAATGCTATCTTCACCATCAAGACTGTTGAAGGCGGTGTAGTTCTCTACAACCCCGAAAACAATATCTACATTGGTAAGGCTGTTGTCGAAGGCAATCAGACCAACGTACTCCCCGCTACTGAAGAGTCTGAAGCTCAGGTATTCACCATTGAACTCAACAATAACAGCGGTTTCTACGGCGTTTCCTTCGTATTCACCAACGAAGAAGGCACAGAGCGCGCGCTCAACATGAACAACAACGCTAAGTGCCTCCACAACTACGACAAGGCTGACGGCGGCTCTATCTTCGTTATCGAAGAAAAAGAAGAGCCCATCGACAACACTCCGAGAACCACAACCTTTGACTTCACCACTGACCAGTACGGCTACAATGTAGAGTCTGACCCCAGCAACAACTACCTCCCCGCTGATGCCGAATTCACCGGTGAAGACGGTCGCTGTCACATCACCATCGACAAAGCATCCGGTTCTGGCGTTCGTTTCTGGGAAACTACTAGCGGCAGTGTTGAACTCCGCGTGATGAAAAACTCCGCTATCACCATTTCCGTTCCCAAAGGCAACATCGCCATGATTAAATTCTACGGCACCAACGCCGCCAAGCTCGTATGCTCTAACAGCGACTTCGACGGTATTAACGGTAACTATATCGGTGTTTCCGGTGCTTACGTATTCACCAGCGAATCTGATGAAGCCGTTGAATCCGTAACATTCTCTGCTCCCTCAAGTGCTCGCGTTGACCTCACCAAGATTGAAGTGCAGTTCACCGGTGGCATTGAAGATACCCGCAAACCCATCGAAATCTTCACCAACGCTCAGGAATCTTACACTGCTGAACTCGGCTCTATCTTCTATGCGCCGTACTTCTACACAATGGTTCCCACTGCGCAGATTTCCTACTCTTCAAGCAACACCGACGTTGCCACCATCGACGAAACCGGTTCTGTTACCCTCGTTGGTGTAGGCACAACCAAAATTACCGCCTCTGTTGCTGCTTCTGATGACTATAAGGCTAACTCCGCTTCCTATGTCCTCAACGTAATCCCCGAAGGTCTCATCTACGAATCTCCCATGGGTGAAGACTTCACCTTCGAGCCCGACGCTGACATCTGGAAACACGACGCTCAATATGGTCTCAAAGGCTCAGGCTACATCGCCGACCTCAACATGAGCATCCAAGCTGAAGCCATCGCCGTTTCACCTGAAATCACCCTCCCCGCCGGTAAGGATGCATCTCTCCTCTTCGATCAGGCAATCAACTTCCTCAAGGGTAACCCCGTTGCCGAATACTGCAACGTAGTTGTTCGCGTTCTCGGTGATGCTCCCGCTGAAGAAGAAGATGAACCCTACTACTATGACGCCGATGGCGAATGGGTTCTCATCGAAAATGCCGTGACCGCTCCCGCTGAAGATAGCTGGAACTTCTACGCCAACGCCCCCGTTGACCTCTCCGCTTTCGCAGGTAAGATTATCCAGATTGGCTTCAAGTACAACTCTACTATGGCTGTTGGCTGCACTTGGGAAATCAAGAACATCATGGTTCTGAATATCGACCCCCTCAAGGCTGAAAAAGAAGCCGCTATTGCCGAACTGACCAAGTACTTCGACCACATCCCCGGCGACCACTCTTGGGATATCCTCTACTACTCACAGACCATCAAGGAATGCTCTACCTCTGAGGAAATCGCCGATATCCTCGACGCTATCCTCAATCAGCTCGCTGCCCAGTATGCCAACAACCTCGAAATGAACTTCTTCTTCGCCGTTGGCGATAAGTTCGGCGCATACGTTAAGCCCGCTTCTGAAGGCGTTAACCCGTGGCAGGTTATTGATGAGCTCGCTGCTAATGCCGTATTTGCCGGCAAGCGTGTCAACGAACGCGGCATGATGCCTTGGTCCGCTACCTATGCTGATGGCGAAACCGCTCAGCGCGAGTCTAACAACGAAGACGCTATGATTCTCTACAACGTCCAGACCGGTCTCTACCTCGGCCAGCCCACTGCTGCCGGCGAGCCCATCCCTGCCGTCGACAATGAAGATGAAGCCGGCTACTGGTTCGTTAAGCCCATCGACGGTCAGTTCGCTATCGCTGATGACGCTAACGCTGACATCTACCTCTTCTGGGACACTGAAAAGGGTCTTATCGCTTCTGATGTTGCTGCTACCTTCCCCGTTGATGAAATCCCCGTTTGGGATAACGGCGAATGTGACTATTACGTAAGCGTAATTGTGCCCACTGACGGTACCGACGAATATGCTCGACCCATCGCCGAAAAGATTTCTTCTTTCGACGTTTACGTTTCTGTCGACGCTGAACTCTCAGGCATCGGCGGCATCGAATGCTATACCTATGATTATCGTACCGACGAGCGCGTAGTCGTTTCTTACATCTCCGCAGCTCAGCTCGCCGAAATCACCCCCGTTAAGGGCACCGGTATCTACAAGAAGACTGTAGGTTGGGGTCCCACGGGTGCTATTTATGAGGAAATCGAATTCGAAGCTAACTGCTACCACTTCGACGTTACCAACATGATTCAGGGCAAGGATGAAGCCGAAACCGAAACCGGCATCACCACTCCCGGCGACTACTACTTCGAAACCCTCGAAGGCACTTGGATTGTTACCGATCCTGCTGAAGGCAAGCTCTTCTCGCCCGAAGTTCACGAACAGGTTTCCATCCTTGGCGAAATCTCTACTGAAGGCTGGTCATTCGAGTCTGACCCCGTTGACGGAGCTATCCTCGAAGAACTCTCCTCTATCTTCATCTGCCCCGAAAGCGGATTCTGCACTGTAAACTTCAACGTGGCTAACGAAGCCAAGGTTGTATTCAGCTCTGCCGAAACCGTAATCAAGGAATGGGATGGCGAAGCAATGCAGCTCTGCGCTCTTGAGAAAGAAGACTTCTGGAACGACCCCGACATCTTCGAACTCACTCTCGACCAGACCATCACCGCCAACGGCGTCTACACCCTCTACATCCCCGAAGGCTTCTTCGAAAATGAAGACGGTCTCAACGCTGAAACCACAATTACTTGGACCATCGAAGGCAACGAAGTCGGTATCTCCAACATCACCGTCAACGGCAACGCCGCTACTATCTTCGACCTTCAGGGCCGTCGCCTGAATGCTGCCTCTAAGGGCATCTTCATCATCAACGGCAAGAAAGTCCTCGTAAAATAATCTGTCCACACCCCCTTCCCAACAAAAAAGCCGCCTCCCGTTTTTGGGGAGGCGGTCTTTTTTTCACCGTGGCGCGAACGCAGTGAGCGCAAAAAATTGCCTAAATAAAAAAAAAACACTAAATTTGCCTTCAATTGCAACAATTTTTCATTTTTCATTTTTAATTTTTAATTTCCCCGGTGTTGCACTTCGGAATAAAAGACGCCCTCGACGTTATACTCGTTGCCTCACTGCTCTTCTGGCTCTACCGCCTCATGAAACAGAGCGGCACCAAAAACATATTCATCGGAGTCCTCGCCTTCATCGGCGTCTGGCTCGTCACATCCGAAATCCTCGGAATGAGACTTACCGGAACTATTCTTGACAAATTCATGTCAATCGGACTCCTTGTCCTCGTAATCCTCTTCCAAGAACAGATTAAACGCTTCCTCGAAGAAATCGGCTCTAACCAGCGGTGGAGAGGACTCCGTCGATTCTTCCATCGCAAACTCGAAGGAAAAAATGACGATACCGAACAGCGGCAGCGGCAGTGGGTTATGCCCATAGTCTACGCCGTAATGAACATGGCGCGCTCCCGTACCGGTGCCCTGATTGTTATCGAACAGGTAGTTAACCTTGCCGCATACGAAAAAACCGGCGACATAATCGACGCGAAAATAAACACCCGCCTCCTCGAAAACATCTTCTTCAAAAACTCCCCGCTCCACGACGGTGCCACCATCATTGCCAACGACCGCATCATGGCTGCCGGATGTATCCTCCCCGTCTCCCACGACAGCTCCATACCCCGCTCCCTCGGTCTGCGCCACCGCTCCGCCCTCGGCATTGCCCAAGCCACCGACGCCGTAGCCATCGTCGTCTCCGAAGAGACCGGCGGCATCTCCATTGCCCACCGCGGAGTCCTCTCCACCCACGTCTCCACCGCCGAACTCGAACGCCGCCTAACCCACCTCTCCCCCGAATGATGGAAAACTACCTCAACGACCTCAACCCCGCCCAGCGCGACGCCGTCACTTACTGCGACGGTCCCCAGCTCGTAATTGCCGGTGCCGGTTCGGGTAAAACACGCGTCCTCACTTACAAAATTGTCCATCTTCTTAACCGCGGACTCGAACCTTGGCGAATTCTCGCCCTCACCTTCACAAACAAGGCGGCAAACGAAATGCGCGAGCGCATTCGCTCAATGGTCGGCGACAAAACCGCCTCGCGACTCTGGATGGGCACATTCCACTCCATATTCCGCCGCATCCTCGCCTCCCATACTGACCGCATCGGCTTCAAACCCGGATTTACCATCTACGACTCTGCCGACTCCAAAGCCCTCGTAAAGTCCATAATCAAAGACATGGACCTCGATGACAAAGTCTACCGTCCCTCCGTGGTCCTCAGTGCCATCTCTGGCGCAAAAAACGCCCTCATATCCCCCGCCGCCTATAAAGCATCGCCCGACATAATCGCCGCCGACCGACGCGCCCGCCGACCCCAGCTCTACCAGATATACGAAACATACTGCCGCCGCTGCTTCGTTGCCAACGCAATGGACTTCGACGACCTCCTATACTTCACTAACGTCCTCCTGCGCGACAACCCCGACATACTCCATCACTATCAGGAATTCTTCGCCTACGTCCTTGTCGATGAGTATCAGGACACCAACTTCGCCCAGCACCTCATAGTAAACATGCTCACCCGCCAGACCGGAAACCTCTGCGTTGTGGGCGATGACGCACAGTCAATCTACTCCTTCCGCGGAGCCAACATCGACAACATCCTCCAGCTCCGACGCTCATACCCAACCCTCCGCACCTTCAAACTCGAACAGAACTACCGCTCAACCCAGACCATAACCAACGCCGCAAACTCCCTCATTGCCAAAAACAAAGAGCAAATACCCAAAAACGTATACTCACGTAACGAAACCGGCGCAAAAATCGAAGTTGTGCGCGCATATTCTGACTTTGAAGAAGGGTATCTTGTCGCAAACCGCATCACAGCCCTCCGCGCCCAGACCGGTGACTCATTTGAAGA
This sequence comes from uncultured Bacteroides sp., assembly GCA_964586765.1. Taxonomy (GTDB): domain Bacteria; phylum Bacteroidota; class Bacteroidia; order Bacteroidales; family Muribaculaceae; genus UBA3263. The sequence continues at coordinate 45,169 of CAZPHN010000006.1, forward strand.
CTACGCCATCCTCTACCGCACCAACGCCCAGAGCCGCGTGCTTGAAGAAAGCCTCCGCAAACGCAACATCCCATACCGGATTTACGGCGGACTCTCCTTCTACCAGCGTCAGGAAGTCAAAGACGCCATGGCATACTTCCGCCTGTCCGTCAACCCCGACGACGACGAAGCCCTCCGCCGCATAATCAACACCCCCACCCGCGGCATCGGCGCAACAACCCTCAACCGCCTTACCCGCGCCGCCATTGACCATGGCGTATCCCTCTGGACCCTCCTCACAGACTCAAACCTGATGACCGACACCGGAGTAACCTCCGCAGCCATCAAAAAACTCAACGCCTTCGTAGCCCTCATATCCCGCTTCATCGACCTCAACCTCCGCGGCGAAAACGCCTTCACCCTCGCCGAACGCATCATCACCGACTCCGGGCTCATGGCGCAATACATCTCCGACCATACCCCTGAAAGCATAGCCCGGCGCGAAAACCTCGAAGAACTTGTCTCAGCCGTCCGCGAATTTGTCGAAGAACGCCTCGAAGAAGGAAACTCGGACATAACCCTCAGCGACTTCCTCGGAATGGCATCCCTCGCCACCGACCAAGACACCAAAGATGACGACATGCAGGCAACCCAGCGCGTCACCCTCATGACCGCCCATGCCGCCAAAGGACTCGAATTCAACAACATATTCGTCGTCGGAGTTGAAGAAGACCTCTTCCCCTCAGCCATGGCAAACTCCACCCCCCGCGAAGTCGAAGAAGAACGCCGCCTCCTCTACGTCGCCATAACCCGCGCGCGTCGCTTCTGCATGCTCTCCTACGCCACCACCCGCTTCCGCAACGGACAGACAGTCATGCCCATGCCCTCCCGCTTCATCCACGACATAGACCCCGCCTTCCTCAAAAAAGAAACCCCCTCACAGTGTTCCGAACGCAGTGAGGAAAAATTCCCGCCCCGGAGCTTCGCTCCGCTCCCCCCGAGAACTCCGAGCCCTCCGAGAACTCCGAGCTCTCAGAGTGTCCCCCCCGTCGGAGCTCGGATAGAACATCCCAAATTCGGTCGCGGAACCGTCACCGCCGTCGACACCTCCCAGCCTGACACCCGCATAACCGTCGACTTCCACACCGCCGGAACCCGCACCCTCCTCCTCAAATTCGCAAAATTCACCATCCTCTGATAGCACCGTGGCGCGAACACAGTGAGCGCAAAAATTGTTATAGTTGCATGAATACCTCACGCAAACTATTACAGACAGACACACAACCCATAATCCTTCGCCCCATAACCCGCGAAGACATACCCCGTATAGCCCGCTACACCAAACTCATCCCCACCCGCGCGTGTGACTACACCCTCGGCGGCATAATCCTCTGGGCTGACTACTTCGACTACCGCATAGCCGAAGCCGGCGACACCCTCTACATCAACGGACTCCGCCCCGACGACCCCACCCGCCGCTCGTGGTACCTCCCGCTGTGTTCCGAACGCAGTGAGGAAAAACCCGAACTCCAAGGAGCCTCCTTCGCCCCCGTACCTGCCGACATAACCGACGCCGGCACCCCCCTTGGCGACCAATGGAGCGACTACCTCTACGACATATACTCCTTCGCATCCCTTGCCGGCAACGCCATGAAAAAAAAGCGTAACCACGTAAACCGCTTCCGTGCCGACAACCCTCAGGCAACCCTACAGCCCCTCAACGCCGACAACGCCCGCCACTGCCTCCGGCTCCTTGCCCGCCTCGGAAACGACGGCTCACCCTCCGGGCGTGCCGAACAGCTCGCCGTTGCCCGCATGCTCCTCCACTGGACCGACTTCGCCCCATACCTTACCGGCGCAGTCCTCAAACTTGAACCCGAAAGCGACGAAATCGCCGCATTCACCATCGGCGAAATCAAAGACGACACCCTCCACGTCCACGTCGAAAAAGCCGACCACACCATCCCCGGCACCGGCGAAACCATCGCCCACCTCTTCGCCGCCGCTCAACTCCGCGACAACCCCTCCCTCCAGATCCTAAACCGACAGGACGACGCCGGCTCCGAAGCCCTCCGCACCGCCAAACTCTCATGGCACCCCCTCCGCCTCCTCCCCAAATCCCTCCTCTAACTGTGTCCCGAACCCAGTGAGGAGAAAACTGAACTCACAGGTCCCCTACTGCCCGCATGTAATCCGTCAGACTTATCTGATACTGCGTCTGAGCCTCTATCAGATTACTTCGCGCCTGATACCACTGAGTCTGAACGTCAAGAAGCTCCGTCAGCGAGCCCATCGACTCATCATACCGGTCACGCTCAACCCGCAGACTCTCCTCTGCCTGCGCCAATGCGACCTCTGCCGAACATATCAGCCGCCGTCCATCCTCCAGATTCATAGCTGCCTGACGAGCTTCAAGCTCCATCAGCCGGCTGTTCTCATCCATCTCAAGCTGAGCATTCTCCACCTCACGCCGAGCCTTGCGTACCTTCATCGCACCCTCACCCCAGTGAAACAATGGAATGTTGACCGAAAGCATACCCATACCTATTCCATTCTTATATTCCTGAGTATAAGGAACATACATACCCTCTCCTACCTCAGCCATACCCTTCAGCTTGAAATTACCATAATAATTATAGCTCAGACCCAGACCAACCGTCGGCAGGAAATCGCCCAAAGTCATCCTTACCTGCTGTCGCTTTACCTCAACACCAAGTTCAAGCATCCTTACCTCCGGTCTGCGGGAAATATCGGTCGACAAACCTCGGCTCTCAACCGTCGGAGGTACCGAATCGCTGACCTCAATCGCTGCATCCAAGTCAAAACCTACAACATTACACAGTGCCATCCGGCAAAGCTCCGCGCCGTTTCGAGCCTTCTGTAAATGATACTCCATCTCGCTCCGCTTAGCCTTGACCCTCAGAAGGTCACCTGCTGTCGTCATGCCGGCCTCAACCGCCTCCTGTGTCTGAACAGCCAGAGTATCTATCATCGCCACAAACTGCTCTACCATCTCAACCTTAGCCAGAACGCTGACATAAGTCCAGTAACTCTTGTCGGCGGTTGCGATAACCTCGCTCCGCATCATTCTCAACTGCTCGCCGCTTACTTCCCGACCTATCCGCGCAAGCCGGTTGCCGGCGGTGATCTTCCCCCCGGCATATACAGGCTGAGTCAGTTGCAAGCCCGCCATATAAGCTCCGCGAATCTGCAACTTCATCCCTGCCATATCCATGTCAGGCAGCATATACAGACCCATTGCCGAACCCTCAATCTTGGGCAGATATGACGTCCGCGCAATCTTACGGTCAAGCTCCGAATTACCTACCGTATTTTCCGCCCGGCGAAGACTCTCGCTGTGTTTCAGCGCAAGCTCCCTGCAATTATCCCGGTCAAGTGCCATGGCGTTAAACCCCGCCATAACCGTCAGAATAGCCGTCAAATATACTTTCAGTCTCATTTTTTATCAATTTTTACTTTCATTATTACAATATAGAGTATAGGCAACAGAAGCAGAGTGACAATCGTACCTGCCGCCAGTCCGCCCATAATAGTAATCGCCATTGCTCCATACATAGGGTCGCCAAGCAGCGGAATCATACCGACAATTGTCGTCAACGATGCCAAAAGTACCGGACGTGTCCTTGATACAGTAGCCTCAACTACCGCCTTATAACCGTCATAACCTTCCTCGGTCTGCAATCGCCCTATCTCGTCAACTAACACTATCGAGTTCTTGACCATCATACCTATCAGGCCCAGAATACCTATCGTTGCCATAAAAGTAAACGGATTGCCCGTAACCAGCAGAGCCACAACTATACCGCACACCACGAACGGGAAGCACACCAATATCAACGCAACCTTACGCCAACTGTTAAACAGCAACAACAATATCGCCAGAATAAGAAACACCGTCAGCGGAACATACTTCATCAGATTTCCGATAGCCTCACCCTGAAGCTCACCCTCGCCTACCCAGCGCATAGTGTAACCTTCCGGCAGCTCTATCGACTCGATGGCGGGTTTAATGTAGCTTACCACCTTAGCCGCTGTCGCTTCATCGTTCTCTGTGTTAGAGTCACATTCGGCCTCAATCACTCGCTTGCCGTTCAGACGCCTTACCAGATTTTCTTCCCTGCCAAGCTCAATTCCGCCGGTCAGACTCCCTAACGGAACCGCACGCAGAGCCTCATCGGCCGCCTCATCCTGCTTGCCGCTCATAAGCTTAGCGACAAGCTGCTCACGGTTGCCATGAATGTTCAGCGTACTCCAGACCGGTATTTCAGCCGTATTTTCAATCTTGCTGCCGTCCGAGTTCCTGACATTCAGGTTGACAATCATCATATTGTCCCCGTTACTCATAACTCCTATCGGCATACCGTCTGTGGCAGCAAGCAGCGCATTGCCCGCATCCTCGCGGCTTATGCCGGCTCTCAGCCCGCTCTGAACGTCATAATCTATCGTCACGTTCTTAGCCATCGGACGCCAGTTATTCTGAACCGAATACGCGTCTACATACGGGCACTCACGCATAATAGCCTCTGCCTCCGCGCTTAACCGCTTCAAAACCGCCGGATCCGGACCCGCAAACTCAACCTCCACTTGGTGACTGGTCGAAATTGAAAAATTATACTTCCTCATGCGGATATATGCGTCCGGAAACTCATTCCTCAGCTCTTTCCGCAATTCCGGAATCAATTCCTCAACTGTCCTGTAATCCTTGCAGTCAATCAATAGTTCGCCATAACTGTCGCCTCCCGTAGTCATCGGTCTGACAAGGCAATAGCGAACCGGCGCGCCACCCATACTGAGCACTACACGTTCTACCCGCTCCTCTGCCTCAACCATTCGGCTCATGCGCTTCATCTCTGCCTCCGTGCGCTCCACCGGAGTTTCCGGCGGGAAATAACACTCCACGACAAATTGCTTATAATCAAAGTCTGGAAAAAACATGTTTTTCACCTTTGTCATCCCGTAAACACATACTCCGAGGAAAACAACCGAGGCGGTCAGCACCACCCACTTATGTCTTATCAGACTTTTGACCATTTTTCTTACAGCCTTGTGGAGCGGTGAATTCATAATATCCTCTCTGCCGGCACCGTCAGACTTCTTCTTCTCAGGAAGCCACGCCGCCGCACAGACCGGAACCTGAACCAATGCCAAAACCCAGCTCAACAGCAAACTGACGCACAAAACCAGAAACAAATCGCCGGCATATTCGCCTACCGAGTCAGGCGACAGATAAACGCATATAAACGTAGCAGCAGTTATCAGCGTTGCCCCCAATAGGGGCATCGCCGTGTTCTTTCCTATACGATAGAGATAACTGTCGCCCGGCAACCCGCGCTTACGGTCTATCAAAATTCCGTCCATTATGACGACGGAATTATCCACCAACATTCCCATCGCCACTATAAACGCTCCCAACGATATGCGCTGCAACGTGGTTCCGCACTCAAGCAATACAGGAAACGAAAGCGCGATGGTCAGCACCAGTCCGAAACCTACTATCAGACCGCTTCGCCAGCCCATGGCGAATACCAGTACGATAATAACTATGATGACTGACTCGACCAAATTCATCATAAATCCGGAAATAGCGTCGCTGACCTTCTGCGGCTGAAAGAAAATCTTATCCGTCTCAAGCCCTGCCGGCAAGCTCCTCAGAGCCGCCTGCAGCCGCTCATCAACTTCCTTACCGACGTCAGGAACTATCGCATCCTGCTCCATAGCCACACTGATGGTCAGTGCCGGCTTCCCGTTAACGTAAAAACCGTTTCGCTGAGGGCTGGCAAGTGTCTGCTCTATTCGGGCTATGTCGCCTAACCTTACCGTCTTTCCCGCAGGAGTGTTAATTTGAAGATTTTGCAAATCCTCTACGGTTGTCACTCCCTCGCTGACTTCCAGACGGTAACTTTCATCGCCGGAGTTAACAGAACCTGCATTCACCGGCTTTCCGGCTGACTGTAAGGCGAGCATCAACTGCGTAGGCAGCATGCCGTTACGCGAAATTTCCTCCTTCGAAACGGTGATTTCAACAGTTTCGCTCCGAGTTCCGCCAATGTTTACACGCTTTACTCCCGGAACCGAAAGCAACTCGCGCCTTATGTACTTGGCATATTTTTCCAACTCCGGATAGTCAAATCCGTCGCCGCTGAGCGAATAGAAAATCCCATAAACATCCATCATATCATCTATTACCACCGGGTCATACGTCCCCGATGGTAACTTTGACTTAATATCGTTCACTTTGCGCCTGACAAGGTCAAAATGCTGCTCCAAATCTTCAATCATTACGCTCATCTTGAGCTCAACCGTTATCATTGCCATGCCCGGCTGACATTCGGTTCTGATTTTAGCTACATCGGGAAGCGCGCGCAACTCATCCTCCATCATTTGCGCCACATTCAGCTCAACATCATGGGCCGACGCCCCCGGATAAGGAACCACAACCATTACCTGCTTTACCGGAACTGCCGGGTCCTCAAGTTTAGGCATCCACGCAAATGAAAGCACTCCGGCAATCAGAATACCTGCCATAAGCGACCAGAACAGAGTTCGCCGCTCCATGAAAAACCTTGTAATTCCGTTCATAACAATCCTCCTACATTCGTTTCACTCGGAGCCGAAACTATTTTTACCTTCTCTCCTTCATGGAGCGCGGAAACTCCGGCGCGGACCACCGTCTCTCCTGCCGTCAAACCGTCCGTAACCCTCAGCATTTCACCCCTATGTGACTTATCTATTTCTATCCGACGTGAATTTACCGTCGAATCCGGATTGACAACCCAAACACATTCATTTCCTTCACTGTAAAAAACAGACTTGGCCGGAACGCTCAGCCCCTCTTCAGCCGGTAAAAGCTCAACTGTTACTTCTACATTCATTCCTGCCGTTACCTTTCCGGACGCGCTTCCATCCAAAACCAGATACATACGGTAAAGTTGATTACCATCCGCTTTCGGAACAATATTCAGCAGCCTCAACCCGTAGATTTCACCCTCATTTCCGCTCGGACTGCACTTGAAACTCATAAATCGTGACCTTTCGTTGTAAACCTGAAACGGAATGTCGCAAACTACTTCCATATCCTTCGTATTAAACATGGTGAAAACCGAAGTGCCGGCATCAACCATCTCAGCCGGTGAAAAATTCACTGACTCTATGACTCCTGAGGTTGGTGCATACAGGCGCGTGTAAGCCAACTTATTCTTATTAACCTGAAGTTGAATTCCTAACTGCTTCAAACCTGCCTCAGCCTTCTCGAAATCATTGGCACTCATGCTTTTCTTCTCGAAAAGCCTGCGTGCGCGACTGACCTCTTCGCTTACCTGATCATATTGAATCTGAAGCGCATCCACCCCGAGTTTATAGTCCGAATCATCGAGTGTGGCAAGGAGCTGACCTTCCTTGACACGGTCGCCCTCCTTAACGTATATCTGCGAAATCTCTCCAGCGGTTTTAAATCCGAGACTGATACTGCTCTCTGACTTTACCACTCCGGAAAAATGCTTCATCACATCCTCGGTCGCACCACTTACTTCGCTTACACACACTCTCTTGACATAGGTTTCCGATGGCTTTTTGTGACCACTGCATCCCACGGTCAGCAATATAACCAACGAAAGCACCAAATTTTTCTTAATCATACTTTTTTTCACTGTTTTTAATTCTGACTGCAAAGTTCATCAAATATTTTCGGTTAAGTGTGTCTTATTTTTAGCTAATTTTGTTCAAAATTGTCACTTTTTTTAAAAATAAGACGGTTTTACCCTCATTTTTTATTATTTTTGCCTCACTTATGAAACGCAAAAATACATCAATCGACCTTGCCGAAATTCCCGTGATGAAACGAACCATCACAATCGACAACACATTTATGATTGCCGATACCCTCGACAATTCAAACTCCCTGACGGAATTAAGTCAATATGAAAACTTCATACTTAAACTCCGTACACCCTCCAAAATAAACTACACAATGATACTTCTCTGCCTTGGCGGAGAAATAAAACTTAACTTAAATCTCCAACAAATTTCCATTGACTCACACTCGTTACTCCTGATACCTGAGGGAACGATAGGAGAATACATAGACATCTCCGATAATCTCGAAATTATCATGATTGGATTTTCCAACTCAGCCCATATCATTGACAAAACAAACTTATATTTCTCCCCAAACATAATAAAACTCATTTCAAATCCGCTTCATAAACTATCAACCGAAGAATGTAATCAAATTCTATCAATCTATAATATAATGCGTTCACGCCTAATTGAAACAGACTTTCCCGCCAAGCGTGAATTAGCTATAAATGCAACGCGTTTTATACTGGCTTATGTATCACCTAACCTACTTAAAACCACACAACAAAGCACTGACACCACACTTTTTGAAAACTTCCTCGAACTCGTTGGAAAACACGCCACTTCGAGCCGCTCAATCAGCTTCTATGCCAATGCCCTGTCCATCACCCCGCGCCACCTTAGCCGTGTCATCATGCGGACTTCGGGAAAGCCTGTCAAACAGTGGATTAATGAGCGCATAATCCTTGAAGCGAAAGTCCTTCTAAACGAACCGGCCATGACCATCCAGCAGATTAGCGACACGCTTGGTTTCCCGAACCAAAGCTCCTTCGGCACCTACTTCAAAAAATTCACCTCTGTCTCCCCATTGTCCTTTAGAAGGAGTAGGAGAGGGTGAGGCGGGTGGCGATGAGGGTGCGGCGGTAGGGGGTGCCGTCGTTGTTGAGGTAGAAGGGGTCGGCGGGGTTGAGACGGTAGCGGCGGTCAGGGAATCGACCCCAGCCGTGGCGACCTTCTACGCCGACGGCGAAACGGCTCCACTGGAGTTTCGCACCGAAATCAAACATGTTGACGTAGGCTGCTTCGGTAACCCACTTTCCGCGGCTGAGACCCTTGATGCGCTCTCCCTGAAGGTCGGCGGGTGTGCCACGGTAAAAACTGAATGTATAGGAGGGGATGTAGTGGGCGTAGACGGTGATTTTGGTGGATGACATTTTATTGTTTGACCATGAGAAAGGCGCGATGCTGATTACCGGTCCGACACCGCAGACTCCGCCGGTGAGGGTCATACGGCGCATGAGTATGCGGGCAGGATAGCGGGTAAATCCGCTGCCGGAAACCACTTGGGTGCTGTATGTGAGGTCACGCGTGGTACGGTCATAGGTGGTGAGTTCCACGTCGAGCCAGCGGGCATCTATGCCTACTTTTATGAATGAGCCAAATCCGCTTCCGGAGGGGAAGAGGTAGGAGGTTCCTTGGTTAAAGAATATGCCGAATGAGGTAAATTCGCGCGGGAGTGATTCATTGTCGGTATGTCCGACAAGTACGAAACCTAATGAGGTGTAACGTCCGCGACCCCATACTTGATTTTTATAGTAGTCCATGTCGAGGACTTTCAATTGCTGACGGGCAGCGGCGAGTTCGCGGTCAATCGAGTCGATGCGAGTAGCGACAGAAAAATCACGCGCACTGAGCCCGTGAGCCACACCCAGTAACACAACAAAGATAGAAATAAGCTTTTTCATAGGGGCAAATATACGGAAAAAAATGGGAAAAAAGAGAGAAAGGGGGATGTTGATAAGGTGTTGATAAGTTGTAGAAGGAGGTGTTGAAAAGTGGTAAATAATGTTGAGAGTCAAAAGGGCTGGAAACGTTGTTAATTGTAATTAACAGTAAAGAGGGAGTTATTTACTTTGAAATCAAATAAATTTTATTAACTTTGTGGGTTGTAAACAATATGTTGATAACTTAGTTTTAGTGCTGACAGTCAGCATATTATTATGTTAATAACTTGGTTTATAACTGTTGATTACGTTTGATAAGTGAAAGTTGCAAGAGATTGGGCAGAAAGTTATCAAAGGAATTAACAGCCTTTATTCTTTCTTTTTAAAATTCTTTTTAAAAAACTTATATGAAAGAAAAAATAGAGCGGTTGAAGAAGGAGCGTAAAGCAGTAATCCTCGCTCACTATTATGCTCGTCCTGAGATTCAGGATATAGCGGATTATATAGGAGACTCGCTTGCCTTGGCACAGATTGCCGCCGGACTGGATGAGCCGGTGATAGTAATGTGTGGGGTAAATTTCATGGGCGAGACGGCAAAAATTTTATGTCCGGACAAGACGGTTCTGATTCCCGATATCAATGCGGGCTGTTCGCTTGCGGATTCATGTCCGGCAGCCGAGTTTGAGGAATTTATCAAGTCACACCCGAACCATACGGTCATCAGTTATGTTAATACGTCGGCAGAGGTGAAGGCTCTGAGCGATGTGCTTGTGACTTCGTCGAACGCGCGGAAGATTGTTGATTCTTTTCCGAAGGATGAGAAGATAATTTTCGGACCTGACCGGAACCTCGGTAATTATATCAATTCTGTAACGGGCAGGGAGATGGTTCTATGGAACGGAGCCTGTCATGTCCATGAGGAGTTCAGCGCGGAGAAGCTCGCGGCTCTGAAGGCGGAGCATCCTCAGGCGAAGGTTCTGGCGCATCCGGAATGTCGCAAGCCGGTTTTGCTGCTTGCGGATGTGGTAGGTTCGACAGCAGCCCTGCTTAAGGCAGCGACGGAGGCACCAGACGGCTCGGAGTTCATTGTAGCTACGGAGAGCGGCATTCTTCACGAGATGAGGAAGCTAAATCCGGGGAAGACTTTCATTCCGGCTCAGCCAATGGACAGTACCTGCGGCTGTAATGACTGCGCGTTCATGAAGCTGAACACGCTGGAGAAGCTTGCAGCCTGTCTGGAGAATATGGCTCCGGCGGTTGAGGTTGATCCGAAGGTTGCCGAGAAGGCGCGGAAGCCGATTGAGCGGATGCTTTCGCTTAGCAATTAGTAATTAGTAATTAGTAATTAGAAATTAATTTATTATGGATAAGTATCATCAGGCAATAGCCGAGTCACAGGTGACAACAGACGATGCAGCAGTTAAGGCTGCAGTGGATAAGATTATAGCGGAGAAGCTGCAGGAGAATATGAATCAGGATGTTTATAAGACTATTCTGAATTGTATTGACCTGACAACTCTGACGTCGACGGATTCGCCTCAAAGTGTGGCAAATTTCACGGAGAGGGTTAATGCTTTCGATAATGAGTATCCTCAGTATCCGAATGTTGCTGCAATCTGCGTTTATCCTAATTTCGTTCCCGTAGTCAGGACTGTTCTGGACGTTACGGGGGTGAATATCGCGGCGGTAAGCGGAGCTTTCCCTTCGAGCCAGACTTTTATAGAGGTTAAGGTAGCGGAGACAGCACTCGCCATTGAGGGGGGAGCAGATGAAATAGATATTGTTTTCAATGTAGGCAATTATCTTGACGGTGATTATGAAGAGGTATGTGACGAGATTTCGGAGCTTAAACACAGTTGCCGCGGCGGACGCCTGAAGGTTATCCTTGAGACAGGCGCGCTTAAAACCGCCGAGAATATCAAGGCAGCGTCGGTTCTGAGCCTTTATGCAGGCGCAGATTTCCTTAAGACGTCGACCGGCAAGGAGTATCCGGGAGCATCGCTGGAAGCTGCTTACGTTATGGCTCAATGTATCAAGGAGTATTATGAAAAGACCGGCACGAAGGTAGGTTTCAAGGCTTCAGGCGGCGTAAGGACGACGGAGGATGCGGTGAAGTATTACACCATAATCAAGGAGGTACTTGGCGAAGAGTGGATGAACAATGAGTATTTCCGCATAGGTGCATCATCGCTCGCCAATAGTGTTTTGGCATCGCTGACAGGCGAGAGCGGCATTAAGTTCTTTTGATAATCATGGAAAAGAAGTATTGGATTATAGTTGACGGAAAGCCTCAGGGACCGTTTTCGATAGATGATTTGAGGCTCAGACGCGATTTTGCAGCCGAGCTTCCTGTATGGAGCAAGGGTCTGAGTGACTGGACTACCGCCGGTCAGGTAGAGGAGCTTGCAGCAGCTTTGGAGAACTGCGCGCCGGAGGAGGTTACTGCTGAGGAGGTTTCTTCTCCGTCGAGACCTTCGAGACCGGAGCAGAGCTCCGGGGCGGAAACCGGTGGACGACGCTGGGTTTCTGAGGCTGCCGTAACTGAAGAGGGCGAGAAGATTCCCAACACTTATATGGGCTGGAATATAGCGATGACGCTATGCTGCTGTATGCCGATGGGTATCGCGGGTATCATTTTCAGTTCGATGGTTAAGCAGAGATGGTATCGCGGCGATATTGAGGGCGCGAAGAAGGCAAGCGAGATAGCCGCATGGTGCCTTATTCTGTCGATAGTTCTCGGTCTGGTATCATGGCCTTTCCAGATGTTGTCACAGTTAGGCAGTCTTTCCGGTCTATGATGGAGATAAACATCAATGGACTGAAGTTTTATGCCTATCACGGTGTATTTCCCCGCGAGCGGAAGGTAGGTCAGCAGTTTGAGGTGGACCTGAGGTTGGAAACCGAGGGTTATGACGGCTCAGACACGCTTGACTCTACGGTTAATTACGCTGAGGTCATCGAGGCTGTGAAGGAGGAGATGGCTGAGCCGTCAAATCTGATAGAGCACGTATGTTTCCGTATCTGCGAGCGGATAAGGAGGGACTTTCCGAGGGTTTCCGGCGGGGAGGTCGAGGTAAGGAAGCTGAGACCGCCTGTGGAAGCTGAACTTAGGTCAGTTTCGGTTAAATTAGGAATTAGTAATTAGGAATTTTTTTGTTATGCTCACTGCGTTCGCATCACGGTGAGGGCGACGGTGAGGGTTATTAGTAATTTAATTTTTTTTGATATGGATAAATTAAGTTATGCATTGGGACTCAGCATGGGAAATAATTTCCGTGCAAGCGGAGTCGATAAGATTGACGTTCAGGATTTTTCTGACGGCGTAGATGCAGTTTACAATGGTAAGGAGCTTAAGATGAGCTATGACGAGGCGAAGAAGGTTATCCGCGAGTATTTCGAGGCACTTGAGTCAAAACGTCAGGAGGCTGAGGCAGCTGCCGCTAAGGTAAATGAGGAAGCCGGCAAGAGCTATCTTGAGGAGAACGGTAAGCGTACGGAGGTAGTCACTACTCCCTCGGGACTTCAGTATGAGGTACTTGAGGAGGGTAACGGACCTCAGCCGAGCGCAGGCGACCAAGTTAAGGTTCATTATACGGGCCGTCTGATTGACGGAACGGTGTTTGACAGCAGTGTGGAGCGCGGCGAGCCGGCAACTTTCGGTGTAACACAGGTTATACCGGGCTGGGTAGAGGCACTTCAGCTGATGAAGGCAGGTTCGAAGTGGCGTCTGCATATTCCGTCAAATCTTGCGTATGGACCTCAGGGCGCAGGCGGTATTATCGGACCTAATTCCACATTGATTTTTGATGTGGAACTTCTGGAAGTCATAGGTAAATGAACTTAAGGAGGATAATAGTTACAGCGACGACGCCGGTGCTGATGGGCATCGGCGGCGTTTTCTGTATGGCTGAGGACCTTAATGACGCAGCCGCCACGGTAATAGGTACGGCGATGAGGGAGTATTACAAGACCCTTGAGGATGGCGGATTGAAACTTGACCGGGATGCGTTTATAAAGGGCGTAACGGCGGTTTTCAACGGCGATACCATAGGCGGTTATGATGCGGCAAGCGCGGAGGCAGCCATAAGGCGCGCCGTTCAGCCGCAACAGGGACTGAGGACGGTCATACCGGACGCAGACGAGGCGGCTGAGAATGCATGGGTAGCGAAACAGATAAGCCTTCCGCGCGCCGAGCTATTGGAAGGAGGAGTAGTTCTCCAGCGGCTGACGGAAGGTTCAGGCGAAAGACCCGCGGCAGGTTCGACGGTAAAGGTAATGTATACGGGCCGTCTGAGCAACGGAACGGTTTTTGACACGACTGAGGAGCCGTTTGATTTACCGCTGACGCGGATAATACCGGGATTAGCCCGCGCCATAGAGCAGATGCGTTACGGAGGGACCTACAGGGTCTTTATTCCTCCATCCGAAGGCTATGGCAAGGAAGCCGTCATGGACCTCATTCCGGGAAATTCGGCACTTGACTTTACCATAGAAATACTCGTAGAAAAATAAAACTATCATTAAAAACAGGAGACAATGAAGAAAATCATAATGGCAGCGGCAGGAGCAATGCTCTTATGGAGCTGCACAGGTACGGATAAGGGTACCGCCGGAGAAACGGAATCACTCTCAGGTCTGCTTGCCAGCCGGCTTGAGCAAGCAAAAACATGGGAGGACACCGTCATAGCAGTCAACGGTACCTTTATGGGAGGCTTTTTCAACTATAACCTGCATGAGGACGAAATTCTGAGCAAGAACCTGAACATGAGCGAAGTTGAGAGGGGTATCAGGCAAGTGATGGGTTCAGATACCACCAACATGAGCTATCTTTATGGCATCCAAGTGGGCATGACCATCATGAATACATATCGCGAGGTCTCGGCCGATATGCCCGTGGATAAAGCCAAACTGATGGAGTCAATCATGGGAGCACTGAGACTTGACAGTGTAGACCGTCAACAACTTCTTGAAATCAGGACAGAATTCGAGAACATAGACAGGGAAGTAAAAGCCCGCCATCAAGAGGAACTGAACCAGCAGGTCTATGAAAGCCGCGAGGCTCAGGAGAACAGATTATTCGCAGACGCAATAGCCGAGTCACTGAAGTCAAATCCGGAGTTCGAGGAAATCGGCAATACCGGTATCTTTAAGAAGACAGAGCGGGAGGGACAGGGCGAAACCTATAAGACATCAGACCGTCTGCGCGCAAGTTATACGGTATTGAAGCTTAGCGGCGAGCCCATCGAGAACGTAAAGTCACGGGCTATGTTTGCGGGTCATGCAGCTAATCCGATGCTTACGGCAGTGCTGCAGTATATGAGACCCGGGGAGAAATCTCAGTTCTTTGTGCCTTATGAACTTGCGTATGGAGTTCAGGGCAACAAGGATTCCGGGATAGGAGCCTGTGAGTCAGTCATGGTTTTCGTAGAGACCGAGGAGAATTAAACACCCTTGGAGCCGGAGCAGAGCTCCGGGGCGGAAACAGGGGTTAGCTTCTGATTGCGGAAGTGGAGGAAGTCACGGAAGGCGGCGAAGGTGTCGGAGATGGCAGCGAGTGAGTTTCGCGTCTGAGCGTCGAAGAGCTGCGCCGAGTTTCCGCCGTCGGACTTTCCACGTAGCTGACCGCCGACAAGCCACTCAGGGGCGGAATTGGTAGTCAGGATGATGCAGTCGTCATCAGGTCCGTCAGGCAGGAGTGCGCCAAAGGGGGAGGAAAGCGCGCCGACAGATTCGCCGTCGATAAAGAGGTCGTGGCGGTCGTCGCCGACGCTAAGGATTTTACCCGAAGGGAGGCGGAAATTGCGATATCCGGCATCGGGAAAGAGAGTAGGCGGACAGCCGACGGGTTTCAAGGAGGAACCGCACTGGCGTACATTGACTGCATAAAAGTCTGATTTACTGAGTTCTGATGGTTTTGGGAGATTGAAATCCAACTTCATAGGGGTTTTAGTTGTTATAGTGATGAAAGAAAACATCACAAAAATAATTGACAGATTAGGCGTTAAACCGCAAAAAATGTCGTAACTTTGCAAAAATAGATATGCTCAACTATACTCCTATAGCCCGCCCGTTTTTTATAGCTCGTGCCAAATCCCTCACGCATCATTCCGATGATTTGGAGAGGGTACAGAAGCGTACACTCGCGCGTCTGCTCGAAATGGCGCGCTCGACGGAGGTAGGCAGAGAGTATGGTTTTTCATCAATCCACGGACCGCAGCATTATGCGGAGCGGGTTCCGATGCGTCCGTATGAGGAAATAAGACCTCAGGTAATGAGGATGGTAGCGGGCGAGAAGGATGTGCTCTGGCCGGGCGTTACGCGAAGATTCGCTCAGAGCTCCGGCACATCTGACGGGCGTTCGAAGTTCATCCCGGTAACGGACGCGTCGCTTCATATGAACCATTATGCGGGTTCATCGTCGGTAGTGGCTGAGTATTTGAAGCTATACCCTGACAGTAAGATTTTTGGCGGACGGTCGTTCATTTTGGGCGGCTCGTTTGCCACGGCACTTCGCGACGTACCGCCCCACGTAAGAGTAGGAGACCTGTCTGCCAACATGATAGAGGCAATGCCGTCGGCAGCCGGGGCATTCCGCGTGCCGCGGTCGAAGGATGTCGCGCTGATGAGCGACTGGAAGGAAAAACTTCCGGCATTAGTCAAGGCAAGCATCGGGGCAGACGTCAGGACACTCTCAGGGGTGCCTTCGTGGTTTCTCGCCGTGCTCAGGGAGATAATGAAGCAGGCTGGCGTAGAGTCAATCCATGAGGTATGGCCCAATCTGGAAGTGTTTTTCCATGGCGGAATAGCCTTCGGACCGTATCGCGAACAGTATGAGGCGATAACGGACAGGAGCAAAATGCGCTATCTGGAGACGTATAACGCGTCGGAAGGATTTTTTGCGGTTCAGGACCGGCGTCAGCCCGGGGCAATGTTGCTGCTGCCCGACGTAGGCATATATTATGAATTCGAGCCGCTTGACGGCGGCAAACCGGTATCGGCATGGGAAGTAGAGCAGGGCAAGGTTTACGCGCTCATACTCAGCGCGCCGAACGGGCTATGGCGTTACTCGACGGGCGACACAGTGCGCATCGAGACGGTCAGCCCGCTGCGAATTTCCATAGCCGGTCGCACCAAGCTGTATATCAACGCATTTGGCGAGGAGCTTATGGTCCACAACTCAGACGCGGCACTTGCCAAGACCTGCCGCAAGCTTGGATGTGAGGTAAGTGACTACACGGCAGCTCCGGTCTATACGACCGACCACAGCCGCGGACGCCATCAATGGCTCGTTGAGTTTACCGGTCCGGAGCCAGACATTGATGAGTTTGCCACGGAGCTTGACCGCGCCCTCTGTAACGAGAATTCGGATTATGCAGCCAAACGTTCCGGCTCGATTTTTCTTGACCCGGTAGAGGTAATTCCCCTTCCGGAGGGGACATTCAACCAGTGGCTGGCTTCAACGGGAAAACTTGGCGGTCAGCGTAAGGTACCACGCCTGTGTCCGGACCGTCACATTGCCGACGCCATACTGAATGATACCGAAAGTCTCAGATATTCATACGCATAACCCGCAGGCAACGGACGGCGTAATCAACCTTGAGCGCGGAGCTATGCCCGGACGCGAGGATGCGCTCTATTCCGTCGGGTGGCATCCATGGTGGGGCTCAGACGACGTTGATTTACACTGGGTTGAGACGGCTGCGGCTGACCCGAGGGTCGTGATGATAGGCGAATGTGGCATAGACCGGCTGCGCGGAGGCGACGTTGAGGCGCAGATTGAACTGACCCGATGGCACGCTCAGCTCGCCGAGCGGACGGGAAAGCCGCTGATTCTCCACATTGTCGGCGCATGGAGCGAGATAATCGCCCTGAGAAAGCGTATGCGCCCCGTCCAGCCATGGATTATCCACGGATTTCGCGGCAAACCGGCTTTGGCGACGCAACTTATTGACGCGGGATTTTACCTATCGCTCGGACCTAAATCGCCCGCAGGATTAGCCGAGGTAATCCCCCCTGACAGACTACTCCACGAAACAGACTAAAGTTTATTTATGAAGAAATATCAGATAATCATATGGATAGGAGCACTGATTGTAGGTGTGCTCTTAGGATTGATAGGTAATCCGGTAGTGAACTCGGTGATGAATTTTATCGCTACTGTGTTTACTCGTCTTTTCCGGCTGCTGGCTGTACCGACAATCGTGCTTGCCGTCATTACCACCTTGGCGTCGCTCGGAAGCGGCAAGGAGATGGGCAGGATGTTCCGCACAGCTCTGACTTACACGCTGCTGACCACCTTTGCGGCGGCTGCCGTCGGATTGGGACTCTACCTGCTCATCCGCCCCGGCAATCTGCCCGCCGGGATGGTTGAGGGCGAGGTTGCGGGAGCTACTGATGCGTCAGGTTTCTCATATGCCGACCATATCCTGTCCGTGATACCTGACAACATTGTCCGTCCGCTTCTCGAGGGCAATGTGCTGGCATTGCTGCTGATATGTTTTGCCGTAGGCATAGCCCTTTCGCGTATGCCTGAGTCAGAGCCTAAGCGTACGGTCATCAACGGACTGCAGGGATTGCAGACGCTGCTCTTTACCCTTATCAGATGGCTGATAGCCGTGCTCCCTATCGGCATCGTTGCTTTTGCCGCCCAGCTTGTTGCCGAAACCGGGAGCGGAATGATGCTTGACTCGCTTGGAAAGTATGTTGCTGTGGTTATCGGCGGCAATCTGCTTCAGATTTTCATAGTATTGCCGCTGTTTCTGCTTTTCAAGCGCATCAATCCGCTGCGAGCCATGCGTGGCATGACCCCGGCAATAATGATGGCTTTCTTTACCAAAAGCTCGGCGGCGACACTGCCCGTCACCATGGAAAACGCCGAGCAGCGCATGGGCGTTGACCCGAAAGTATCGCGCTTCGTGCTGCCAATCTGCACTACCATCAACATGAACGGCTGCGCGGCATTCATCCTCGTTACGTCGCTCTTTGTCATGCAGAACAACGGCATGGATCTTTCTCTCTCAACCATGATAGTATGGCTGCTGATTTCTGTGATTTCCGCCGTGGGCAACGCCGGCGTCCCCATGGGCTGCTACTTCCTGACACTCAGCCTCATGGCGGGCATAGGAGCCAACATCGGCGTCATGGGCATCATTCTTCCCATCTACACCGTCATCGACATGGTCGAAACCGCCGAAAACGTCTGGTCAGACTCCTCCGTCGCCCTCATCACCAACAAATCCGTCAAACCCTGATTTTTTTTGCGGGGGCGGTGAACCTTTTTGCTCCCGTCGGTGTTATAATATCGAAAAGCACACAGAACGATACTTTTTTCATTGTGAAAGAAATGTGATAATGATTGGTTTATTATTTGACGAGGAGTGACTGCGACAGCCGCTCCTCAGTTATTTTATTCCCATACCCCCTAAACACCCATAAACTCTAAACCATAAACTTTAAACTAAAAACCCTAAACTATAAATGTTTCGGAAAAAATCGTTATCTTTGCGCAAAGTATAACCAAAATAAATTCGCTATGTATAACGATAATAATGTAAATATGTCGCCCAAGCTGATTAAAGGTATCGTATGGGGCGTTGTTGGAATTGTCGTGCTGATTGTCGCAATGGCTTTTATCCGCCCGTGGTATAACGTATGGTCGCAGGAAATGGAGGGTAAAGCCGAGTTTGCCAAGGCTGAGCAGAACCGTAAGATTAAGATTGAGGAAGCGAAAGCCAACCTTGAGGCTGAAAAACTCAATGCGCAGGCTGAAATAGAGCGTGCCAAGGGAGCGGCTGAGGCTATCCGAATTGAGAACGGAAGCATCACTCCGACGTATATTCAGTATCTGTGGGTTCGCCAGCAGTCTGACCTCAGCGACAAGACCGTGATATATGTCCCGACAGAAACCAATCTGCCGATACTCGAATCAACGCGTGCATTGATTAACAATCAAGAACAGTAATTATGTCCAATAGATATTGCGTCATTATGTGTGGCGGGGTCGGATCGCGTTTCTGGCCCTCGAGCCGTCAGGCAAAGCCGAAGCAGTTTATTGACTTTATGGGAACCGGTAGGTCGCTCCTGCAGATGACATTCGACCGCGTTCTTGAAGTGGTGCCTGCTGAAAATGTGGTTATTCTAACCAATAGTGACTATGCATCGTTGATTAAGGAGCAATTACCTAAGGTGGAGTCAAAGAATATTCTTCTTGAACCCGCCCGACGCAACACTGCTCCATGTATCGCTTGGGCGGCACATCATATCGCCGCGCTATGTCCCGATGCTTCGATGATTGTCACCCCTGCCGACCACCTCATTATGCGCGAGAGTGAGTTTCACAAAGCCGTCAGGCGCGGATTTGACTTCGTGGAGAGCAACGACGCGCTGCTTACCCTCGGAATTGAGCCTTCACGCCCCGAAACCGGCTATGGCTACATTCAAGTGGGACCACACGTAACTGAGCATATCTGCAAGGTCAAGACTTTTACCGAGAAGCCTAATCTGGAGCTTGCCAAGGTTTTTCTTGAGTCAGGCGACTTCAAGTGGAACTCAGGTGTCTTTATGTGGACTGCTAAGTCGGTACTGAAGGCTTTGGCGGATAATGCTCCTGAACTCGCCGCGCGTTTCAGCGTCGGTGAAAAGGATTTCGGAACCGAGCGCGAGACGGCTTTCATTGCCCGCGAGTTTCCAGCCTGTCCCGCCATTTCGATTGACTATGCGCTGATGGAGAAAGCGTCAAATGTCTATGTCGAGTCGGTCGATCCCGGATGGAGCGACCTCGGTACTTGGAGTGCCCTCCGCGACAATTCGCCGCGTAATTCTCAGGGAAATGTGGCTCAGGGATGTCAGGTGTTGAGCTATGACACCACCGGCTCTGTCTTTTCGGTCACAAATCCGAAGAAAGTGGTTGTGGTCGACGGGCTGAAGGATTATGTGGTGGCTGATACCGATGATGTCCTTTTAATCTGCCCGCTGGCTCATGAACAGCAGATTAAGCAATATGTCAATGACGTAAAGTCGAAATTTAACGATTCTTACCTCTAAATGGAAAAATTGAAGAAATTTTTGCCTTATCTGGCGGCAGTCGTAGTGATTGTCGCCATAGCTTTGGCGTTTTTCTGGCCCGACGCAGTGGAGGGTAATGTCCTGCGCCAGCACGATATGCAGCAGGGCGCGGCAAACGGTCAGGAGCTTGTTGAGTTCCGAGCCGAAAATCCCGGTCCGACCGCATGGTGGACCAACTCGCTTTTCGGTGGTATGCCGGCGTTCCAGATAGCTCCGAGTTATGGGTCAACGGGTCTTTTCTCATGGCTTAACAGCCTTTACGGGCTCTGGCTCCCCCAGCCTGCCAATCTGCTCTGTATGATGATGCTGGGCATGTTCATCCTGCTGATTGTCATGCGCTGCAGGGTCGGACTCGCCCTGATTGGTGCTGTAGCGTGGGGTTTCAGTTCGTACTTTGTAATCATTATCGGTGCAGGTCATCTGTGGAAGTTCATCACACTTTCATATGTTCCGCCTACCATTGCCGGACTGGTTCTTATTTATCGCAACCGGAGGCTTCTTGGAGCCGCCCTCGCCGCGCTTTTCATGGTGTTACAGATTTCGTCAAACCATCTGCAGATGTCTTATTATTTTGCGTGGGTCATGGCGGGATTTGTCATTGCTTACGGTATAGAGGCTCTTCGCAGTAAGAAATTGAGTCAGTGGGGCATAAACACCGCCGTGCTTGCCGGGGCGATGCTTCTTGCCGTAGCTGCTAATGCGCCTAATCTCTACCATACCTATGAGTATTCCAAGCAGACCATGCGCGGTCAGCACTCCGAGCTGACTCAGCCTGCGTCGGCTGCATCGGCATCGACCGGCGGACTTGACCGCGATTATATCACCATGTACTCCTATGAGAAGGGCGAGACTTTCTCTCTGCTTATTCCTGACATTAAGGGCGGGGCGTCGGCAAAGCCTTATCAGGGTACTATGGTAGGCACTTCGCTGACTGATTCCGATGAGGGTAAGCAGCTGGCTCGCTCCGGAGGTGAAATGACCCTGCTGCAAATCTTCGGTCCGTACTTCGGCGGGGCGGAGGGCACTAACGGTCCCGTCTATGTCGGCGCAATAATCATGGCGTTATTCCTGTTAGGATGTATCGTTGTCAAGGGTCCGCTTAAGTGGACGCTTATAATTCTTACCATATTGTCGATTTTCCTTGCGTGGGGTCGCCACATGATGTGGTTTACCGACCTTTTTATCGACTTTATGCCCGGATATTCAAAATTCCGCACAGTGGAGTCCATTCTGGTCATTGCTGAGTTTACCATTCCGTTGCTCGGAATTTTAGGACTTCGTGAACTCCTGAGGGCTGAAAATCCATGGAAAACCATGAAGAAGCCGCTCCTTTGGTCGTTTGGAGTGTGTCTTTTCTTCTGTGTTCTTGGAATTTTTGCGCCTTCGGTGTTCGGTCAGGTGATTATGGGCGAGCGCGACCAGCAGACACTTGCCCAGTACATAGCCTATGGTGCCCTGCCTCAGGATTTCAATATGTTTGATTATCCCTCTGTGCTTCAGGCTGTCGAGCAGATGAGACTCGAGCTGGTCAAGACCGACGCGCTCCGTTCGTTCCTGTTTATAGCCATCGCACTGATTGCGCTGATTTCCTTCTGTCGCGGCAAGCTTCGCGCTCCTTATGCGGTTGCTATTGTCGGTGTGGCAGTATTGGTCGACCTCTTTTCGGCAGACCGCCGCTATCTTAACCATGACAGCTTTGTTGCTCCCGTAGCTGCCACTCCGTTTGTGGCATCACAGGCTGACAATATCATTCTTGCCGACCCTGATCCCGATTACAGGGTGCTTGATGTCCAGAAATTCTCGCAGGCTGACCCGAGCTATTTCCATAAAGCCGTCGGCGGGTATCATGCCGCCAAGCTGACACGCTATCAGGACCTCATTGACCGCCACCTCGGCTACATGGCTAATCCGCAGGTGGTTCAGCTGATGGAAATGCGTGCCGACTCCCTCTTTATGGCTGAAAATGCCGAGGAGTTCGCCCCTTATGCCGCCCATCTCAACGTCCTCGATATGCTTAACACCAAGTATATCATCACTGACCCGAATTCGATGCCTTACCTTAACGACGGAGCCTACGGTAACGCTTGGTTTGTCGATAAAGTTGTCTACGTTGACGGTGCTGATGCGGAGATGGATGCCCTTGACCGGATTAATCCCCGCCATATTGCTGTGGCTGACTCCCGTTTCGAGTCCGTTCTCGGTCAGTCAGCTCCCGGCAGCGAGAGCGATGAAATCCGCCTGACCTCATATGCTCCCGATGAGCTTAAATTCGCTTATAAGCTGACCTCAGACCGCGTCGCTGTCTTTTCCGAGGTATTCTTCCCGTGGGGCTGGAAAGCCACGGTCAACGGCGAGGAACTCCCCTTGGGTCGCGTTGACTACATCCTGCGCGCCATGCGTCTCCCTGCCGGCAATGGCGAGATTGTGATGACGTTCCGTCCGCAGAGCGTGCGCACCACCGACACTATCGCTACTGTCGCCATCGTCATCATCTACTTGCTTCTTATCGGTGGCATAGTCGTTTACCTGCGGCGTCGTGGCAAATAAGCTGACTTTATTTATAAGGAGATTTAGAGTGAACCGTGGTTTTACGGTTCACTCTCCTTTCGCATTCCGGTTTATACGGCTCGTGGTCCGCGAAAAGCTCCCCTACTACGACTTTGCCACCATCACAGACCCTTACGACCGGCTCCTTTACCGTACCGCCGTCTTTTTCAATCCCGCTACAGTAGCGGCTACCGGACCCGATGCCGCCCATGCCCTCGACATCCTCCGGCGCGCCCTACCCTCCGCCCGCGTTGTCGACCCTTCCGCCGCCGACTTCATCTGCTCCGACACCCCCTACCCCTCCGTCCCCGTCCAATTCCTCCGCGGCAAACACATCCTACCCTCCGCCACCACCTTCACCCTCCCCTCCGCCACCATCGCCGTCCACCGCCCCGGCGTTCCCCCCGCCAACTACCCCCTCTCCCTCCCCCATCTCCACTAATTTTTGCGGGGGAGGTGAACCTTTTGCCGCGAAGTGACTCAATAGCCTCTCATCAGTTATTTTTCATAAAAAATATCACCGTGTCCTTTTTTTTAGGACAAAAATGCGTATATTTGTCCCCAAAAAAAGGACAGTTATGGATAAGGCATATATCAAGAGTCAAATAGCAATGCGTCAGAGTGAATTTCCGATTAGCTTAAAGCCACGTGAGAAATCCATTCCGATTGATGCGAATAAGATTATTACAATACCGGGGGTTCGTCGATGTGGAAAGACCTCGATGATGGAAGATGTTGTAAATAAATTGCTACGTCAAGGAGTTGAACGTGAAAGGATTCTGTGGGTCAGTTTTGACGATGAGCGTTTGGTCAGGATGAAATCTGATGATCTTGATATGATTGTTGAGGCATACCGTGAGATGTTTCCCGATATAAATATTGGCGAAGTATACATTTTTTTCGATGAAATTCAGTTGATTGAAGGATGGGAATATTTCGTAATGCGACTGTTTAAGCATTATTCAAAACATATTTTCATCAGTGGAAGCAATGTCTCAATGTTGAGTAGCGAGCTAAAGTCGGCGTTGAGAGGCTGGCCTCTGGAAGAAGAGACGTTTCCATTATCCTTTTCGGAATTCTGTAAGTTCAAGGATATAGATACCAAAAGTTGGTTGGAGCAGGATATGGCAAAAATCCGTAATGCCTTTTACGAATATAATCGTGAGGGAGGATTTCCCGAGGTGGCATTGATGTCTAATAGCCTGATGAAAGTAAAGACTTTACAGACTTATTTCGATACCATGTTGCTCAAGGATTTGGTTGAGCATTATAAACTGACCAATATTGAGGTTCTGCGCTATTTTCTAAAGCGTGTGATGTCAAATCTCACTAAACCGACGTCAATCCGTTCAATTCATAATGATATAAAGTCACAAGGTCTGAAGGTTAGCAAAGATGACATCTATAAGTGGGCAACCCACGCTTGCGATATATTTATGTTCTTTCGTGTTTCCAATTTTAGTAAATCGTTGCAAAAGGTCGAAAGTTCACAGCCCAAGTATTATTGTGTAGATAATGGACTGCGTGATGCCGTTTTATTGCCGCAAAGCGATGATAACGGAAAGAAACTTGAAAATACGGTTTTTCTTCAGCTGTATAGAAATCGCACTCCTGTTGACCGTATATTCTATTATCAAGGTAGTAATGAGTGTGACTTTGTGGTTCAGCAAGGTAATGACGTCAGTCAGTTGATTCAGGTAACATGGGATATGACGGATGAAACTACTCGAACAAGAGAGATTTCCGGTCTGATAGAAGCCCAAAAGGTTACCGGTTGTAAAAGTCTATTGATTATTACGTCGGAAGAAGAGTCGGAAATCCGTTTGGAAAACGGATTGAGCATAAAAGTTATTCCTGCTTGGAAATGGCTCCTTGATCGTGACTGATATCATTTTTTTGCGGGGGAGGTGAACCTTTTTGGGGGGAGGGGTGTTATATAGATGAAAGCAAGCAAAAGACTTTTTTCATTGTGAAAGAAATGTGATAATGATTGGTTTATTATTTGACGAGGAGTGACTGCGACAGCCACTCCTCAGTTATTTTATTATATGGTCATGGTTCCAATGGGGACTATGTAGATGCCGTCGGAACGGCGGTATGCGTAGTCGCCCACGGCGGTCAGTATCATCAGGAATGACGGGGCAGGCATTTTTGTGGTATCTAATATTGATTCGAGTTTCTGGAGGTTCTTGACACCTTCTTCGATTAGTTTTTCGCCTCCTAATTTAATTTCGATTAGACCATATTTGCCGTTTCGGAGATGAACCACTGCGTCACATTCGAGTCCGTTACTGTCTCTATAGTGGTAGACATCGCCATCGAGAGCTTCGGCATAGATTCTCAAGTCCCTTACACACATTGTCTCGAATATCAGACCGAATGTTTTCAAGTCGTTTATAAGGTCCTCCGGCCCGACTCTAAGGACGGCGGTAGCAATCGAGGGGTCAATGAAATATCTTGTCGGGGTTGTGCGTATGGCTGTCTTGGATTGAAGATTAGGATTCCATGCCTCCATGTCTTTAACCACGAAAATTTGACGCAAGGCGTTGAGATAGGAGTTAATCGTATCGTCTGAGAGCGAATCGTTTTCATTTGTCATCAGGTCTTTCCTGATTTGACTGACGGGTGTTTGTGTGCCCTGATAGCGTGCGTAGGATCTTAGCAATTTTCTTGCCCGCTCCGGGTTACGCTCTGTACCATCCACCCGCGAAATATCTTCCTCTACAATTACGTCGACATAGTCAATCGCTTGTGAAAGAGCTGCTTTTTTGCTAAGCTCTCCGGAAGCCGCAAACGGCCACCCTCCTCGACACATCAAATATGCAATGTCACGTAAATTGTGTGGATTCATTCCTTTTATGGGTGTTTCCGGGGCGTTGAACATGGATTCGAGACTGACTTGATTCGTTGAGTCGCCCGACTCGGAAAGTGACATAGGCAGCATATCAATGAAGGCGAACCGACCCGTTCCGGAGTGAAAAATTTTCTCTCCGGCTGCATTATTGCGGGTTACAGGCTGAGCCGAGCCGGTCAGTATGAATTGTCCGGGTTTGCGCCGATGGTCGGTTTCAAACCTGACCGCATCCCAAAGTTGCGGAACAATCTGCCATTCGTCAAGAAGACGCGGATTGTCACCTTCTAACAATATTTGAGGGTCAACGGCCGCTAACTGTAGCAGACCTTCGCGATTCTTGGGATTACTCAGATATAGAATGCTTTGCGCCTGCTGTTCGGCTGTTGTTGTTTTGCCACACCATTTTGGACCGCGAATCAGTACCGCGCCTTTTGCCTCAAGCTTTTCTCGCAGAATTTTGTCGGCAATTCGCGGTCGATATCCGTTGTTTTCTTTGTGATTTGCCATAATTACTTAAAATGCTGTGCAAATGTACGAAAAAAAATCCATTCGGCAAATTGAGGCGATTTTGTTCGGCAAATTGAGGCGGTTTCGTCCGGCAAATTGAGGCGGTTAGGGTTTGCGGGGGGATTCGTGGGGGTTGTCGGCGGGGTGGTAGAAGCGGGTGCCGGTGAGGGCGTCGGGGAGGTACTGCTGGGCTACGTAGTGACCCGGGTAGTCGTGGGGATACTTATAGTCCGCGCCGTAGCCCATTTCCTTCATAAGCGACGTCGGGGCGTTGCGCAGATGGAGCGGCACAGGCAGGTCGCCGCTCTGACGTACCGCCGCAAGGGCGTTGTCGATGGCTAAGTAGGCGGAGTTTGACTTGGGTGAGCGCGCCAGATAGACGGTACATTCCGCCAAGGGTATGCGTCCTTCGGGCCAGCCTATTTTCTTGACCACGTCGAAGGTTGTGTTAGCAAGCAGCAGGGCGTTAGGGTTGGCAAGTCCGATGTCCTCGGCAGCAAGTATCACGAGGCGTCGGGCAATGAACTCGGGGTCCTCACCTCCTGCTACCATGCGCGCAAGCCAGTAGATGGCGGCGTCGGCATCCGAGCCTCTGACGCTCTTGATAAACGCGGAGATGATGTCATAGTGCATTTCGCCGCCTTTGTCGTATGCCGCGGGATTTTCCTGCAGATGTTCGGTGATGGTCTTATCATTGATTATTAGCGGCTTACCGGCAGGAGTGGACTGCTCGAGAAGGTCAAGTATGTTGAGCAGTTTACGGGCATCGCCGCCGGCAAAGCGAAACAGTGCGTCGGTCTGCTCTACCCGAATGTCCATTTTCGACAGGATTTCATCGCGTGTAAGGGCATGGTTGAGCAGAGTCTGCAGCTCCGTGGCATCAAGTGGTTTGAGCGTATAGACCTGTGCGCGGCTCAGGAGCGGGCGTATTACCTCAAAAGATGGATTTTCCGTCGTGGCTCCGATGAGGGTCACTACCCCACTCTCAACGGCTCCAAGCAGCGAGTCCTGCTGCGACTTGCTGAACCGATGGATTTCATCTATGAACAGGATGGGACGCCCGGTGGAGAACATCGAGCGGGAGTCGGCTTTACATTGCTCTATGACCTCGCGTACCTCCTTTACTCCGGCATGGACTGCCGAGAGGGTGTAGAAGGGCGAGTTTGTAGAGTTGGCAATGATGCGCGCGAGGGTGGTCTTTCCTACTCCGGGAGGACCCCAGAGTATGAAGGATGAAACGCGTTGCTGCTCAATCATGCGGCGCAAAATCGAGCCGGGACCTACAAGATGGGTCTGACCTATGTAATCGTCGAGGGTTTGCGGACGCATCCGCTCGGCTAATGGTGCTTGCATATTATTCTGTTCTGTTGAGGGTTGAGGATTAATTCTTCTTCATCGAGCAGCGTGCGGATTAGCTCCGTTGCCCTTTCCGGATTAAGTTTTGAACGCGTTATGAGCTCGGTTAGTTCAATGCCGTCGTTTCCCGCCTCTGATACTATGCCAAGAATTAGCGACCGACGGTTTCCGCCTTCTACGGCAGGGCGGGCAGACCGGCATGTATCGCATATTCCGCATGGTTTCGACGGTATTTCGCCGAAATACTCGAGAATGGCGTTTGAGCGGCATACTTCAGGGTCGAAAACCAACCGCTTCATGGCTTCGATACGCTGCTTCATGAGCTCGCGCCTCCTGTCGTATACCTCCTTGGGCAACTCGACATACTTTGCCAGCACCCTGCGTGAAGGAAAAAACAGATAAGGCTGCTGGCGGCGCGGAACGTAATGGAGCGCATGGGCGCGGGTCAGTGCCAGAAGTGCCTGATAGACGTCATCTGCCGTCATGTTCAGATGGGATGCAATGACCGTCTCCGAGATATTTACATAGTCTGCGAACACTCCCGCGTAATTGCGCAGTATATACTGTAGAACCTCATCCTGAGCCGGTTCGAGATTCATATCGTAGAGCTCATGTTTGGCGGCAACCATCATTACTCTGGCGCGCGCATCAATGTCTTCAACAAATTCCAGATAGCCAGACAGCGAAAGCAACCGGAGCGATGCCCGCGCCGGAGCCTCCTGAAGGCTGTATGTCTGCACGAAACGACCGAAGTCAAAATCAAATACCCGGTTATAGCCTTCGCCTATGGCAAGGTCTATGAACAGACATGCTTTCTCATAGATATCTGCAATATACTCGCGGGGAGGAAATGACTCGCTCAGACGGCGCGAAAGTACCGCTTTGTCGCGCTTTGAGGCTATGACCACGGCAAAACATGACTCTCCGTCGCGCCCTGCCCTACCCGCTTCCTGATAATATTCCTCGATTGACGACGGCAGGTCATAGTGAATGACCACTTTGACGTCAGGTTTGTCTATGCCCATGCCGAAGGCGTTTGTGGCTACCATCACTCTGATTGCGTCTGTTTTCCACCGTTGCTGCTTATTGTCTTTATCCTCCGGGGCTAATCCGGCATGATAATAGTCGGCAGATATGCCCTCGTCGGCGAGCATTTCGGCTATTTCGCGCGTGCGTGCGCGTGAGCGCACGTATATTATAGCGGAGCCACGGGTGTTTTTAAGCACTGTCAGGAGCCGTTCGGGCTTGTTTTCCGTATAGCGGACAATGTAATTGATGTTCGGGCGGGCAAAACTTTTGCGGAATACCTTGGAACCGGACCTGAAGCGCAAAAGGCGGCATATGTCATCGACAACTTCGGGTGTCGCGCTCGCCGTCAGTGCCATCATGACGACATTGGGGAAAATGTCGCGCAGTTTCGCTATGTTTAGGTATGAGGGACGGAAGTCGTAACCCCACTGCGATATGCAGTGAGCTTCATCGACCACAATCATCGAGACATTGAAATCCTTGAGCCGCTGGCGGAACTGCTCGCTCTGGAGCCGCTCCGGACTCAGATAGAGGAACTTTACCTTACCCAGCTCGGCTTTCTGGAGCCCGAGACGCGTCTCTGAGCGGGTCAGACCGCTGTGGACATAGGTTGCCGCAATGCCGTGGGCGCGCAGATTGTCCACTTGGTCCTTCATCAGGGAAATCAGTGGAGTGATAACTAATGTCAGTCCCGGCATCATCAGTCCGGGAACCTGAAAGGTGATGCTTTTGCCTCCTCCCGTAGGCAGCAAACCGAGTGTGTCGGTTCCGCTTAGCGCAGAGTCGACAATCTCGGATTGCAGGGGGCGGAAATCCCGGTAGCCCCAATATTTAAACAGGACTTCGCGGGAGGTCATCTGTCAGGATGGGTTTAGTCGAAAATAATGTCTTTAACCAGCAGCTGAATCGGTGAGCCGGCAGCGTGATGCTTGTTCTCCTCGATGGTATAGACAAGTGTAAACGGCTTTCCTGAGCTTATGCGGTCAAACTTGTCCGCGCTGTTGAAGGCAATGGCGTTGACAGGCTCCGATGTGGTCGGGTCGAGCAGGTCAAGCTTGATATGTTCAAGCTGTTTGCCCACAATCTTCGAGGTGCCGGCATCGCGAACGCCGCGTGTGAGGAACACCGGTTTCTCGTTGCCCGGACCGAAGGGATTAAACCCGCGCAGGGCATAGAGCAGTTCCGTAGTTACCTCGCTGAAAGTTATGTTTGCGTCAATCTCGCATACCGGTTTCATCTGGGCGGGAGTGATGTTGGCGGCGACATATTCCTCAAAGCGGCGTGAGAATTCCTCAATGTTTTCCGGTTTCATCGAAAGACCTACGGCATAAGTATGACCGCCGAAATTTTCGAGCAAATCGGCACATGATTCCACCGCCGAGTAAATGTCAAAGCCTTGAACCGAGCGCGATGAGCCTGAGGCTATTCCGTTGGTGAGCGTCAACACTACTGCGGGTTTGTAATAATCCTCCGTAAGGCGTGACGCCACGATACCGATTATTCCGCGATGCCAAGATTCATTGTAGATGACTATCGACTTTCGGTCGGCGGCAAGGTCGCCGCGCGCCTCGAGGATGGCGTTCGCTTCCTCGGTGATAATCTTGTCAAGCTCCTTGCGGTCCGAGTTGTATTGGTCGATGGCTCGCGCCTTTTCGAGCGCGTCAGCCGCATCGCGGCTTACAAGCAGGTCAACTGCCTCCTTGCCGCTTTGCATGCGTCCAGAGGCGTTAATTCGCGGTCCTATCTTGAAGATTACGTCGGTGATGGTGATTTCGCGGCGTGTCAGCCCGCAAATCCTCATGATTCCGCGCAGACCCATGTTCGGGTTGGAGTTAAGACGGCGCAGACCGTGATAGGTCAGGATACGGTTCTCGCCCGTCATAGGCACGATATCGGCGGCAATGCTGACAGCCACAAGGTCGAGAAGGGCATCGAGCGGTCCTTCGGGCAGCATGTTGCTCCTCGAGAACGCCTGCATCAGCTTGAACCCTACCCCACAACCGCTCAAGTGGTGGAACGGATATGGACTTCCCTCAAGTTTCGGATTGAGGATTGCCACGGCGTCGGGAAGTTCCGCGCCGGCAACGTGATGGTCACAGATAATGAAATCAATGCCGAGGGTCTTGGCATAGGCTATCTCCTCGTTGGCTTTGATGCCGCAGTCCAGTATGATAATCAGCTTGATACCGTTGGCGGCAGCTTCGTCAATCACATGTTTCGAAATGCCGTAGCCGTCATCATACCGTCCGGGTATGTAATAATCAATCTGCGAGTAAAACTGCGACAGATACTTGTAGACCAATGCCACAGCCGTGGTTCCGTCTACGTCATAGTCGCCATAAACCAATATTCGCTCCTTCGCTCCCATCGCATCGTTCAGACGCGAAACCGCGACATCCATTCCCGGCATGAGGAAAGGGTCGTGCAGGTCGTCGAGCGATGGATTGAAGAACTTCTGAGCCTCTTCTGGAGTAGTTATGCCGCGCTCCTTCAGCAGTTTGACAACTACCGGAGTCCGGGCATAACGCTCCTGCAGTGTGACGCTGGGTTCAGCGTCGGCTGCTTCGGGGGGGAAGGCGGAGTGGTTTGTGGCTTTTGAGTTCCATTTTTCGGTCATTTATATTTATTTTTTTATTATATAGCGTAATCAACGGACTCTACACCAACTGGGTATGGTGTGAGTCTGAGCCGCTGGCCTGACCGAGAAGAGCCTTGGAGCGAGAGAGAATCCGGCAATTTGGCTGACCAAAGTTACAAAAATCTCCCGCCCTCCGCAAATATTTAACATTTTTTATTGCCCTACCGCATTTATCAAGATTTTTATGTAACTTTGCGTATGAAATCGAAGAAAGATGTTTCAATGCCTGATAATGAACACTTGCAGGGAGTTGAGTCTGTAAGAAATGAGTCATCGTTGCTTTTGCCTATTGAAAATAGGATATTGACTATACGCGGAAGTCAGGTTATGATTGACCGTGACTTGGCTGAGTTATATGGTGTGGATACCAAGCGATTAAATGAGCAAGTCAAACGTAATATCGACCGCTTTCCCGAGAGTTTCAGATTTCAGCTTTCGGGAGTGGAGAAGGCGGAACTGGTCGCAAATTGCGACCGCTTGGAAAATCTCAAGCACTCTTCCGTTAATCCGTTCGCATTTACCGAGCAGGGTGTTGCAATGCTTTCCGCTGTCTTGAAAAGCACTACGGCAATTAAGACAAGTATCAGGATTATTGAAGCCTTCGTAGCAATGAGGAGCTTCCTGATGAACAATGCCTCATTATTTCAGAGAATTGAGCATCTTGAAATGAAACAGCTGAGAACTGATGAGAAAGTGGATGCCATACTTGATAAATTAGGAGAATCAGCAGGATGTGTGAAGGAAGGTGTATTTTTTAATGGTCAGATTTTTGATGCTTATGCCCTGATAGCTAATCTAATCCGACAAGCTAAGACTCGGATAGTCTTAATTGATAATTATGTTGATGACACGGTCTTGGTGCAGCTATCTAAGCGAGTACCCGGCGTTTTAGTCGACATTTATGTCGGGCAGATTTCGCGGCAGCTTCGTCAGGATGTGGAGCGTCACAATCTTCAATATCCCGGAGTGACGTTACATCATTATACTAAGGCGCATGACCGATTTCTAATAATAGATGAAGAAGTGTACCACATAGGTGCATCATTGAAGGACCTTGGCAAGAAGCTTTTTGCCTTTTCAAGAATGGAGGTAATGACTGGCAGCGAGTTAATTGCCGGGCTACAATAATGATTTATGAAAAAAGCACTCCAATGGCAAGATAAAATGCTTTGGAGTGCTTTTTTTATTGCTCTTGGAGGATGGAGGCGACGGTGGCGGCGGGGTCGGGGGAGTTGATGATTGCGCCGCTCATGGCTATGCCGTTTACGCCGGTGTCAAGCAGGGAGGGGACGTCGGCGGGTTCGATGCCGCCGATGGCAACGATGGGGAGCTCGCAGCCTGCCGCACGTACCTCTTCAACGATTTTACGGTAGCCTTCTAATCCGAGTACGGGGCTCAGACGCTCCTTGGTTGTGGTGAAGCGGAACGGTCCTAATCCGATATAGTCTATGTCAAGGGAGGCGAGCGCAAGGATGTCGGCAGCGGTATTGGCTGTGCAGCCTATGATTGCGTGCGGTCCGAGATATTCGCGTGCTTTTGCGGGATCCATGTCGTCTTTGCCAAGGTGGACTCCGTGGACTTTTGTTTCCATTACTACTTCAACGCGGTCATCTATAACGAGGATTGTGTCATTTTCGCGACATATGGGTATGATTTCGCGCGCCATCGCTGCCACTTCGGCATCGGTGGCATTTTTCATTCTGAGCTGAATCCATCGGCATCCGCCTTCAATAGCCAGACGCACCTGCTCCGGTATCGATAGTTTATCCGAAGGATGGGTAATAAACTGTAACACTTTATTTTAATTAGTAATTAGGAATTAGTAATTAGCAATTCTTTTTGTAGAGAGTTTTCGTGATGGCTTGGAGTAGTTTTATGAGTTCGCGGCAGTCGGTCAGCATACTTTCTCCTTGAGCGAGAGTAATATATTCTTCATCGATAAGCAGTTTCAGCCAAAATTCCGTTTCTCCTGCTTCTTTTTGTGCAATTGAGATTTTAGCTGCGAAGTCTGCTCGTGACTGCCCGTACTGACCCTCAGCAATATTTGCACCGATGCTTGTGCCACATCTTACAAGTTGTTTTGAGAGAATATACTCTTTCTTTTCTTCGCACAGATATCTATATAATCTAACACATCTGCGAGCGAAGGCATAGCTCTTATCCCTCACAATGTTTTCTTCTTTCATAGAAGAAATTACTAATTACTAATTGGAAATTGATAATTGATATTAGCCTCCGTAGAAGGCGCGGAATACGAGGATTTTGTCGCCATCATGGAGAAGGGTTTCTGACCATAGCGACGGAGGGATGGCAAGGTCATTGACGGCTACGGCTTTTCCGGCGGGAGTAATTCCCTGTTCTTCCAGAATTTTAGCCAGCGGCGTCATATTCGCCACAATTATCGGTTTTTCGTTCAAATATATTGTCATTTTTATCTGCTTTTATTAATGATATTAGTTCTCTTATGTCGCCGCTACGCGGCTCTTAGTGGGTGTTTTCTTTAATCCCCCGCTCTTCGGTTCGCTAACGCGCCCCTCGAACGGGTCTACGTTCTTATGCCCGCAAGGCGGGCAGTTGTGAAGTCCGCATAGCGGACTGTTAGATAGTAGCCACGTCCGAGGGACGCGTTAGCGAACCGAAGGGCGTGGATTTCAGGTTATCATCCTTTAGGAGCTCCATAGGAGCGACAGATAATTATTCCGGTTCTTTAAGAATATATTTACAGTCATAGTCTATACGATATTTATCCATTATTTTTTTAATTTCATCATCAAGACTTATATTCTTGTGGTGTTCATGCTGATTTCGGATATAGTTGATTACTGAATCTACATGAGAGTGAGATATTGAGAAACAAGAATAGCCTCTTTGCCACTCAAACCTGAACGGACAGATTTTTTCATTGTTGATATGAGCACTTGATGAGCTTTTGATATCTCTTATCATATCGGGAATAGCCTGAACCGGATTATACTGAATCAGGCAGTGGATATGATTGTCAGTTCCGCCTATACACATCGGTAGATGTCCGAGTTTTCGGATTATTCCTCCTATATAGGCATGAATTTTTGATTGATATAGCGGAGAAATAAGTGCATTGCGGTGTTTTACCGCAAATACAACATGGATATATATTTTGGTGTATGAATTTGCCAAGTTTTTAGACGTTATTAGACTGTATAATAAATTAAAGAGAGTCAAGAGTCATTGGGACTCTTGACTCTCTTTCGGGGATTTCCGGGGGATTATGCCTTCTGCTTGCGCTTGCTGTCGGTCAGGTAAGCGACGGGAGCGGCGATGTAGATGGTGGCGAGAGTGCCGACAATCACACCGCAAATCATTGCGAAGGTGAACGAGCGGATAGCCTCACCGCCGAGCACGAAGATGCTCAGAAGTACGAGCAGGGTCGAGCCTGAGGTCATGATTGTACGACCGAGGGTCGAGTTAATCGAGCGGTTGATGAGGTCATAGAAGTTCTGCTTGGGATAGAGCTGGACATTTTCGCGAACACGGTCGAATACAACCACTGTATCGTTAATCTGATAACCGATAACGGTCAGGATTGCGGCGATAAATGTCTGGTCAATTTCCATTGAGAAGGGAACGAGACCCCAGCAGAAGCTGTAGAAGCCGATGATGGTGAAAGCGGTGAACGCTACGGCTGCGAGCGCGCCAAGTGAGAATGCCACATTGTGGAAACGAACCAGAATGTAGAGGAACATGGCGATGAGGGCGAGCGTTACTGCGATGTAGGCGTCGGTCTTCATGTCGTCGGCCACTGAGGGACCAACCTTCTGTGACTGAATCAGACCGTGGTCGGTGTCAGTGGTGGTGAACTGTTCGAAGGTGATGCCGTTCATTTCGGGAGCAAGAGCCTCGAAGAGGATGTCCTGAATTTCGCGTTCAACCTCGGGAGAGTTGTCGTTAATCTTGTAGTTGGTAGAGACGCGAACCTGATTTTTGTTTTCGATGGTGATGACGCTCAGACCGGCACCCTCGAAGTGAGGAGCAATGGCCTGCTGAATCTTGTCAGCTTCAACGGGATGGTCGAATTTCACTACGTAGTTGCGACCGCCGGAGAAGTCGATGCCCTGATTGAGACCGCGGAACACGAGCGAGCAGATGATAGCTACGATAACTACGCCGGCAATGGTGAACGCAGTCTTGCGGGTGCCGAGGAAGTTATAGTGAGCGTTGATGAACATGTTGCGGCTCAGTTTGGTGTCGAAGGTGAGCTTTTCGAAGGGCTTGGACTTGGCACCGAGGATAAAGACGATACGGGTCAGGTAAACTGCGGTGAAGAACGAGCAGCAGAGACCGATAATCAAAGTGGTAGCAAAACCCTTGATAGGACCTGTTCCGAAGAGGAGCAGGATGATACCGGTGATGATTGAGGTCAGGTTAGAGTCGAAGATTGCCGAGAAGGCGTTTGAGTAACCGTCGGCAATAGCGGTGCGTGCATTCTTACCGGCGCGGAGTTCTTCCTTGGCGCGCTCGAAGATAAGCACGTTGGCGTCAACCGCCATACCGAGTGCGAGCACGATACCGGCGATACCGGAGAGGGTCAGCACTGCTTGGAACGAAGCGAGGATACCGAAGGTAAAGAACACGTTCAGAATCAAGCCGAGGTTAGCTACAAGACCGGGGATGAGACCGTAGATGCAGCACATGAAAATCATGAGCAGCACGATGGCGATGATGAATGACCAGAGACCGTCGTGGATAGCCTGTGCACCGAGCGAGGGACCTACGACCATGTCGGAAATGATGCTCACGCGGGCGGTCATCTTACCTGATTTCAGCACGTTGGCAAGGTCTTGAGCCTCCTGAACTGTGAAGTCGCCGGTAATTTCAGAGCTGCCGCCTTCAATTACGGTATTGATGGTGGGATAAGAGTAAACAACGTCATCGAGAACGATAGCGACGGGCTTGCCTACGTTAGCGCGGGTTACTGCAGCCCACTGGCGTGCGCCTTCAGAGTTCATGCGCATGTTTACGGTCTGACCGCGCATGGTGTCGAAGTCAGTGCTTGCGTCAACGATGTTGTCGCCGTTCATGCGGGGACGCTGTTCGTGGGTTTCGGGGTCGAGGTCGGTGCGGAGAGCAACGAGCTGATAAACGTCCTTGAGTCCGCCAACGTATTCGGGCTTCATAGCCTTGTTGCTCCAAGCGAGCTTCATGGTGTTGGGGAAGAGGCTCTTTACCTCGGGAGAGTTGAACCACTTAAGGATGGCATCCTTGTCCTTAGCGCGGGCATAGCCTACGATGGGACCCTGAGCCACGGGGCTGAGCATCTGAACGATTGCGCCGGTGGTATCGGAAGCAAAAGCCTGATTGAGTGACTGGGCATAGTCAACAGCGTCATACATTTCGTAGAATTCGAGGTTTGCCGAACGCTGGAGGAGGTCGCGCACGCGCTCGTGTTCCTTAACGCCGGGGAGCTCGAGAAGAATCTGACCCTGCTTGCCCTGAAGTACCTGAATGTTGGGCGAAACAACGCCGAACGCATCGATACGGTTGCGGAGCACATTGGTAGCGGAAGTGTTCACGCGGTCCTGAGCCTCATCCTTAAGCTTCTGGGCTACGGAACCGTAGTTGGTGCCGTTAGAGGTAATCAGGTCGGGGAAAACGACCGAGAAGTCTACATTGGGGTTAGCCGATGCCTTCTTATACTGTTCGATGAAGGTTTCGACATATTCTGTTTCGGGAGCTGCGGCTGCGATTGAGTCGGTGGCAATCACGGCGCGACGGAGGGTAGTGCCGTTCGGGTCGGCAGCCATAGCCTTGAGCATATCGCCCATGTTGACCTGAAGGGTCACGTTCATACCGCCCTTGAGGTCGAGACCGAGGCCCACGCCCCAACGCTGTACCTCTGCATAGGTGTAACCCATATAAACGGGCTCCTGTGCTACGGAATCCATGTAGTGCTTGTAAGCACCGGTGTAAGCATCGGATGTGTTGTCTCCGCCAGCCACTGCTGTGGCGTACTCTTTGCCCTGATTTTCAATCTGTGAACCCTTCCAAGAGAACGACAGATAGAACAGACAGATGAGTACAAGGAAGATGGCGATTACACCGGCCACAATGCTTCCCAAAGAACCTTTGCTGTTCATGTGTTTAGAGAAATAACTAATTAATTAATTGGTTTGATTATTATTTTCTGATTACTGAGGACGGCGGGGTGAGCGGGGACCACGGTCGCGGTCGCCACGGTCACGGCGTTCGCGACGCTCTCCGTCGCCGCCTTCGGGACGCGGACGGCGCGGTTCGCGCGGACGCTCAACCCAGCCTTCGGGTTTGGGTTGGAGGGCACGCATAGACAGGCGGTATTTGCCGGTCTTTTTGTCAATCTCAATAAGTTTGACAGTCACTTCGTCGCCTTCCTTGAGACCTGAAGCCTCCATGTCGGGGAGACGGTCCCATGAAATTTCTGAAATGTGGAGCAGACCGTCGCGGTTAGGCATGAACTGAACGAAGGCACCGAAGTCCTGAATGGTCATTACCTTGCCGGTATATACTTCGCCCTCTTCAGGCTGCGCTACGATGGCGCGAATCATGCCGAGAGCGCGGTCGATGGCATCCTTGTTGGGGGCAGCCACTTCGATGTAGCCCTGCTGGTCGATTTCGTCGATGCTGACAATCGCGCCGCTCTCTTCCTGAATGCCTTGGATAACTTTTCCGCCCGGGCCGATTACTGCGCCGATGAGATCCTTGGGGATGGTCATCGTTACGATGCGCGGAACGCTGGGCTTATAGTCCTCGCGGGGTGCGGGAATGGTCTGGTTGATGATGTTGAGGATATGGAGACGTCCGTCGCGGGCCTGCATGAGAGCCTTTTCGAGGATTTCGTAGCTGAGGCCGTCACACTTGATGTCCATCTGGGTGGCGGTGATGCCGTCGCGGGTGCCGGTAACCTTGAAGTCCATGTCGCCAAGGTGGTCTTCATCGCCGAGGATGTCGCTGAGGATGGCATATTTCGAGCCGTCGCTGATAAGGCCCATGGCGATGCCGGCAACGGGCTTTTTCATCTTCACGCCGGCGTCGAGCAGGGCGAGGGTGCCGGCGCAGACGGTTGCCATCGATGAAGAGCCGTTCGACTCGAGGATGTCGCTCACGATGCGGCAAACATAGGGGAAGTCGGCGGGGAACA
>CAZPHN010000007.1:0-78771 GCA_964586765.1 uncultured Bacteroides sp.
CCTGCTGACCCTTGTGGGCATGACATATGGCTGTACCGGTATCCTGACAGAAAGGAAGCTGACCCTTAGCAGCGATTTCAGCATTGCGGAGCATGGTCAAAGCCACAAACTTGTCGTTTTCGCTTGCCTCGGGGTCATGGAGAATCTTGGCGACCATTTCGTTATGTTCGCGACGAAGCATGAAGGCATTGTCGTGGGTTGCCTGACGGGTAAGTACGGTCAAGGCTTCGGGGTCAACCACAAGCATTTCGTGACCGTTCCAGTTTTCAACTTTAACGTAATCAGAAGTCAGGAGGTAATACTCGGTAGTGTCGGGGCCGAGTGGAAACATCGGCTGATATTTAAATGGCTTGTTCATAATGAGTGAATTGTAGAATTATTAGCGCAAAAATACTCAAAATTTCCGAAACCACCAAAAATTCTCCGCCAGTGTATGTTCAACAACCATCAGTCAGTTGCAAAATTGAAAATTTTGTCGTAACTTTGTGCCAAACAATAACTCATTACTGCACATGACTCGAAACATCACCATCAAGAATCCCTCTCCAAAGATGATTCAAGTCTTTGACGCTTTGCGAGAGAAGAAGCAACAGCAAATTAAAAAGCTCATTGAGAAAGATGAATGTACCATTACTGTAGTTGTATAAAGTAAATGGATTTATCTTTCGACATATCAAATTCTTCGGGCGATCATATTCTGGTCGCTCTTTCATATTATGACTATGAAACCATCAAAGTGTTTTCATCTGATCCACACACTTTAACTCTTGTGTTTTACCCACAAAATCCGGAAAATCGGCAATATGCGCACTTCATTTGTAGAAAAGAACATGAATCAGCGGTAGCAGCTATGGGAGAACTCCTGATGCAAAAATAACATAAAACAAATACGCGCAACCTTGACATCACTCCGCCAAACCCTAAGCTGCGCCGTGACAACTTTTGCGTTGCAATCGCTCTTGGCGACGCCGCTCGCTGCGCGACATTTGAGACTCCGGACATGGAGGCGCGACAAGCTCCTGCTTAGCGGGTGAGACAATAGATTTTTCCGGTTTATTTTCCTCTGTCGGTTCTTCCACTTCTAGAAGCGGAAATTCTTTACTTACAGGGGCTTTGCCGAGGTTATAATATTCCGTGTCGGTGCAGTCAAACAGACCGAAGTCCTCAAGCACGGAGCGCACGGTTTCGGCGTCGGCATGAAGCTCATAAGCAATGCGCTTATAATCCGACTTAGAGCGAAACACCTTACGTCCTCCAAGATATTCAATGAGTAATACATAAATGCCATAGCCGGCAACGCCGTGAGTCATAAGCAGATCAACCACTCGGGAATCCTTTCGAGATGCGATTTTTTTCATAGTGTGTATTAAAAAATGTGTGTAACTTTGTGTTTTCGTTGGCAAAGTTACAACAACATTTTTAATTATGCAAATTTTCCCGCAAAATTTAATAAACAAATATGGAGAGGTCCGCATTATTGAAGAATAAACGGTTGATGTTAAATCTTTTTGGTAATTTTTGCGTCTTAAAGGTAAACTAACAATGAAATCGCAATATGAATCACGACCAACTGATTGATATACTCAGGCAAGAAAAAGAGAGGCTTTTCCAGTACGCAAGTTATCGGCTGCCAACGACACAAGATGCTGAAGATGCCCTGCAAGACCTTTATATCTCGATGACTTCCAAGCAAAGAGAAATACGTTTAGACAATCCGAAACCGTACATTTATAGTACATTATCGAATATTTGTGCAGACAAATTGCGCAAAACACGCTATTTCGAGTCATTAGAAAGCGATCTACCCGTCATTACAGAGGCTGAGAATTTTGATGAGGAATTCAAAATCATCAATTCCTTGCTGTCAATGATTCCGGAAGAGCAATCGGAAGTAATCAGGCTCCACCTCCATTGCGAAATGACATTTGCCGAAGTGGCGGAAGTCATGGTACTGCCGGTTGCTACCGTGAAATCAAGATTCCGTTACGGAGTTGCTCACCTGAGAGATGAATTGAAACGATTGAACATTTTATAACCAATAAGATTATGGAAAAGCAAGATTTTGAAAAAGTAACGGATTTATTGACCCCTAAGTTCCGTAAAAACAGTAATTTTGAATTCAAGGAAAGCAAGAAAAGCTATCGCAGACTCTGGTGGAGACTCAGTAGCGCAGCAGCCATACTCGCCATAGTATTGACCGCCACATTCAGCAGTCAGCATACAATACGCGCAGAAGAAACAGTGAGACAATCCATTGAGAACATCAATGCCGAGACTTCATATAAAGTTGAATTCTATATAATAGGAATATATAATCCTGTTGAAAAAGTAATCGAAACAAAACACGGGGGAGAAGAAATAACAGGAACTTTATATGTAATCAACAATAACGGAACGGAGAAAGATATCGTTGAAATTGCCGGCATGACGGAGCTACATGATGGCAAACAGTCATTAAGATTGCTTGACCTGTTCAACCTTGACGCGATAAACAAGGATTTTTCCAAGCTTACCATAACGACAAGCGGAGATTCCGTGAAGGTTTCTAAAAAGAAGAACGAAGTTACAATGCATGGCGTTTTCTCGAAAAAAACAAAAAAACTAATTGAAGCATACGTAACCGGTCATGATGGCAAAAAAATACTTGGAACCCGACAAATTGAGTATGGAGCTAAGATTCCCGAAAAATACATCAGATAGAATTCATAAAACGTAAACACACGAAGAGGCTGTCTAACAATCAGTGTTAGACAGCCTCTCTTTTATAAGATGTCAGAGGGAATTAGAGTTTTGCGGGGTAGTTGTAGACGGTGAGACCGAATTGGGTGGCGGCGGCGATTACGTGCTCCATGACTTCGCTCTGAATGGCTTCGTAGTCGGGCCATACGGTAGTGTTGGTGAAGCAGTAGAGCTGCATAGGAACACCGGCGGCTTCCTGCGGCATCAGGCGCACCATGGTGAGCGAGTTGCCCTGACCGGAGTGGTCGAGATGAGGATTGTTGTTGAGGTAGTTGAGACACCACTTGCGGAATTCCGTGAGGTTGGTCGAATCCGGATTTTTCTGGTCGGCAGTGATTGTCGACGCATCGATAAGGATATTGCGTGAAATCAGTCGGATGCCGCTCTGGCTCATTCCGCGCCAGTTCTTGAAGGAGTTTACCGTCAGTGAATATGGAGGCAAATATACCATGGTATTATCAAAATTCTGTACTTTCACCACTGAAATATTAACGTCGATAACAATACCGTCGGCGGGAGTGTTAGGAACGGTAATCCAGTCGCCCACGCGCACCATATCGTTATTGCTTAACTGAATTCCGGCAACGAAACCGAGAATTGTATCCTTGAACACAAACATCATGGCGGCAGCTACGGCACCGAGACCGGTCAGGAGCATTGCGGGCGATTTGTCAATCAATATGCTTATGGATATGATAGTGACCACAGCCCATGTAATTCCGAGTCCCAAGTCATAAATACCGCGCATAGGTAGCTTGCGGGTATTGGAACTCGTGTCATAGCGCACCCACATGAACTTAAGTACCGCACATACGCCGTAACCGAAGCAGATTACGAACCATATGAGCACAATTCGTGTAATCCACGTATGCCATACGGCATTATTATCGAACGCAAAGGGAAGGAAACCGAGCAGAACGAGCGGCGGTATGACGCGCGAGCATTTGCTCATGGTCCGTTCGTGGAGCAGTTCGTTGCCCCACTCGCTATTTTTGCGGCGCACAATGTGGCGCAGCGAGCCAAGTACTACGGTCTGAATCAGCCAGCCGACGCCGAGGGCAATGGCAAGCACGATTACAAAGTAGATTATTTCTTCAACGGTACGGGAATTGGAAATGCCTACCCATCCAAGGGTTGTGTCAATCGCCTTAACGAGCCATGAGGCGATTTCATGCTGAGGTATTACTGTCATAGTTAAAACGTGTGTGAGTTTTTAACTATAACAAACCGCCGCCGCGAAAAGATTACGCGACGGCGGTATTTTTTACTGTTTCGCTGCTATTTCAGAACTTTACGACACGCGAAGTTGAACCTGTACGGCAAATAACGATTGAACCGGCGCGCGGCGAGCTGATTTCGCGTCCCTGA
Source organism: uncultured Bacteroides sp. (assembly GCA_964586765.1). Classification (GTDB taxonomy): domain Bacteria; phylum Bacteroidota; class Bacteroidia; order Bacteroidales; family Muribaculaceae; genus UBA3263. Next base: position 4,108 of record CAZPHN010000007.1, read on the forward strand.
AGGTCATAGTAGCGTGGAGCTACGGATGTCTCCTCCACATTGGCAACGCCATCTTCGCCGCCCTCGCCGCTATACCAGTATTCCTTGTCGGCGGGGATAGTAACTACTTCAGACCGCAGCTCCTTGTCGCCATCACGATATATGGACTGTACGCCTACGGTCTCGCAGCCGTCAAAAACCAGTCCTACCATCTCCATCTGGTACTGTTCATCATATTCAAAGGCTCCAAGCCACGTTTCATCCACAAACTTATAAGGGATAACCGACGTAGGCTCAGAGAAGCAGGGATAATCTTCCGGGTCAAATTCATAAACCTCGCCATTGGCATAAATCGAGAAGAAAATCTTGCTTATCGGTATCATTATGTCATCGTTTGCGATATTTGATATCGAAAACATGACGGCACTGAATCCTTTTTTATCATCATAAGGGAAAAAAACCTTAATCAGAGGGGCGGCAATCTCCGTAATCTCCTTATCAGACGGTTTTTCAATCCTGACCTTGTCGAGGCTATACGTAACCTGCTCAAGACAGTCCTCCTCGACATACGACAGACCTATATTCGATCGACCGGCAAGTTTGCCGCCCTTAGCGTCATAGGCAAAAGTTATATTCTTACCGTCAGGCACCATCCCGTCAATCTTACCGTAATCTGGATGGTTGATAACGGCAGCCTTGACGCTCATGGCATAGACGGTATAATAATCCTTTTCATAAATGCCAAGATAGTTAACGGAGGGGAAGGTAACCGTCGAGCCATTAATCTTACCCGCCATGACCGCATCGGGCATCTTGTCATAAATACCCGCCAAGTAGATATCATTACCATCAATGGCAATTTTGACCTCATAAGCGTTAGTTCCGTCAATCAGCGTCCACGGCTGGGGAGTAACGCCCTCTGGAAATTGAGCGGGAACGGCGGTGATGGGTGTAAGCGAAGTATACCAGTCGCCGCAAAGATAGGTCCATGACCATACGCTGCTGCCGGGGTTCTCCTCGGTAGGAGCCCAAGTAGCAGGTGAAATCCATGTGTAGGTAAGATTATTAACCGGAGTCATGGTTCCGTCCGCGGCAATACGGAATTGCAACGTCTGGTTTTCACACGGCACAAGGGTCCAGTATCCTTTTTCATCATCCTCCCACTCCATCATGAGGGCGTATACGGTTTCCGCGTCGGTTTCTCCGCGATAAACCGCCTGAGGGAACGAGAATGAAGCGACTCCGTCCTTGACATCGCCGACAATATAAGTCATGCCCATGTCGGCAAGACCGAAACTGAATACCGGCGACATGTATATCTTGCCGTCATCGGTCGTGACAACGTCTGCCACATATCCATTTGAACTGATACGCCCCGGCATTCCGAAGTCGTAGCTGAACTCCCATGCCTCGCCATGTTTTGTGTATTGGACATGATTTCCTTTCGGAGCCTGAGTTATCACGACAGTCTGCGACTCCGTCGGACCCGGGATTACGGCAGACTGAACCGCCGACCCCATAAGGAGACCGGCGGTACATATCATTATAAAACGTTTCATATTAATATTTTACTTTCTGTGAACGAACGGAACCATCAGTCATCTCCATGCGGCAAACGGCGATTGAACCGGCACGCGGCGCGCTGATTTCGCGCCCCTGAAGGTCATAGTAGCTTACCGACTTGACCGTAACGCCATCGGCTTCAAACTCACTTATCGAAGTGTTCTCATCAGCAATGGTAACGGTCGATTCAAATGCCGAACCATACAGATAAATGCTTTGTACGCCCAGTTCCTTAATATCGTCGGCAAACACCTTAACGGTCATCCTTCCGTCGGCATAAGTAATGTTCTTTACATCGGAGTCGGCAAAGACGATATTATTTGCATCGCTCTTGAGTCCGGGATAGGCAGCGGGGGTGAAGGTATAAATCTTTCCGTTAACGTAGATTGCAAAGCGGAAATACTTGCTTACGCTGCTCCCCGTGCCGATAGGGGTTCCGTTGGGAATCAATTCGATATCATCACCGATATATTCTGCAGGGAGCGAGAAAGTGACGTCAGCACTCTTGCCATCGGCAGCGATAGAATAGTTATAAATCACGGGGGCAGCCAGACCTACATAGTCGAGTTTACCGCCGGCTGTGGAATAGGCGGATGAAGCGCAGTTGAGCGGAGCACCCTTGGAGTTAAACAGCACGCCGACCACTCTCAGATTCTCGATATTCTGGATAGGATTGGAGGGAAGAGCTCCGGTATTACGGATTTTATTCAGGTCAAAGTCCTCGACATAGGTAACCTCCTGAACCGCCTTAACCTGAGCGGGAAGCGAATTGGCTTTACCGTATTTATTAGGGAACGAAAGAACCACATCGTTGAACACCAGACCGGTTACCTGTGATGAAGTTCCGATAAAGAGTTCATCGAAAATCTTATTGCCGGTAGGAGCGTTCGATGAGAAATAGTTGCTCTGAACCCATGAGGGATTAGTCAGACCGTCAGAAACCAGACATGCACCGATGCGGTAATCGGTACCTTTCTGATCTTCGGCAAACTGAACCTTGGTGGTAGAGCGGATAATGGTTTTCTCCTCATTAGCCCATTCAAGGTCAACCGAAACGACCGAGTTTACAATCTTATCGGCAGCGGCTGGCCATGTGGAATAAAGGCGCGACGGAGTATAGAGTCCATCACGGTTAACGGTAGCGCAGGGGTAACCGTAACTATTCACATCAACGGGATAGCTGCTCATAACTTCCATCGGGTCGCCGTTATGGTAAGCAAGGGCTACGAAATCACCGGGGAATGCCTCGTTAAGAGTTTCAAGGGCGGCATAACCGAGAGGACAGTTGCCACACCAGAGTCCGGTGAACTCCTCGACCAGCGGACGGTTTGCAACCGGTATGGGAGATACGATAACCTGAGCGGATGCGGTATTGCCGTCGTAAGCCACACCGTTGACCTTGGTCAGGGTCACCTCCATGTTATACTCTCCGCTCTTGGCGGGAGCTTCGATATCGAGCGTTACGGAGCCCGATGCGCCGAAATTGGCGGCAATTTCGGGCGACACGTCAACAGAAGCTACTGTGGTCTTGTCAGCTATAGTATAAGAATACTCGATAGAGCCGATTGCATTCAGTCCGAAATTTGAAAGACGCGCCTTGATGTTATTATTTTCGCCACAAAGAGCCACATACTTGGGATTGAGCGAAAGAGCAGCGGCATTTGCGGGTAAATCCGCATCAAGAGTCACAACCATCGCGCTGACAGCTCCAAGGTCAGCCGACTTGGATGTCCATGATATAACCGAGCGCGAGGCGAAAATATAAAGTCCGTTATTATTAACCCCATCAACCACTGCGATAGGCTTAACGGACGCACCGTCGGGATAAGAAACGATAGGAATTGAGTAACCCACGTATACCCCCTTATCAGTAATGGTATACGGCTGGGAGAACGTGCAGGTAAGATTGCCCTTTTCATCAACAACGGCAGCCTCGGTACATATATCCGCAACATTCGTTTTGCCGTCGCGGCTAAGTTCGGTAGTAAGGAAAGCGGAACATTCACCTAAACCTACGGTTTTGAAATCAATTGTCACCGGAACGGACATTGAAGTCACCTTGGCACCGACAAGACTCGGGTCGTCAATCCGGATAGCAACATTAAGAGTCTCCTTTTTATCATAGCCAAAGGCTGCAAGCTCGCCATTGTCAGTGTTATACGAAAAATTGACCACTGCTGCATTTGAGGCAATCGCAGCCGCGAGTGCAATTACTGTTGAGGTAAATTTCTTCATTATTATTGTTGTTTTATCTTAAATTGAATTACAAAAATATGAATTAATGTAAAACGCGAAGAATTATAGTGGACTTTTTGGACAATAATTCACCATTTAGACCAACATATTGACGCCAAACCGGAGAGGCGCACTCCGTTGCGCCGTCGACAAACGCTTGGGGGCGACAGAGCTTGGGGGCGATACGCGTCCTCGCGTATTGAGACGCGTCAGCGTCTTCGGGGAGAAGTTACCGGCACGCGAGACGCATGCCGCCCCCAAGGGTTGGCTGCTCCCTCAAAGATTTTTTATCAATTTTTGCTTGCAGTTCCGATAAAAATAATTACATTTGCGCTGTTGATTGATGGCTGACAGAGGTCTGCTCCGAAGATTGACAAATAACTTTTTTTGAAAACGTATATCAACGTTCTTTCTTGTCTCGTTGAAATCTCGCAAATTTCTATCTCAGTCAAGAATGCAGCGACGGTAGACGTCTTATGTAGGTGTATATACTTATGTTTGTGGCATGGTGTGTGAACGTCATTCTGCGAATTGTACATACATATATACGTGAGGTTCTATGCGTTGCTCGTTCCAACTGAGATGGGCAATGCGAGAGCCTCAACGAGTGGAGTGAGCTTCAGATATGGTCCTCACGTTTTCGCGTTTAATAAACCAAGACTAATGCCAAAGTAGTGGACCCGGCGGCACACATTTCGCACCAATGAAAAAACTCTACTATTTCAAACAGTTGTGGCTTCCACTTCTCTTATGCCTGTTGCCATTGTTCTCACACGCGCAAAGTGTAAAAATAAGCGGCTTCACATCCTCGGGAACCTATAATGGTTATCCGCAGTTTGTAATTACCGGAGAACCTACCTCAATCTCAATCAGTTCCACGTCAGGACAGTTTGACTATGTATTTATTGATGACAAACAAATTGATTATAATACGAGTAGCTATTGGTCCTCGTATACCTTGAAGGTAGCCAACTATAAAGATGGGGAATATCATAAACTACATTTGAGAAATTCTAACACAAGTTACGGTACTTGCTATTTTAAAATTAAGGTACCTTCTCTTTACTATTCGCTATCAGGCAAGAGTGTTGATATCGCGGGAGCGGATAAAGATATTGTCGTAGCAAATATTCCATCTGAATGTGAATTCAATGGACAAACATATCCGGTGACTTCGATAAGCAGTCGTGCATTCGAAAATTGCAAGAATTTGACCAGTGTCACAATCCCGAACTCCGTAACGTATATTGGCGACGACGCTTTCTATGGCTGCAGCAGTCTGACCAAAGCTGAATTTGCGAGCATTGAACATTTGTGTTCAATAAGGTTCGGAATCGGCTACGATGACAGAAATTGCTATGCAAATCCGCTCTATTATGCTCATCATTTATATGTATCTGGAGAAGAGGTTACGAATTTAGTTATACCCAACTCCATTACTTCAATAAAAGACTATACCTTCCAAGGCTGTAGCGGACTGACTTCCGTAGAAATCCCAAACTCTGTAACTAATATTGGTAAGTTTGCTTTTTATGGAACAGGGCTGACCTCTATTACTATTCCGGAAAGCGTTACATTTATTGGCGGGTATGCTTTTTCTGATATCCAAAGTCTAACCGATGTATATTTTTATGCGAAAAACTGTAGTACACGCGGTCGTTATGATGGTTGTCCTGATTCTGATAGTTATTGTTGGACCGTCGACCCTATACTCTCTTCATCTGTAAAGAATGTAGTCATCGGACAGGATGTAACTAAAATTCCTAATGGGATATTTAGATGGTGCAAAGAATTAACGTATGTTAATCTCCCCGAAGGAATAACATACATCGGGGAGGATGCCTTTTATGGATGTAACGGTTTGCAGATTGTCAATTTTGCCAGTCTTGAGAGCCTGTGTAATATGACAATATCAAGTAATCCTATTGCTTTGGCAAAAACCTCATTAATTGGCGGGAAAACAATTGCGGATATAGTGATACCAAACACAATCACAACAATCCCAAGCAATGTATTTAACGGATGTAATTCTCTTGCATCAGTGGTTATACCGGCATCTGTAACAACAATAAAAGACATGGCTTTCTTTTCTTGTAGCAATCTAACATCTGTTTACTGTCTCTCAGATGTACCCCCAACCTTGGAATACGTAAATTTGTGGGATGATGATTTGGAGGAATCTTATGTGGAATGTAGGGTTTTCTCATATACAGGTGCAACACTATTTGTTCCACGAGGCAAGGTTTCTGCTTACCAAAGTAGTTCGTGGTCGAGGTTCTTTAAAAATATCGTTGAATTGGACAATATTTTAACTGTTGAAATCATTGGTAATGGTGTTGTTTTAAATGATTTGGCAAAAATTGATAACGGCAGTAAATATATTGGGTCAGATTTTGAATTCTATGTTTTACCTGATAACGGCAACGTAGTTTCTTCTATTACTTTTGAGGGTCAGGATATTACAAGCAGTCTTGTCAATCATAAGCTGACAATTTCTGACTTCAAGGGCGACGGCGACGGCGTGCTGAAGGTTGAGTTTGCGCCGGAGGCTGATGCTACGTTGGTAGTGAAAGGAGCTGATACTCACGCAATCCGTCATACTTACAAGGAGGGAACAGAGGCTGTCGTTGAGCTGCAACCCGAAGAAGGCTGGAAAATCCACTCTGTCACTTATAATGGCGAGGATGTGACCGACCGACTCGAGAATAATGTGTTCATGACTGAGCCGCTCCATGGCGAAAACAACCTTAACATGGTTCTTGTGAGCAACTCTACCGTTGACATTGAGGCTGTTAGTGAGGCTGACTCTCAGGTGCGGATTTCGGTTAATCGCAACACGGTTTCGATCATTGGACTTGATGATGATGAGCCTGTTAGCGTCTATGACGTCAGCGGTAAGACCATCTACACCGGTTTTGACCGCTCCGTGACCCTCAAATCCGGCGAAGCGTACATCCTGACCACCCCCTCCAAGACCTTCAAGGTAGCTATCTAATAGTATTAACATACACACTCCAACGGCAGCGGGATGAATATTTCCGCTGCCGTTTTTTTGCGCAATAGCCGGCGGCCGGGAGACCGCCTTTCCAATTTGCTTGGGGGCGGCATGCGTCCTCGCATGCCGGAAATATCACCTTGAATCACCTGTTACCCAAATACTTACCGGCATGCGAGGACGCATGCCGCCCCCAAGCAACCATGTCCCCCCATAAAGAAGGAACTGTCTAAACTTGTTAGACAGTTCCTTTATTCTGGTAATTTGCGGTTTTTAGAAACGGACTTTTGAGGACTTGACGGTGCCGTCGGTCAGCATTACGCGACGCACAGCCATCTGACCGGCGCGGGGAGTACCGATTTCGCGACCCTGCAGGTCGAAGTAGCTGACAGAGCTAATGTCTGAAGCAGCATCAGAGGTCTCAATTACGCGGATAGCGGTATCTTCACCGGCGAGAGTAACCTGAGAGCTCATGGTATCACGACCATAAACATAGTCGGTACGTACGCCAACATTCTTTATATCTTCGCCAAATACCTTAACGGTCATGCTATTGCCGCTAAACGTGATATTTTCAACGGAGCTTGCAGCATATACAATATCAGTAGCGTTCTTGGTCAGACCGGGATATTGAGCGGGAGTGAAGGTGTAGAGCTTTCCGTTAACGAAGATTGAGAAGTGGAAGTAGGTACTTAAGTCACCCTTGGTACCGATAGGAGTGCCGTTGGGAATCAGGACACCCGACTCGCCGCCGTAAGTGGTAGGGCAAGTAAATGTGATTTCAGCCGATGAGCCATCCTCAGCAAGAGTAAATTCACTGATTTCAGGAGCGTCGACGCCCACAAAGTCAAGTTTACCGCCGGCTGTGGCGTAAGCCGAGGTACCGGAGTTAACGGGAGCACCGCCGGAGGTGAACAGGACACCTACAACGCGGAGTTTTTCAATATTCTGAACCGGATTTGTGTAGAATTGCTCAAGATTGCGAATTGAATTCAGGTCGAAGTCTTCAACATAGGTAATTTCGCCATATTGCGGGATTTCATCCGGAATGCCGGTAGTAACGCCATAGGGGTTGGGGAATGAAAGGACAACGTCGTTGAACTTCAAACCGGTTACAGCCGCCTTCTTGCCTACGAAAAGTTCATCAAGCAGTGTCACACCGGTGGGTGCTGAATTGTAGTAGTAGTTGCTCTGCGACCATGTGGGGTCCTCTAGTCCATCGGAAACAAGACAGGCACCTATGCGGTAGATGTTACCTTTCTGAGCCTCGGTAAAGCGCACCTTAGTAGTAGAACGGAGAATGGTTTTCTCCTCGTTTGCCCATGAGAGTTCAACTTCCACACAAGAGTTTGCGATTTTGGCGGCTTCCTTAGGCCAGAGCGACGGCAGATTACCCGGGTCGATAACCGCACCGCGGTTGATTGCCGCACTGGGATAACCGGTAATACCTACAGGATACTGGTTCATAACAGCCATCGGGTCGCCGTTATGGTAAGCGAGACCGATGAAGGTATCGGGGAAGTCCATGTCGAGCTGCTCCATGGCGGCATAACCACGCGGACACCAGCCGCACCAGAGACCGGTGAACTCTTCAACCAACGGACGGTTTACAGCTACGAAAGGAGCGACGGCGAACTCGGCGGTAGCCTTGCTTTCGGGGCAGCTCACTCCGTTAGCTTTTTTCATGACAACCTCAAGGGTGTAAGTGCCGTTCTTTTCAGGAACCTCTACCTCGATTGTTGAGTTGACGTATGCGCCGAACGCAGCCTCAACGGGAGGATTCAGTTCCTTCACTACGGTAGCGGTCTTATCGCCGAGTTTGTATGTATATTCAACGGATTTCAGCTCATTGGTGCCGAAGTTGGAGAATTTGACCATCAAATCGGTCTTGGTTCCGCATACGGCGGCATACTTGGGATTAAGCGAAATGCCGGCGGCATCCGCAGCATAGGTACCCTCGAGCTTAACGACCATAGCACTGACGGCACCAAGGTCAGCAGACTTTGACATCCAGTTCAGTACCGAACGGGTAGCATAGATATAAAGACCGTCAGTTTCCACTCCGGCAACAACCGCAATCGGCTTGCAATCAGGAGAAGCTGAAACGGCTTCGATAGGAATGGTATAACCTACGTAGACACCCTCCTCAGTAATGGTATAAGGCTCGGAGAACGTGCAGGTAAGCATTCCATTCTTGAGAGTGGCGGGCTCGGTACAGATATTTGCAACGTTGACCTTTTCTTTGCTATCGCGCTTAAGCTCAGTGGTCAGGAACGCGGTGCAATCGCCGAGCGTGTTAGTCGCGAGGTTAACGCTCACGGGCACAGACATCGACGTTACTTTGCTGCCTACAAGTCCGGGCTCATTGATACGGATTGCCACATTGACAGTCTCCTTCTTGTCATAGCCATAGCGCGAGGCTACATCGCCGGCGCGGTTATAGGTAAATTCAACGACTGAGGCATTAGCGGCTGCGGCGGCAGCCAATGCAACGAGTGTTGCGGTGATTTTCTTCATTGATTATAGATTGTTTTATTTGAAAATTTTAGTGGTTTTGACTACTCCGGAAGCGTTAACGGTACGCTTGATGAAGAAACCGCTGCCTTCCGCGCTCACTTTGCGTCCGCTCATGTCGAAATACTCGGTCAAGACTTCAGGATCGTCACTAACGTTGGCAATAGAATTTTCTTCCTGCTTTGGCTCAACGGCATATGCAATCTCGGAACGGAACTCACGGTCACCATCCTTATAGATTGCCTGAACACCGAGTGAATCAAATCCTTCGGGATAAATGACCATGCCATGCAGGTTATATTGTTCAAAAAATAAAATATCTCTGCCGTTGTTAAAACCATAAGGCAGATAGTCCTCGGTTTTGGTCAGACCATAATACTCATCGGGCTCGAAAGGATAAGGCTCATCATCAATAACCAGACACCAGTAGAGCTTGTCCTTATCGAGAATCATCTTGCCGTCAGCCGAAATATTGAGCATATAGAAGTAAAGCGACGCGTGATACATGCCTTCCGGCGGCAAAAATTCATCGATAATCGGTTTTGAAACCTGAATTTCGGCAGCGGGGTCCGGTTTGGTGATTGAGCATGCCTCTATGTATGTGAACAAGCCCACCATTTCCTTGCCGGGAGCGAAACCGATGGGCACATCGCCAAGGGTCAGCTCCGTGATATCATCGTTGACAATAAATTCAAAGTCGCCGTCTCGCTGGGTCAGCGCATCGTAAACGCCATATTCGGGGTCATCAACCACCTCAACATCGCAGGGATAAACGTATACGCAGCTATTGAAATAGTCATCAACACCAAGATACTGACCTCCGGCAAAAACAGCTTTACCGTCCTTCAGCTCACCCTTGATGACACTTTCAGGCAGATCAACGTATATACCCGACATATAAATATCGGTACCATCTATTGCCACGTTGATTTTACGCGCCTGACTGCCGCTGATAAGGTTGTATTCCTCAATAGTCGCACCCTCGGGGAAGCCCATAGGTTCGGCGGTAAGCGGAGTGCATGACATCAGTACGTCGGCGATACCGTAGTAGTACCATCCGCCATCATCATACACAGCGTCGCCCATGTAGCAATCATGATAATCCGGCAGAAGGCTGAGACTGCCGTCCTCGCCAACCGAGTATTTGAGAACCTGTTCATTAGCCATTCTGCGAACGACGTTCTCGCCGTCGAAGGTCATTTTGTAAATGACGGTGTAGTCTTCCTCCTGAGTATAGGAATAGATACCAAGAGCCTGAGGGAATTCGAATGTGGCGACGCCGTCTACTACCGTGCCGACCATATATGACAGGGGGTAACCAGCCTGAGAAATCATCGGACCTACGTAGATTTTATCATCAAGAGTGGCAACTTTGGCGACAAAACCGTCGATTCGCTGCATAATTGAATAGCCGGGCTCAATCATGATGGTGCAGCCACCGCTCTTGACCATGGTCTGGACCTCGGCACCCTCGGGAAGTGACGTGATAAGATTGAATGACGATGGCGCGGCAGGAGCCGTGATTTCAGTCAGTGGAGCCTTTGCGCGATGGGGAGCGCGCATGGGAGCCGCATAAACAGCTGACACTGACCCGGCGAGGGTCAGTGCAGCAGCTGCGATAATATTCTTGGTGTTCATAGTCAATCTAATGTAACGGATATGATGGAATTACATGACAACCTTGCGGACTTTGCCGTTGGAGCGCACAATGACCACACCCTTTGCGGAGCCATTGACCTTGCGACCACTGAGGTCGAACATCTCAACGGTACCGGCGGCAGCATTGATTTCGTCGATTGCGTCATCGGGGTCGTTGGGGTCTTCCTTCTTGACCTCAACGGTCACGATTTCGCTACGGTATACGTTGTCGCCGTCAATGTAGACGCCCTGAACGCCGATGGTTTCAAAGCCTTCGGGGTGGATAACTACGCCCTGCATCTTATTAGAGAATGCAAAGCCATACTGGGGAGTAACCTCGGTGTCGTCATAGCCATAGGGAATCTCATCGGTTGCGCCTGAAATGCTCGGGAATTCATCAGTGTCGAAAGTGAAAGGTTCGCCATCCAAGTAGATGCTGAAGTAAAGTTTCGACGGGTCGAGCAGGTTGATGCCGCCGTAAACGTACGAGAGGCGGAACCAGAGCTCTGAAGCGTATGTGCCATCGCTCGGAGTAAACTCAACGTCGGTGGGAGCGGCAACCTCGATGGGTGCGCCGTCAGGCTTACCGATTGTGAAGTTCTCGAGCCAGCCAACGTGGTGGATTTCGCCGGTGGGAGTGGTGGTGAAGGAAATGTCCTGAACCTTGTTGATAATATTATGTTCGGCATCATACTTCATGGTAATGTTACCGGGAATACGCTGCAGGCTGCGCACAATGCCGTAGCCGGGCAGGTTGACGAGCTCGATGGTGACCGGAGCGGCATAAACGAGACCGCCGTATTCATCAAGACCGATAATCTGGGTTGAATCAAACACGAGGTCGTCACCTACAATCTGACCAACCATAACTGCGTCGGGAGCCTTCACGCAAAGACCGCGGATATAGGCGTTCTCGGCATTAAAACCGACTTCGACGGTATAGCTGGCAAGTTCACTGATGTAGTTCCATGTCTCCATCTGAACGTCATCGGGGATTACGGGGGTCAGATCCTGCTGCGGAACGATTGAGGTCAGCACGTCGCCACCCTTATAGTAGTTCCACTGACCGGCATAGTAGAAACCGAGTCCGAGATAAAGGTCCTTGTTCGAGGGAAGAGCCTCGAGAGTACCGTCATCGGCAATCTTGAACTTCAGTTCCTGAGCTTCGGCGGGAGTGAAGACGCTCTCCTTGGCAACGCCGGGAGCCAAAGGCTGATAACCATCGCCAATATCATAAGTGGTTGAGAAGAGTATTGCATAGTCATCGAAATAGCCGGTGGGCGACGCAACGTCACTCTTTCGGTTGAAAGCCTGAGGGAACGAGAAAGTAACGATACCTTCCTCAACGGTGCCGACCATGTAGACGCTCTCTTCCATATATTCCATCATCGGCAGGATGTAAACCTGATTGAGAGAGAAAGCGACCTCACATGAGCGATGGGAGAATTCATCGGTAAAGATGGCAACAGAGCCGAACATATCTTCCACGGTGGAAGTGGTGCCGTTCTTGCCATAATTAACCGACACGGCACCTTCGGGTAAAGCCGTGATGGGAGCGAACTTACTCTCATCGGGTGCGGGTACTGCCGCAAACGAACTGACGGTCATTGTCAGGACCGCAACTGCTGAAGTGTAGAATTTCTTCATAAAAATAACACTTGGGCTTGGAGGTTTAAAATTATTTTAGCTGCAAAAATATGAATTTATGTTAAATAACATATCATTTAGTTTACAAAAATGCCAATGTTTGACCTTTTTGACCAACGAATTGCTACTTTTGCTAAATTTTTGTAATTTTGCGCGCTTATGAAGGAACAGATAAACTTGCTTGACCGGGCGAATCTCACCCGCAATCTGATACTTTTCGCGCTGCCAATCATGGCGAGCGGAATTGTCCAGCAATCGTTCAACGCTATTGACGTAGCCGTTGTGGGTCGTTTTGTCGGTTCGGCGGCTGTAGCCGCAGTCGGCACCAACGGTCCCGTAATCAGTCTTATTGTAAATCTGTTCATAGGTATAGCCATCGGCTCGAATGTAATTATTGCCAATTATATCGGCATGCGCGATGACCGCGGGGTTGAGCGCGCCGTCAGTACGTCGGCACTCCTCGCGCTTCTAAGCGGGGTGCTCCTTCTATTTGTCGGGCTGATTGTAGCCGGACCGGTTATGGACGCACTCTCCACACCGGAGGATATTCATGATGACGCGGTTCTATATCTCCAGATTTTCGCGCTCGGATTTCCGGCAATGATGGTCTATAATTTCATTAGTGCCATTTTGAGAAGCATAGGTGACACCCGGCGTCCGTTTTACTGGCTCTGCGCCGGCGGAGTGCTCAACATAGGACTCAATCTGCTGTTTGTCATCGGACTGGGCATGGGGGTAGAAGGCGTGGCGATTGCCACTGTCGCATCTAATTATCTCAGTGCCGCCGGCGTGACATATATATTAATGCGTGAGCGCGGTCCGTTGCGCCTTGATTTGCGCAAAATGCGTCTCCATTCCGCCGAATTGCGCAAGATTTTACGCATAGGCGTCCCTGCCGGTATTCAAGGTATGGTTTTTGCCCTCAGCAACTCGTTTATCCAGAGCGGCGTCAACTCCTTCGGGCGTGAGGCAATGGCAGGATCGGCGGCGGCACTCAATTTTGAGCTGTACTGCTATTATGTCATATCATCGTTCGTTCAGGCGGCGACGGCGTTCATTTCCCAGAACTACGGAGCCGGTCAGCGCGATAACGTGCGCTCGGTTTTCCGCCGGTGCATGGCGTTGAGCGTAGTTTCATGCTTGATATTGAACGTTTGCTTTACTTTTTTCAGGGTTGACGCCCTCCATCTGTTTATTACAGACCCCGAAGCGGTAAAGTTCGGCGCGATAAGAATGGAATATGTACTGCTCTTTCAGTTCATAGCCTGCTCATATGAAATTGCCGGAGCGTCGATGCGCGCCCTCGGTTACTCCATGACCCCCACGGTTATCGTAATCATAGGCACATGCCTGCTGAGGGTTTTCTGGGTAAGCGCAGGACCGTATGCGGAGTTTCGCGATTTATTGATTGTCTATCCCGTGAGCTGGGTAATTACGGGCTCATCCGTCTTGATTGCATATTTCATTATTGCAAGGAAACTAAAAATTGCGTAAATTTGCAACTATGCAAAGAATAGATTCCGAAACCGTTCGCCGCATTCTCGACACTGCCGACATAGTGGAGGTGGTGGGTGATTTCGTGCAGCTGCGTCGCTCCGGAGCAAATTACATAGGTCTATGTCCGTTCCACAACGAGCGCACTCCGTCATTTTCCGTCAACAAGGCGCGCGGAATTTGCAAGTGTTTCAGTTGCGGCAAGGGAGGTTCGGCTGTCGGTTTCATCATGGAACTTGAAAAGCTGAGCTATGTGGAGGCTCTGCGCTGGCTTGCAAAAAAGTACAATATCGAGATTAAGGAACGCGAACTGACCCCGGAAGAGCTCGCAAAGGCAAGCGAACGCGAAAGTATGCTCGCGCTCAATGAATTTGCGCTTGATTTTTTTGAACATACCCTGACGGAGACTGAAGAGGGACGCAACGTAGGTCTGGCGTATTTCCGTGAACGCGGACTCAGCGACGCCTCTATTAAAAAGTTCCGTCTCGGCTTCGCGCCTGAAAAACGCGACGCGCTCTCAACCGCAGCCCTTGCCAAAGGATACAGCGGCGAAATGCTCAAGGCGACCGGACTTTGCTCCCAGAGCGAACGCGGAACATATTATGACCGCTTCCGCGGACGCGTCATATATCCGGTCTTTGCCCTTAGCGGAAAGGTACTTGCCTTTGGCGGACGTACATTAAAGACCTCAAAGGAGGTTGCGAAATATGTCAACTCGCCGGAAAGTATAATTTACCATAAATCAAACGAGCTTTACGGATTATATCAGGCGCGGCGCGCCATCGTTTCGGAAGACAAGTGTATCCTTGTTGAAGGTTACATGGATGTAATCTCCATGAGCCAGCGCGGGGTGGAAAACGTAGTGGCGTCAAGCGGCACGTCGCTGACTGAGGGACAGATTGCGCTTATTCACCGCTTCACGTCTAACGTAACGGTGATTTATGATGCGGATGCCGCCGGAATCAAGGCTTCGCTGCGAGGCATAGACATGCTATTGGCTCAGGGCATGAACATCAAGGTTCTGCTCCTGCCGGAAGGTGATGACCCGGACTCGTTTGCCAAGTCACATACGCTGGAGGAAATCCGGCAGTATATGGCGGAGAATGAAACCGATTTTATCCGCTTTAAGGCGCGGATAATGCTCGGCTCAACCAACGCCGATGACCCTGTGGCGCGCGCGGGCATCATTTCCTCTATGGCAAAGACCATCTCGGTCATTCCTGACCAAGTCCTGCGCAGCGAATATATTAAGGAGTGTGCCCGCCAGCTTTCAACGTCGGAGGAGGTTGTGTCGCTTCAGGTCAATAAATACCGGAATGAGGGAATAGACCGCGAGGCAAACAAGCCGCGGACCGAAGAACAGTCCCGTCAGGTTGCCGATCCTACCCTTCAGGTGCGCACCGCCGCGGCAAAAAGCGTCGACAAGTCGGCTTATCTGCGTCCGAGCGAGAACGAGGTGCTCCGTCTGTTGGTACGCTACGGCATGATGACCATTGCCGAAAGCTCCGATGCGGAAGGCAACACGTCAGACGTCACTGTGCTTGACTATGTGCGCTCGGAGCTCGAACCGGACGGAATAGGGTTTACCAATCCCGACTTGGAGAAGCTATATCAGGATATCGTAAAATTACAGCCGCAATGGGAAGCCGAACTGCCCGCGCTTGAAACAAAAGCGCAAGAGGCGGCGCGCGAGTATTCCGACTCGGAAATGCAGAAACTGCGCGAACAGTCGCTATCTATGTCGGAAATGACAAAAAAAGGCAACGATATTGCAGCAAAAGCTGAAACGGTTGCCGCGGAATTCAAGCAGAATGCTGCCGAGCAATACATAATGCGACTTTTGAGCGCGAGTCCGGACGATACCGTTCGTACCCTCGCCACAACGATGGTCAGCGAGAAATATGTGCTGAGCAAAATCTACACCAAAAACAATCAGAAGGTAGAAACCGAGCGCGACCTGCTGAGCATCCGCACTCCCAAGGCTGTCTACGGGCTCAAAATTGCCCGCCTGCAGTGGGATGAAAAAGAATTGCGCCGCTCGCTGGTAGAAAACGCCGGCAAGCCAGAAAGCGTCCAGATTCTCGCGTCACTTCAGGAAATGAGACGCATCATTTCCGAAATCGCCAAATACCTCGGCGAGCGCATCATCCTCCCCAAATAATGGAAAGGCGGTCTCCGAACCGCCGTTAGCCGCGTCACATCTGGGCGGCGCAACGGAGTGCGCCTTTCCCGCAACATAGATTTTTTTGGGGAAGTGTGCCGACATTTGATTTTTTTTCTTAAATTTGCAGTGCGATAAAATTAACCAATCTATCAAAAATATTGTTATGCTTGATCTTAGTGAAGTATTCAAAGCATCGCGAGTGCTCAAGGGCGTAGCCCGTCGTACCCCGATTATGTTTGCCTCTCGCATCAATCCGGAGGCAAAAGTGCATCTGAAATGTGAGAACCTGCAAAACACCGGATCATTCAAACTTCGCGGCGCATATTACAAGATTTCTCAGCTGACCGACGAAGAAAAGTCACGCGGCGTAATTGCCTGCTCAGCCGGTAATCATGCGCAGGGCGTAGCTCTCGGTGCCTCGCGCAACGGTATTAAATCAATCATCTGCCTCCCCGCCGGCGCACCTATCAGCAAGGTAGAAGCCACCAAGGGTTACGGCGCAGAGGTTTGTCTCGTTCCCGGCGTATATGACGACGCATATGCCAAGGCCGTTGAACTGAAAGAAGAAAAAGGATATACATTCGTTCATCCGTTCGATGACGAGAAGGTAATTGCCGGTCAGGGCACCATCGGTCTGGAAATCATTGAGGATTTCCCCGAGGTTGAGGCTGTAATCGTCCCCATTGGCGGCGGCGGTCTGATTGCCGGCGTGGCTTTCGCCATCAAGTCGCTCCGTCCTGACGTTAAGGTTTACGGCGTACAGGCAGAAGGCGCACCCTCCATGTATAACTCAATCAAGGAAGGCAAGCGCGTTCACCTCGATACCGTAAAGACCATTGCCGACGGTATCGCCGTTAAGGAACCGGGCGAGAATACCTTCAACCTTATCAGCCAGTATGTAGATGAAATAGTAACCGTCAGCGAGGATGAGATTGCCGCAGCAATCCTGACCCTGATGGAGCAGAAGAAACTGGTCAGCGAGGGTGCGGGCGCAGTCAGCGTCGCAGCCGCAATGTTCAACAAGGTACCCATCAAGGGTAAGAACGTTGTCTGCGTGGTTTCCGGCGGTAACATCGACGTGACAGCCCATAACCGTGCGGTTCGCCGCGGTCTGGTAAAGAGCGGCCGCGACTGCTCTCTGGTGCTTGACCTGCTCGACAAGCCGGGTCAGCTCAGCGGTGTGCTCAACATCATCGCCGAACATGGCGGCAACGTTGTCAGCGTGGTTCACGAACGTAACGCCGAAGATACTGACGTAAACGGCTGTATGCTCCACGTTGAAATCGAAACCCGCAATCACGAACATATTGCCGAAATCAAGAAAGCACTGAAGAACTCAGGCTTCAAGATTATCAAATGAACGACTACCGGGAACTCCGGCTTGACCTAACCCCATGCAGCGAGGACGCCACAGATATACTTGCGGCGTTTCTCGCTGATATCGGTTTTGAATCCTTCGTGCCCGACGGCGACGGACTGACAGCCTATGTCAAGACGGAACTTTATGATGAAAACGCGCTTACGGAGGCACTTGCGGCTTTTCCCTTCGACGCGAAAATAACCCGCAGGGTGGAAACCATCGAGGGCCGGGACTGGAACTCGGAGTGGGAAAAGAATTATTTCAAACCGATTGTGGTAGGTGACCGATGCGTTATCCACTCATCGTTCCATACAGATGTGCCACAGGCGGAATATGACATTGTAATTGACCCGAAGATGGCATTCGGAACGGGTCATCACGCAACCACCTCACAGGTAATCTCCGCCCTGCTTGAAATCGATGAAACCGGTCTTACGGTAACCGACATGGGTACTGGCACGGGTATTCTGGCGATTTTGTGCTCAATGCGCGGCGCAGCGGAGGTCAACGGAGTGGAGATAGACCCCGCAGCGTGGGAAAACGCGGTTGAAAATGTCGCGCTAAACGGTCAGGAAAACCATATCAGACTCCACCTCGGCGACGCATCCGTTCTCCCCACCCTTCCGAAAGCGGACCTTTTCATAGCCAATATAAACCGTAATATCATTACCGGCGACCTTCACAGCTACGTAGCTGCGATGAAACCGGAAGCCACGATGATTCTGAGCGGTTTTTATGAAGCTGACATTCCGGTTATCATGGAGGTTGCCAAGCCGTTAGGACTCAGCGAAATCAGCCATACAACGCTGAAAGACTGGTGTTGTCTACGGCTGAAGCTTGCCTGAGGCTAAAAAATTATTTTTCATTTTTCACTTTTCATTTTTCACCCAATGAACCATACAAGAGAAGAGAAAATCGAGGCAGTAGGCAGAGTAATCGACGTGCTTGAACGTCTGCGCAAAGATTGCCCTTGGGACCGGGTGCAGACCAACCTATCGCTGCGCGCCAACACCATTGAAGAGGTTTATGAACTTGCCGACGCCCTCATTGCCGAGGATGACGCCAATATCCGCAAGGAACTTGGCGATGTGCTGCTCCACGTTCTCTTCTATTCAAAAATAGGCGAAGAGAAGGATGCTTTTGATATTGTAGACGTCTGTGACGCCCTGAATACAAAACTTATTTATCGCCACCCCCACGTTTTCGGTGAAGTCAAGGCTGATACCGCCGAGACCGTGATGGACAACTGGGAGGCACTAAAGCTCAAGGAAAAGGACGGCAACAAGACCGTGCTTGCCGGAGTTCCGAAATCACTGCCGGCACTGATTAAAGCATTCCGCATACAGGAAAAGGCCGCCCACGTAGGCTTTGACTGGGAGGAACGCGAGGATGTCTGGGACAAGCTTCTTGAAGAACTCGCCGAGTTCCGTGCCGAGGCAATCTGTGGCGATAAGGATGCCATGGAAGCGGAAATGGGTGATATTTTCTTCGCGCTCGTAAACGCCGCGCGGCTTTACGACATAAATCCTGAAAATGCCCTTGAGCGCACCAACCGCAAGTTTATTTCACGCTTCAACCACGTTGAAAAGCGCGCCAAGGAAGAGGGACTGACCCTTAAGGAGATGACCCTTGCCCAGATGGACAAATTCTGGGATGAAGCTAAAAAACAGGAGAAAGGAGACGCCGATGCGTAATACTATCTTTCTTTCCGCCCTATTGCTTCTGCTGTGTGTCGCCGTTGCCAAAGGTTCCGGTCAGGTTTTCAAAACACAGGAAAACCGACAGGAGAAACACGAAATGCGCATTGAAATAGACAGCATATGCTGCCGCGAGGACCTCAGCCGCGTTTATTGCCGTGCCATAGGACGCCCGAACACCTCCAACCGCATTGACGGCGTAAAGCTTAACGGTAAAATCGACGCAACGGACATTGACCCGATTTACTTCAAGCAAGCGTTCCAATGGGAGGAAGAAGGTGTGCAGCCCCTTGAAATCGATTTTCCGGCACTGAAGCGCAAGCCCTCTACTTTTTTCCTTGAATTTCAGACGCCCTACGGACTTGTTCGCGGTGCATATTCCAAGAAAGTAAAATGATTTTATGCATCACTGAGAAACCCTCGGTGGCGCAAGATATTGCCCACATCTTGGGAGCCAATGTCAAACGCGACGGCTACTGGGAAGGGGGCAACTATAAAGTTACGTGGACCTTCGGACACCTATGTGAGCTAAAAGAGCCTAATGACTATACCGACCTGTGGAAGCGATGGAGTCTCGGCGCGCTGCCCATGATTCCTCAGCGGTTCAGCATCAAACTGAAAAAAGACAAAGGGATAGAACGCCAGTTTGCAACAATCAAGCAGCTTGTAGGCGAGGCTCAGGAGGTAATTAACTGCGGTGATGCCGGGCAGGAAGGTGAGCTCATCCAGCGGTGGGTTCTCCAGTTGGCGGAATGTAAGGTGCCGGTCAAGCGACTATGGATTTCATCGCTGACCGATGACGCCATCCGTCAGGGTTTTGCCGGGCTCAAACCGGCAGTCGATTTCAACAATCTATATATGGCGGGGCTGAGCCGTGCAGCCGGCGACTGGCTTTTAGGCATGAACGCCACGCGCCTTTATTCGCTCAAATATTCCGAACCGGGAAAAGTTTTGAGCATAGGTCGCGTCCAGACCCCTACCCTCGCGCTTATAGTGCGCCGTCAGCAGGAAATACGCAATTTCAAGCCTGAGGATTTCTGGGAACTCAAAACGGTTTATCGCGAGGTCACTTTCTCGGCAACCAAAGGCAGATTTGATTCCGAAGCCAAAGCCGCAGAAATCCTTGAGAACATTAAGGACAAACCGCTTACCGTCACGTCCGTTCAGCAGAAAGGCGGACGCGAGGCTCCGCCCAAGCTTTTTGACCTCACGTCGCTTCAGGTAGAGTGTAACAAACGCTGGGGATGGACCGCCGACCGCACGTTGCAGCTGATTCAGACGCTATATGAGAAGAAGGTAACGACTTATCCGCGCGTCGACACGACGTATCTTCCGGATGATGTATACCCCAAAGTGCCTGAAATTCTCTCAAAAATGACTCCATACGCGCCACAAACGGCTCCACTGCTCGCTCCGGGCGCGAAAATTCCAAAAACCAAGAAAGTTTTTGATAATTCAAAGGTCACAGACCACCATGCCATCATTCCCACCGGGGAGTCGCCACGAGTGCTTGCCGGTGATGAAAAACTGATGTATCACCTGATTGCCATGCGGTTTATCGCGGCATTCTATCCCGACTGCGAGTTTCAGACCACTACCGTCATGGCTCAGGTTGACGACATAGAATTTAAGGCAACGGGCAAGGTCATTACCAAACCGGGTTGGCGCGAACTTTTCAAGACCGACAAAGATGACAAGACCGACAGCGAGGACTCGGCGATACTGCCTCCGTTTACTGAAGGCGAATCGGGACCTCACGCGCCTGCGTTGCAGAAAAAGCAGACCCAACCGCCCAAACCCTACACGGAGGGCACACTGCTGAGAGCCATGGAAAGTGCCGGCAAGACGGTCGATGACGAGACCCTCCGGGAAGCGATGAAGGAAAACGGTATAGGTCGCCCGTCAACGCGCGCCGCGATTATCGAGACCCTGTTCCGCCGTCACTACATTGCGCGCGAACGCAAAAACATTGTCGCAACCGAAGCCGGCGAAGCACTTATCGAGCTTATTAACGAAGAATTGCTCAAAAGTGCGAAACTAACCGGTATATGGGAGAATAAATTGCGTAAAATAGAGCGCGGACAGTACTCGCCGACGGAATTTATGGATGAACTGAAGGCAATGATAAGCGAAATTGTTGTCAGTGTACTGAGCGACAACTCCCAACGCCGCATCAACATAATCGATGATGCGCCCGATGGGAAAAAATCCGCACCCGCCAAGGAGAAAAAGCCTCGCGCCCCTCGCCTTAAAAGCATTGAGGATATTGAATGTCCGCAGTGCGGTTCGGGGCATCTTATCAAGGGGCGCACCGCCTACGGCTGCTCGCGTTTCCGCGAAGGCTGCGGTCTGCGCCTGCCTTTCGAGCAATATCCTGCCGACCTCACACCCTCAAAACTCCGTAACCAAATAAAGAAAAAATGATTCAGTGGATTATCATAGCTATTATCTTAGCCGCCTGCGTGCTATGGATTATCAACAAGGTGCGCTGCCGGAGTAAAAATGGCGGCTGTGATTGCTGTGACTCCACGTCCTGTCCCTTAAAACCAAACAAAAACCAATGAAAGACAAGCTTATTGCAAAAAAATGGTACCCTTGGCTCGTAGTTAGCCTTCTGTGGGTTGTGGCTCTCCTTAATTATATGGACCGCCAGATGTTGAGCACCATGCGTCAGAGCATGGCAATGGATATTACCGCGCTGGAAAGTACGGTTGAATTCGGCAAGATTATGGCTGTATTCATGTGGATTTACGGCTTCATGAGCCCCGTCAGCGGCATAGTTGCCGACAGGGTAAACCGTAAATGGCTGATTGTAGGCTCGCTTGCCGTATGGTCAACCGTAACACTGCTGATGGGTTATGCCGAAACCTATGAAGAAGTTTACTGGCTTCGCGCCGCAATGGGCATCAGCGAGGCTCTTTACATACCCGCCGCTCTATCTCTGATTGCCGACTATTTTACCGGCAAACAGCTCAGCCTTGCCATCGGTATCCACATGACCGGTCTTTACATGGGTCAGGCAATAGGCGGTTTCGGCGCATTCGTGGCTGAACAGCTCTCATGGCAACAGACTTTCCACTGGTTCGGTCTTGTCGGCATTGTCTATTCAGCAGTTCTGATTGCATTCCTTTATGAAGACCGTAAAGCTCCGCGCGATGAAAAAGCTGAAAAGTTCTCGCTTAAAAAGTCAGTCAACTCAATCGGTGCAAGCCTCGGCGCGCTGCTTGCCAACGGCGCATTCTGGACCATCCTTTTCTTCTTCGCTTCATGCTCCATTCCCGGATGGTCAACCAAGAACTGGCTCCCCGAGCTGTTTGCATCAAGCCTCGGCATCTCCATGGTGTGGGCGGGTCCGATTGCAACCATAACCATTGCCTTCTCCTCGTTTATAGGCGTGATGGTAGGCGGACCGATGGCAGACCGATGGTCGCGCCGCAACCTTCGCGGACGTATCTATACCTCCGCCATAGGTATGTCAATGATGATTCCCGCGCTGGTACTGATGGGTTACGGCTCGTCGCTTCCTTCGGCTATTGCGGCAGGCGTTATTTTCGGTCTCGGTTACGGTCTTTTTGACTCGAATACCATGCCTATTCTCTGCCAGTTTGTCAATGACCGCCGCCGCGGCACCGCCTACGGCATCATGAACATGAGCGGTCTTTTTATTGGCGCGATGGCAACCAATGTCCTCGGATCGCTTGCAGAATCAGGACGCATGGGTCTCGGATTTGTGCTGATGGCGGGCGCGCTTGTACTCGCGGTAGTTCTGCAGCTCTCCGTCCTTAAGCCTACTACGCTGAATATGGAATAATCTCCTTATATATCTTATAAAATCTTATAAAATTTATAAATCGTATAATATATTTCATCCGATGGAAAAAATCAAAGGTCTTATTGATGCACCCTTCACTCCGATGCATCCTAACGGCGACATCAACCTTGAGCCGATTCCCGCTTATGCAGCAATGCTTGCCAAAAACGGACTTAAAGGCGTATTTATCAACGGTTCTTCCGGCGAAGGCTATATGCTGACCACCGACGAGCGCAAACGCCTTGCCGAAGCATGGATGGCTGCTGTGCCCAAGGATTTCAAAGTGATTGTTCACGTTGGCAGCTGCTGCCTGCGCGAAGCTCGCGAACTTGCCCGCCACGCCAAGGAAATAGGCGCATGGGGCATCGGCGCAATGGCTCCCCCGTTCCCCAAAATAGGTCGCGTAGAGGAACTCGTTAAGTATTGCGAGGAAATCGCAGCCGAGGCACCCGAACTGCCCTTCTATTTCTATCATATCCCCGCATTTAACGGTGCTTTCCTGCCGATGATTGATTTCCTGAAGGCAGTTGACGGTCGTATTCCCAACTTCGCAGGCATCAAGTATACCTATGAAAGCCTTTATGAGTACAATCAGTGCCGACTCTACAAAAACGGTAAATTCGATATGCTCCACGGTCAGGATGAAACCATCCTCGCATCGCTCGCACAAGGTGGCGCGCGCGGCGGCATTGGCGGTACCACCAACTATAACGGCAGAGAGCTTACCGGCATTATTGAAGCATGGGACCGCGGCGATATTGAAACCGCACGCGAAAAGCAGAACTTCAGTCAGGAGGTTATCAACGTTATCTGTAACTATCGCGGCAACATTGTAGGCGGCAAGCGCATCATGAAGCTCATAGGTCTTGACCTCGGTCCTAACCGTGTGCCTTTCCGCAACATGACCGATGAGGAAGAAGCTTCCATGAAGGCAGAACTCGAAGCCATCGGTTTCTTTGAACGCTGCAACAAGTTTTAAAAGATGAAGGAAAATCTCAAAAGTTACGCGGAACTCTATCGCCGCGAACTGACTGAAAATATCATGCCGTTCTGGCTCAAAAACGGGCTTGACCGTGTCAACGGTGGCGTGTACACATGTTTAGACCGCGACGGCTCGCTGATGGACTCCACCAAATCAGTGTGGTTTCAGGGTCGGTTCGGTTATGTTGCCGCTGCCGCATATAATAACATCGAAAAGAACCCGGAATGGCTCGCAGCATCAAAAAGCTGCATCGATTTCATCGAAAAGCACTGTTTTGACCGCGCTGACGGCAGAATGTACTTTGAAGTGACCGCCGACGGACGTCCGCTGCGCAAACGTCGCTACGTTTTCAGCGAATGTTTCGCCGCTATCGCCATGAGCGAATATTCCATCGCTTCAGGCAACAAGGAGTATGCCGAAAAGGCTCTCTCCCTGTTCAAGGACATACGCCGTTTCATTTCAACGCCCGGTATTCTCGAACCGAAGTATATGGAGACACAACCCGCCATCGGTCACTCCATCACGATGATTCTGATCAATACGGCGGCACGTATCCGCGCGGCGATTTCAGACCCGGTTCTCGATGAGCAAATCAGCGAGTCAATAGAGCGTCTGAAACTGTTTATCCATCCTGAGTTCAAGGCTCTGCTCGAAACGGTAACTCCCCAAGGCGAACTGATTGATACCTGTGCCGGTCGCACCATCAATCCCGGTCACTGTATCGAAACCGCATGGTTCCTGCTCGAAGAGGCGAAATATCGCGGCAATGACCCCGAACTGACGGCTATGGCTCTGCAGATTCTTGACTGGTCATGGGACTGGGGCTGGGACCCGGAGTTTGGCGGCATTATCAATTTCCGCGACTGCAAGGGTTTCCCCTGTCAGGACTACTCGCAGGACATGAAGTTCTGGTGGCCTCAAACCGAAGCCGTCATAGCCTCGCTTTATGCTTATGAGGCAACCGGCGATGAAAAGTACCTCAAGATGCACAAGATGGCCCACGACTGGATGTATGCTCACTTACCCGACCCTGAGTATGGCGAATGGTACGGTTATCTCCACCGTGACGGCACGGTAGCTCAACCCGCTAAAGGTAATATCTTTAAAGGTCCGTTCCATATTCCCCGTATGCTCATCAAGGCAACGGAACTGATAGAACGATAAAATACAGAATACAAAATACAGAATACAAAATTAAAAATTTGAGAGGAGCTTTCGCCAAAACAAAGCGAAAGCTCCTCTCTTTTGACTATAATATTTAGGATGCTCCGGGGAGCATCCCTACTGTGGGTCGGGCAATAAAAAAAGCGGCTGAGGAGCCGCTCTTTTTATTGGATGGAGGTATTTATTACTTTACGAGAGTCTTAACGCCGTTGATGATGTAGAGACCCTTGCCTGCCTTAGCAACCTTGCGACCCTGAAGGTCATAGATACCTACAGACTTGGGAGAAACGGCGATTTCTTCGATACCGTCGGGAACTTCTTCACCAGCCTTTACCTTTTCAATCTTCCAGCAGTTGGGGTTAGCGAAGTAACGGTTACCTGCACCATTCCAGCAAGCTACGATGTAGTCCTGAGCACCGGTGTCACGAACGAGGGTAGTAGTTTCACCTTCGGGGTTGGGAGCAGTGATGTGGGCGATATTGGTAGTGTTGAAGAGGGTTTCGGTGTCATCGGGATCGTAATCGAGTTGTTCTGCATAAAGCTCGTAGTTCTCGTTTTCGGTTTCGCTAAGAGTTGCGTTCTGGATAGCGGTATCGTTAGCGTAGAAAGTGAATACAGCTGCGAGGTTAGGATCTTCGGTAAGAGCCCAGCTCATCTGGTTGGGGTCAACGAAGTCAAGAATGGTCTGACCTTCTTCGATTTCTTCGAGGTCGATACCGATTGCATCAGCAATCTGCTCTTCAAGACCGCTCCAGTTGCCATACTGACGGATGTACTTGCCGTTGTTCTGCAGACGGTAGCCCTGACCGGGAACCCATTCCATAGTCCATTCGCAAGTAGCGTCCTTTTCAAGGATACAGGTTACAGATTCGTAACCAACTTCTGCCATGTAACCGGCTGATTTGTCCTTAACGAGACCGTTACCGGTAGAAGAGAGGTAAGCGTTACCAAGCTGATATTCCTCAACTTCATCTTCATCAGCGAGAGCTGACCAGTCACGGAGAGCAAGCATCTGCTTGAGGGTGATGACGGTACCGTCACCGGCAAGAGCCATAGCGCGGAGATACTGAGCTTCCATATCCTGCTGAATCTGAGCTTCAAATACGTCAACGTCTTCCTGAGTGGTTACGCTGCTGGGGTCAACGGTGATGTTGTTTACAGAAGCGATGATAGCCTCGAGCTTAGCTTCGTCGCCATAAATAGCGGGAAGGTTCTTGAGGGTTTCGATACGACCAAGAAGATTTTCCTTCTCGTTCTTGAGAATATCGCTTACCTGAGCACGATATGATTCGATAACAATCTTCTTGTACTCTTCAATTGCCTCCTTAACTTTTTCAACATCCTCAACCTGTTCAACCTTGAAGAGAGAACCGTTGTTGATACGAACGTTATCATTAGAACCGGGATTCAGGGGATTCCAGCAAAGGTTTACACCAACAAAGCCATACTTGAGCACGATGGGACGTTCTTCGTAAGTGATGTTACCATCTTCATCCTCAACTTCAACTTCTTCGGTTTCACCGGATTCAACTTCGTAGTTGTAAGTAACGTAGTTGTTCATGTCAAGACAGCTACCATTGTTAAGAACGGTTCCGTCTTCTTCAGCAATCTTCTTAACCTTAGAAAGGGCAAAAGCATCGGTAGAGAATTCTTCATCTTCGAAACCTACAGATTCGAGCTGCTCCTCAGTCAGGCGAACAACGTAGTAAGCCTGCTTAGCGGTTTCAGAGAATGACATTGAGGGACGACCGGCAACATTTTCAGCCTTATTCTTAAGTGCGCCGCCTACAACAGCATTGTGGACATACACGCCATCTCCGGTCTTGCTGGCTCTTTCAAACCACCAGTAGATGGTACGGGGATCCATAACCTCAGGCATAGCTGAGAAAGCGGTCCAGAACTTGTTGTCTACCTGAGCGAGACCCATGTAGGGGAAATCCCAAATCTGGGGAGTTTCGCTTTCGTTGGGAAGATACTCGGGCAACCAGAAGGTAGAACCACCGGCATTATCGTAACCGATTCTTTCGCCTTCAGCATCAATGATGTCACCGGCAACATATTCGCCGTTTTCACCATTAACGTAGCACATACGGGCTGCACGCATATTAGAAATTTTGTAATAGACGGGATTTTCAGCAGTGGAGACGGTGATACCGTTGATTTCCTCTGCGTAACCCACCTGAGTGCCGGCTGCAAGAGCAGCAATGGCAAGAAGAGTAAATTTCTTCATGGAATAAATGGATTAGATTGATTGTTAAATAATTAGATGAATTTTTAGTCAGTTTAGTATAATGCGAATGAAATAATCCACACGCAAATATACTCATAAAGTTTTAAACCCCAAAACTTTTCATCAAAAAAATGCTATTTTTTTTTAGAAACGCAGCGTTAGGTTCAGCCCGTAAGCGGTATGTCCGTTAAGCGTCACGGGACCGGGCGCGGACTGGAGACTCAGATGGCGTGCGCGGGCATATTTTCGAGCCGGATTTCCACCTATCAGTCCGACAACCTCATTGACCGGGTCAACCAAGAAAGCAACGATATTTCCAACTACGGGCGACCCCCACAGGCAGTAATTATTTGCCACAAGGTAGCGTTTGATACGGAAAAAGCCTTCACCCATCACTGAGCCGACCAACGGCGTGATAAAGATATCCTGCCATGACGGGCGTTCCATGAAAGCCTCGATACCGAACTCCCAGCATACGGTGCTGACACCGGTACAGAACAGCAGCGAGCCCCAGAAGCTCAGACCGTTAGAGCGTGCAGCCATAAAATAGGCAGCTCCGGAGTAAGGATGCAATACAAAGTTGAAAATAGGCTTATCGTGGTCCCACTCCGGACCTTCCTTGATAACATGGTCAACCCAGCGGGTGGCGAGCGGAACGCGCTGCAATGCGGCGCGATTCCATGTGGTAGCATCTTCAGGAAGCATTTCGAGGACAGTCAGCGCAGCGACATAACATCCGGTAAGCACTCCGGCATTTACCCATACGCGTTTCCAGTCCGGGCATGAAAAGCCAAGATTTGTATTCTGGTCAGGATAAGCATATATGGTATTATAGGCTGCCGGAACAGGAGCCACAACCGGGTCAAGAACAGTATCAGGAACTGCGGGACTCTGAGCGCGGAGGTTTCCACTCAACCCCGCTACAGATAATATGATGAAGATAATGCGTGAAATTTTCATAGTAGTTAACGTGAGTCTAATTTCTTATATAATAATAACGCCAATCGCAGCTATTTTGTTAGCTGCGATTGAACATTATTATTCGGAAATAGCTTTTAGAAAAGTCGGGGCTCGGGCGGAGGAGGCGGTGTTTTCCCGAGGTGTTGGTAGGCAAGTAGAGTCACCTCACGTCCGCGGGGTGTACGTTTGATAAATCCCTGCTGAATCAGATAAGGCTCAAAGACATCCTCGACAGTGCCGGCATCTTCCCCAATGGCTGTGGCAATAGTGGTCAGACCAACTGGACCGCCGTTGAACTTGTCGATAATTGTACGGAGAATCTTATTGTCAATCTCGTCGAGCCCGAAACGGTCAATATTGAGTGCCTCGAGCGCAAATCGGGCAATTTCGGCGTCAATGGCACCGGAACCCTTCACCATAGCGAAATCGCGGACCCGGCGCAGCAGGGAATTTGCTATTCGCGGCGTTCCGCGTGAGCGCATTGCCAGTTCATGGGCAGCCTCGGCACTGCAACGGATATTGAGCAGACCGGCAGAGCGGAGAATAATGCGTTCAAGAGTGGGATGGTCATAATGCTCAAGATGGAACGGCACACCGAAACGCGCTCTCAGCGGCGACGTGAGCAATCCGGAGCGTGTCGTTGCGCCAATCAGCGTAAACGGGCTTAGAGTCAGCTGAACGGAGCGTGCGCCGGGTCCCTTGTCAATCATTATGTCAATTTTATAATCCTCCATGGCGGAATAGAGATACTCCTCCACTATGGGACTCAAACGGTGAATCTCATCGATGAAAAGCACATCGTTTTCCTCAAGCGAGGTCAGAATACCGGCAAGGTCGCCGGGTTTGTCAAGCACAGGACCGGAAGTTACCTTGAACCCCACGCCAAGTTCATTGGCAATAATGGCGGCAAGAGTAGTCTTTCCGAGTCCCGGAGGTCCGTAAAGAAGAGTATGGTCGAGGGCCTCATGACGCATACGGGCGGCAGCGACGAAAACTTTAAGGTTTTCAACAATGCGCTCCTGTCCGTTAAACGAGTCAAATCCGGTAGGTCGGAGTGCTTTTTCGACCACCCGGTCAGACTCACTACGAGGACGCCTGACGGCCTCGGATCGGATATCGAGGTCGTCAGGCTCCAAATCGGGTTGAATATCGGCGTTTTTCTTCTTCGCCATTAATCATCAATTGTTTATTGCAACTCCGCCGTTCTTTTCAGCTTCATTCTGGATGCGCTGGGCTTCCCAGCCGAGAGCTGAAGCACCGAGCACGGCAGCATCTGCCTCCTTAAGTTCGGAGGGGATAATCTTAATGTCGCGCTGGAATTTAAGGCAGTTGGCGCGATAAGCCTCGCGCATGGGCTTGAAGAGCATCTCACCAGCCTTTGCAAGACCGCCGAAAATGATGAAAGCCTCGGGCGAAGAGAATGTAGCGAAATCGGCAAGAGCCTCGCCGAGTACGCGTCCGGTGAATTCAAACACGCTCTGGGCGATAGGATCACCTGCAACGGCTGCGTCATAGACATCCTTTGAGGTCAAATCGCCGGAAGGAATATTGCGCAGCAGCGAGGGTACGGAAGGCGATGCGTCAAGGAACTCGAGTGCGGAGCGAACCACACCGGTTGCCGAGCAGTAAGTTTCAAGACAACCGTTACGACCACAACCGCAAGGACGACCACCGCGACGGGAGATAACATGACCAAGCTCACCGGCAAGTCCGTCAGCACCATAAATCATCTGTCCGTTAGCGACAATGCCGGAGCCAACGCCGGTGCCGAGTGTAATCATGATGAAATCCTTCATACCGCGGGCGGCACCATAAGTCATTTCGCCGATAGCGGCTGCATTGGCGTCGTTAGTCACCGCAACGGGAATACCGAACTTGGAGCGCAGGCTCTCAGCGAGAGGTAGCGAACCATGCCAGATAAGGTTAGCGGCATTGTCGATAGTGCCGGTATAGAAGTTGGCGTTAGGTGCGCCAACACCGATACCGCCTACTTTGCCTTCGGCATCGGCTTTTTTAATCATTTTAGACGCTTCAACGTAGATTTCGTTGATATACTCTTCGAAAACGGGATGTTGAGCTGTTTTGATTGCGCCGGAAGCAATTACTGTGCCACGGGCATCAACAAGACCAAAGACGGTATTGGTTCCGCCTATGTCAATTCCGAGAACATAAGGTTTATTCATGGTTAAGTGGGTTTAGGGTTTATTGTTTAGGGTTTAGAGTTTGTCGACTTCGAGGTCGCCGTTGAGGACTTCTTCCCAAGGCAGACCATTGATAGCAAGCTGTTCGAGGAACGGGTCCGGGTCAAACTCTTCGACGTTACGGACACCCTTCAGGTTCCACTTGCCGGTAAGGAACATCATTGCGCCAACCATTGCGGGCACACCGGTAGTATAGCTGACAGCCTGCATGCCGGTTTCGCGATAAGCCGCCTCATGGCTACAGTTATTGAAAATGTAGTAGGTAAGCGGCTTGCCTTCCTTGTCAAGACCGGAAATACGGCAGCCAATGGAGGTTTCGCCGTGATAGTTCTCGCCAAGGTCCTGAGGATTGGGCAGAACGGCCTTGAGGAACTGCAGAGGAACAATCTTGGTTCCGTTATAGTCAACCTCATCAATGCGCGCCATACCGATATTCTGGATTACACGAAGGTGAGTCAGATATTCCTGACCGAAAGTCATCCAGAAGCGCGCGCGCTTGATTGTGGGGAAATTCTGAACCAGACTCTCCAGTTCTTCATGATAAAGCAGATATGAGTCGCGTGCGCCGATACGCGGATAGGTCAGCGAGCCATGGATTTCGAGCGGCTTGGTGGTAACCCACTCGCCGTCCTGCCAGTAACGTCCGTTCTGGGTGATTTCGCGAATGTTGATTTCCGGATTGAAGTTTGTGGCAAAAGCCTTGCCATGGTCGCCGGCGTTGCAGTCAACAATATCAAGATACTCCATCTTGCTGAAATGATGCTTGGCGGCATAAGCGGTAAAGACGCCGCTGACACCCGGGTCAAAACCACATCCGAGAATAGCGGTCAGACCCGCCTTTTCGAAGCGTTCGCGGTAAGCCCACTGCCAAGAGTACTCGAAATGAGCCACGTCCTTGGGTTCATAGTTGGCAGTATCAAGATAATTGACACCACACTGCAGGCAAGCCTCCATAATAGCGAGGTCCTGATAAGGAAGGGCAAGGTTGATTACAAGCTCCGGCTTATGGCGATGGAGCAGGTCGACGATTTCCTCGACAGAGTCGGCATCAACGCGGTCGGTGACAATTTTCGGTGCCTGAGGTACAGCACGACGAATAGCCTCAGCCACGGCGTCACACTTACTCTTAGTACGCGAGGCGATGCAGATTTCGGGTCCGAATACTTCGGGGTGCTGTGCGCATTTATGGGCGGCAACCGTGCCGACACCACCACAGCCAATGATAACTACTTTTGCCATTTTATAGTGAGAGGGGATTAATATTGTTCGTCGGGATTAGGGAAAGAGACTGATTTTACGTCAGAAACGTAATTGCCCACGGCTTCCTTGATAACATTGCCTACTTCGGCATAACGGCGAAGGAACTTGGGCGAGAAACCCTGATTGATACCGAGCATGTCCTGCATTACAAGGACCTGACCGTCAGTACCGGAGCCGGCACCTATGCCTATGGTCGGCACATGAAGCATCTGCGATACCTCGGTAGCGAGCTGGGCGGGAATTTTTTCAAACACGATAGCAAAACATCCGGCTTCCTGAAGCTTCAGGGCATCAGACTTGAGCTTTGCAGCCTCAGCCTCGGATTTAGCACGCACGTTATATGTGCCGAACTGATTGATTGACTGCGGAGTCAGACCGAGATGTCCCATTACGGGAATACCGGCGTCAACTATACGCTTTACGCTTTCAAGGATTTCCTCGCCGCCTTCAATCTTCACAGCCTCGGCTCCGCTTTCCTTCAGTACGCGGATTGCGCTGTCAAGGGCACGCTTGGAATCACCCTGATATGAGCCGAACGGAAGGTCACATACCACAAAGGCACGCTTTACGCCACGAACCACACATGAGGCATGATAAATCATCTCATCAAGAGTGATAGGCAAGGTGGTAGAATAGCCCGCCATGACATTGGCGGCGGAATCACCTACCAGAATCACATCAATTCCAGCCTCATCAATGAGTTTAGCCATTGAAAAGTCATAGGCGGTAAGCATGGCGATTTTTTCGCCGTTCGCCTTCATCTGCGCAAGTCTTACGGTGGTAACTTTGCGCTTATCGTCAGTTGTGTTTGTTGACATTGTCTTATTTGATAATCGGGTTTTCTTTAAGATAGTCGAGAAGGTCCTCGTATGCAATTTTGGGCGATACAGCAACAATATCGCCGCGTGTAAGCGGAGTCATGTAGTCTCCACCATTGGCAAGATAGTCAATGGTTGCTATGCGGTATGTGCGCTCAGGGTTAATCTTCGAGTCACGGATAAGTCCAACGGCAATATCGCCTCCGCGTGCGTCCATCACCTCAAAGGCGTCAATCAAGTCCTGACCTTTCAGGTCGAGGATTACGATGCGGTTATTGAAGGGCATCATGTCAATAGCCGCACCCTCGGTCAGCGGTCCGGGATTCCATGTAACGCGCAGTCCGCCCTTATTTGAAATCGCTCCATCGACACCCGCGGCAAGGCGGGAGCCTCGGTCAAGGACAAAATTACCGGCAAACTGCCACATCCGCTCAGACTTGTTGTTGAGCGGCTCATCCGTCTCAATCCGCGCCACCTCACGGGCGTAAAGCGAATCAACTCCCGTACGATAGGTATCTATTTTCTTCATTAACTCTTCATCGCGTCGCGAATCGAGGCGGGAGTCAACCGGAATGAGTCTTTCGGTAACATCGCCAGTCTTAAGGTTGATTTTAGCCTCACCGAGGTAGCGACCGAATTTACCGGTTTGAGTAATGATTACGGGTTTGCCGTCAGCATCCACCACCTTTTCGGCAGGATCAAGCAGAGTATGGCTGTGGGCTCCGATAATCAGATTGATGCCCGATGTCTGTTCGGCAAGCTGACGGTCACCGAAAAGGGTGGGATTTTCATCCGAGCCGGCATAGCCAATATGAGTGACCGCTACCACGTAGTCAACATTCTCCTCATTGCGAAGGCGGTCTATGGTTTTCTGGGCAGACTCACGCCACGGAAGGAATGTCACTCCGTCATAATTGCCTTCGGAAATCATGCCGCTCGGATTCAGGTTGACTGCAAAAAAGCCAATTTTCTTGTCTCCGGCTTCCTTAATATAATAAGGCATGAATTTTTCGGCAAGCAAAGAGTCGGAAAACTCATAATTCGACGCAAGGAGAGTGGTTTTTGAGCGTGAAAGCATATTTTTCAGTCCCTCCATGCCGTTATCGAACTCATGATTGCCCAAAATCTGGATATCATAGCCAAGGTCGTTGAGCATTTCCTGCTCGACTTCGCCCTTGAACAGATGGAAATACAGAGTACCCTGCACAATATCTCCGGCGTCAACGACAACAGCATCGGGATGTTCGGCGCGTATACTGTCAATAAGAACCTTTCGGCGAGCCACACCGCCCAATCCGGTTGCAACTTCCGGATCAATCATACTGTGGGTATCATTCGTATGGATAATAACTAACTCCTCCGACCCGGAAGTCGAAGTGCAAGCTGTCAGCCCTACAAAGAAAGCCAAGCTGAGAATTTTGGTCAGTTTCATATAGCGCAAAGTTACGAAAAAATTACGATTTTACAATAAAAGTATAAATTGGTGCGTTTTTCATGTGATTATGCATAAGTTTTTACGCTTTTTCGTACCGATGTTGCTCATTGGTCTTTTAGGGTCGTGTTCTGCAAGAAAGAATACGGCCGCCACGCGTAAATATCAAGCATTCATCACCCGCTACAATATATATTATAATGGTGATGAACACTATAAGGAAACCCTCAAGGATATGGAGCGGAAATATGAGGATGACTATACCGACCTCCTGTTTCCCCACCCCGCCGAGGCAAAATCAAACCCAAAATCGCCTCAGCCGTCGGGCGACTTCACCCGCTCGATTGAGAAAGCGCAGAAGGCAATCCAGCTTCGCTCCATAAAGAAACGCCCCAAGCGGAAAAGCGGCAAAGTGAGCGATGAATACAAACAATGGCTCAAACGCGAAGAATTCAACCCGTTTCTCCATAATGCGTGGATGATGATGGGACGTTCCCAATACCTTAACGGTGATTTTTCAGGCGCAGCCGCTACTTTTTATTATATTTCGCGTCATTTTTCTTGGCTACCCGAAACGGTAACCGAAGCTCAGCTATGGCAAGCTCGCAGCTATGTGGCGTTTGACTGGATTAACGAAGCGGAAACAATCCTTAAGCGTATCAAACCGGAACGGCTGACCAACTCGACCCTGCGTAACCTCTATGATTTTGTCGAGGCGGATATCGCCATTCATCGCAAGGATTATGCGGCGGCAATTCCCGCGCTCCGACGCGCTATCAAATCGGCAAAAGGCGCGCAGAAAACACGTCTGCAATATCTTTTGGGACAATGCCTGTCACGCGAGGGGCAGCGCGAAGAAGCCTACAAAGCTTTCAAGGCGGCAGCAGCCGGTGGCGGAACTACCTATCGCACGCGCCTTAACGCCCGCATTGCCCAGAGCGAGGTTTACTCAGGAAAAGACATCGAGCCGGAAATCAAAGCTCTCAAGCGAATGACCTCGCTCGACCGTAACAAGAAATATCTTGACCAGATATATTATGCCATAGGCAACCTCTACCTGAGTCGAGGAGACACGGCGCGCGCCATCGAAAATTACGTACTTGCGTCAGAGAAATCCGAACGCAAAGGCATCGAGTGTGCCATCAACGACGCCACACTCGGTCAACTTTACTACGAACAGGGAAAATACGACATGGCGCAGCCCCCGTTGAGCCGGGCGGTGCCTTTGCTTCCGGAAACATATCCAAATTATTCGCAGCTAAAACGTCGTTCAGATGTTCTCGACGAACTGTCTATCTATTCCCATAACGTAACCCTTCAGGACTCCCTTCTACGCCTAAGCGAAAAGCCGGAGGAAGAACAGCTCAAAATCATCAATAAGATTATCGATGAGTTGGTCAAACAGGAAAAGGAGCAGGAAGAAGAGGCACTCCGAGCCGAACATGAAGCCGCAAACAGCGGCAACAACGTAAGTGCCGGAGCTAATGCGCCAACTCAATTCCAGATGGGATCAACCGATGACTCATGGTACTTCTACAATACTGCCACCGTAGCATCCGGACGCACAGAGTTCCAGCGTCGCTGGGGTTCGCGAAAACTCGAGGACGATTGGCGTCGCCGAAACAAATCATCTTTCTCATTCGATGATTTCAACTCCGAGGACTCTGATGACTCTAAGGACTCTGATGACTCCGAGCTCTCCGAGAACTCCGAGAGCCCCGAAAAACCTGATGCAGACCCAGAAGCAGCAAAGCGCGCGTCAGACCCCCACTATCCTGAATATTACCTTGCACAGATTCCTAAAACCGAAGAGGACAAGCAAACTGCCCACGAAGTAATTCAGGAAGGTCTTTATACCATGGGCTCAATCCTAAAAGATAAACTTGAGGACTTCGGAGCCGCCCGAAAGGAATGGAATCGCCTTCTTTCCGACTACCCTGACAACGTTTATCGACTTGACGTATACTATAACCTCTATATCATGCTGATGCGTCTCGGACAGACCGCAGAGGCGGAACATTGGCGGCAGCTTATTATCAACGACTTTCCTGAAAGCAAATATGGCGTTGCCCTACTCGACCCGGACTATATCCAGCGTCTGAGGGAAATGCCTGCCGCCCAACGTGAAATGTACGAGCAGGCTTACGCGGCGTATCTTGCCAACGACAATCAGGTTGTACACCGGATTTATCAGGAAATGATGAAAAAATATCCTGTCAGCGACGCTATGCCCAAGTTTATGTTCCTCCATGCGCTCGCTTATGTCACTGAATCTGACTCCGAGTCGTTCAACTCTACCCTCCGCGAACTGCTTGAGCGTTATCCGGACACAGATCTCACGCCTATGGCATCGGCAATGCTCAAAGGGATGGCTCAGGGTCGAAAACTCAACGAAGGGTCGACCAACACACGCTCCATGCTTTGGGATATCCGGTTGATAACCCAACGCCCCGAGGGCGAAGAAGGCGAGGATGCGGACACCAAGGCTGAATTTGAGTTTAATGATGCTGACCCGCAATATCTTGTGCTCGTATATCCGACCGACAGCGTCAATGCCAATGAACTGCTCTACAATGTGGCGCGCCATAACTTCAATTCCTTCACGGTGCGCGACTATGACCTCGAACAGCTTACGTTCGGCGGACTCGGAATGCTCCTTATCAAGGGTTTCGACAATCTTACGGATGCCGAAACCTACCGGACGCTCCTCGGACGCTCCGAAATCATGACACTTCCGGCGGATGTCACACCTATAATAATAAGCGTCTATAACTTTGACCAGCTTATTAACTCTGGAAGCAGCTTTGAAGATTATTTCCGTGCCGCGTCCGACGCATCGCTTGATGCCACGGAAGATGCCGTCATCGGCGCGGAAGAAAGCAATGAAGTTCCGGAGCCGGAAGAAACGTCCGATGACGAGGAGTAAGTTTTTGTAAGTAGCGGATTTTTTCGTAAATTTGCGCCATAATTAAAATAACAACCAATTATGGCAGTAGAACTCCAACACCTTACTAAACGCAGCGAGAATTACTCGCAGTGGTATAACGACCTCGTCGTCAAGGCTGACCTCGCCGAACAGAGCGCAGTACGCGGCTGTATGGTCATCAAACCTTACGGTTATGCAATCTGGGAAAAAATGCAGCAGCAACTCGACAAGATGTTCAAGGAAACCGGACATCAGAACGCATATTTCCCCCTTCTTATCCCGAAATCATTCCTTAGCCGCGAAGCGGAACACGTTGAAGGTTTCGCAAAGGAATGTGCCGTAGTGACCCACCACCGCCTTATGAACGACCCCAATGGTGGCGGCGTGGTAGTTGACCCTGACGCACGCCTTGAGGAAGAGCTGATTATCCGACCCACTTCCGAAACCATCATCTGGAATACTTATAAAAACTGGATTAATTCATATCGCGACCTGCCTATTCTGGTAAACCAGTGGGCAAACGTGATGCGTTGGGAAATGCGCACCCGTATGTTCCTCCGCACCGCTGAATTCCTCTGGCAGGAAGGTCATACCGCCCATGCTACTTCCGAGGAAGCTCAGGAAGAAGCAATCAAGATGCTTAACGTCTATGGCGATTTTGCCGAAAAATACATGGCAGTCCCCGTTGTAAAGGGTGTCAAGACCGCTAACGAACGTTTTGCCGGTGCCATCGAAACCTATACCATTGAGGCTATGATGCAGGACGGCAAAGCTCTCCAGAGCGGCACCAGCCACTTCCTCGGTCAGAACTTTGCCAAGGCTTTCGACGTAACCTTTGTAAATAAAGAAAACAAGCCCGAATACGTATGGGCAACCTCATGGGGCGTATCAACCCGCCTGATGGGCGCGCTCATCATGACCCACAGCGATGACAACGGTCTCGTTCTTCCGCCCCACCTTGCTCCCATTCAGGTAGTAATCGTTCCTATTTACAAGAATGAGGAGCAGCGCGCCGCCGTAAGCGCAAAGGTTCTGCCTATTGTTGACGCACTGCGCGCCAAGGGCATCAGCGTGAAGTATGATGACGCCGACAACCGTCGCCCCGGCTTCAAGTTTGCCGACTATGAGCTCAAGGGTGTGCCCGTGCGCCTTGCCATCGGCGCGCGCGACCTTGAAAACGGCACCGTTGAAGTAATGCGCCGCGATACTCTCGAGAAGGAAATCGACAAGCTTGACACGATTGTTGAACGTATTCCCCAGCTCCTCGAGGATATTCAGGACAATATCTACCGGAAGGCACTGAAACGTCGCGAAGAAATGACCGTCAAGGTCGATACCTACGAAGAATTCAAGGCTGCGCTTGAAAAGGGTGGATTTATTCTTGCCCACTGGGACGGTACCCCCGAAACCGAGGAGCGCATCAAGGAAGAGACCAAAGCGACCATCCGTTGCATTCCTCTTGATGCGCCGGAAGAAGAAGGCGTCGATATGCTTACCGGCAAACCTTCACATCGCCGCGTAATCTTCGCCAGAAACTATTAAAAAACAATGGAGCCGGGCGGTTCGTCGCTCGC
Source organism: uncultured Bacteroides sp. (assembly GCA_964586765.1). Taxonomy (GTDB): domain Bacteria; phylum Bacteroidota; class Bacteroidia; order Bacteroidales; family Muribaculaceae; genus UBA3263. Next base: position 42,752 of record CAZPHN010000007.1, read on the forward strand.
AGTTCTTGTGACTGCGTGAGGAAAGTCCGGGCAACACAGAGCACCATAGTTTTTAACGGAAACCTGTCGGAATCCATAACGGCAGATTAGCGTGACAGAAAATAACCGCCCGCCAATCCGGCGGGTAAGGGTGAAAAGGCGAGGTAAGAGCTCACCGGATTGTATGGCGACATATGATGCCGCACGCATTATGGGTTGCAAGGTCAAGTATACCGGCAATTAAGGGTTGCTCGCCCGCTGCCGGGGGGTAGACTGCTAAAGCGCGCGTGGCAACACGCCGATTAGATAAATGACGAACCGGCGCGGCGGTTCGGCTTTCCGATAACCGCCTTCGACCGACATAACCCGGCTTACAGTCCGGCTCCTCTTTTTCTTTTTTAGGAACTGTCTGACAAGTTTAGACGGTTCCTTTTTTGTGAACATCATTGCTTGTGGGCGACATGCGTCTCGCATGCCGGAATTATCTTTTATCGGGAAGTGATGGCTGACGATATGAGTCCCAATAGCAAAATCAGCGCGGCGATGGGAAGCAAATCTGCGGCATTAAAAACTACGGGATAAGCCGTAACGGAAAGGAGCGAAGGGTCAGACCCGAGCTTTACCCAACCGAAGTGTTGCTGACCGAGACTCAACAGTGTGCCGATAATCATGCCGGCAAAACCGCCTGTCCACGAAATAAGCACACCGCAACGCATATATATGCCGCGGATAGCGCGCCTGTCAAGCCCGAGTGCGGCAAGAATCTGCGCGTTTTCCCTCTTTTCGATAATCAGCAGCGATAGTGATGATATAATGTTGAACGACGCTACTATCAGTATAAACCCAAGGAGCAGAAATGTCATCCATTTCTCCATGTTTACAACCTTAAACGAGCCGCTTTGGCTCTCCATGCGTGTCTTGACGTAGCCTTGGTCTCCTAAAATGGACCGCACACCACTCTCCACTGCTTTTTCTTTTCCCGCAGCGGGAAATATCTGTATGGCAGTTGCCTCAGTAGTATATTGCAGCAGCCGGCGAACGAGCGGCAGCGGCACAAAAACCGCATCCCGGTCATACTCCGGCTGGTTCAGCGCAAAAGCCGCGCTGACCGAAACGGAATCGGTACGGAACGCAGCCATCGGATTTGCGGGGTTAATGCGCCCCACCCTTCGAGGTACATACAGCCCCATTATATAGTCAAGTCCGGCGGGGACCTGAAGCTCATTGGCAACGCCGACACTGACAACCGCCGGTTCAAGCCCCGGAACGCTCTTCGCCCACGGCTCTCCCGCAAGCGTAAGCGAGTCAAACCGGTTATACAGCTCGGGGCTTATGCCGTAAAGACGGACGGCTGCCTGACGCTCGCCAACAACGGCAAGCGCGCGCTCGCTGACCATCGGAAGAGCCATACTTACGTCAGGGAGCCCGGCAATCACACGGCTCAACGAGTCGGCATCGGCAAAAGCCTTGCCCGACGCAGGCACCGCCGTCAGCGGAGCGTCGAGCACACTGAGGCGCGACTCAATCAGCGCATGAAAACCGTTAAAAACGCTCATGACCACCACCAGAGCGGCAGTGGCCACGGCAATTCCGACGGTCGATACCATCGATATGATATTAACCGCCGAATGTGACTTTCGCGCGAAGATATATCTCAGCGCGATACGTAATGAGACCGTTGGCTTCAGGAGTTGAGCAATTTGTCGATGTTCTCCAGATAATCTATGGAGTCATCGATATAGAACTGAAGCTCAGGACAGCGGCGCAACTGGAACCGCACCTTCTGTGCCAGCTCATAGCGCACGGTCTTGGACTGAGCGTTGATATTTTCAATTACTTCAGCCGCCTGCTCCGACGGGAATACCGACAGATATGCCTTTGCCACACTCAGATCGGGCGATACCTTAACTGAGCTTACGCTAACCATTACGTTGCCCAACTTCGCCGTCTGACGGCGGAAAATCTCACTCAGTTCTTTCTGAATAAGACGCGATATTTTTGCTTGACGTGTTGTTTCCAAAACCTTTTTTAAATTAAAAATGAAAAATTAAGAATTAAAAATGTATTTACTATATAACAACCGAAACGGTCATTTTTATTCACTGATAAACCTCAATTTTTCATTTTTCAATTTTAATTTTTCATTTTTGTCAGTCGCTCATGGTGCGCAGCAGCTCGTCGTTGGTCTGGGTGCGCTCCATGCGGTCCTTGATGAATTCCATAGCCTCAATGGGAGTACGGTCGCTCAGGAAGCGGCGCAAAATCCACATACGGTTAATGGTTTCCTTAGGCAGCAGAAGGTCGTCGCGACGCGTTGACGAAGCCATAATGTCGACCGCGGGGAATATGCGCTTGTTCGATAGCTTTCGGTCAAGCTGCAGCTCCATATTGCCGGTACCCTTGAACTCCTCGAAGATAACCTCGTCCATCTTACTTGACGTTTCGGTCAGGGCTGTGGCGATAATTGTAAGCGAACCGCCGTTTTCAATATTTCGCGCCGCGCCGAAGAAACGCTTGGGTCGCTGAAGGGCGTTAGCATCCACACCGCCGGAAAGAATTTTGCCTGAACCGGGTGCCACAGTATTATATGCGCGAGCCAGACGCGTGATTGAGTCAAGAAGAATCACTACGTCATGACCGCTCTCTACCATACGCTTTGCCTTTTCAAGGACAATACCGGCAATTTTTACGTGACGGTCGGCGGGCTCATCGAAGGTCGAAGCGATTACCTCGGCGTTTACCGTACGAATCATATCCGTAACCTCCTCGGGGCGTTCATCAATCAGAAGAATCATGATATACGTCTCCGGATGGTTCTCGGCTATTGCATTGGCAATGTCCTTCAGAAGGATAGTCTTACCGGTTTTAGGCGGGGCGACAATCAGCGCGCGCTGACCCTTACCGATAGGAGCAAACATATCTACCACACGGGTAGAAAGATTGGTGGTCAGCGGCGAAGCACACAGGCGGAACTTCTCATCGGGGAAAAGTGGAGTCAGATGCTCGAAATTCTGGCGGTCACGCAGGAAATGCGGGTCACGTCCGTTGATCGCCACAACCTCTGTCAGCGGATAATACTTCTCGCCTTCATGAGGAGGGCGCACGGTAGCTTCCACAACATCGCCCGTCTTGAGACCCCACTGCTTGATTTGCTGCTGGGAAATCAACACGTCGTCGGGCGAAGGCATATAATTATAGTCGCCGGAACGGAGGAAACCATGACCCTGAGGCTCAATCTCAAGAACGCCACGCGCCGTGATAATGCCGTCAAACTTTGAGGCAAAATCCTGACGCTGGTTCATCTGTCTACGCTCCTCAAATTTCTGCTGACGGTTCTTGCGGTTTAACTGCTGACCGTTTTGCTGCTGGACGGGAGCTCCGGGTTCTGCCAGAACCACAGGCTGGGCGGCAGCTGCCTCTGCGGCTTCCTGACGCTCACGCTCGGAGCGTGGCTTGAACTGCTTGCCTTGATGGCGCGTTGCGGGGAAGAATTCGCTCAGCGATGAGTCCGGACGCGGACGGAAATCGCGCTTAGGCTGCTGATTTTCCTGTGCGGGCGCGGCGGCAACCGCCTCTGAACTCTCTGAGTTCTCCGATGTCTCCGAGTTCTCCGAGAGTTCTGCCGACTGCGAGGGTTGCTCCGGCTGCTGCTTGGACTTGCGGCCGCGCTTCTTAGGAGCGGGAGCGGCCTCAGAGGACTCCGAGTTCTCTGAGTTCTCCGAGAGCTCCGAGGTTTCCGCCGGCTCTGATGGCTCTGCCGGCTGCTGCTTAGGCTTGCGGCCGCGCTTTTTAGGAGCGGGAGCGGCAGGTGCGGCTTCGGAGGTCTCCGAGCTCTCTGAGGTCTCCGAGCTCTCCGAGGGCTCCGAGGGCTCCGAGGGCTCAGCCACCGGCTGCTGCTTTTTAGGTTTACGGCCGCGACGTTTCGGCTCGTTAGGTTGAGTGTTTGCTGCGGCTACTTCTGCCGACTGATCGATAATTGCGTAAATTAGTGCCTCTCCTTCAAGCGAATCGGCGTTTCCAACGCCCAGACCGGAGGCAATTTCCTTGAGTCTTTCCGGACTCATGTTTTTAAGTTCGTTAAACTTGTAAGTTTCCATATATAAATAGGGGAATTCACTCTGCGTCAGGATGAATTAAATAGAAAAAACGGCGAGAGGGGGAGATGAGAGAGGAATTTCGGTACTGCAAAGTTAGATATTTCCGTATTAATAAACAAATAAACGGCTCAAAAATCCGAGTTCTGTGAAAAAGTTTTGATAAAAATTTGCATACATTGCAAAAAAAACGTAACTTTGCACCGCAATTTGAGCACCGGCTCAACCGGGAAAGCCGACGGAAAGTGATGCGTCCGCCGACGATATGAGCGAAGGTTACCGCGCGCAAACGGCAAAATCAGTGAGTTATTACCAAGCATACCAAAACCAATAAGAACGACAAATCCGAACAGCAATGGCAAAGATGTGTCAAATCACGGGCAAGACCGCTATGACCGGTAACAATGTTTCGCACTCGAAGCGTCGTACCAAACGTAAATTCAACGTAAACCTCTTCAACAAGAAGTTCTTCTGGCCCGAACAGCAGACTTGGATTACCCTTACCCTCTCAGCAAAGGGTCTGCGCACCATTAACAAACTCGGTCTTAACGCTGCTCTCATGCAGGCTGCCGACAAGGGTTATATCAAAGAAATCAAAACTATCGGAGCATAAATTAGAATAAACCATGGCAAAGAAAGCAAAAGGTAATCGCGTGCAGGTAATTCTTGAATGCACCGAACATAAAGCAAGCGGAATGCCCGGCACTTCCCGCTATATCACCACCAAGAACCGTAAGAACACCACCGAGCGTCTGGAGCTGAAGAAATACAACCCCATCCTCAAAAAGGTGACTGTTCACAAAGAAATTAAATAAGCTATTCACCCCCTAAACAGATTTATAGGAAATGGCAAAGAAAACCGTGGCCTCACTGCAGAAGGGTGAAGGCCGTACCTACAGCAAAGTAATCAAGATGGAACGTTCACCCAAAACCGGTGCTTACGTTTTCAAGGAAGAAATGGTTCCCAACGACGCCGTTAAGAACGCGCTCAAATAATCCGTTTCAATCCCAAAACCCATTGCCGTCTGACGCCCCGCGCCAGACGGCTCTTTTTTACACCCCTTGGGAGCGATACGCGTCCTCGCGTATCAAGACGCGCCAGCGGCTTCGGGAAGCAGCTACCGGCATGCGAGACGCATGCCGCCCCCAAGTATCGATTGCGCATACCATCGTAGGGATGCTACCCGGAGCATCCTCATTGCGCGCCCCGCCGGCGCAGCGGAGTGCGCCTTTCCATCAGTCGCCAAATCAGCCAATTACCCTCAAAGCCCTTGGGGGCGATACGCGTCCTCGCGTATCAAGACGCGCCAGCGGCTTCGGGAAGAAATTACCGGCATGCGGGACGCATGCCGCCCCCCAAGCAATGTTGCTCCCGCAAAAAACAGCAGCGGAACAAATATTTCCGCTGCTGTTTTACTATGTGTGAATTAGATTATTAGATAGCTACCTTGAAGGCCTTGGAGGGAGTGGTCAGGATGTACGCTTCGCCTGATTTGAGAGTCACAGAGCGGTCAAAACCGGTGTAGATGGTCTTGCCGCTGACGTCATAGACGCTAACCGGCTCATCATCATCAAGTCCCATAATCGAAACAGTATTGCGGTTAACCGAAATGCGCACCTGTCCGTCAGCCGCACTAACAGCCTCAATGTCAACGGTCGAATTGCTAACCAGAACCATATTAAGGTTGTTCTCGCCATGAAGCGGCTCGGTCATGAACACATTATTCTCGAGTCGGTCGGTTACATCCTCGCCGTTATAAGTGACAGAGTGGATTTTCCAGCCTTCTTCGGGTTGCAGCTCAACAACAGCCGACGTACCCTCCTTATAAGTATGACGGATTGCGTGAGTATCAGCACCCTTTACAACCAGCGTCGCATCAGCCTCCGGCGCAAACTCAATCTTCAATACGCCGTCGCCTTCGCCCTTGAAGTCCGAAATTGTCAGCTTATGGTTAACAAGACTGCTTGTAATATCCTGTCCCTCAAAAGTAATAGAAGAAACTACGTTGCCGTTATCAGGTAAAACATAGAACTCAAAATCTGACCCAATATATTTACTGCCGTCATTAATTTTGGTCAAATCATTTAAAACAACACCATAACCAGTGATTTCAACGGTTAAAATATCGTCCAATTCAACGAAGTTTTTAAAGTATAGAGACCATTTACTGCTTTGGTAAGCAGATACTTTACCTTGTGGAACATAAAGTGTTGCGTTGGTATATGAGAAAACGTTATCTTCATATGTATCACCGTAATCATCATAATCTATGATTGTTTCCAAAGTTGGGGGCACATCTGACAGACAGTAAACAGATTTCAAATTGTTACAAGAAAAGAATGCCCTGTCTTTTATTGCTTCTACAGATGCCGGGATAACTACTGATACAAGAGACTTACATCCGTTGAATACATTCCTTTGAATTGTTGTAACTGTGTTTGGTATGACAATATCCACAATTCTTTTCCCTCCAATGAATGAAGTTTTAGCATAAGTCAAAGGGTTGCTGTACTCATATCCAAAAGGAACGCCATTAAAACTCATATTACAGAGACTCTCGAGACTTGCAAATTCAGCAATCTGCAAACCATTACACATGTAAAAAGCGTCACCACCAATAGAAGTTACTGTACTTGGAATATTAATTTCTGTCAGTCCTGCACAAAAAGAAAAGGCATGGTGCCCAATGGATGTTACACCTTCGGGGAGATTAACAGACGTCAATTCTTTACACCCGCGGAATATTCCATTAGGAATACTTGATACTCCTTGCCCAATAACCACATTCTTTATCGTCGAAGAAAATATTGGGTCGACGGTATAACACCAATCGTCACCATCAGGACAACCATCATAGTAATGATTACCACCACAGCTTTTCGCATAAAAATATACGTCAGTCAGACTTTGAATATTATAAAAAGCGTATCCGTTAATTGATGTAACGCTTTCCGGAATAGTAATAGAGGTCAGCCCGGTTCCATAAAACGCGCGCTCACCTATGCTGCTTAATGAATTAGGCAGTTCAACGCTTGTTAAATTTGAGCAACCAGAGAAAGCCTCATCCTTAATAGAAGTTATAGTGTTTGGTATGATTACACTTGTTAGGTTCTTGCAATCTTTGAAAGCAGAACTATTGATAGATGTCACGGGGTATTTTTGCCCCTCATATTCATATTCAGCCGGAATGTTTGCAACTGTAATGCTTTTTGCCGCGCCACTAACATAAGCCGCTGTTTTATTCCAATTGAGTCCAAAAGAGATTAGAGATGTAATTTTAAAATAACAGACACCATAATCAGCACTACCCCTTTTCAGTTGAAGTTTATGCTGCTTTCCATCATCATACATGGAAATGTCTAATGTGTAAGAATACCAGTACGAAGACGTATTATATTCTATCTGTACGTCATCAACGTATACATAGTCAAATTGTCCTCCGGTGGAACTAATAATTATAGATGTTTTACTGCCCTTAATAATTTCAAATAGAGGGTACCCATTATATGTACTTGATTGAGAATACCCGCTGATTTCTACATTGGCTGCGTATAAAAACGTTGGCAGCAGGAAAAGCAGAAACATGAACAACGCACGTGTTTTGAGTAAAAGCTTTTTCATATGAATGAAATGTTGCCTCCGGGTCCACTACTTTGGCAGTTAAATAATTGATTTACAAACAAAAAAAGCGCGAGGACCTTACCTTCTGTCCGTTCTTACGACTTGAGGCCTTCGCTTTGCCCGGTAAAGTAGAACGGACAGAGCAGAAGCCTCACGCGGATCTACATATAGATGTAACCACATAAGGCGTCTATCTCTGTCTCATTCTTGACTTTACCTAAAGTTTGCGAAGTTTCAAGTCGTCAAGAAAGAGCGTCAGATAAACGCTTCAAAAATATGTCTTTGTCAAATCCCGCCCGCTAATCCCGTAACCGGGCTTCTGCTGACGGTTTGACTCCGCAAAAGTAACGATTTTTATTGAATCCGCAAGCAAAAAATGATAAAAAATCTTGGTGCGACAACCAATCCTTGGGAGCGGCATGCGTCCCGCGTGCCGGTAACTTCTCCTCGAAGACGCTGACGCGTCTCAATACGCGAGGACGCGTATCGCCCCCAAGCGTTTGTTCACTACCCAGCCGGCGCAGCGGAGTGCGCCTTTCCTGAGTTTTTTTTAATTTTTCTATTTTTTTTAGTTATATTTGCAGAAAATTATGAAGATATGAATAATAAAGTATTGAGTTTTATTGTGCAGGTGGTCGTGACTGCCGTTGTGTTCACTTTTTTGGTATGGCTGTTTGGCTACATTTTTGACCACGTTTCGACTTTTGACTGGGGTCTACTGTTTCAAGGCGCAGTCTTCGCCATCATTTACGTCCCCTTTTCCAACTGGATTGCATCCCGTCGCAAAAAGCGGCAATAACCTACATCAAATTCATCGCTGTGGCTGCCGCAATGGCTTCTATTGAGTTGCCTACGCTTAGTTTTTCGAGGATATTCTGGCGGTGACGATTGACGGTATGGATACTTATGCTTAATGTGTCGGCAATCTGCTTGCTCAGTTTGCCCGCCTTAATGAGCCTGAGTATTTCTTTTTCCCGGTCGGTAAGAATATGTGAACGTCTCTCGGAAAAATCAGGGGTAATGCACTCGCCCGTCATGTTGTTGACTATCCGCGGAGATATTCCACTATTATCAATCTTATTATCGGCAAAGTCATAGCAACATAGTATAAGCCAAATCTTTCCTGCAGGCGATAATTGTAAAATCTGAGTAGTATTGCTCACTAAAACGTAGTCTCCATGCCTATTCTTAATTCTAATCATGCAGGTTGCCTTGTAGCGTAACTTATCCTCAGTTGCGAGACCATCAATAAATTTGAAAAATTCATATTCAAGCATTCGCTTGTCTACCAAATCTTCCGGATGCATATTATTGTAAATATCATCCTCATCACTTGAATCTACTTTGGACATCTCCGGTGAGATTCCGAGCAGAAGTCCCAAACGGGAACCGAACATCAGACAAGTGTCATTTGACGCATCAGTAATAATACGGCAGTTGCCATCTACGGCTGCACATATCGCAATCTTATCCCTGAAGGTCGCAACCACATCGGCGTCCAATGTCTCAGACGCAAGATTTTGTGACTCATAGATACTGTTCAGTTCCTTTCTTAAAATGTCCATAGTCAATTTTCAAACTTAAAAACCATGCAAAGTTAGCAATTATCCTCAGTAATGATAATAATTCTGTTAACTAAATGCCCAATATGGTTATTTTTCAGTATTTCCAGCTGTTAGATTATGCTGTAACTTTGCAACAAGTTTCACTTTAATCATCACTTAAAACCAAAATTATGGAGAAAAGGATAGTTTTTCTGGACTATATGCGCGTAATAGCCTGCTTTATGGTAATCATGGTACATTCATGTGAGTTCTTTTTTATCGATGGGTCCGACATAGGCATCAGTTCGATTGACGACGGCTGGTGGGTCAGTGTGATTGACAGCGCATTCCGGTGTTCCGTTCCTCTTTTCGTCATGATTTCAGCCTATCTTTTAGTGCCCGTTTCGGGCAATGTGGCGACTTTCTTTAAGAAAAGACTTATAAGGGTAGTTGTTCCGTTTGCCATTTGGTCTCTGCTATATGCAACTCTCCCATACGTTTGGGGTGAAATGACCGGCGATGAAGTGGCAGACTCAATTACTCGCCTCGCCTACAATTTCAATGACGCGTCAGGTCACATGTGGTTTGTTTATATGCTCATCGGACTCTATCTGTTTATGCCGGTCATCTCTCCATGGATTGAAAAAGCAGGCAAGAGAGGTGAAGAGTTTTTTCTATTAATCTGGATTCTATCGACATTCTTTCCATATATCAGAAACATTGTCGGTCCGATTTATGGCGAATGCTACTGGAATGAGTTCAATATGTTATGGTATTTTTCCGGATTCTTGGGATATGTGGTGCTTGCCCATTATATCCGTCATCATATCAAGTGGAAACACTCAAATAGAATGATTATCGGTAGTATTATGTATTTAATAGGATATGCTATCACCGGAGCAATCTGGTATAATCGAATAGGTTACGCCGAAACGCTTCAGGAGCTTGAACTTAGCTGGCGTTTCTGCACTCCCAATGTCGTCTTAGAGAGTTTAGGAGCTTTCCTCATAATTGAAGGGCTGTTTGCCTACTGCAAAGGAAATCGGATTATTACGTCTATCTCTAATCTTAGTTACGGAATTTATCTTATGCATATTTTTATCTTGACTGCAGTCTACACGCTACTCGAAAACTGCTTTTCAACCCCCATGACTATCCTTTCTGTCGGTATTATTACCTTCATTTCGTGTTATATAATCACTTTCATCCTCTCTTTTATCCCCAAAAGCAAATACGTAATAGGTTAAGAGAGATTTTCGAGGGAGAGGAGGGCGCGCTTTAGGGGGATGCCGGCGGAGAAACCGCCGAGGGAGGTGGCGGCAAGGACGCGATGGCAAGGTATCATCAGCAGTATCGGATTGCAACCTAAGGCAGAACCGACGGCGCGGGCAGAGCGACACCCTACCCTGCGGGCGAGTTCGCCGTAGGTCACGGTCTGCCCGAAACCAACGCGACAGAGTTCACGCCACCAAAAGCGGAAACAACCATACTTCTCCTAAACGAAATCCCACCGAACGAGTATGCACGGCGGGATTTCTTGATAGATGCATGTATTCTATATCGCAACCTTAGTCGTGTTCGCACCTTGGCGAACAATATAGACTCCTTTAGCGAGTCCCTCAATGCTGTTGCCTACCTTGACCCCGCTAAGGGTGTAGACGGCGATTTCTATATCACAATTTATGTCAAAGATTCCATCTTCTTTGTTATCATCTGAGATAACCTTGACAGTTACACTATCTCCTAAGTCATTACAAAAGGCAGTAATAGCTACAGTTCCTTCTCCAACAGCGAATACAACACCATCTTTGTCCACAATTGCGATTTCCTTATCTTGTGACACCCAGTTAACTACGGAATTGATTGGCATATCAGTTAGTGTTGCCGTGAGTTGTTGGGTATCTCCCACTTTTAATTCAAGTTCATTGGGTGTCACCTTGATTGTAGGGTTAAGGCGTCGATTGACTATCACTGATACAGTAGCGGTATAATCAAGACAATTTGCGGTGATTACTGCGCTTCCTTCTCCAACAGCAAAAACCACTCCGTCGACATCAACCATTGCGACGGTCTTATCGGATGATATCCATGTAATCTCTATATTCTCCGGCATATCTATTAGGGTAGCGACAAGTTTTGCCGTCTCACTCTCTGTTAGTTCAATAGTTTCGGGTGTAACAAAAATCGTTGGATTAAGCTGACGTGTGACTCTTACACTAATCATACACTCAATCCCATCACATGAGGCTATTATATTCGTAATTCCTTCTCCCACTGCAAATACAAAGCCATCATTATCAACCATGGCAATCGCCTTATCTTGTGACACCCAGTTAACTACGGAGTTGAGTGGCATATCTGTTAGTATAGCTGTAAGTTGTTGGGACTCTCCCACTTTTAACTCAAACTTATTGGGTGTTATCTCGATTGAAGGGTTAAGACGTCGGTTAACTACCACTGATACAGTAGCAGTATAATCAAGACAATTTGCGGTGATTACTGCGCTTCCTTCTCCAACAGCAAAAACCACTCCGTCGACATCAACCATTGCGACGGTCTTATCGGATGATATCCATGTAATCGTCGTATTCTCAGGCATATCTATCAAGATAGCGACAAGTTTTGCTGTTTCACCCTCTGTTAGTTCAATAGTTTCGGGTGTAACAAAAATCGTTGGATTAAGCTGACGGGTGACCTTAACACTAATCATACACTCGATATCGTTACATGAGGCTATTATATTGGTAACACCTTCACCCACGGCGAATACAACGCCATTATTATCAACCATGGCAATCGCCTTATCTTGTGATGACCAATTGACCACAGAATTGAGTGGCATATCTGTTAGTGTAGCTGTAAGTTGTTGGTATTCTCCCACTTTTAACTCAAACTCATTGGGTGTTACCTCTATTGAAGGGTTAAGAGGTTTATTAACCACAACTGAAGTTGTTGCAGTGTAACCTTGGCAGTTAGCTGTAATAATGACTGAACCTGCTGCTATTGCCACTACCATTCCATCAATACTAACATAAGCAATGTCATTGTTTGATGACGTCCATGTAATCGTTGCATTCTCAGGGAGGTCTTTTAAAATAGCTTTAAGTTCAATAATCTCTCCTTCTATCAGCGTGACAGATTGCGGTAAAACTGTAACAGATGGTTTTAGAGGTGTATATGTAGAGATGTTCTTGAAGTTTTTCCATACCATTGATGTCCTATATATCTCATCGGATGATGATGGAACGATTAATGATGTATTGGAATACATAGACACGTCGAAAACACTCCCATCTATGACTGGAGGGACTTCTGATGCAATCTTTAACTCAATTAAATTACAACATCCCCAAAAAGCATATGTGCCGATTTTAGTTATTGTACTGGGAATTTCAATTGATGTTAATTGAATACAATTTCTAAATGCATCTTTAAAAACGCCTGTAACAGGGATATATGTACTTTCTCCATCTTTTATTGGTGCAAAGATGTAATCTGGTATGGATATTGAATACAGGTCTTTATTCTCAACGGAGGAAACGATAGCATCTTTATCAGTCAATATATAGGATAAAGCTCCATCAGAGAAAGTAGTACAAACAATATTTATGTTATTGATTTCCCATGTGCCGGCCACATAATTAGTAGAGATATACTTGAAACCGAAATCAATCTTCTTGCCGCAGTATGCGGTAAGGTCAACGGGAGTATTATCATAAAAAGCCCAAGAGTATGTTTCTGGAGTAGTTGGTTCACCGATGTCAGTCCATTCAGTTTCGCCTTCTTCGCGTACAACGAGCTTGGCGTAAGCAATATCATCGTTTGTACGAAAGTGGTTCATGCATTGCCGGAATGTAAGAGTAGCAGAAAACATATGAGTCAAGTCAACAGATGCGAAGGCAACAGCGGTGGTTGCATAACTCCATGAGTTACTATAGGCTGATGCTTTCAAACCATATCTGGAATCATGAGACCAAACGGCTATACCTTCGGGGTTTTCAAAACTGAATTCCTCTCCCAGTTCAGAAGAGAAGATTGCTCCGACGACCTTAGCGGGGCGAACGGTTAAGGTGTAAGAGACTAAACCTTCGTAGAAATCATCGTTAGCCTCAGCTTTTGCAGTGATACGTGCAGTACCTTCACCGACAAGAGTCACCTTGCCGGTCTTAGCATTCACAGTAGCAACGGATTCCTTATCGCTTGAGTAGATAACTTCAGCAGTTGTCGATTTAGTAAGAATTGGGGCAACAAATCCCTCACCGAGGTAAGCGATTACACTTTTCTCCGAGAAAGCCATGTCGGGATTGTGACGTATGTTAGCCGTCACATCTTCGTAAGTAACGGTTATATTCTTGATTTGAGCCGTGCCAGTCTTGCCATTATAGCCACTGTTAACGAGAGTTATGTTATCGACTGAACCTCTCAAGATTCCATTGCTATATCCATCCCCCTGAAGGTATTCATAATTTGAGCCGGTTAACTCTATTGCGGTGATAACACCGCCGTTGCAAGAAATGGTGATACCGCTCTTGTTATTTACACGGAATGAGTGAGTACCAGTATTGGTCATCCAGAAACGGACTCCTGAACCATCAAGGTTATGGGTAGTCAGTGTGATTGCCCCTTCAGAAAATGAAGTACCATCCGGCAAATAATACTTATCATTTTCGCTATTGGAAACAATTTGGTCATATTGACATGTCGTAAAATCAAAAGCTATTTGTTTAGCATTTGAATAGTTAAATACAAACAACATTACAAGAGTAATATAAAATCGGCTCATTGTCTGTTGAAAAATTGTACGTAAATCCCGCATTGTCTATTGCATTCGCCGCCGGGTCCACAACTTTGGCTGTTAAATTGTTACAAATGAAAACGTGAGGACCTTATCTTACAGCCCGTTCCACACTCTGAGGTCTTCGCATTACCCTGCATAGTAGAACAGACAGAGTAGGAGCCTCACGAGATTTCATAGATATACGAAACCACACAAGGCGTCTATTGCTGTCTCATTCTTGACTATGCATTGAAAGTTGCGAAGTTTCAGAGTGCCAAGAAAGAGCGTCAAATAAACGCTTCAAAATTATATATATGCCAACAAACCCACCCACGAGCCACAACCGAGGCTCCATAGTCAGTCTGTCACCGCAAAATTAGCTATTATTTTCGTTTTTACAAAATTTTATTTTCGAGGGAGAGGAGGGCGCGCTTTAGGGGGATGCCGGCGGAGAAACCGCCGAGGGAGGTGGCGGCAAGGACGCGATGGCAAGGTATCATCAGCAGTATCGGATTGCAACCTAAGGCAGAACCGACGGCGCGGGCAGAGCGACACCCTACCCTGCGGGCGAGTTCGCCGTAGGTCACGGTCTGCCCGAAACCAACGCGACAGAGTTCACGCCAAACGCGGCGTTGAAACTCCGTGCCGGCAGGGGCAAGCGGAGGTACCGGTCCGGGGTCTATGCCGGAGAAATAGCGGTCAAGCCACTCCGCCGCTTGGTCAAGCACCGGCAGAGCTCCTCCCTCCGGCTCAGCATCGGGGACAAACTCAAGGCTGCTGATGGTGACACCGTCGGCAGACGTCAGCCGGATACGCCCGAGGGGCGATTCATAAACGGTCGAGCTCATCCAGAAGTATCTGCATGCCCTTGGTGGCAGGTTCAGCTATCACATGAACCCAGCCGGGCACTGGCGCGGGATGGGGGTCAACGTAAAAGACCTCGGCGTCATGGCGGGCATAGTTTATCAGACCTGCGGCAGGATAAACCACGAGCGAAGTGCCGACAATAACAACAATATCGGCTTTAGCGACAACCTCAGCCGCCGGCTCGAGCATAGGCACCGCCTCTTGGAAGAACACTATATGCGGGCGCACATGGTGTCCGTCAATAATAGTTTCAGGGGTGGTCTCACAGGCTTCCGGTCGCAGCTCATAGACCTGCGTTTCATCATCAAGGGCGCGCACTTTCATCAGTTCGCCGTGGAGATGGATAATCCGGTCAGAAGGCACACCGCCACGTTCATGAAGATTGTCGACATTCTGGGTAACCACAAACACGTCATATTTCTCCATCAGCCGGGCAATGGCGAAATGGGCAGCGTTAGGCTCAACCTGAGCCAGCTGTTTGCGACGCTCGTTATAGAAATGATGGACTATGGCAGGATTTCGACGAAAACCGTCGGCGGAACAGACTTCCATCACATCATAATTCTCCCACAGGCCGTCGGAATCGCGAAAAGTGGAGATACCGGACTCAGCACTGATACCCGCGCCGGTCAGGAAAACGATTTTCTTCTTCATAATAGTGTCAAATAAGTCTAAATGTTTTTCTATGGAGAGGCGAGACGCCATATCTGGCAATGGCGTGACGGTGTTCCTTGGTTGGATACGCCTTGTTTTTCTCCCAGCCATAGTGAGGATATTCGAGGGCGGCACGCGAAATAAACTCGTCACGGTGGGTCTTGGCAAGTATTGACGCTGCGGCGATATTGCCGAACTTGGCGTCACCCTTGACAATGGTGTGACACTCCACTCCGGCGCGCCATGGCGCGAAGCGGTTACCATCGACAATCACCATCTCCGGAACAACAGAAAGACCGTCGAGCGCACGATGCATGGCAAGAATTGAAGCGCGCAATATGTTAATTTCATCAATTTCCTGAGCGGAACATGATGCGACACTCCATGCTACCGCCTCACGCTCGATGATGGCGCGCATTTCTTCGCGACGACGCTCGGTCAGAGCCTTGGAGTCATTCAGGTAAGGATGGGAAAACCCGGGAGGTAAAATCACCGCAGCGGCAAATACAGGACCGGCAAGACAACCGCGACCGGCTTCATCACATCCGGCTTCGATAAATTCAGATTGAAGAGACGACGGGAGCAAAGTCACAGACGTACACCATATCGGCGGAGCACCGAACGGATGCGCGCCAGAAAGACGTTTGCCTCAAGCGGTTTGTTGATTACCAAGTCTGCACCGTCATCGTAAGCCGCAATATGATCTGAGGGAGAAATAACTACTATTGCAGGGGCGAGGTTGTCAATAGGATAAACCGGGTCTCCGTCAACAACCAGAAGCGCAAAATCATTAATATGCTCTGACTTGGAGCCGCCGGGATTAATCAGGCGTACATTAAACCCTATGGGAGTCAACATGGCAGCAATAAGTTGCCCCAGTTTATCATCACTGGTAGCAACAAGAGCCTTGTATTTTTTCTCATTAACAGAGTCTGACATAAAATATTTGAATTTTGCGATGCAAAGTTAACCAAAAGCACAAAATTCGACAAAATTTGCAACAATTTTGCAACCTTTTTTTAACCTAATCTGGTACAGCCGAGAGAGAGTACGGAAAGTGCCATGGAGGGAGCCGCATCATGAACCGTTTCGACACACGCACGAATAGTTGCACCGGTAGTTACAATGTCATCGATAAGCAGCAGATGTCGCACTCCGACAAGCGATTCTGGACGCGCGGAATATATACCGCGGGCATTGCGGCTACGCGCCTCCGCCCCCAGCCGCGTCTGCGACCCATGGCGCGCCGCACGCAGTGCGTCAATAATCGGAAGCGAAGTCACGTCGCTCACACCCAGAGCCAACCGGTAGCTCTGATTGTAGCCGCGCGCACATAGCCGCGAAAAACTCAGCGGAACAGGTGCAATAGCATCAATTCCGTCAAAAAAACCGCTGCTTTTCAATATTTCGGCATATTCCCGCATCAGTTCGCGTCCAATTGATGGCTGACCGTTATACTTTATTCTATGAATGAGCTTTGAATGGGGTGCCTCGCGCTGATAATAAAAATATGCCGAACACCGGGAGACAGGCGCATGACACATCAGTTTTTCCATCATGGGATTCCACTCCGGCTTTCTTTCAAATCCGGTCAACGGCAGCTTCAGGCGGCAAGCCAGACACATTATCCGCTCGCTCTCGACCATCACATTGCCGCACACAGGACATACCCGCGGATAGAGCAGCGACAGCAACGACTCAATCAGCAGACTCATTTCGCCAAAAATCCTCCTCGGGAAGCATTTCCATAACCAATCCCGGCTCATAACCGCGCCCTGTGGCAAAACGCAGAAGCTTGGCGCGACAATCAGCATCAAGCTCAGCCGGCATGGTGCGCGCCTTAGAGCGGAGCGCGTCAGCCAGATTTGAGTAATAGACATCCATGTCGACCTCCTCGCTGATTGCCATATCAATCAGCTCGCGCTCTATTCCTTTCTGATAAAGCGACTGGCGTATTTTGACCAGACCCCAACGGGCATACATTATTTTGGAGCGGACATATGCGCGTGCAAAACGTTCATCATCAATGAAACGCTCATTGACCAACCGCTGCACAAGGTCAAACGCCTCACGTCCGGAGACACCCCACGCCCGCAAACGCTCCAATGCCTCGCCGGTGGAATATTCTCCGGCAGAACAAAGGTCAATCAGTTTTGAATATGCCTCCTGCGGCGTCAGTTCCCGTTTCATTCGTATACAGCAAAGCGGTTTTTCCCGTAAAAATCCTTCACAATCTCCGCATTTTTGAACATTTCGGCACACAAAGGATTGATTTCCATAAAAAGCATACCTCCGGGAGCGCGATGACTGCGCCAATAGTCGATTATAGGCGAATAGAACCGCAGCGGGTCGGAATCAGGCGTAAACAATGCCGAATGTGGCTCAAAGTCAAGGACATGGGGCTCCATTGCAGCTTTTTCGCGTTCAAGCACATAGGGAGGATTACTTACAATCACGTCCCACTCTCCGGTAAGCCGGCTAAGGTCAAGGATATCTCCCTTGATAAATTTTACGCTCACTTTCAGGGTCGATGCATTATCGCGCGCGCACGCGAGCGCGCGTTCCGATATATCTATAGCGGTCACGTCGGCAAACTTCAGCGCGCGCGCCAGAGCTATGGCTATACACCCCGAGCCGGTACCGAGGTCAAGCACCCGCAAATCCGTGCGCGCGCCACACCGGTCAACAACAAGGTCGACAAGCTGCTCCGTCTCCGGGCGCGGAATGAGGACATCAGGCGTCACCCGAAGGTCCAGACCGTAGAAACGCGCGCGCCCGAGCACATATTGCAGCGGCTCACCCGCCGACACGCGCCCGACGATACGCCGGACCTTATCGACAGCGAAATCAGGTATGTCGCGCTCGGGATTGGCTAACGCCATCGCCGGGGTGAGCATCAGCACCTCCTCGAGGATTATGCGCTCCATTGCGTGCGCCTCACGCGCCCCGACCGCGGCGGTAAGCGCGGCGAGAGTCTCGTTCCGCAAGCTTCGGATATCCATATAGCCTGTAAAAAATGACAAGCGGACTTGACTTGGAGTCAAATCCGCTCACTTGAAGTATTGAAAATACTGAATTATTCAGCGGGAGTTTCAACAACTTCAGCAGCTGCTACAGAGTCAACGGGAACGTCAGCTGAATCAACAACAGCTTCAACTTCCTCAACAACAACTTCAGTAGAATCAGCTACGGGAGCTTCTTCAGCCTGAGCTTCCTTGTTGCCACAAGCAACGAGAGTGGTAGCAGCAGCTACAGCGAGCATAAGAATGTACTTTTTCATTTCTTTAAAGATTTAAAAAGATTTATAAAACGATTTCTAATTGATTCTTTTTCAAAAACGCTGCAAAGTTAGGGCATTTTTTTGTATCTACAAACATTTTTTTAATTTTTTTTTGCTTTTTCTTAAAAATTTTATGTTTTTGAGCAGATTTACCCATTTTTTAACTCTTTAAAGAGCGAAATCATGCGCTCGGCAACCGCTTTTGCAGAGAATTTGCGCTCAACTTCGCCCCTCAGGAACTCGGGACTGACGTTTCCGTCGAGAGCCCAGACCAGTCCGCGCGCCAATGTTTCTTCATCGCCAAACGGAGCGAGGAAGCCGGAGTGGAAATGGTCAATAATATCCGCCTGACCGCCGCGGTCAAAACTTACAGGCATCGCGCCGGATGCCTGCCCCTCTATGAGGGTGGTAGGCAGGTTTTCGTAAAGCGAGGATGAAAGCACTGCCTGAGCGCGACTCATCAGCTTCGCTACTTCTGTTTCTGAGATCGGTCCGAGATGCTTATGGGGCAGTTTCAAGTCCTTTAGGGCATCGGGATTGCGCAATTCGCCGAAAAAGCAGACATGAGCCGAAGGATGATTCTGCAGACGGTTAAGCGCGCCGACAGCATGGTGCAGCCCTTTGATAGGGTCATCGAGACGTGCCGCTCCCATAACGATAAGTCCCGGCTCTTTCGGCTCGATATGGAAATTTTCCATAGGAAATACGTTAGGAATAACCTCCGGCGGATTGTCGCGCAAGAGTTTGGAGCGATGAGCCAGATTTGCAAGCCAGTGGCTGACCGCAACGAATTTCAGCGGAGCAGAGCGATAAAGCCGGTCCTTTTTCACCCAGAGGCGATGGCTCAAATCGCCCGCTCCACGCAAGGGCGCGGAAATAAACGGGCAGTTGCCACATTCAGCCGTGTAACGATTACAGCCAAGCGAATGATGGCAGATACCGGTGATGTTCCACATATCGTGCATAATCCACACCATGGGAATCCGATGTGAGCCGAGGCGTTTAATCTGACCGAGCGACAGCAATCCCTGATTAATCCATCCAAGGACTATAATGTCCGGTTTATACTCAAGCACCCTGTCAACAATTCCGCTACGACCGAATGAGGCGGTCGACACTTTGAAGAGATTATCGCGGTTGAAACCATTGGCGGCAAAGATTTCGGCTCGCTCCATGAGGAACGGGAACGAGCGCGAACGGTTAATATCATCGAGCGTAAACAGGCATACCTCCTGACCACACTGACTCAGAGCGTCGGCAAGGCGCGAGGAAGCGATGGCTGCACCGCCAAGAGTGGCAGAAGTTGAAAGAATGGCTATTTTCATTTATGGAGAAGCGGAATACGTTCAAATTTTATAACTGCCATGACATAAATAAGCAGCAAGGGGGTACGGACCGCCATGGTCAGCCACGGAGAGGCGAAATCAAGCTGCGAACCGAGCATCCACAAAACCAGCGCGCCAAAGAAATATGCACCCATACGCCCTACGGGATAACGAAGCGGATGCTTGCGCAGACCGACAAAGTAACTTGCCAGCATCATTATGCCATAACAGAAAAAGGCAGCCCATGCACATCCCATATATCCCATTTTCGGGACAAGGATGACGTTGAGCGCGATGGTGACGGCAAGACCGGCGAGCGAGAACCACGTGCCCCAGATAGTCTTGTCTGTAAGCTTATACCAGAGGGAGAGATTGAAGAATACGCCGAAAAAGATATCGGCAATCATCACTATCGGAACAACCTGCAGACCGCTGCGATAAGATGGAGCGATAAAATTACGCAGCAAGGGCATATAGAACATCACTCCAAGGAAAATCACCATGGCAAAAATCACGAAAAACTTCATGGCGTCGCTATAAGCATTGAGTTTGTCGCCACCCTGCTCGCGGTTTTTGGCAAAAATGAACGGTTCGTAAGCAAAACGGTAGGCTTGGGTGAACATCATCATTACGAGTGCCACCTTGCAGCACGCACCGTAGATACCAAGTTGCGCCATTCCGTCGGGATTGTCCTTCATCAGGAACGGGAAGATAATTTTATCAAGGTTCTGATTCATGTTTCCGGCAATTCCGAGGATAAGGAGCGGGAATGAATAGTTAAGCATGCGGCGGAACAGCGTGCCGTCGAAACGCCACGAAAAGCCCCTGAGTTCGCGCCAAAGCAGGGGGATAAGAGCCACGGAGGCAAGCATATTGGCGAAAAAGATATATCCCTCGCCAATCTCCGGATTGAAAATCAAAAGGAAGAATATCAGGTTGAGCCCTATATTGATAGCAATATTTATCAGTTTCAATACCGCAAATTTCACTGCCTTGCGCTGATAACGCAGATAACAGAACGGAATGGAGGAGAATGCGTCGATACCGACCGCCACGGCAAGCATCCATATATAATAAGGATGGTCGGCACAGTCAAGGGCTCGACTCAAAGGAGTCAAAAATACGAATATACCTATAATAAAAAGGATGGAAGTGGTTGCCAAGGCTATAAGCAGCGTCGAATAGACCCGCATAGGGTCCTTGCAGTCCTCGCGGTTGACAAACCGGAAGAAACCGGTCTCCATGCCGTAGGTCAGGACAATCAGCGTCAGAGCCACATAGGCATAGAGATTGGTAACCACACCATATTCCGCTTCGGCAAGTTTGATGGTATAAAGAGGTACGAGGAGCCAGTTAAGAAAACGCCCCACTATGGAACTGAGACCATAGACAGCTGTATCTTTAGCTAATGATTTTATTCCCGCCATTGCAATACATAAAATGCTACCGCCGAAGCTGCAGCGACGTTAAGAGAATCAACCCCATGAAACATAGGGATTTTTACGGTATAATCAGCCGCCGATATGACTTCAGGCAGGAGTCCGTCGCCTTCCGTGCCGAGAATGATGGCAAGCCGGGGTTCGGCGGCAAGCAGCGGAGAGTCAACGGGGACGGAGTCATCGGTCAAAGCCATTGCCGCCGTCTTGAAGCCGAGCTCCTGAAGCATGGAGGGTGTGCCCCACGTCCACGGAACAAGGAATACCGAGCCCATACTGACGCGGACCGAACGGCGGTTCAATGGGTCACACGAGGTTGGAGTCAGCACGACGGCATCAATCCCGAGCGCGGCGGCAGAGCGGAAAATCGCGCCGATATTCGTGGTGTCGGTCACGGAGTCAATCACGGCTACGCGACGGGCATTTGCACAGACGTCGGCAACCGAAGGCATCGGCATCCGGCGCATGGCGCAAAGCACTCCGCGGGTCAGCTTATAACCGGTCAGCGACTCAAGCAGCTCGCGCGACCCGGTATAGACCGGCATATCCTCCGGACAGCGGACAATGATGTCAGCAGCATCGCCGGAAATATGCTTGCGCTCACACAGAAGCGACACCGGCTGATAGCCGGCGCGCAGAGCCACGTCTATCACCTTGGGACTCTCGGCAATAAACAGCCCCTCGGCGGGATTAAGCCGATTACGGAGTTGAGCCTCGGTCAGATGCGCATAATGTGACAGCCCGGAATGGTCAAGCGATGTTACTTCAATCAGATTCATATTTCAAGTGCAAAGTTAGCGGATTTTTTCGTAACTTTGCACTATTATGAGTGTAATATTTAACACAAGCTTCTTTTTTGACCCGGCGATAGAGCCGGCGGTGCGCACGGCATTGCGTGCGCGATGGGTTCGTGCGTGTGCCGCCTGCGGCTGCAGCGAGCCTACCTGCCTGCTTTTGCCGGCAGACGATGGCATTGCCCGTCTGGCAATCCAGACCTGCTTCCCCACTCTTGGCGAGGCGGAGCGTTTTGCCGCAGAGGTGGCAGCCCCGATGGCGGCGGAACTGACCGCCGATTTCGGTGCGGAGGCTTTCACGGCTTTTTCGACCATCATGGAGCAGATTGAGCTATGATGACTGACCAATGGGATAAAATCATAATAGGCATCGACCCGGGCACGAACCTGATGGGTTACGGCATTCTCGGCATCAAGCGCGGCAAGCCGCAGATGATCGCCCTTGGGGTCATCAAGTTGAGCCGATTGGAGAGCCACTATCTGCGCCTACGGCGGATTTATGAGCGCGTTCTGGGGCTCGTGGAGCAATATCTGCCTGATGAAATGGCGATTGAGGCGCCGTTTTTCGGCAAAAACGTGCAGTCCATGCTCAAACTTGGGCGCGCTCAGGGGGTGGCGATGGCTGCCGCGCTGGCGCGCGATGTACCCATCACCGAATATGAGCCGCGCAAAATCAAGATGGCAATCACCGGCAACGGAGCCGCCTCGAAAGAACAAGTGCGCGAAATGTTGCGCCGGATACTCAACATTCCCTCCGAGACCCTTGAAGGCGAGGAACTCGACGCGACCGACGGACTCGCCGCCGCCCTATGCCACCACTACGAAAGTATGCGCCCCGTGCCGACCGGCGGACCAAAAAGCTGGAAAGAATTCATAGCAAAAAATTCCGAAAGAGTAAAATAAATTTGCAAATCATAAAAAAAGTGTGTAACTTTGCAGTTGCCTTCTCGGGGTGTAGCACAGTTGGCAGCGCGCCACGTTCGGGACGTGGAGGTCGGAAGTTCGAGTCTTCTCACCCCGACGAGAAATGAAAAAAGCGTAATTCATTGAGTTGCGCTTTTTTCGTAATTTATTATTACGAAATAGCCCAGCGATATGAGTGAACAGGAACTGAATTCTTATAGATTTCTCAGTGGCGAAGAGCCGACTGATGAGATGCTTGCTGCGATAATGTCAGAAGCCAACAAAGCGGCTATACAAAAGGCTGCCAAGGCTCAGCAGGAATTTGAAGCTGATTATGAGCGTCAGTACCAACTCGCCTTGAAAAAATGGGGAGCTAAAATAGCCGCAGCCCAAAATGGTCACCAATAATCATCGCCCGGAATTAATCTTGATTGCCGGACCTAATGGTTCAGGTAAGACGACCGTAACGAATCAGTTTCTTCATCATGAATGGTCTGATGGGGTTCTATATATAAATCCTGACCAAATAGCTGAAGACAAGTTCGGAGATTGGAATAACCCTGATGCTATCTTGAAGGCAGCGAATTATTGCGCTGAATTACGCGAAAAATGTCTTGCTGAGCGGACTTCTTTTGTATTTGAAACCGTATTCTCAGCACAGGATAAGATTGATTTTATTTTACGAGCTAAATCCGCAGGCTTTTTTATTAGAATATTCTTTATAGGAACGAGCTCTCCCACAATCAATGCCGCCCGTATTGCAAAAAGAGTTATTGAAGGTGGTCATGATGTGCCTATTTCCAAAATCACAAGCAGATACCAAAAGTCAATGATAAACTGCCGCTTAATAGCGAAAATCGTTGACCGCCTATATGTTTATGACAACTCCATTGACAACCAAGATGCACGCATTCTATTTAGAATGAGTAATGGAGCGATTGTCAAACACTATACCGAGGATGTTCCGGAATGGGCATCAAAGATAGCACAACCGACTGAAACAACACCTTAGAGCGTGTTCGTTTGGAGCTACTTTAGCAACAATGTGGGCAACGGTTGCGCCTGCAATAGTTAAAAATCGTTAAAAATGGGGGGGGTAATTTGTTCGGTTTTGTTTTAGAATGAATTATTTCTTATTAAATTTGCGGCTTAAATCATTGTCACATTTATGCTTCAACGAATTTTTTGTTTGATTACACTCCTGACATGCATCTTTGACCTCAATGCGCAAAATTTGATTAAGGTCAAAGATTTCAAGGAGGCAGATATGGCAGTTTCAGCCAATTTAGAAAAGGTTCTCGACCCAAGCGAGGGAGAATATTGTCCGCTGGTTATTGTACGCAATGCTCAACTTGACGGATTCCGTTTTCCCGACGCCGTTAAAACAATCTTCGGCAAAGACCCCAAAACAGATGAGAATGTCTATTGGGTCTATATGCCATGTCGTAGTTCTAAAATCACGATAACCAACAGTAAACATAAATTAGGAACGACAACATATAATTTTTACGGAGTAAATAATCTTCGTTCCGGCAGAACTTATGATCTGTCCCTTGATATTCCCGCGTCAAAAGCATTCCACGCAAAGCAATATCTGACTATTAACGTCACACCGCCCAATGCGTCAATCGAAGTCTTTGCCGACGGGCAAGTTGCCGGGGACATGTGGCTCGCTACAAACGGCAGCGCATCGCGCGAAATCTCCCCGGGTACATATCATGTATCCGTCAGTCTGCCAAACTACCACACAGTGACTAAAGAAATCAATTTCCATGGTGAGGAACCGGAGACGGTTCAGATTGACCTGAAACCCAACTTCGGATATCTTTCACTTAAGCAGACCGATGAACTTGCCGGTGCAGGCATATTTATTGACAACGTCAATGTGGCGGTTGGCTCGCTTACTGACCACGTCATCAAATCAGGCACTCATAAACTCAAGATTTCGAAAGAACTATATAAAACATACGAAACTGAGTTTACCATTTCTGATGACCAACGTCTTCTGATTGAACCTAAACTAAATGCTGACTTTGCAACGACCACCATTTCAACTCCCGACCCCGAAGCGGAAATCTGGCGCGACGGCAAATTGTTAGGCAAAGGTTCTTGGCGCGGGACATTGCCGAGAGGTACATATATGTTCGAGACGCGCCGCGAAAACTATCGTACCCATGAAGAACTAATCAGTGTTGAAGCAAGCTCCAGTCCGCTTGAAATCATTCTTGATGCTCCGGCACCTATTTTAGGCTCTTTGAGCGTTGAGACATCGCCCATCGGTGCCACTATCCAAATTGACGGAAAACATAGCGGGACATCTCCGCGTTCTTTCCATAATTTGTTTGTTGGTCCGCATACCGTAACCCTCCATCTACCGGGCTATAAGACAGTAACACGCAATATAACAATCGCAGAAAATGACCCTCAGCGCATTTTCGAGACATTGGTCAGCACCTCAAGCCCCAAAGACGCTAAGCAGAAGAAACCGGAACAAAAAATCACAACTCCCAAACAAAAGGAGTCCAAAATTGTAAAACCGAAGCCTACCCAAACGGGTTTGCTGAAAAAGACGTGCGGTTACGTTGAACTCGGAGCGTCCGCACCCGGCAACATCGGCATATATGCAGCCGCAGGCGGATATATTTCAAGTTTCAATATGGAACTCTCTACGATTATCGGACTCCGAAAAAGTCAGAAATTTGACTTTTTGGGTAGTGTTGTCCCTCTAGCGGTTCATCAATATAGTTCATATGATTTAGGACTTAGATTTGGTTATGGATTCAGTCTTAACAATAGATTTATGCTTACTCCTCAAATTGGAGTTAATGATGTTTTTATAATTACCAAAAGAAATAACCCCGGCGACAATCACTATGATGATAATGGCGCGCTTAAAAATGCTAATGTTCTGTCCGGAGTTATTGGAATCCGAACCTATTATGCGGTTTCAAAACAATTTGGTGTATCTCTAATTCCAGAATACCGTTTTAATATTGCTTCAACGAAAACAATTAAACATATGGCAAATCTTGATAGCCGTATAAAATATTGGATTAAGGGCTTCAATTGTAAGATAAGTTTTACCTTTTGTTATTAATCTTTCATATATTTTGACCTAAATGAAAATCAAATCCACTTTTGTATGCCTAATTGGAATGTTATTAAATAGTTGCGAAACATTCTATCTTGAAGAAGGATACGAATTAGGACTACAACTACCCAGTCTAAATAAAAATGATTTTTATTTTCATACCGACGTTAAAAGCGTTTATGATATATCTCCAGTTGATCAACAGTGGACATTCTCAATTACAGCAAATAATGTTTCATGGGAATTGAACGGTGATATTCCTGAATGGATGACCATGACATCGTCCCATAAAGACACAAGCGGATGGGGATACTGTTTTCCTGAAGATGAATTTATCATCACTTTTAGCCCCAATACAACACCATATAAGCGCACCACTGAACTTTCACTTGTGTCAACAACCAATGGATTTCCATATAAGAAAACTATAAGAATTGAACAACAAAGTTTCGGTCAGTATTACGCATATTTTGATGATGAAAAGTTTATATATAGTAGTATCGCATTCCCTTGCCATAGAGATTGGTTCGAAGTAATCCCTGCCGAAGGGAAAAGTTATGAGTTTAATGTTAAAACTAATTGCCCAAATGAAATAGAATTCAATTGTTATGATGACTTCGATTGGACATGGAATATGAATGACGATATTCAATGGGGGAATAGATATGACAATGAAATTCATTGCACATATGATAAAGAAAAAGGACTGCTATACCTAACCGTATCTGCCAATATATCTAACGAGTACCGCCGTTTCTACGTATGCCTTGAACGAAACGGAGAAATGTTAGATATGTTCAGATTTTCTCAAATAAGTAAATTGTAGTAATTTACATTCAATATGCGTAAGATTTTGTTTTTTGTTGTTTGCGTGGTATGCGCAATCGGTGCTAAGGGGCAGTCGTGGGAGATGGTGGCTTCTCAGCCGGAGACCTATTATTTTGGTGAAGGTTGGGGCGACAGTCCCGAGGAGGCAGACCGGAATGCCTTGCAGGCACTGCTCTCGCAAATCAAGCTGAACATTTCCGTTTCGACCACTCAAAGCGACCAATATGCCCGCACGGGCAATATTGTTGCCGACAATACTTATTTTGAGTCGACATTCAACTCGTTCGGTCAGGCTTCACTCGAAAACACCATGAAGATTGACCTTGGACGCTCGCCTAAATTCCACATAGGGCGATATATTAAGCGAGCCGATGTGGAAAAGCTATGGGAGGGTCGGCGACAAAAAATCCACGAGATGGTCAATTACGCGCTTGAGGCGGAAGAGAAAGGCAAGGTTGACGTTGCCCTGCGCAACTATTACTGGGCACTGGCTCTACTGCAAACCATGCAGCGCAGCGGCTCGGAGCAATATATGGGTCACACACTGATGCCATGGCTCAGGGAGAAGATTGACAACATTTTGAGTGACATAAGCGTGAGTCAGTTGGAGAGGAAAATAGATGATGTGGAGCTTATGTTCACGTTCAGGGGCAAGCCGGTCACGAGTCTTGACTTCAGATTTAATGACGGCGGATTTATCAGCGCACTCAGTTCCGTAAAAGACGGCTACGGGATGCTTGAACTCAATCCGGGCGATAATCCTACGTTTTATAACCTCATAATTGAGTACGACTATAAGAACCAGACGCGCCATGACCCGGAACTTCAGTCGGTCTTAGCAGTTTTAGACCCGATTCCGTTCCCCAAAAGCGCGATAAAGGTAAGAGCCGTAGATGCCGTCGAACGTAACAAGAGGATAGGCGATATTACGGGCGGGGCGGCGTCAAATTCATTTACCGACATATCGCCGGAGCTGTTCAGCCGCCCGGCGGAAACAGAAGTGGGAGGTGACTTCTCGAAAAATATCGACGCAGTCATCGCGGCGATACGCTCAAAGCGCGTTGCTGACGTCAGGGAGCTTTTTGACCCGGAGACTTTCGCCAACTTCACAAGACTGGTACGCTACGGCAACGCGAAAATCATAGGCGAGCCGGAAATCACCTATATGCCGTTTGACGACAACACATGGGCGCGAGGTCTGCGTCTGAGTCTCAGTTTCAACAACGGAGTGAGAAAGAATTTCACAGAGCCGGTGGTGTTTACCCTTGACAGCACCGGAAAGATTGTCAATATAGGTCTCGGACTCGGGCAGACGGCTGAAGATGACATCATGGGGCGCAGCGCATATCCTGAGAATATCCGTAAAATCATTGTTGATTTCATCCAGAATTATCAAACCGCGTTTGCACTTAAACGCGTTGACTATATTGAAAAAATATTTGATGACAATGCGCTGATTATTGTCGGGAAAGTACTCAGAGAGTCAACAAACTGTGCACTCAACGACAACATCAGGCTGACGTCAGGAAAAAGGTATCAGTACAAACGCCAAAGCAAAAAGGACTATATTTCAAACCTGAAACGCTGCTTCAACTCTAACGAGTATGTAAATCTGCGCTTTAACCGCGTTCAGGTAAGAAAGGCACGCTCCGGCGGAGAAATTTATGGAATACAGCTTGAGCAGGACTATTATTCATCGAATTACTCAGACCATGGCTATCTATTCTTGGAAGTCAACCTGAATAATCCGGCAGAGCCTCTTATTCTTGTGCGCACTTGGCAACCCGAACCAGACCCCGATTTTGGGATATACGATATTGAAAATTTCAGGATTGACGAAATTATTCCGTATTAATACGGGATATTTGCAAGATGTTTTGTAATTTTGCGGTATTATAAATTAATTTTTGCAGAATGAAACCTTCAATTCCTAAAGGCACCCGCGATTTTTCGCCCGCCGAAATGGCTCGCCGCAATTATATTTTCGATACTATCCGCTCAGTGTTTAAGCTCTATGGGTTCAGCCCTATCGAAACTCCCGCCATGGAAAACCTGTCGACGCTGATGGGCAAATACGGCGAGGAAGGCGATAAGCTTCTGTTTAAGATTTTGAACTCAGGTGATTTCCTTCGCGGTGTGGACAAGGCTCTGATTGACAATCCGGAGGGTCAGTGGGGCAAGTTGACCTCTCAACTCTGTGAGAAGGGTCTGAGATATGACCTCACGGTGCCGTTTGCGCGTTTCGTAGTGATGCACCGCAATGAGCTTCAGATGCCATTCAAACGCTATCAGATTCAGCCGGTATGGCGCGCTGACCGTCCGCAGAAGGGTCGTTACAGAGAGTTTTATCAGTGTGACGCCGATATTGTCGGTTCAGACTCGCTCATAAATGAGGTTGAGCTGCTTGAGCTTATAGACGAGGTTTTCTCACGTCTGCAAATCCGCATCGCCATCAAGCTGAACAACCGCAAGGTGCTTGCAGGCATTGCCGAGCTTATCGGCGAGCCCGACAAGATTATCGACATCACCGTGGCTATCGATAAGTTGGACAAGATTGGACTCGAGGCAGTCAATGCCGAACTGGCAGAGCGTGGACTTTCGGCGGAGGCAATCGCCGCTTTGGAGCCGCTGTTGAAGATTGACGGAACGGTTGAGGAACGTCTCGACAAGCTCGCCGTGCTGCTTGAGGGCGTTGAAATCGGCAAGAAGGGTGTTGAGGAGCTCCGCGAGATTGTTGACGGAGTGAAGAACCTCGGACTTCGCGCCGAGCTGGACCTTGACGTGAGCCTTGCGCGCGGTCTGAATTATTATACCGGAGCCATTATTGAGGTGAAGGCACTCGACGTGCAGATAGGTTCGATTACCGGCGGCGGTCGTTATGATAACCTGACGGGCGTATTCGGAATGCCGGGACTGAGCGGTGTAGGCATCAGTTTCGGTGCAGACCGCATCTATGACGTTCTCAATCAGCTCAATCTGTATCCTGCCGAGCTGCTTACAGGCGCGAAACTGCTGTTCCTCAACATGGGTGCAGCCGAGGCTGCGGCTTCGATGAAGATGCTCAGCGGAATCCGCCGAGCCGGAATAGCCGCCGAGATTTATCCCGACTCAGCCAAGATGAAGAAGCAGATGACCTACGCCAATGCGCTGAATATTCCCTATGTGGCTATTATCGGCGAAAGCGAGATGGCTGAAGGCAAGATGATGCTGAAAAATATGCAGACGGGCGACCAAAAGCTTGTAAACCTTGAGGAAGCCATCGAAATTCTGAAATAAATGGAGTTACGCGAAGCTAAACAGCAGTTTTTCGCCCTGCGCAATGGACTTCTTGCCGACACGCTGCGGAAACAATGTGCCCTACCCTACAAGCTAATTTTCGGACTGAACATAATTCAGCTAAGGGAAATCGCGGCTCAGGCGGGAACGGATGCGGATTTAGCGGAACGACTCTGGGCGGACGCCGACTGCCGCGAGTCGCGTCTGCTCGCTCCAATGGTCATGCCGGAGCCGGAACTACAATGGCTTGCGGACGTGCGCACGCCGGAGGAAACTGATATTCTCTGCCATGCGTCACTGCGCCATCATCCTGAGGCGGAGCGAGCCGCAGCCCGAGCCGCGCGGAGCGAGGACCCGCTGACGCGATATGCCGGTATCAGGCTGCTGTTTAACCTTTTGCCATCATCAAAAGAAATGGCACAAAGTGTCCTCGAAAACTTGCCTGAAGACCCCATGACGGCAGGAATAGCCCAACAACTGCGTCAGGAACTCGAATATCTGTCAGAGCAGTAACTGAAGGTCGACTACATCAAGCATACGTCCGAATTTTTCGCCAACGGAGCGAAAAAGCGATACCTGAGTGAAACCGAGTGAGCGGAAAAGGCTGATTGACCGCTCATTGTCGGCAGTAATGCACGCAATGACGGAGCGGAAACGCCCTAACCGGCGTGTTCGCTCAATCACCTCCGAGACAAGCTGTTCACCCAGACCCCGACCACAAAAATCGGGGGCAAGATATACGGTCAACTCCAATGTCGGGGCATAAGCCGCACGCTCTTTCCACGGATGGACATAAGCGTAACCGACCACTCGCCCATCCTCAACGGCTACCAATCCCGGCAAAGCGGGCGCGAAACGCCGCGCCATCTGCTCCGGCGTGACATCTTCAAGCTCAAAAGTCGCCGTCGATGTGCGGATATAAAAATTACATATATCGGTTACAGACTGTAAGTCCTCCAAACAAAAATCTCTAATCATACCCGCAAATTTACAAAAAAATCACAAAACCATACACCCGGTTTGGATTTCCGACAAGAATAAGCAAAATATGGTTTGGATTTTTAACAAAAACACATAAAATATGATTTGGATTCCCGACAAAATTCGTATATTTGCATTAAATTTCAATGATTTAAAATAAATTATGGCTACTAAACAATATTTCCCCCGAAAAATTGACTCGTATCTAATTAAATGGAAAGAGTCTGCGTCTCATAAGCCACTCATAATAAGAGGGGCAAGACAGGTTGCGAAATCTTCTGCCGTGCGCCATCTGGCAGAATCATTCATGACATAACACATACGTCCGCTAATGGGCTGCCACTGGGTGCTGAAATAAACGAACGGTATAAGAAATACATATTTATGGATACCGGTCTTATGGTTTCGCTACTTAATGCTAATCCGGGTGATATTCTATTGACAGACACAGAAAACCTTGTGAATAGAGGATTTATAGCCGAAATAGCAGCCGGATTGGAAATAGTTAAATATTCTCCCCGTACCCCCTCTGAACTTTTCTATTGGGTTAGAATGGCAAAGAATGCCTTAGCTGAAGTAGACTACATTACAGTTATTAATCATCAAATTACACCCATCGAAGTAAAATCCGGCTTAAAGGGAGCAATGCAAAGTCTAAGACTCTTTTTAGAAATAAAAAAACTTACAACCGGGATAAGAACATCGTTAGAGAATTTCAGTTCATATGATAAGATTCAAATATATCCACTTTTTGCTCTTTCTAATTTAATTACTGTATGATTTGGAATTTGATGGCGGTGGCAGCGGGCGGCGCGCTCGGTGCCACGGGAAGATATCTGCTGACTCTCTTGATGGCTGGTCAGCCATTGGTTGCTACATTGATTGCCAATGTCGTCGGATCGCTCCTTATAGGTATGGCAATCGGGGCGACACAAGGCAGGATGCTGCTGTTTCTGTCCGTCGGAATATGCGGCGGTTTCACAACGTTCTCAACCTTTTCAAACCAGACGCTGACACTTATTCAGTCAGGCAACTGGCTTGGCGCAACCGCTTATGCGACCGGATCGGTCCTGCTCTGTGTTCTCGCAACACTTGCCGGTTACGCGCTAACGCGCTGATACGTAAAAACCGCCTGCCGACAAAGAGCGCGACAGGCGGTTTTTATTAAAAGTGTTTCAGTATAACATCAGAACGCTGCTATGCAGACGTCGGTCAACCAAATCCAAAGCGGGAGTGCTCCGATAAAGAGAATCATCGACAGAGTCAGCGATGAAGTACCGTTGCTGACGTAAGTGTTATACTCATCGGCAATGATAATGCCAGAGAAGGCTGGCGGCAGGGCCGCAGCAACCACGAGCATCTTAAGGTTCATCGGGTCCATATGGAAAACCAGACCGAGCAGGAGGATAAACGCGGGCATTACAATCATTTTAAGGATTGAGCCGAGTATAACCTGCCAGTTAATCTTCACCTTAATGGAACTCAGGGTGATACCGGCGGAGAATACGGCAAGCGATGCGTTTGCGCCCTTAATAAGGGTAAACGAGGGGCTTGCCCAGTCAGGCCATGGAATACCGACCAACACCCAGACAACGGCAAGGATAGGAGCCCAAGCGACCGGTTGTGCCAGTGCATTCAGCACAGGCTTCCATGCGCTTTGCTTCTTTGTCGAACCGGGATTTTGCTTCTCCAGCGAAGCGTTCATCAGTGACAGACCTACGGGAATACCGATTGCGTTCACGACAATACCGACAATCGCTACAACGAGTGCAACCGTTGGCGAAGTTCCGAAAATAGGCTCCAACACGGCAAATCCGAGGAAACCAATTGTCGGCGAGCCGCTAATCAGTGCCGAGACTGCCGCATCGGCTCCGGTGTTGGACTTGAACATTCGGAACACGAAGTAGACCACCATGAACATCGCCATGATTCCCACAGCTGAAATTACCGACAGTTTCAAATCGTCAGCAAGCATTTCGCGGCTGGCGGAAACAATTGAGACGAACAGGGCGGCGGGCAATGCGAAATCCAACACTACTTTATTGAACTTTTTGGCATCCGCGCCCGAGAATACGCCTTTCTTTCCGGAAATATATCCGGCAATCATCACGACAAATATCGGGACAATAGCATATAGAATTATGTGTTCCATATTCTCAGTCAGGGGTGTTTATAGGGTTAAACGGTAATAGTCTGAAGAGGAGCGGGGTTAAGATAGCCGATATGTCCGGACTCGGCACCGGAGTCTGCGGCGAGCTGCACGTCAATCAGACAGGGTTTGCCGGAGGCAATAGCTTCGGTCATAGCCTTCTGTAACTCATCGGGCGTCTGCACGTAATAGGTCTGTGCGCCGAATGCGTCACCGAGTTTATCATATCGTGCCGCGATATCAAGGGTAGTAGGAGCAGGATCCGAGGTCTTGTCCATCGGGACTCCGACGCCATTATATATACCGCCGTTATTGAAAATAACAACCGTCACGGGGAGTTTGAAGCGGCAAATTGTCGAGAAATCCATTCCGGAGAAACCAAAAGCGGAGTCGCCTTCGATAGCAACGACCTTCTTGCCCGTGGCAACGGCGGCACCTATAGCCGAACCCATGCCCATACCCATGATTGCCCACGTAGCGCAGTCAACGCGATGGCGGGGCAACGACATACTGATTGCGTCGCGCGTATCGTCAAGGGTATTCGCGCCCTCGTTGACAAGGATAACGTCAGGATTCTCTGCCAGAATAGGCTTGATAACTCCAAGGGCTGTCCAATGGTGCATCGGCATCAGCGACTTAGCCTGAACGAGACGTTCGGCAAACTTGACATTCTTTGCGGCGGTCTCGGCTTGGAGCGAAGGAATCCACTGCGGGTCAGTGTTCATGGTCTTGCCCTTCATAGCCTCGAGAATTGCATCGACTGACTCGCCAAGGTCGCCGATAACCGGCGCGGCAATCGGACGGTTAACATCCATCTCCTCAGGGTCGACATCAAGCTGAATAAATTTGGTTGTGGGGCTCCACTTGCCTTTGCCAAAACTGAGCAGCCAGTTCAGACGCGCGCCTATCATTACAACGACATCGGCCTGCTCCATTATGGTCGTACGACACGACAGCGCGCTCAGCGGACCATCGTCGGGCATCAGACCCTTCGCCATTGACATGGGGAAATACGGAATCTTATACGTTTCGATAAGGTTCTTGATCTTGTCATCAATCTGAGCATAAGCCGCACCCTTACCAAGCAGGATTGCCGGACGCTTTGCCGAGGTCAAAATCTCTACTGCACGGTCGACAGACTCCTGATTAGGAGCCACAGGCGAGTAAATGTCAACCGGCTGATAGAGCAACTTCTCAGCCTCTGCCGCGTCCATAATCTCGCCGAGCGCAGGAGTGGTCATATCGATATATACACCGCCGGGACGCCCTGAAACCGCAGCGCGATAGGCGCGGTTGACTGCCGAAGGAATATCCTTGGCGTGGCTGCAGCGGAAAGCAGCCTTGACAAGCGGGCGAGCCATGTTGAGCTGGTCAAGCTGCTCGTAAGTGCCAACGTTCATGTCGACCATAGTCGGGTCACTTGCACCTGAAATCTGAATCATCGGGTAGCAGTTGACTGTAGCGTTGGCAGTAGCGGTCAGACCGTTGAGGAAGCCGAGCGATGAAACCGTCATCAGTACGCCCGGAGTCTTGGTCAGATAACCTTCCGTAGCAGCCGCCATGCCTGCCTGCTGTTCGTGGCGAAATCCGACAAAACGGATTCCTTGCCCCTGAACCATATAGCCTGCCTCGGTAATAGGAATACCTACCAGCCCATAAACATTCTTAATTCCAATATTTTTCAACGCACGCGCGAGAATATACATTCCCGTGACCTGCTCGGGGAATTTGGGAGCAGTCTGCGTGCTGTTTGTTGTAGTAGCCATTGCGATTATCAGTTAGCGGGTTTACTTACGGGAGCGGTGGTGCCGTTGGCAGCGAATTCCTTAATCTGGTCAGCAGTGAAGCCGTAGTCGGCAAGCACTTCGGCAGTGTTTCCGCCAAGCTCCGGACAAGGACCGTAGGTAGGCTGATAATTACTCATGGTGAACGGAACGCCTACGGTAACAAACTCGCCGACCTTACCACCCTGATTGATACGTACAAGCGTATTGCCGTCATAAAGCGACTCATCAGTCATGATTTCCTTAGTCGACAAAACAGGACCTACAGGTACACCTGCCTTGCCGAGAATATCGGTAATTTCATACTTGTCCTTGGTGATTGCCCACTGACCGATACGTTCGTAGATTTCCTGTTTGTGGCGGTCACGCGCGTCGGCTGTGTTGAAATCGGGGTTAGTCAGCCAGTCTTCAAAGCCAAAAGCCTTACATGCAAGTTCAAAGTCCTTGGCTCCGCGCTGAAGGATAATGTAAACGTAGTCATTGGGGTCAGTTTCCCAGTTCTTACACTTATAGGTCCAGCCAAGCACACCCGAGCCTTCGATATTGCCACCGCGGGGCACGAAGTCACCGAACTTGCCGTTAGGATACTGCGGGAACTGAGTCAGGTAGCCAATCTTATCCAGAGTACGCTGGTCG
>CAZPHN010000008.1:0-78277 GCA_964586765.1 uncultured Bacteroides sp.
TGACATCTAAATGAAATTTTGCGAGAATTTCTGCTTGTCAAGAATCAGCGCGGATAAACGCTTTCAAAATTATGTCGGTGCATACCTCCCACTCACCCCAGACCGGGGCTTCATAGTCGGTCTGCACCGCAAAGTTAAAGAATTTTTCTCATTTACGCAAAAAAAATCCCCAAAGGCGGAAATGTATTAAATATTTTCTTTAATCTGTTCTGAAGTAGGGAGTCCCTCAATCAATTTCTTAAGCTCTTTTTCGTATTCTGCAACACCTATTGGGCGTTCTATCCCCTCAAATGACCATTCGACAATAGTATCATCTTTTGAATGACTCGCGTAATAGTTTTCGGAATAATAATACTCCAACTCCTTTCGACTCCATCCGTGCTCACACACTTGTGAAACATAAAAAAGTGCTTCATGTAAAGACTTTGCTTTCGCAGTTATGAAGATATGCTGACCCCATGGAACATTTGCAAAGAAATATGGCATTGACAACAGACCCTCTTTTGAATTGCTTCCGAAAAAGTCAACAGACTGTAGACTTTTTGCTACCCACTGAGAATACGTTTTATACCACCTACGAGCCGCCTTAATATTTGTAAGCGACAAACCTATATCTTCGTGTCAATTCTCTCTTTATCCCAGTCAGCGGGCGGAGGGGCGGCCGGTGCAGTAGTTGACGAAGGCGCGGTTGACGAGGCGGGTGCCCCCGGGAGTGTGATAGTTGCCGGAGAAGTACCAGTCACCGGTGTGGTTGGGGACGGCTTTGCGGAGACCTTCGAGCGTCTGGTAGATAATCTCTACGGGGCACTTTACGTCGGGCGGCGTAAGCATCTCGGCGATTTTGGCAGAAATCTCTTCGTCGGTAAACGGCGCGTAGATAGCCTTGACCCAATTTTCTTCATCGGGTCGTTCAAGGCAATTTTTGAGCGTAGAGTCGATAATATCAGTCATCTGACGCTCATGGAGCAGCTCCATTGCCGCACGGAAAGCGATAAATTCGCTCATGCGACTCATATCTATTCCGTAACAGTCGGGGTAGCGCACCTGAGGCGATGAGCTGACAATAACTATCTTTCCGGGATGCAGGCGGTTAAGCATATTGATGATGGAGCGGCGAAGAGTTGTTCCGCGCACTATGGAGTCATCAATAACCACAAGGTTGTCAATATTGTTATGAACAATTCCGTATGTAACGTCATAGACATGGGCGGCAAGCTCGTCGCGACTCGCACCTTCGGCAATAAACGTGCGGAGTTTGATATCCTTAATGGCGACCTTCTCAATCCTAAGCCGGCGGGACATTATGCGGTTCAACACGTCGGCAGTCAGCTTTCCTGAATTTTGGAGACTGATGATTTCCTCAGCCTTCTGTTCGTTCAAGCTTTCCTCCATGCCCTCACACATTCCGATAAAAGCGACCTCCGCCGTATTAGGGATAAAGGAGAATACACTATGGTCGAAGTCATGACCGACGGAGCGGAGAATCTGCGGCGCAAGGTTTCGCCCCAATGCCTTTCGCTCCTGATAGATATCGGCATCCGAACCACGGGAGAAATATATGCGTTCAAACGAACACTTTTGCGGCTCAGCCTCAGGAAGAACCCGCTCGATGGAGTATTTAAGGTCATTCGTTACAACGAGAGCCATTCCCGGCTCGAGTTCACGCACATCGGCTCGGCGAATATTGAAAACCGTCTGTATCACCGGACGTTCCGATGCTACGACCACGACTTCATCATTGGCATAATAGAACGCCGGGCGAATGCCTTTAGAGTCGCGGAGGGCAAACATATCGCCTGACCCGGTGGCACCGCAAATCACAAATCCGCCATCCCACATAGGAGCGGCAGTACGCAGCAAACGCGGAATATCAAGCCCGTCTTCAATAGCGCGACTAAGTTCCGGCTCCTGATACTTAGAGCGATATTCGCGATAAAGACGCTGGTTTTCTTCATCAAGCGCATGACCGAGCTGTTCGAGCAGCACGGCAGTATCGGCATAGAAGCGCGGATGCTGACCTGTGGCAACGATAGAATCGAAAACCTCGTCAACATTGGTCAGGTTGAAGTTTCCGCAGAGCAGCAGGTTTCGCGATTTCCAGTTGTTTCGGCGCAAAAAAGGATGAACATAGCTTAAACCGCTCTTTCCAGTAGTTGAATAGCGGAGATGACCCATATAGATATTCCCGAGGAAAGGCTGCGGCTCACCTGAGCGCGCGGCATCCTGAATATCATGGCGCACTTTATTGAAAATAACGGAAATGGCATCCGAGCCCTCTGCCCTTTCTCTAAAAATATATTCCCGTCCGGGAGGCGACTGAAGGTCAACCACACCTATACCGGCAGCTTCCTGTCCGCGGTTATGCTGCTTCTCCATAAGGAGATAAAGCTTGTCGAGACCCCACTGGGCGGTTCCGTACTTTTCCTTATAGTAACCAAGAGGTTTGAGGAGGCGAATCATCGCCACCCCACACTCATGTTTCAGTTGTTCCATTGTTTATCGGATAAAGAGAAGTTCGCGATATTTAGGCAGGGGCCACATTTCATCATCAACATCAAGCTCAAGCTTATCAATGTTGTAACGAATAGTCTCCATGTGAGGCAAAACGTTGTCATGGTATGCCACTGCCTTCTCGCGTTCGTTTTCAATTCGGTTAGCAACTTTACGCGCCTCAACCATCTCAGCCACCTCCGCGCGGATTATAGCAATATGCTCCGATATGCGCTCGATAGCCGCCATATCCTGAGCAGAAATCTTCTCGCTCTTATCCGCGGGGAAAAGACTCTTGATTTTGTAAAGATTGTCAAGCAGGACAGACTGATAGCGTGTTGCAACAGGAATAACGTGATTTATAGCCAAATCACCCAGAACACGTGCCTCAATCTGGATTTTCTTGGTATACATTTCCCACTTGACCTCATTTCTTGCCTCGAGTTCAACATGGTTGAACACACCGGTATCGGCAAACATCTTGACGGATTCAGGACGCAGATAAGCGTCAAAAATCTTTGGTGCCGAGGTTTCACAGTCAAGTCCGCGACGCGCGGCTTCTTCCTTCCACTGGTCAGAGTAACCATTGCCGTCAAAGATAATCGCCTTGTGGGCAGTAATAAGCTGCTTGATTTCAGCAAGTACAGCCTGCTTCATAGGTTCACCGGCTTCAATTCTGCGGTCAACGGCATCAGCAAACTGCTGCAACTGATTGGCAACAGCGGCGTTAAGGGCAATCATCGCGCTGGCACAGTTTGCGCTTGAGCCGACAGCACGGAATTCAAAGCGATTTCCGGTAAATGCGAACGGCGACGTACGGTTACGGTCAGTATTGTCAAGCATAATGTCGGGAATCTGTGTCAAACCGAGGTTTATGCCCTCTTTTGATGACAAACTCTCTAAATCAGCTGCGGTAAGCGACTCAATCTTATCCAGAATGCTCGAAATATGAGAGCCCATGAAGATTGAAATGATTGCAGGGGGTGCCTCATTAGCACCAAGACGGTGAGAATTAGTCGCCGACATTATTGATGCCTTAAGCAAACCGTTATGGTCA
This sequence comes from uncultured Bacteroides sp., assembly GCA_964586765.1. Lineage (GTDB taxonomy): Bacteria > Bacteroidota > Bacteroidia > Bacteroidales > Muribaculaceae > UBA3263. Next base: position 3,548 of record CAZPHN010000008.1, read on the forward strand.
TGGACCGCAGCCATTACGTTTGCAACAAAAGTAAGGAACTGCAGGTTATCCTCAACAGTCTTTCCGGGAGCAAACAGGAGCTTACCCTTGTCAGTTCCAAGACTCCAGTTGTTATGCTTACCAGAGCCGTTGATTCCGCTGAAAGGCTTCTCATGGAGCAACACACGGAAATTATGGCGACGCGCCACCTCTGCCATGAGACTCATGAGCAACAGGTTATGGTCATTCGCCAGATTGGTTTCCTCAAAAATCGGTGCAAGCTCGAACTGGTTGGGCGCAACCTCATTATGGCGAGTCTTTGCCGGAATACCGAGCTTATGGCACTCAATTTCAAGGTCAAGCATAAAAGCCTCCACGCGTGAGGGAATTGCGCCAAAGTAATGGTCTTCAAGCTGCTGGTTTTTAGCACTTTCATGTCCCATCAGCGTTCTGCCGGTAAGCATCAGGTCAGGACGGGCAGAGTAAAGGGCCTCATCAACAAGGAAATATTCCTGCTCCCAACCGAGGAAGCTTTGGACATGTTTCACTCCCCCATCGAAATAGCGCGCAACTCGCGTAGCTGCCTTATCAACAGCATTAAGCGCGCGCAGCAGCGGGGTCTTATAGTCGAGTGAATCACCCGTATAGGATATGAAAATGGTAGGAATACAGAGAGTCTGGTCAAGTATAAATGCCGGCGATGAAATATCCCATGCTGAATATCCGCGGGCTTCGAAAGTATTGCGAATGCCTCCATTGGGGAAGGAAGACGCATCAGGTTCCTGCTGAACAAGGAGTTTACCGGTAAATTCTTCTACCACACCACCCTTTCCGTCATGCTGGATAAAAGCATCATGCTTCTCGGCAGTACCGTCGGTAAGGGGATGGAACCAGTGGGTATAATGACGCGCGCCATTGTCAATAGCCCAACGCTTCATGCCCTCGGCAACAGAGTCGGCAACGTCAAGCGGAAGCGGCTCCTTATTATCTATGGCATTGACAAGTGCTTCATAGGTATGCTTGGGAAGATACTCAAACATTTTCTGGCGATTGAACACATATTTGCCATAATATGCCTCAGGACGCTCGGTGGGAATCTCAACGGGAAGAGCCTTTCGGTTGAAAGCCTCGTCAACAACTTTAAAACGTAACATAACGAATATGATGATTGGTAAACTTAAATTTTTAATTTAGAAATACGGTCCATAGCCATTTCAGTTGCTGCAAGGGTATTGAACGCCGTCAGGCGCACATATCCCTCTCCGCAAAGTCCGAAACCGACACCGGGGGTACACGCCACGTGTGTCTGATTAAGCAGCAGGTCGAAAAACTGCCAAGAATCAATGCCATCCGGGGTCTTTACCCATACATATGGAGCATTAACGCCTCCACGACATGAAAGACCTGCGGCAGTCACGCCCTGACGCAGGATAGCGGCATTACGAAGATAATAGTCCACGTTCTCGCGAATCTGAGTCTGACCTGACGGAGTATAGATAGCTTCCGCGGCACGCTGGACCGGATATGACGCTCCATTGAACTTGGTAGTCTGGCGGCGACGCCACAGCGAGTTAAGACTTATCTCCCTACCCAATGAGTCAACTCCTTTGAGAGCGTGGGGCACCACAGTGTAACCGCATCGCATTCCTGTAAAGCCGGCGGTCTTGCTAAATGAGCGGAACTCAATGGCGCATCGCTCAGCTCCCTTAAGTTCATAAATACTATGGGGGATGTCCGATTCGGTTATGAAACACTCATAGGCGGAGTCATAGAGAATGACGGCTCCCACTTTCAGAGCATAGTCGACCCAGACCTGAAGCTGCTTGCGGGTAAGGGTGGTTCCGGAAGGATTATTGGGATAACAGAGATAAATAAGGTCAACCGGGTCTGAAGGAAGTTCCGGCACGAAATCATTTGCCTCAGTGCAGGGCAGGAATGTAATCTGACGTCCCGTCATTACGTTCGTATCGACATAAACGGGATAAACCGGATCAGTCACGGCAACCTTACAGTCAGGGGAGAAAATGTCGCCTATATTTCCAAGGTCGCTCTTCGCGCCATCAGATATAAAGACCTCATCAGGAAGAATGTTGACGCCACGCGCAGCATAGTCAAACTGACAGATTTTCTCGGCAAGGAAAGCATAACCCTGCTCGGGACCATAGCCATGGAAGGTTTCAGGATGTCCCTGCTCATCAGCGGCACGATGAAGAGCCTCGACAGCAGCAGGACATATGGGGCGAGTAACATCGCCGATACTCATTTTAATTACATGAGCCTCGGGGTTTGCTTTCTGAAAGGCCTGAATTTTTCGAGCAACTTCGGAGAAAAGATAATTGGGAGCCAGTCGGCAGAAATTTTCATTGACCTTTATCATAAAGCTAAAATGTATGTGTAGTTATTTTATATTTCTAATTCAATCTTGCCACGAAAGACGGTGGTTGCGCCTCCGGTCATGAGTACTGTCGAATCCGGAAGTATTCTGATTTCAAGGTCACCGCCGGGAAGCGAGACTCTACTCTCTTCTGTTGAGCGACCGGAGAACCATGCAGCCGCCGCAACGGCACAAGCACCGGTTCCACAAGCCATCGTTTCGCCACTGCCGCGCTCCCATACGCGCATTTTGATCCGTCCGGGGGCAACGACATGCACAAACTCTATGTTTGCTCTGTCAGGCCAGAAAGGATTATTCTCAAGTTCAGCTCCAATACGGTGAACGTCAAAGTCATTCGGGGCACAGTCAATGAAAACGACCCCGTGTGGATTTCCCATATCAACGGGGAAAACCTCAACGGAGCCCATGGATGTTTCCAGATTTACCGGAGCAGAGACTGCAACCTTACCCATATTGACGGTTACAGTTTCAATTTTGCCGTCACTACCGGGATGAAGAGTCAGATGCTTGATTCCCGACAGAGTTTCGAGTGTAATTTCGCGCTTATGGGTAAGATGTCGGTCAAAAACCAATTTTCCGACACATCGCGCACCGTTTCCACACATTCGCGCCTCGGAACCGTCGGCATTAAAAATACGCATTCGGAAATCGGCTACTTCAGACGGGAGGACAAGTATGATGCCGTCACTCCCTACTCCGCAATGTCGGTCGCTCAACAGGCGACTGAGCTGCGGCAGACGCTCAGGCGCGCAAGGCATCTCTGTAAAATAGACATAATCGTTACCGATGCCGTGCATTTTTGTGAAACGAAGCTCGTTCATGGGCGCAAATTTAGCAATTATTTTGAAATCTCCAAAATTCTTTTGAGAGCCTCGTTCATTCGCTCCTCAGTCCCACAAAGACTGATTCGCACGTATCCTTCACCATTTGAGCCGAAAATAAAACCGGGAGTTATGAAAACGCGCGCGTCAGCCAAAATCCGGTCACAGAATTCTTCAGCCGATGTCTCACCCTCGGGCAACTTACCCCAAAGGAAAAGTCCGCGCTGCGCCGGGTCGAACGTGCAGCCAAGTGCCGACATAATCTGCTCGGCAATCTTGCGTCGACGCCAATAGACATCATTCACCTCCTTATACCAGCTGTCAGGAAGGTCAAGGGCCTTACAGGCAGCAAGCATAACGGGCTTGAACTGACCGGAGTCGACATTGCTTTTTACCTTCACCACCCACTGGATAAACTGAGGGTTGGACGCAAGCATTGCCATTCGCCAACCCGCCATATTATGGCTCTTGCTCAGAGAGTTCATCTCAAGACATATATCTTTTGCTCCGGGAACGGAAAGAATGCTCATCGGATTGTCATTGAGAATAAAGGAATAAGGGTTATCATGAGCAATCACGATAGAGTGTTTTCGACCGAACTCAACCAGACGGGCAAGCAGCTCGGGCGTGGCGGGTGCGCCGGTCGGCATATGCGGATAATTGACCCACATAAGCTTAATCCGGTCAAGGGGTAAACGCTCAAGAGCCTCGAAATCAGGCTGCCATCCGTTCTCGGCTGTCAGGTCGTAGGTGAAAATTTCCGCCTCGGCAAGCTTGCTGCCCGAGGTGTATGTAGGATAACCGGGATTAGGGACAAGCACCCCGTCGCCGGGATTTAGGAAAGCCAGACTGATATGGAGAATACCCTCCTTTGAACCTATCAGGGGTAAAAGCTCAGTTGTCGGGTCAAGCTCAACGCCATAATGGCGCAGATACCACCGCGACATGGCATCACGTAACTCCGGCAGTCCAGCAAACGGCTGATAGCTATGGGAGTCCGGACGCCTGGCAGCCTCACATAGAGTATCAACGACCTCCTCGGCAGGCATGCGGTCCGGACCGCCTATGCCAAGGCTGACAATATCGCGTCCTTCGGCATTCAAACGCGCAACTTCGCGCAATTTTCGCGCAAAATAGTACTCCTGAATTGTATTTACGCGGTTTGCGGGTTCAATTTTCTTCATATTCTCTATATTCTCCAAGTATTTTCAAATCACTGATAAGGGGACGGACAGCCTCGATTGACTGGCGGTAGCGGAAATAGCTGTCGTAAGTCAAATCGACGTAAAAACGGTATTCCCATTCCCGCCCCAAAAGCGGCATTGACTGAATCTTTGAAAGATTAATGTCATAAAACGAGAAAATGGTCAATACCTTGCTCAGCGCGCCCTGAGTGTGAGGGAGCGTAAAGACAATCGATGCCTTATTGAGTTGCTCCTCACGCGGGCGCAATTCGCGCGTCAGTTTCGGGTCGGCAAGAATAAGAAAACGCGTAAAATTGCGCTTGTTGGTCTCAACTCCGCGCTCAAGTATATTAAGTCCGTAAAGATTTGCCGCAAACTCGCCGCAAACAGCCGCATGCCCCTTCAAACCGTCGCGAGCAATTTCCTGAGCCGAGCCGGCAGTATCGAACTTCTCAATCATCTTCATATGGGGATGGCGGCGAAGATACTGCTCACACTGCATCAGTGCCATAGGATGAGAGTTAACCTCGACAATCGAGTCAATCGTTTCGCCCGGAAGAGCGCAAAGGACATGAGAAATCCTCATTTTATACTCGCCGACAACGGTCAGCGGACTCTGTCGGAGCAACTCATGATTTGCAAGCAGCGCACCGGCAATCGTATTCTCTATCGCAACAATACCTACCATTCCGCTGCTCTCAGCCAGAGCATCAAACATATCCGGAAACGTCTCAAAGCCTACGGTATTGACCTCTATTCCGGAAGCATTGAAGTAAGCGCGGGCAGCCGCATCGTGAAAACAACCGGCAATACCCTGAATGGCAATGTCTAACTTCTTTTCTACCATAATGAGCGCAAAGTTACGAAAAAAATCCGTAACTTTGCGCTCATTATGAATTTACCTTCCGACCCGATTATGCTTTACAGCGCGGTCAACATGAAACTGCGCGACCAATATCCGACCCTCGACGCACTCTGCGACGACCTCGACATTTCACGCGCCGACCTCGAATCGACCCTCGCCTCCGCCGGCTTCACCTACTCCCCCACCCTCAACCAATTCCGCTAATACGGCAGTCCGAGAATCTTACGACCATATTTGTCGGCAAACCGGACAAATTCAAGAGTGAGGGCATACCATAAGCCTAGATTGTTAAACGAACGCTTATGCTCTTTCATAACCAACATATGCGTCTTCCATCCACGGTCTGAGACACCTCCGTCACGCATAATGGTTTGCAAATTCGGTATATATCTTACTTCTATTTTGCCGACATAAACGCTGCGCAACAGCCAATCAAAATCAGACGCGATTTTAAACGATGTATCAAAATCGCCAAAACGTTCATAAACCTCCCTGCGGCAATAAAAAGTTGGATGAGCCGGCATATATCCCAAACGCATTTTCCAACGTCTGAATCCTGAACTATTGTATCTGCGTACCGTTCTGGACAGATTATTGGAGTCGACTATATCACAGTCACCGTGAACAGCCTCGGAGCAGCCATCACTCAATGCGTCAACAATTCGCGTTAAAACATTGCTATCTGCAAGAAAATCATCAGAATTCAAAATGCCGATAATATCACCCTCAGCCAAATGAATTCCCTTATTCATTGCATCATAAATACCCTTATCAGGCTCGGAAATCAATTTAAGTCGACCGGCATAACGCTGAGCATACTCCTCAACAATCTCTAAAGTATTATCTTTAGACGCTCCATCGATGATTATATGCTCCCAATTCTGATAATTCTGATTAAGAAGACTCTCAATAGTCGAACGAATAGTATCCGCCCTATTCCACGTCGCCGTAACTATGCTTACTTTCATAATATCTTAATGACTTTTGCAGGATTACCTGCAATAATACAATTGTCAGGAAATGTACCATGAACAACACTTCCTGCTCCAACAATTACATTATTTCCTAAATTTGTTCCCTTTAGAATAATACTATTCATACCAATAAAACAATCATCCCCAATCACAATAGGTGCTTTTTTTATATTGTCACCATCTAATCCCAGCCGACGATCTTCCATAGCAATCGGATGAAAATCATTATCAATAATCTTACAATTGCCCCCAATCAGAACGTTTTTTCCTATTGTAATTGATAACATAGAATAAATAGTTGAACCGGAAATACCAAAATTATCTCCAATTACAATTTTCCCTCCATTTTTTGCAATAATCCCGGTTCGTTGCCATAAACCAACATTATTACTTTCCGGACTTGAGTTAATAATACCAGTTCCTAAACTAATACTTGAGCCACCAAGCTCTGCAATTATAGTATATCCATTAAAACGAACCTGTCTATTCTTTAACTTATATCTTAAATAATTTAGTCTAAGCAACAACGGTCGGAAAAAATGTAACATAATATTCAATCAGCTAAAATACTCTTATATAACTCAATATACTTTTTATAACACAAGTCTTTGTCAAACAAGGTTTCTGCGCGATGACGACAATCTTCTGATTTTAGTTTCTCAGCTTGATAGATTGCATTAGCTAATCCATTGATATCACCCGGCTCAACTACAACCCCAGTCAGTTCATCTACTGCTTCCGGAGACCCTCCGGTACGATACGTCACAACCGGAGTTCCACATGCAAGTGCTTCAAGATTAACCGTTGGGAAACTATCTTCCAAGGTTGGATTAACAAAAACTGAAGCTTCTGAATAAAGCTCAACCAATTGAGTTCGACTCTCCGTTCTTGAAATACCAATAATTCCGTCCGGTAGATTCTTAATTTGTTTATTTGACAGCCCAACAAGAATAATCTTATAATTTTCAGGTAATAGCTGACGCAACCTTAAAAAAGCATCTAATCCCTTGCTTTCAGACCATATTGATGCTACACCTAATATTATTCCTTTAGACTTGTCCTTTATTGGATGAAAAATTTCCAAATCAACCCCATTATAGATAGTTTGGACAGCATAATCTGAAAGATACGATTGTTTTACATACTTTTCAAGAGCATTACTTACAGTCACTATATCGAGATTTCTTATACCAAGAAAGTATTTCTTCTTCTTTCTAAAATTACGGCGTGACGAATCAAAAACATATGATGCAGGATACTCGTGCTTTAATCTGCAATCATGACATTCTTCCCGCCATTTTTCACATCCTATTCTCATAAAATGCGCACAATGTCCTGTTATAGCCCAGCAATCATGTATAGTCCACACGACTGGTATACCACAACTACACAGATACTCAAAAAGTATCGGATAATTCAAATAATACCCATGAATATTATGAAGATGAATGATATCCGGGGATAGTTGCTTTATCTTCTCTATAAAATGACGTGTAGCTCTACGGGAAGATAATCCATGACGGTCAAAAATACGTGATTCCAAACCATGCATATATACATCGTAATCGTTACCGATACGTATTAAATGCGACTCACTATTACAATTATGTTGACCATACGCAATATATGATTCCCATCCGTTAGCAATAACAAGATGTCCGATATCTTCCGCAATCCGCCCTGTTGACCCCCAATTAGCCGTTACGTTTATATGTAATACGCGCTTACTCATATGTGAATTAGTCTACTTTAGATTTTTTCGCAGAATATCCATTTGAAATTCCGGGGTCCAATTATCGTCAATCTCCTTATAGCAAGCCTTACGGACAGCATCTCGATCTGGATGAGATTCTGTCCATTTCAATATTCCTTTAGAAAGCGAGTCAACACTTCCGTAATCAAAGAAATCCCCAGTTACGCCGGGAATTATCGCCTCAAATTCCGGCATTTGCATTTTAAAATTATTATGCGTCAGGACCGGTGTTCCAAAAGTCATTGTATGCATAGCCGTCAATCCAACATTACCCGGAGCAACACATAAATTTGCGTCATATATCAGTTGAGCATTTTGATAATCATCATAACATGGTCCATAAAACCATACCTGTTTCTTTAGATTAAGTTCTTCAACGATTTTCTCAAGTTCACTCCTTGTTTCGCCATCTCCTATAATTACGATATTAAACCACTTACCGCACGTTTTTAGATTATAGACGGCACGAAACAACATATCAAGTTTCTTAACTTTAGTAAGGCGACCAATAAACAACAAAACGGGATTGTCATTTCCAAAATATGATGCATATTTGTCACTCCCCGATAAACGGCAACGAATTTTAATTTGCGCGTTATAATCGAGTGAATTATGTATCACAAATATGCGTTCTGCTTTATAACCCTGTTCAATCATCAAATTTCGCGCATAATTCCCATATGTAAAAATCCCATCAACAAGCAAATACTTAATTTTCTCTATTATGCGCCTTACTCTTGATTCTTTTCCATAAAGTCCGTGAGTCCAAACATATATTCGCTTGCGTGGTGCCAATAAAGGTTTAAGGAGCAATACTACATAAGTTGAAACGGCAGTTGCTTCACTCGTCATTAAAACAACTTCTTGCTTTCCAAACAATGCTTGCTTGACAACACCGACTTGGTAGTATAACGGTCTCTTCAAAAATGTACGATTGTTTACAAACCTCACATCATTCAAAAGCGATGTATCCATCTGCCTTATGTCGCTATTCGTTCGACCAAAGACCCATGAACAATCGAATTCCCGATCAATAGCACAATAAATAGCCGTGCGATATACCGGCGCAATATTAAATATACCACAAATTCTTGACATATTTCATTTATTAAATTGACCTTCAATACATATACTTATTATATTTCGCCCAATTGACCTATACGTTCTTTATTTCTACAATAATATAATGCAAAGCATAAAAAAACAGTTGGTTTCAACTGATTCAATCCATACGGATAACCAGAATTCATACAAGAAGTTGCACTATACACACATAAGAGAGCTGCAAACATTATAAATTTGGATCTACCTTCTTTACCAAAAATACTCTTAAAAGGTAAAATCACCACATAATATAAATATATTAAAAAACCTAAAAGACCCATATCTACAAAAGACTGTAGTAAGGGTACATCTGTCATCTTAGCAGCCTCAATACCCGCACCGAAAAGATAATTATACCACCTAAAGTTTTCAATTATATAGTTCAAGCCATTATTGATATAAAAATACCGATAGCGTGCAGATATATTACCTGAGGATGTGGTTCCATTTATTATATCATGTATACCTGAAATTGTATAAACCCATATATCATTGCCCATTTTAGACAAATCTAAAACAGAATCCAAAGCAACAAACACCGCTACCAATATACCGAGCATCACAAATACTCTTCCAATCCACTTTATATCTATAGCTCTACTTCTCGTTATTAAGAAAGCCATAATACATAATACTCCAGTAATCAATGGCGTTCTTTTCCCAATAAATAATAAGACAAGAATCTGAACTACAATTGAAGAAATAATTATCCACCTCATGTACTTTGATTTGACGGGGTAACATAAGGCTGCAGCTATTCCCGTACAACATCCACTTCCAACTACAAGTGCACTCAAACGTGCTATTTCTGCAAGATTAGAATTAGAACTATCCATAATGTCAAGCATCATGCCCGACTGATTAAGGTAGTATCCGACTATCGCACAAACAAATGACAAGAACCATACCTGCTTTATAATGGAATTAAATCGCAAATCCTGTATATTTAATGATGCTAAGCCAATAAGCATTGCGAAAACAAACAGAAACATACGAATTCTATAGTCATTCATTGGATTCCACAATATATATAATATAACAATGGTAAAGAACAAAGCCATTAACTGCATCCGTTTAGAAAAAGAAGGAAATTTCAATGTAATTATATTCTTCCAATTCGGCAACAGAGCAATAGCGATAAGCATAAGCTTATTATTCCAGTCCCAATTAACCAACAAGAGGTTCATATAGATACCTAATTGTCCTCCTATAATAATCAGTGTTAGAGAAAACTCGCGCAGAGTTCGCCTCACTATACCATAGTGAGAAAGTCTGCTACGATATGGTGTACTACATGCAATCATTGTTATGAATATGAATTAATCACCTTTTTCCAAGCCTCTGACCAATGATTATATGAGAATGTTGAAGTAGCGCATGAATAGGCATTTCGAACAATTGTAGAATAATCATCTTTTGATAAATTAAGTGCCTTTTCAATAGCATCTAATAAATCCACTTTCGACGGATAAATCATAAATCCGTTATATCCATCCAACACTATATTAGTCATTCCTCCAACATGCGTACAAATTGATAAACAACCTGCTGCCATTGCCTCACATAAAGAGAGTGACGTCCCTTCAGAAAATATTGTAGGCACAACAGCTAAATCAAATTTACGATGAAAATCTAAACTATCGGATGAATCATATTTAACAAAATGAACATTTTTAATATTGTCAAATCGTTCATGAAGGAGATTCTCCAACGCTCCACTTCCTGCAAAAGTCACACGTACATCAGGATGGCGTTCGAGAATCTGTGGTAGTATATCCGCAAATAATAAAGTTCCGCGATAATCTACAAATCTACGTGCAAATACGATATCATGAATGCCATTAAAGCTTTTTAATTTCTCATCTAACTCATCGGCAGATAAAGCCTTACTAGCATAATTGGGTATAATGGTAATTTTCTCGTTCGCTCTAATAGTCCCAATGGTTCGATACCAGTTGTAGTAATTATAGTCTACGCATACTGTATGCTTTGATTGCGATAAACGTTTGATATTTTTTAGACATCTAAGACATTTATTAATAAACTGCAACCACCTTGTTTTCCCCCAGAAACCATGTATCATGTCACCGGGTATATCAAAGGCTATTCCATGTTGAATCTGAACCCCTTTTACATTTTTCATATTAATCTTCATCTGGTCAGTAGATAAAATGTAAAATGCTTCTGGATTCTTTTTAACTACATCATCAAAAACACTTTGCTGACTCCTTTTAGGTACTATATTACAGACCCTAAATTCACCAAGCTCCTTTGTAATATTATCCGGAAAACGCGGATTTAATTGGAAAACTGTGACTTGATGATTCATCGAGACACATAACTGTGCTAAATCTCTTATATAAGTTTGAAGTCCTCCAACTTCAACTTTATCTAAGGCAAAATCAAAAAAGTTCGAGGCAAATATAATAATCTGCATAGCTAAAACATAATTTAAACAAGACAGTTAACGATACGATTACAAGCCATACCGTCACCGTATGGATTCTGTGCAAGTGACATCGCTGAATAATAATCAACATCCTCAAGGAGTTTTGAAACTTCAGAAACTATTCTGTCGTAATCAGTTCCTACCAGTTTAACTGTTCCAGCTTTAAGAGCCTCTGGACGCTCTGTCGTATCTCGCATAACCAATACGGGTTTTCCCAGTCCCGGAGCTTCCTCCTGAATACCTCCGCTATCCGTCAAAACAATCGTTGACTTCTCCATAAGGAATACAAAACTCAAATACTCCAAAGGCTCTATAAAAAACATGTTAGACTGCTTATTATGGTCGCCTCCAAAAATTTCATGTATTGGTTTACGCACATTGGGATTCATATGCATAGGATATATAAAATCAACCTCCGGATATTTTTCTGAAAGTGATTTAATTGCCTTACACATAGAAAGAAATCCATCGCCAAAATTCTCACGTCTATGACCTGTTATGAGAACAATCTTTCGGTTGCGATTAGTATCATATCCGGATTGCAATACACTATCTTTGACTCTCTCTAATAGTATTGGGTCACCTTTTATCTTGTCAATAACCCAGTATAGTGCATCTATAACGGTATTCCCGGTAATAAAAATCGTAGATGAATCAACACCCTCATTTATAAGATTTTCTCTGCTCAACTGAGTTGGAGCAAAATTATAGGCAGCAATTCGAGTGGTAATTTGTCTATTCACTTCTTCGGGCCATGGTGAATAAATATTATGCGTTCGCAATCCAGCCTCAACATGTCCCACAGGTATCTGCTGGTAGAAAGCCGCAAGAGCCGCTGCAGTTGATGTGGTTGTATCTCCATGTACCAAAACCAAATCCGGCTGAACATCCCGAAGGACATCTCGCATACCAATTAACACGCGAGACGTAACATCATATAAATCTTGTCCATCCTTCATGATATTCAAATCATAATCCGGCTTTATATCAAATAGACTGAGGACTTGATCCAACATCTGTCGATGTTGTCCCGTCACACATACAATCGTATTGAAATCAGAATCTCGTTTCTGAAATTCTTTAACAAGGGGAGCCATTTTAATTGCTTCTGGACGCGTACCAAAAACTAACATCACCTTTTTCATATACTCATGGTATAAAATAAGTTGGACATATTTAATTACATTCGAACATCTCAAAAAAAATGACTATGTACGAAAGGAAAATCTATTGTTTAAATTTAATTTATTAAGAAAATACTTATATATTTCAAAATTATACTTATGCGATAACAAAATATATAGTGTTAGTCCTATACCATATTGCATTAATAGTATAAACACAGGATGGATTGACAATAAACATATTGGGTACACAATAGCAGACACTATTAACGCAATAATTAATGACGGAGCAAAATCTTCAATCTGAGCCTTAAATCCATATCCTAAAAACTTGCGGTTAGGATTCATATTTATATACAACGCAATAAGTGATGCTAAAACTCGACCGGCCGCCATTATATAGATATTAAACCAAATTGTAAGGAATAAAATCACTAATTCTACAACTTTTTTCTTAATTTCACAATACATAAAAATATCGCTACGTCCTAAAGCATTTATGGCTTGCAAGTTAGTAACATGTATTGGATAAAAAGCATATAGTACAGCAGATAATTGTAGAAAAGGAACAGCCATCAACCACCTATCCTTTAATAGGAAAAGAATTAAAGGATCCGCAGATGCACATAATAGAAACATTAGAGGAAACAATATGAAACTGCTCATACGAACCGAACTTCGCATTGTCTGTTTTAATTGCTCTTGGTTGTCCTGCATCTTAGACATAACCGGCAATAAAACACTCTGAACAGCTACGGTCATAGCATTTGAAGCTGCAGAAGGCACGCGATTGCCATTTTCATAGTATCCCAACCACTCTTTAGAATACCTTTTACCTATTACAAGAGCATATAAATCCGTGAATATAATTGATATAAAATTGGCAACCATTAGTTTTGAGCCAAAAGAGAAATGACCCTTTAAGACCGAGAAACTAAATAATAGTTTTGGCAACCAAGGATTAAGTACATATAAAATTATACTTGAAACAACAATATTAATAACATAATTTGCTATCAATGCCCATACTCCAAATCCATGTAATGCCATATATATAGCAACTGCTGCCGCAACAATTATGCCACCTAAACTACTATAAAAATTTAGCTTAAAGTTTAAATTGCGTGAAATCAGTGCTAACTGAACAGAATTAAAAGCACCTAATAATAAAACAAACGAGCTTACTCTTAAATAATTAATAATACTTTCATCGGCATAAAACTGAGCAATATAAGGAGAAGCAATCCATATTATCCCAATTAAAAAACCGCCCATAAACAAAGAGGCATAAAATACCGATGAAATATCAATCTCGTTAATCTGCTTTTTCTGTATTAAAGCTGATGGTAAACCACTCTGAACAAAAACATTCGCTAAATTAATAAATACGATAACAATAGCCAACGTTCCATAGTCGTTTGGAGTTAACAAACGAGCTAAAACAATTTGTGTAACAAATTGAAAAACTTGAACACTGCCACGCTCCCCTAACTTCCACAACATATTAGAGAGAACACTTCCTGAACCAGACTTAGCCATATAACTCAAACATTTTCGTAGAGGAGGCGGGGATCGGCGTCTATGTGCCATTCGATGCCGTTGAGGGCGGGGAGGAGGAGGCGGTAGACTGTCGGGGCGACGGATTGGATTTTTGCTGTGAGTCCGCGGAAGTCACCGCCGATGAATTCAACCGTGTCGCCCGGCTTGAAGTCCTTGTTAGCAGATTTATCGCTTTCAGAGCTGAATACGCCAACGGCAAGCTGAAATTCTTTCATCTGTGCAGAGGGAATTACGGCATATGGTGCAGAGGGAGAGTCGCTTAATCTGTAAACCCATGCAAGCGAACCAATGCGCTGAAAAAGCTCCGGAACGTCGGTGATGTTAGCGCGGAAAAACACCAGTCCGGGAATTACAGGCTTATCATCAAAAGATAGCCGAGAACCGTTACGTCGAGCCACTTTTCGGAAGGGGTAGTAAACCGAATCAGCTTTCAGCTGACTAAGGGACATCATATCCTCAAATTTTGCTCCGGGGCGGAGTTGCATAGCCATCCAACGCACAGGATTGTCAATCATTGCATCCGCAACCTGTCCGATTATATCTCTGCGTTCTTCTTCGGCAAGGTCAGCGGGTTCAATAAGTCCAAAGAATGGCATTTCGGCAGGGACATGACCGAGAATTGCAAGAATAGCGCGCGCGTCAATGCCCTGATGAAGTGCCGCCGCAGCCCATAATGCATCAGCACTAATCTTCAGTCCCGATGCAGACAGGACGGACTGCATTCTGAGGTCAACCTCGCGCACAACTGCCACTATGGTCAGGTCTCCGCGACGTAAAGGGAACAGATAGCTCGCCCGAGGGCGCGCATAGTGTTTTTTTATTTCTTCAAGGGCAGGAATATCAGCGCGAAAATCGTTACGTCTCAGTTCAACCACTCCTTTAGCAGTAAGTCCACCACCCAATAGAGCATAAAGGACAATATTCTCGCTTAACGAGTTGGACTGAACACGGTCAACCAAGGAGCGGACAAATTGCTGCAAAGCATTATAATCAAATCGCTCAACGGATTCAACGCCCGACAGCGAATTAAGCCGCAATCCGACATTAGCAAAGGTATCAGTAGGCTCTGCCAGCCCTGCAGCAACAGCATCAGTATAGATAGCAGACAGAACTTTAAGATAGTAGGCTATGGTTTTTAAAGTATAACCCTCATATGCCATCTTAATTATCCATCCGGCTAAAAAATCGTAAGAAATATCACCAAAATCAGAGAATTTGTCGCCGCAAAGCCTCAAAAAAACATTCACTACCTGCCTGCGCGCACTTTTTGAGCTTGCTGACACGGGAATGTCTATCGCAGAACGGAGGAATGCAGTAGGAGACATTTCGGTAACTATTTGCTTATATGCATTGTGCACAATTCTTTCGCAGTTAATAAAACTCTCTGCTTTTACAATTATTTATTTCCCTCCACAATCTCTGTCATAGACCGCAGAAGGTAAACATTAGATACACTTTCCTGTTGAAAGACAATGTGATGCATCAAAACAAAATTAGTCTGCTCGACCGCCCCGAGGGCTTATCGGGCAGACTACACTGCAAATTTAAATATTATTTTCGTAAAAACCAAATCAAACCGTAATGAGCTTTCGCCAAAAGTAAGCGAAAGCTCATTGGATTTTCAGGGGAGGTCTTCCCATTGGACGTCGGTTATCTGCTGTTCGGTGCGGATGGTTGTCTCAGGTCCTTCGACGGTCTGGCGAGTGGTTGTTTCAGTCGTTTCTGTAAATTCGACATATTCGCCTACGGAAGGGTCAATTTTTTTTGCATGACGCTGAGGCGGCTCAGGCTTCCTCCTGCGCTGCTGCTGAGACTGCTGGCGCGGGTCAAAGCCAAACATGCTGCGCATTTTTCGACGCAATAAGTATGGCAGCAGATAATTCCACGCCAAAACGCCCAAAAAGATTATGAGGAGAAATGTTATCATCGCGGCTATCGAAACTTATTTGCGCAAAGTAGAGAATGCGCCAATCATCAGATAGCAAGCAATGACTACCGACAGACCGGGAACTCCAAGCAGAGCGACAAGTGCAACAGTTAGAATAATCAGGAAGAAACGCACACGGTTTTCGCCCTGAAACTTAAAGTCATGAAATTTAAGTGAGGGGAGATTAACCGGAGCAAGCATGGAGAGCGCAACGGCGATGACTACGATGGTCCAAACAATCGGGTCAGCCGACTGAGGATATTGCCCCCAGAACGCACTTGCTCCAATCCAGAAAAGTGCGTTTGCAGGAATAGGCAATCCGATAAACGAGGATGTCTGGCGGGTGTCGACATTAAACTTGGCAAGCCGCAATGCGCCACATACCGGAATTGCGATAGCAGCCAGATTATACGGTGCCGGCAGCTGACAATAAACTATCAGACCCGGAGCTACTCCGAAGCTTACCAAATCACTGAGCGAGTCAAGCTCCGCGCCAATTTCAGAATATGCACCGATGGCTCGCGCAACCGCCCCGTCGAGAAAATCAAACACGGCAGCCGCACATATGGCAATTGACGCATAGCCATATAGTCCGTTAAAGGCAAGAACCAAAGCTACACAGCCGCTGACAAGGTTCATGCATGTGATGGCATTAGGAAGCCAACTGAAATACTTCTTCATCGCAATTATTCCTCTTTATTAGATGATAAAGTCTGGGCTGCCGGGCGCAAACGCGCGATTTCCGTAACGCCACCAACCGTTTTCTTGCCAATCTGAGTATAAATCTCCGTTCCGAGCGGTAGGTAAATGTCAACGCGCGAACCGAACTTAATGAAACCCATATGGTCCTCAATATTGGCCTCCATCCCGGGCTCGGCATAAGTCACGATTCGACGCGCCATTGCTCCGGCAATCTGACGCACAAGGATATCCTGATCGTCATCCGTGCGGATAACTATAGTCGAGCGTTCGTTTTCGGTACTCGATTTAGGAAGCCATGCGCTCAGGAACCGACCCTTATGGTGAGTAGTATAGATTACTTCGCCATTAACGGGAAACCAGTTGGCGTGAACATCAAACGGAGTCATAAAAACGCTTATCTGAATGCAATTTTTCTTCAAATACTCAGGCTCATATACCTCCTCAAGAGCAACCACGGTACCATCGACGGAACTTACCACAACATTTTCAATATTGCCGGTAAAACGTCGTTTTGGTGACCGGAAAAAGTTGACTAACAGAAGATAAAGCACTCCGGTAACAACTGTCGTCGCAATACCCCATGGTTTGGAAAGCGACCATACAAGGGTATTAAGTATAAGGAGAATTATAAGTGTTACCACAAGGATATCGGTACCCTCGCGATGAATCTTAACTCGTTTTAGCTTCTTGCGCAACTTAGCCATTTTTCAAGCAATATGATAAATAATGTGCAAAGTTACGAAAAAAATGCATAAAATTAAACACAAATGCAAAAAAATGTGTAACTTTGCACCATAAAAACCGTATCCGGACCTGTAGTTCAACGGATAGAATAGAGGTTTCCTAAACCTTAGATAGGGGTTCGATTCCCCTCGGGTCTACAAAGATGAGTCTCAATAGGGATATGTAACCGAATGGAGATAGAGGGCATGAGGAGGCATGGAAGTGCCGGCGGCGCAACGATTTTTTGCGGCGATAATTTCAGCAAAATCACTTATAGTCATTTTTCCGCGACCTACATCGACAAGTGTGCCGACCACCGCACGCACCATATTGCGCAAAAAACGGTCGGCGGTTATTACAAAAGTCATTCCTCCTGTTGTCGGGTCCGGAACCCATTCCGCTCTGGTAACATGACAGATGTTTGTCTTTGCATCAGAGTGTAGCTTGGCAAACGACGTGAAATCCTCGACCTCAAGCAGTAGCGCAGCCGCCCGGTTCATCGCATCATAATCCAAAGGATGAGGAGTGTACCACGTCAACGGATATAGAAACGGTGATCGCCGCTCCACGGTCTTATAATGATATGTCCTTGACGTTGCGTCAAACCGCGCGTGAGCATCATCATGAACCTGTCGGATGTCATAGACAACTATATCTTTACCTACCAACGAATTAACCGAGCGAGGCTGAAGCTGGCGGTCGGCGTCAAAATGCGCAACCATCATCGAAGCATTCACGCCTGCATCAGTGCGTCCTGCCCCGACAATCGAAGTTGGCTTACGCAGGAGCGTGGTCAGTGCCTGTTCTATAACCTCCTGAACCGACACTGCGCCGGGTTGAATCTGCCATCCGTGAAATGGCACTCCCCGATACGCCAACGTCATGAAATAACGCGCCATCAGTCTTTCTCGAGATATGTGTAGCCATATAGACCGCTACGGTAGTTGCCAAGGAACTCCCTGCCCTCTTCGGCGGTAATCTTCCCGGCTTTCATTGACGCTGTAACCCAAGTCTCAACGTTGCGTACAAGCTTCTTTGAGTTAAACTGAACGTAATCGAGCACTTCGGCAACGGTCTCACCGTCAATAATCTTATCTATCTCATAGTGGTCCTTATACACGTCAATATGAACTGCATTGGTATCGCCGAAAAGATTATGAAGGTCACCGAGAATTTCCTGATATGCACCCACAAGGAACACACCTATATAATAAGGTTCACCGGGATTAATGGGATGGACCGGAAGAGAATCAACAAGACCGTTAGAAGTAATAAAATGAGCAATCTTACCGTCACTGTCACATGTCATATCTTGTATCGTAGCGGTTCTGGTAGGTTTCTCATCCAGACGGCTTATAGGCATAATCGGGAAAATCTGGTCAATAGCCCAGCTATCCGGCAGCGACTGGAACAGGGAGAAGTTACAGAAATACTTATCGGGAATCATACGGGCAACCTTACGGAGCTCCTCCGGCGGATGTTTCATTGACGATGACAGGTCAGAAACCTCACGGGCTATACTCCAGAAAAGCTGCTCAATGCGTGCACGCGTCTTTAAGTCAAGCAATCCTATTGAGAATAGCTCGAGAGCTTCCTCGCGAATCTGTAAAGCGTCATGCCATGACTCGAAAATCCTCGGTTGGTCAAGTTTATCCCAAATCTGATACAATTCACGCAAAAGCTCATGGGCATCGGGCTCTACCTCCTCATTATCCTTCCATGCCGGCAAAGATGTCGACTCCAAAGCCTCGAAAATCAGCACAGAGTGATGGGCACTAAGCGAGCGTCCGCTCTCAGTAATTATATTGGGCTGCTTGATATCGTTTTTCACACAGACATCAACCAATGCCGAAATCGCATCATTGGCATACTCCTGAATCGAGTAATTCATAGAACTTTCGCTCGATGAAGTTCTCGTTCCATCATAATCAACGCCAAGTCCGCCGCCAATATCAACAAAATCGATATTAAATCCCATATTGGTCAACTGCACATAGAACTGTACAGCCTCGCGCAATGCATTCTTAATTCTGCGTATCTTGGTAATCTGGCTTCCGATATGGAAATGTATCAGCCTGAGAGCCTCCTTGAGATTATGCTTATCGAGAAAATCAACCGCCTCGAGAAGTTCCGATGAATTAAGACCGAACTTGCTCTGGTCGCCACCGCTTTCCTCCCATTTTCCTGATCCGGAATTGGAAATCTTGATTCTTATGCCGATATTAGGCATTATTTTCAACCGTTTGGAAATACGGGCAATGATTTTCAGTTCATTCAGTTTCTCAACGACAAGGAAAATATTTCTTCCCATCTTCTGGGCAAGCAGAGCTAACTCAATATAGTCCTCATCCTTGTAACCATTACATATAATAAGTGCGTTCTGGTCAATGTTTGTTGCCAAAACCGCATGGAGTTCCGGTTTAGAGCCGGCCTCAAGCCCAATATTGAACTTCTTACCGTGACTTACTATTTCCTCAACAACCTCGCGTATCTGATTGACCTTGATAGGATAAATCACATAATTCGAAGCCTTATAGTCATATTCCTTGGCTGCCTTCTTGAAACAACGCGAGATTTTCTCCACCCTGTTGTCAAGAATATCCGGAAAACGGAGCAGAACCGGTGCCTGAATGTCACGCACCTGCAGCTCGTCCATCACTTCCTTGATATCGACCGAGGCATACCCCTCGCGCGGAGTCACTGCCACATGACCTTTATCGTTGATAGAAAAATATGTTAGACCCCAGCCATTTATGTTATACAGCTCGGCACTGTCTTCAATTCGCCACTTACGCATTTCTGTTCAGTCTGTTAAGAGTTTAAATTATCGGGGAGAGCGGATGCGATTGCCTGTCGGGAAAGTTCGATAAGTTCAGGTTCCGATGAAGCAATAGGAGGATGTATGGTGAGAATAATTTTTCCGTAACGGGGCAGTTTCGCCGTGCGTGGCATTACATGAAATGCACCGTCAATAGTCAGTGGAACAACCGGAAGACCGAATTCCTGTGCGAGCGTATATGCACCGCGCTTAAAGCGACGCATTTTGCCGTCCCAAGTGCGCGCGCCTTCCGGAAATACGACCAGACTCATTCCGCCGGCAAGCTGCTTCTCGGCATCTACCATTGTCTGATGGATGGCATGCAGCGAAGAGTTATCGACAAATATCTCGCCGGCACGCTTACACGCCCACCCTACCAACGGCATCTTTTCAAGACTTTTTTTCATCATCCACTTGAAATTATGTCCAAGATAGCCGAAAATAGAGAAAATATCGTAAGCTCCCTGATGGTTTGCCACAAAAACATAACTCGTGCCGCGCGAAATATGCTCATGTCCGTGTACCTCAACCTTTACCCACGATAATATGCACATAATTCTTGACCATACCATCGGCGGATAATAACCCCACCATCTTCCGCCGAATATCATTGAACCGACAGCGGTAAGAATAGCCGTAATCAGCGTGACCACCAGCATAAGCGGCCACATCAGGGTAAACTGATATATCCTGTAAATTATAATCATCTCTTTATCTTCCAGATTACCGCTCCATGTGCGGGAATTTTCGTAACAAACGGGAGCTGTGATGAAACGGTCTTACGTGCGCGTCGTCCCGTAATCAGTTCTACTGCGGGATATTCACCTTCGGCAATGTTGAGCACATCAAACGCATGACGCGGAATATTGATTGCCATGTCAGCCTCTACAGTATCAAAATTCACAGCAATAAGCAGCGTTTCATCGCCGTGATTACGAAGATATGCACATTGGCGGTGCGGATTGAACCCCGGATTATCGTAATTGACATACATCAGGTCAAAGAAACTTCCCTCAGCAATTGCAGCTTCTGACTTCGACAGATTCAAAACCTTCATATATAGGTTACGCAACTTGACTTCTTCATCAGTAAGAGACGCAGTTGAAGGTTTTCCTCCCGCAAGCCAACGGCTCAGTGTCGGTATGGTCCAATAATCGAAAATCGTTGTACGACCGTCCTCACCGCTGAACCCTTCCATATCCATACCTCTTTCGCCAAGCTCCTGACCGAAATAAATCATCATCGGTCCGGTAGAAAGAGTTGATGCAACAACCAGAGACGGAAGCACTGTTTTTGCATCGCCTGCATAAAATGGCGAGGCGTAACGCTGCTCATCATGATTCTCAAGGAAATTCAGCATGTGAGCCCCCAGTCCGTCAACTGTCTGCCAGCAGGAGGTTATTCTGTCGGCACCTACACCGAAGCATTGGATTGCACGCAGAGTATCATACAGGTTAACCTTATCATACAGATAGTCAAATCCGGCATCAATAAATGTCCTATATAGGTTCACATCATAAATTTCAGCAATGAACTCAACATTTTTGCGTACTTTGCGCACTTGCGGAATTGCCCACTGCCAGAACTCGACCGGAACCATAAATGCCATATCACAACGGAAACCGTCGACGCCTTTCCTAACCCAATACTTCAGTATATGGAGCATCTTATTCCATGTATCCGGAATCGGGTCGAAATGCTTTGTGCCACCTCCGCAGTAGTCAACACCATAATTAAGTTTTACGGTCTCGTACCAGTCATTACGGTCAGGCGACGGCGTAAAGCAATCATTACCGGATGCTTTAGCCGGTTCCTCAACATAATCGCCAAGGTGGACATTAGTCGGAGAGAAACGCGTTCCCGGCAAATAATAGAAGTTATTCCGCGGATTAAAATGATGGAAAACATTGTCGTCCGCACCGAGGTCACGCACACCCTTCGGGGCAACATCTGAATGATACTCGCGCGCCACGTGGTTAGGCACGAAATCAATAATCACCTTCAGTCCGAGCTTATGGGCACGGTCAACCAAAGCCTCAAACTCCTCCATACGCTTGGCTGGATTGACCGCCAAGTCAGGGTCTACGTCATAATAGTCAGTAATAGCGTATGGCGAGCCGGCTTCACCCTTTATAACATGCGGGTTATGTCTACGGATACCATATGCGGTATAATCAGGTCGATGGGCATGTTCAATCACCCCCGTAAACCATACATGAGTAGCTCCGAGCGACTTAATAGCGCGGAGAGCTGACGAGGTAATATCCTTGAATTTACCTGACCCGTTCTGCTCTATGGTTCCGCATGGAACGGGATTTTCCGTGCGGTTTCCGAATAAACGGGGCAATAATTGATATATAATCGGTTTCATCAGGTGCAAATTTACAATTTTTTCGCTAAAATCTTCTCATATCCGGTCATAAAATATGCCCGCGTAAACTCTCCGGGGCGCAAAATAACGCTGCCGAACTGAACAAGGTCTACGTCCATCTCCACTATTCCGGACAGTTTCGACTCAGCCGAGCGTCCACACCGGCGTTCAAACTCCTTGCCGAGCGATATCAGCTGCTCGGCAGAAAGCCCGGTCATAATGCGAACCACCATATTAAGATAATCAGGCGACTTTCCGTTGAGGGCACGCGTCGAATAAACTCCGCTGCTTGCTGACGAGCCGAATGTGGAATCAATCCACTCGCCGGCAACCTCCATCATGCGCTCGCGCTCCGGACAGTTCGAGCCGAATGTCAAAATACATTCCGTCACCGCTCCGTATGTGAAACGCCCTTTAATGTGAGTGCAATTCGACCGCGGTCATAATCCACGTCGAGAACTCGTGCGCGAACCGTCTGGTCCATCCTCACTACATCTAACGGATTTGTCACAAACGCTTCGCTCAACTGCGAAACATGAATGAGTCCGTTTTCCTTAATTCCAAGGTCAACAAATGCACCGAAAGCTGTAATATTATTAATCTTACCGGTTACCTCCATTCCGGGAATCAGACTCCGTATGGATGTAATTTCGGAATCAAACTGAGTCTCCTCAACCTCCCCTCGGGGGTCACGTCCCGGTTTGGCAAGTTCCTCAACAATCATGCGGAGCGTCGACTCTCCGGTAGACTTGTCAAGATAGTTTGCAATATTTATATCCGATGACTTGAGCTGACTGACAGTTGTGCGCAAGTCTTTAGCCATCTGCTCTACCAGTTCATACCTCTCAGGGTGAATGGCGGTATTGTCGAGGGGATTTTTCGCTCCGGGAATACGTAGGAATCCCGCACACTGCTGAAACGCCTTCTCTCCGAGTCGAGGAACATTCAAAAGTTCATTACGCGAACGGAAAGGTCCGTTCTGGTCACGATACTCCACAATATAACGTGCAAGAGCCGGACCTATGCCGCTGACATAGCCTAAAAGAGCTCGCGAGGCGGTATTTACGTTTACGCCTACAGAGTTTACGCAACTTTCTACTGTATTATCCAGTGCCTGCTGAAGTTTTACTTGGTCAACATCATGCTGATACTGCCCCACCCCTATGCTCTTCGGCTCAATCTTAACAAGTTCAGCCAAGGGGTCGAGCACACGCCTGCCTATACTTACCGCGCCACGCACTGTGAGGTCCAAATCGGGGAACTCCTCTCGCGCCAGCTCCGATGCAGAGTAAACCGACGCGCCATCTTCGCTCACACTAAGAATCTGAACCTTTCGGGGGAAACGCAGATTGCGCAGGAATTTCTCCGTTTCGCGTCCCGCGGTACCGGAACCTACGGCAATCACATCGACTCTCAGATTGTCAACCATGGAACAAATCGTATAGGTTGCACCATGAATATCATTAACCGGGGCGTTCGGATAGATAATATCATAAGCAAGGAACTGACCCTGCGCGCCAAGACATACAACCTTACATCCTGATTTAAAACCGGGGTCGATGCCCATTACACGCTTGCCGAACATAGGCGGTGACATCAGTCGCTGCCTGAGATTATCGGCAAACATATCGATAGCTGCTTTATCGGCGCGCTCCTTGGCTATTGCAGATATTTCGGTTTCAATCGACGGTCGGATAAGACGGCGATACGAATCGCGCACTGACGTCATAACGAGCTCGGCACACTCCTTTGTCGCTCCGGGTTTGACAAAAAAGCGACCCAGACGGTCTATCATCTCATCGTCGTTAATCGAAATATCAACCTTCAGTATACCCTCTACCTCTCCGCGTCTAACGGCAAGATAGCGGTGTGACGCTACCTGACGCAACGGCTGGGAATAATCATAATAGTTGCGATACAAATCGTCGGCAGTATTTTCCGCCTTCTTGTTCAGTTTTGAAACCAGAACGGCTCCTCGCTGATAGCGTGAACGCACAAGATTACGTGCCTTCTCGTTCTCGCTCATCCACTCGGAAATAATATCGCAAGCTCCGGCAATAGCCTCATCAATCGTGACCGCTTTGTCCTTACCGACATACTTGCGTGCGGTAACGGACAAGCCAACTGCATTTTGCGCCATTATGATACGTGCCAGAGGCTCGAGTCCTTTTTCGCGAGCCATCTCAGCGCGCGTCCTTCTTTTGGGCTTGAACGGCAGATAGATATCCTCAAGTACAGCAGGGTCAAGCGTATGCTCAATTCTATCCGCTAATTCCGACGTCAAGCCTCCTGCCTCCTTAATCTGCTCTACAACAAATTCACGACGTTTTACATATTCACGCAACGCCTCAAGGCGTAACTGAATTGCACGGACCTGCGTTTCATCAAGGTCTAATGTCTGCTCCTTTCGATATCTGGCAATGAATGGAACGGTAGCACCATCATCAAGTAGCTTGATTGTGGCGTTAACCTGCTTTCGCTGCAGATTAAGTTCGCCTCCTATAATGGACGGAAAGTCAGTTGTGGGTATTCTCACAAGTCAACAAATCATTTGGGTATTAAAGTGAATACTGTTACCTCCGGAGTGGCACCGATACGCATGGGAATTCCAACGGTTCCTGCTCCTATATTAACATAAAGCGGACGCTTGCCGTCAGGACTGTCATAAAGCCCTCCCCACGTCTTATAGCGCAAAGCCGCCGGACTGAGAGAACCAAGAGCAACCTGCATGGCATGTGTATGACCGCTTAAAGTCAAATCTATTTTTAAAGAATCAACCGGTGCGACTTCGCGCTCCCAGTGAACCGGATTATGCGATAGAAGTATCTTAACGGCTGAGTCTCCGGGTGTAGAATATGCCAGCGAGAGGTCTCCATATGTCGGGAAAGGTTTCTCGCCCCAGTTTTCAACTCCGATTACTACTATGGAGTCTCCCGGCTGTTCGCCATATATTACTGCCGAACTATTGGTAAGAAGTTCCCATTTCATTTCAAGCTGGAGGTCCATCAGCTGCTCCATGTTCATCTCCTTTTCTTCAGCCGATGCCCAATCTATGTAATCACCATAGTCATGATTACCAAGTATGGAAAATACACCGTCACGTGTATCCAGACGGCTCAACGGCTTGACAAACGGACGCAATTCATCGGATTGCCGGTTAACGATATCGCCCGTAAAGACCACAAGGTCCGGATTAGTTGAATTAATCTTATCAACCAGTTTGCTCACAAAAGTAGTGTCCGTGCCGAAGGTTCCAAGGTGTAAGTCAGAAATCTGGACAATACGGTATCCTGAAAAACTCTCAGGGAGACCCTCAATGGCAATATCGAGTTCCTTAACGCAAATCTGCTTCCTATTTACCATCGCGCCCCACCACATTACAATAAATGCAAGCGCACCAACGACAATTCCCGCCTTACTGAGACCTTTTAAACGTTTTCCATGCCATAAAAGCGGCATAGAAGCAAGAATATCGAATATAACGAATATAATCTTGCCAACGTAAACAGTCAGATAAGCAAACAGCATCCACATGGAAAGCTGCAGCATAACGTCACTCTCTCCTCTCTTGGGTAAACAGAGAAATACAACTATATAAACCAGAAAAAATGCGCTCTGCCACAGCTGAAATTTTGCGGCTATAAGTCTCCGGCTCCGCTGCCATGCCACAAAAAAGATATAGGCATCAGTAGCAACCTGAAATAGCAAGCAAAGTAAAATCAACAAACCCGGAAGTCTCATATACGTTCAGCAATGGGCAACGCGTCTCAGTTCTGGAAAAGCTTATTTCTAAGGGGATTGGAATACATTGTAAGAATCATCTGACGCATGTATGCAAGTTCATCAGCCGTCACATTCTCAAGTCTGCACTTACCTAACTGAGTTTCCAGCCTATCCTTTACGGCGTCCACATCAGCGGCAGTATACTGGTCAGCAAATCTGCTTGTACCCTCAAGCATATCGTATGCTACATAGTTTATGGGATACAGTCTGTAATTGGAATGAATAGCCTTATCAATCAGCTCCGCAACCTTATGGGCGGCTTGCGCGCGGTCAAGGTCCTGAGGCAGTGCGTCAATCTGGGCGTTCAGACATTCGGTCAATGTATAATGAATTCGACCCTTGGGACGCATAATTCCCGTCTCCATGGCGCGCAAATCATCCTTAGGTGACTTCTTATGGTCTGGATTGCGGCGTTTCTGCACGAATTCCTGTGCTTTCAAATAATCGTTGGGGTCAAATTCATAGCTGATACTTACCGGCATCAGGTTAACCTCCTTCAACCGTTCAAGCGGGGTGCCTTCGCCACCCAATTCGAGCATCTTAATCAGGGAGTCCTGCGTGCGGTCATTTGAGTCCTTGGCTCTTCCCTCGCGGTGTGCAATCCAAAGGCTCTGTTTCTTATCCGTTATACAATAATGGATATATGCGCTCAGATGCTTGGCTGCTTCGAGTGCGCCACGCATACCCGTGTCTCTCTTAACTATAAAGCTCTTGTTCAGACGTACAAGTTCATCTATCCAAGGCATAATCAGCAGGTTATTCCCAATGGCTACCTCACTGGTGGGCAATCCGTTGCGTACCAGACATAAATTCAGGAAAGAAGCATCAAGAACAATGTCACGATGGTTTGAAATCAATGTATATGCTGTTCCTGCATGATAATTGTCAATTCCATCGCATGTCAGACCGTCAGTCGACCTCGCAACTAATTTCTCAAGGATAGGACACATTACATTCAACTGGAATGACTCCTGAGAATCAACCAATTTAAGGCGTTCGGCAAAAGAAGCGAAATCAAGTTCGGGAAATACCCAAGTAACTGCATTCGCGAATTCCGGTTGTTCCACCAAGTTTAATATATGAGAGCGAAAATCGCTGTCATCAAACGGTGCAATGTCGCTGAAATCTTCTTTGTTCATATATACTTCCGACGTCTTTCAACGTCAAATTTATTTGGTCTCTGCAAAAATTACACGCAAAGTTAACAAAAAAATCCGAAATGTCAAGCAATAACACAGGATTGCAACCTTTTTTTATCTGTAAGCGTGGAGAGACGGAAGATAATTTACCCCTGCGTATGTCATTACAATCGCACCGAACGCCAAAATTAAATAAACCGAAAGCAAACGCGGACGCGATTTAAGTCCAACGGACGGATGAAGCGGTATGGCATACAATAGCATAGTGACGAGAGCCCACGTCTCCTTCGGGTCCCATGCCCAGTAGCGACCCCACGACACATTTGCCCACATTGCGCCGACAATTATACCCAAGCCAAGCATATAAACACCCACGGGAAGCAGCCGTAAAGCTATCCTCAGATACTGCTCCCGGAAAAGACCCGCCACCGCCAAAGGCAACGTCATTCCAAGCAGCGCATATGAAACCATAACCATCGAAACATGAACCGATAGCCACGGAGAGGATAGAACCGGCATTAAAGGTGTCATTACAGGATTTTTTACAGCCAACCATGACAATAAAGCCGCAAAACCTGCCATTAGAAGTCCTAATGAGCCCCCAAACGCACTCTTTCGCGACAAAATCCATGCACACCCGCATAGACAAACCGACGTAAAGAACATAATCTCACCGGTTCCCGCTATCGGGAAATAGCCTCTTATATACCAGTTCCAGACAAAAATCAGCAATCCGATTATGAAAAGCGTACCGGCAATAAATCTTGCCTTACCTGTTACCAATCCAATAAT
The DNA here is from genome assembly GCA_964586765.1 of uncultured Bacteroides sp. Classification (GTDB taxonomy): domain Bacteria; phylum Bacteroidota; class Bacteroidia; order Bacteroidales; family Muribaculaceae; genus UBA3263. Next base: position 32,011 of record CAZPHN010000008.1, read on the forward strand.
TGCAGCAGCAAGCGCAATCATGAAGAACCATTTTACAGGCTGAATTGCCACATATACTACCTCCGCTCGGATAGACCTCTCGGAGCGTAATGCCGACTCCGGGGCAGGCGAAAACAGCTCACCGCGCCACAATTCTGAAAGAAGTGCGACCTTTTCATCAATTCGAAGATATTCCGCATCATTCTTTCCTTCGCCTCCCTCATACTTTAATTGAGGCAGGTACTCCCCTTTGTCATTATAAAGCGACCGAACCGAAACATATCCCTCCTTAGTTTTTAGAAACGGAGCCTCACTCCACTCCTGAGGGTGCTCCATCAGCGAGATTACAAAATCCGTCGGGTTCATGCCGGCAACCTTCTGTTGACCGGTCAGTTTGAAAGTCAACTCGGAAGCAACAGTGGCAAAAGGCACAATCCGTCCGTGGAATTCAACTTGACGCTCCGCCGGCTCTTCCGCAAAACAAGCGGAGGAAATCGAAATTGCCAAAAGAGCCAACGTTTTCCGTCTGAATGCCATTGGAAGCCCGGCAATGGCAAACATCAAAAAGCCGAGATATGTCAATGCCGTCCCCCATGGGTCATGTGTCAATGTAAGAATTGAGCCTCCGGTTCCGTCAAATGACTGCTGGTAGATACGCCAACCTCCCTTCCGACCGATTTTATTCATCGATATTTCAGTCGAACGGTCATCAATCATGATTTTTGAGTGAAAATCACGCGGAAAACTCATTCCGGGATAATATTCCGTCTGAAATTCTTCCAAAGTGAGCGAAAATGGCAATTTTTTTAAGTTTCCGTCAGAATCCATAAAGTCATTTACGGTTACTCCCGGCAGAAGGTGAACCGATCCCCTCACGGACGTTGTAGCGGTAAGCATACCACCGGCAATCATCAGAAGAAATGAAAAGTGAAGAAACCTACGCGCGCGCACGCGAACAATAATATATATGAGCATGATGGCAATCATACCCCCGAAGGCAAACCACCACCATGTCCCGTAAACTTCCGGCGGCATAAACGAGGTGGCACCTATAAAAAGTGCCACTGATACCGCCGAAATCAATTTAATATTCCGCATATTCCGGATTAGAGCGGCGACGAATGGCGATACACTCCGTCTCAATCAACCATGCCGGACGACAAACGGGCGCAAGCATAATAACACGGGGAACCGCCGGCAGAAGTTCATTGAACATTTCATTGACTACCTCATAATCGGCAATATCGCGAAGATATACCAACAGATGAGCTATATCGTGCTTATCGCATCCTGCTTCATCAAGAAGAACCTCGATATTTTCAATCATCCGGACAGTCTGGCGCGCCACATCTCCCGGATGAACGACCTCACCCTTATTGTTGATGCTGGCTGTACCGGAAACATATACGTGACGGCGGTCATAATAATCTACTGCTGTGGCGCGCTCGAAAGCCACACCATATTCAATCGTAGGATTCAGATGACTCGCGCCCTTGATATATGTCATCTGCCCGGGGCGCAAAGTCATGTCTGCTATCGCATTAAACGCCACAAGCTGTCTGCCCGCGGGAGACCCTCCGATACCGGTTGAAGCTATAAAATGCTCTTTCAGACCCTCGGAGGCAAATACTTCATTTCTGCCCTTCACAACTCCGGCATAATTGCGGTCAACATCATGGACCATAAACCAAGTACGCATACAGTTGTCGGCAAGGGAGCCGCCGCGCGCGCGTAAAGCTGAAGCAAAGCGGCTAAGATAGTCAATCGTTTCAAGTCGGGAGTCGCTCCCTTCAACAGGAAGGTCACCTTGAATAATACGTCCGCGGGAATCTTCCCAGATTCCGTCAGGAGCCTGATGGAAATCCGCATCCTGCTCCATCACAACCCAAAGGGAAAGTTTGGAGCCATTAAGCGGCGGTTGCTGAATGACAGAGACTGCACAATCCTCCTTTTCGGGCAATAACTGTGCCTGATTTGCCACATCACTCAAAAAATACCGTTTGAAAACAGACTTCATTCCGAAGTATTCTTCAAGGTGACGCTCTGCCTCAAGAACCGCTTCGAGCTGATTGGCAAACATAAGTCCCGCCGCAGGCGAAATGATGCAATGAGCCTCACAGCGACCCTCGTCAAAAAGTGCGGTCTGCGCTTCCGCACCGCTATATGTGAATGTCTTATACTTGATTCGATTTTCCATCATTATAAAAAACGATTTACTAAGGACCATTATTGCGCTTTTATCCAGTTTTTTATTAAATCTAACTTTTCAGGCATAGTTATTTCAACGGAATGGTCATATTTCCAGTCTGCTGACTCGTTTCCTGACAATATATTATATAAAACACTCTTTTCCGGATTTCCGGGCATAACGCGCATTTCCTGCGGCTCTTTGACCGAAATTACGCCTATCAGCTCGGAAAAAGCCCGTCCCTCCGTGAGATTAAGCGATGCAGCGGAAAAACTTGCGCCACCATGACAGTTTATGCAGGTTGTATTGAAAATTTCACGCTGAATTGCGTTTTCGGGCGACAAATCTTCGCCATCTGAAACAATATTCAGCGACTCGCTCCCCTTTACGTCAACAGATTTAAACACCGCAACCCGACGACGCAGGCGGTCAACAACACATAACTCTACCGATTGCGTTTCCGACGGAATACCGGAAAGCTCTATTTCACAATTGCCTGCGTCGTCAAGTTCGATATTTTTACTTATAAGTGCATACTCGCTGCCTGCTGTAAAACCCGCCACAGCGAGAGAATAACCTGCAAACCATCTGTCAGCCCCGCGCGCACCGCTCACCCGGACGGTAGCGGTCTGTCCGGCACTACCCTCGGTGACATAATTGTCGTAAATACGACCCTCGTCACATCCGGTCAGAGCCAAAGCCAAAATAAAAAACCACTTCTTCATCTTTGCTTAGAATGAATATTGAGCCATTATTACGGCGTTCCATGTAGCAAGTCCGAGATTATCCTCGTCACGGTCCATCTGGCGTGCGTGACCCGTGCGTCCGGTAAACTGCGCCATACCCTGAAGTTTCAGATTAATTCTGGGGAAAAACCAGTTGGCACCCACCGCGGGAATATTCAGCAAACCTCCTTTTGAAGTCGAATTTCGCTCGTAAATGTCATAACGGGCTACAATCTGGACTCTGTTTGAAACGAAATAGCCTGCTTGGGCATAACCGCCGAAATAATTGAACGTACGGTCAATTTTCTGTCGGCGGGTAAAACCGACATGCATCCAGTATGCCTCCGCGCCGAAATACCAGCGTCTGTTAACCCAACTCCATTCGAGTCCCACACGCAAGTCATTAGTACTCTCGTTCTCGCTTTCAACATTCAGTGAACCCGAAAGACCTATAAGCATGCGGTTAAGGTCAAGGCGGCGCGGGTCCCCCTGAGTGGCGGGCATCGCACCATAAGGCTGCCAAGTAAGTCGTCCGGCATAAAGCAGCGAGGGAATATGCCAGTCATCGCTGAATGTTTTGTTAGCGATATTTACCGATGCGCCCGTTCCGTTAAAGATTCCCGCCTGATAGCCGAACTTACCGCCTGCAAGACCGTGAACCTCTACCCCGAGGTCAAAACCGGTTCCAATATGGGGAGTGACGGCATTAAGCGAGTATGGCATAATGACCTGTGCGGTAAGCGAAGTTGGGAGTGAGGGGAAAAGCGTCTCGCCCAGAGTGGTCAGATAAGCGTGGCTGAACGGAGTCTTGAACTTACCTATTTTCACTCCTATCTCGGCGCGCGGACAGATGTCCGCCCATGCCTGCTGAAGAATTGCACCGCCCGACGCCGCAGCGTTGATTGACAGATTGTAGTTGACAATTCCGAAAGCCTTGCCTGTAAATCCGAGTACTGCGTACGGAATGGCAAAACCACTGTTCACTACGTTGTCCTGATTATATGCGGGGTCAAGTCCGGCGTCATCATACCAGTTGAAATTTGCCGAAGTCTGAACCAAAAGATATGGTTTAAATACAAAATAGCCAGATTTTGATGAAAAAATGAAACCGCGTTCATCGGCAATGGAAACCACGCCGTTTTCAGAGTCAAATTGTGCCGATGCCGCAAGCGAGCATCCGAGTGCTAATGCAATGATAAACTTTTTCATAATGATTGGAGGAAACGGACCATCGCCTTACGCTTGTCCGCTGACATATTCTTGAATTTGTTTTTTGAGGCTTCACCTTCGCCGCCGTGCCACATGATAGCCTCGACAAAGTTGCGGGCACGTCCGTCGTGAAGAAAATAGGTATGACCGTTAACCTTTTCCTGAAGCCCTATGCCCCAGAGAGGAGTGGTGCGCCATTCGTTTCCGGCGGCGAGACCGGAAGGATAATTGTCGTTCAGCCCTTCGCCCATGTCGTGGAGAAGGTAATCGCTGTAAGGATGGACGGTTTGGTTTCCGAGCCAAGGGAGTTGTGTGCCCGCCAATAGAGTCGAGCCTCGAGGGCGCGTATGGAGCGTGGTGACGTGACAGAGATGACATCCAGCCTCATAGAATGCCGCCTCTCCCTTGCGTACCTCCGGGTCATTGACATCGCGACGCGCCGGCACACCGAGACTCTGCATATACAGGTCTACATTCTCCATGTCCTCAGTCGAAACGTCAAGCCGGTCATATGTAAGCCCCATCATCGACCCTTGCGACATCTGAATCTGCCCTTCGCATATTTCCTCGGGATAGCGGCTGTTGGTGACACCCATGTCGCTTGAAAAACCGAGCTCTACGGTCAGGTCGGCATGCTGCGCCTTATTGCCCGACAATCCGAGCTGACGCACACCGCGCTCCGTTATATAATTACAGCGACCCGATATACCCCACTCCGGGTAATTGCTCTGTGCGGCAAGCTGCTCAATTTCATTGGGATCAAGTGACATCATCTGCCCCATGCCCACATGACGGAGAGGCACCCTGACCGTGCAGAAAAGGTCCTCAGGCGCGATTTCGTCGGCATACCAGTCTGTAATTGTATATTTTGGCGTGGCAAGTTCATATTTTTCACCGTCAGGGAACGAAAACTGCTCGAAACTCCAGTCAACCTTGAGCTTTCCTTCAGCTTTTACTCCATAAATTGACTGGTCGTGGAGCACACGTCCGTAATCGCGAAATTGCGCACCGTTCTTTCGGGTTATATAGACAAGCATCGAGGAAAATCCATAGTCACCGGAGCCTTCCCATGTTCCCGGACGCGTGCGTCCCGCATTTCTATGGCAACTACCGCAGGAATAACCGGCATAGACCGGACCAAGTCCACCGCCCTCGGTCGTGGCGGATGTGCGCACGTCATCATACAGTTTGTCACCCCTGACAAATCTGGTCAGATAATCGCCGCTAACCCACGCCGCCTCGGCATCGTATGCCACCGATGAGTTAAGAAAATTGGTCGAAGTTCCTGCCGAAAGCGCATAGCCTTCCGGAATATCGATTGAAAGGGTGTCAAGACCGTCGTTGTCACAGCCTGCCAGCAGTAACAACGACGATACAAGGACTATATAGTTTGGCTTTACGTTCATTAATTATTTACAGTTCTGGGTTTACCATCCTTAAAGAGAAGGAATTCGAGAGTATGGAAACCGCGCACGCTCTGAACGGCTTCGATGCGGTCATCGTCATCATCATCGGTCCAGTTAAGATTATCATAGTTTCCTGAGTTCAGAATCTGAACAATAGCATCTTGATCAAGGGGCCAGCTGTCCATATTCGGGTCCAGACCGAGAGCATCAACCGGTCCGAAAAGGAATGCCTCTGATTTCTCCCACGGTTCGCGTGCCTCGAGCCATGCGTTACATGCGTTGGCAAAGGCTGCATTTGAAGGCGCGCTTTTGAAAGCCAAAACGGACTGATGGAGGGCGTCATTCCGTATCTTCAACTCTGAATATGTGGGGAGAACTACCTCATTGACAAAGTTCTTGGCGATAAGCGTCAAATCAGCTTCACTCAGTTTGTGAGCGGCACTCTTAAGCTCACCGGAAAGGATTTCCTCCAAATCCGCGCAGGCTGTCATCGCATAGCGGGTTTCGACAGAATTGATATTTGAACGGAAGGGCTGAGGAATTGCAAGAATGGCGGATTCCGCATTTTTAATCGCAGCGATAACCTTTGCGTCTACTGCCGGGTCAATCATAGCCGACAATGATTCAGGAGCGACACTGCCGTCGGTGGTTCCGCAGTATGAATTGCGAATTGAGCGGATATTATTGGCATAGTCGTCGCGTGAGTGCCATGAATACCATGATTCTACTGCATAGAGTGCGCGCTTGGTGTCACCGCTTACGTAAAGAGTATAAGGGTCACCGATTTTTGCGGTACCGACCTCGTTGGCAATATCGGCACAACCGTCAATCATCTGCTCCACGCAGTCCCATGAAGCAAGTGCAAGAAAGCGGTCGGCATAACCATCGGTAGTCCATGCATCATAAAGAGTCGCGGCATCATTGCGCAGAAGTGCGCTTACCTGAGTCATGTAATTAGCCCATGATGCAGCATTTTCCGCCGTGTAGTCAATGTTTGCGCTGTCATCATCGTTTTTTTCAGACTTGGGGTCTGACTCACACGCTGTGAGCATTACCGCCCCTGCAAGAAAAATGTTTTGTAATTTCATTTGCGTTTTCACTAATCTATTTATTAATTTCAATTATTTCTTCACAAACCAGCCAATGTATGCCAGTCCAAGTTGGAATTCATTCTCGCTATTGTATTTTCCGCCACCAATCTGACGCGAAACCCATGCGCCTTTCACAACCAAGTTCGGCAACGCAAACCAGTTCAAACCAACCTGCCATTGGTTTGTTTCCAGCCGTAAATCCATCATCTGCTTTCCCTCCCCGCGGAACTGAGGATTATAATATTCATAGCGGGCATAGGGGGTAAACTTCTTTATATTCACCCCGACTTCCGCACCCGCTCCAAACGCGTTTTTCGCTACGGGAGCCAACCGGCTGTAAGGAGATTTATTTGACAGCATACGGTTGGCGTCGCTCAAACCCGCCGAGTTTCCAATGTAACCATACGTGATATTTGCACGGGCTGTCACCCATTTGCAGTGATATTGCGCATCCCATGTTCCTATGGCAACCGGAATACGTCCGACTGCACTATAAAAGTGGTCCTTATCCGAGTTTTTGCCCGTATCATGACAATAGTAGGCTGATACACCCGTGCGCAGCCCCTTCACTCCGCTGTAATCTATTCGTGCCACATATCCGGGCGAAGTAAAATTGTCCGTCTCAAAATATCCTGCCTTTCCTCCTATAATCCACTCGTTGCGGTCAAACCCGTTAGCATTCAGTCCGGCAACAATCATTGCCCGGTAATCAAAGCCCTTTCCGAATGAGCCGAAAAATTCAATGCCGGTTTCATGCCATGTGGATGGCAGTAGCGACGTCTCAGCCTGAGGTCGCGTAGGTCCGAAAAAATTTATCGGCTCGTGGTGAGCGTTTGTCAATCCGACGGGAACGATAAGATGACCGGCACGCACATTGAAGCCTCGGTGAATAAGGCGTGTAATGTGGAACTGCTCTAAAGCAACCTCGCCACCCTTTTCAATTTCAGTCTCATACTCGCCGTTCTCGCTGTTTTCAAGCTCAACGGCTGAGCCTACCCCACCCGCCTCAAATTCAATCTCGGCACCGAGAATCCACTTTGGGTTAAACTTATAGTCAAAGGCAACTACAAATCGCGGAATGGACACAGCTGCGCGATATCCTCGCGGCGAACCGTCGGAACTGCCGCTGAAACGGTTGGTACCATAATCCATAAACTGCGCGAGCATTTCGCCATATCCGCCGAAGCGGAACTTGCTGTAACCGGCGGTGTCGGCTTGAGCGGCAGCCATCAGTGCCGTTACAGCTATAAATAATGTGATAATCGGTTTCTTCATTGTTTGTTGGTTTTGACGCTGCAAAGTTACCATCAATCGCCAATCCCCGAAATACTCAATTTTGAGTAAAAATTTCCCTCAACTCTCAAAATCTAAACAATCGCATACCCTCCCGACGTTAGAAATGAGTTTTTTCACCCCCTGTTTTTCATTTTTCGTTAAAAAATCGTACCTTTGCAGCGCAATTCACAAAGAATTGCCTCAATTATGCGTTTAAAAATCAACGTTCGTCCCCGCGTTAGAAACTGGGGATTTCTTGAAAACTGGAAGAGCACTGCGCCGGTCAAGAACTTCTGATTTGAAGTCTTGAACAGCATTTTCACATTTTACATTTTTTACACCTTATTATATATAGATGAACAATCTTCGATTGCTCGCAGGGATTATTGTATCCTCCCTGCTGAGCGACGGAGTGTGTGCTGACGCGCAGCAGGTTATTTCGCTTGAAGAAATCTTCGAGATAGCCGAGCAGTCCAGCGCACGGCTCCGACCGTCAATAACCGCTATCGATGAGGCTCAAAAGGAGCTCTCAGTGGCACGCAGCAACCGCCTGCCCGACATTAACGCATCGCTGTCTGTCAGCTACATAGGCGATGGATTTACCACCAAACGTGACTTCTCCGACTATCAGCCCGCACCCATCCCCCACTTGGGCACCGGACTCGGCGTCAACGTAGAGCAGCCGCTCTACACCGGCGGAGCCATCACCAATTCAATCAAACTCGCCGAACTCAAAACCACCGCCGCCCGTTACGCAGCCGACTTTCAGCGCGACAATATCCGCTTTCAGCTGACCGGTTTCTACCTTGACCTCTACAAATACTCTAATCTTAGTAAGGTAGTTGACAGCAATCTTGAAGCCGCACGTAAGGTCCATGCCGAAATGCGCGCCCGCTATGAGCAAGGCACAGCCCTCCGCAATGACATTACCAGATACGAACTGCTGACGTCGAACCTCGAACTGCAGCAAACCCGGATAGCGAATACCATCGACATTCTCAACTCTAACCTAATCACTATAGCAGGACTCCCCTCCGGAACAATAATCGTTCCTGACTCGACTATACTCACGCGGTCACTGCCGCTGGAAGGCGAACAGTGGTGGCAGCAGGAGGCTGAAGGCAACTCACCGCGTCTCAGCCTTGCGCGCTCAGGCGTGAAACTGAGTCAGCGCGCCGAAAAACTCGTCCACTCCGAGCGTCTCCCCCACATCGGTCTGCAGGCAGGCTGGACCATGGACGGACCTATTCTGGTCGAAGTTCCCCCTATTGACCGCAATCTCAGCTACTGGTACATAGGTCTCGGCGTAAGCTACAATCTGTCGTCGCTATTCAAGACAAACAAGTCACTGGCAAAAAGCCGCCTCGCTACCCGCAAGGCTCAGGAAGAACTCGACGCCGCGCTCGAGGATATCTCGCTTGCCGTGCGCGCCGACCATCTACGCTATCTTGAGGCTTATGAGGAACTGCAGACCCGCGAGAAATCCGTCGAGCTTGCCAACAGGAATTACGCAACGACATCTACCCGCTATTCCGCAGATATGGCTTTGATTACCGATATGCTCGACGCGGCAAACGCAAAACTCGACGCTGACCAGCAGTTAGTCAACGCAAAAATCAATATTATCTATTATTACTATAAATTACTCTTCATTTCCGGAAAAATATGAACCACCGCAGCAAAAAAATATTATCATACGTTCTTTCTCTGATTGTAATCGCAACCGCCGCTATTTGGGTAGCCGGCAAGTTTATCCACCTCGGTAACGTCGAATTTACTGATAATGCTCAAGTCAGGATGCAGATTGTACCTGTCAACAGCCGAGTGCAAGGTTACATCAAGGAAATAAGGTTTAACGAGTTTCAACCGGTAAAGAAAGGTGACACCTTGGTCATAATTGATGACTCCGACCTGCGGCTGAATCTTGCGCGCGCACGCGCCGACCTTCAGAACGCCCTTGCCGGTCGCTCTGTGGCTGACCGTGCAGTCACCTCCGCGTCTGCCAACGTCAATGTTAGTGCCGCCTCCGTCAGCGAGGCTAAAGTCCTGATGGACATGGCTGCGACGGACTTGGATCGTTATGAGAAACTGTTGAGCCATGACGCCGTGACTCGCCGCGAATATGATGCCGTCAAAACCGACTATGAAGCGAAAAAGGCACGCTACGAAATGCTTGCGCGTCAGCAATCCGCCACGTCAACCGTTGTTGACATGAACCGCACACGCCTCTCCCAGTCTGAAGCCGGAATTGAACTTGCTCGGGCTTTAGTTGAAACAGCCGAACTGAATCTGAGCTATTGTGTCATCCTCGCCCCGTGCGACGGCTACGCTTCGCGAAAGGAAATCCAGACCGGACAGTTGGTTCAGCCGGGACAGACACTGCTTGACGTGATTGACTCCACCGACGTATGGGTCGCAGCAAACTATAAGGAAACACAGCTCCGTCATATTCAGCCCGGCAACGCCGTCGAAATAGAAATCGATGCTATCCCCGATGTCATATTCAAGGGCGAAGTTGAATCGATATCTTCCGCAACCGGTGCGTCACTCTCCGTCATGCCTCAGGATAATTCAGCCGGTAACTTTGTCAAAGTGCGTCAGCGTATTCCCGTGCGCATCCGTTTCACTGCCGACAACAAGCCGGAAGAAATGGCTAAACTGCGTGCCGGAATGAACGTGGAATGTTGCGTCAAGTATTGAAATGGCTGACAATCATCATTTCCCTCAGGGACCGTTTGACATCCCTGATGTCCCAAATTTCATACCCCGCAGACTGAAACCGTGGCTTTTCATCTTCTTTGTGCTGATTATCCAGTTTTCGGGAGGTCTCTATCTCGCTGCGGCTTCAGACATGGTCGGCACCACCGGACTGATGCAGGAAGATATACTGATGGCTGGCTACGCCTCCCTCATAGGGATGGCAATCAATTTTGCCGTCATGTTCCGCATAAAATTCCGGTTTACCAACCGCACTCAGCTGCTTGTCTGCGGTGCGGTACTTATGTCGGCGACATATATCTGCGCTACGTCTGACTGCGTTCCGCTATTGGTCATCACTTGCTTCATTGCCGGATGGTTCCGGATGCAAGCCACTTTTGCCTGCAACTCGACTATCCAGCTCTGGATTACTCCGGTGCGCGACATGGCTATTTTTTTCTGTTATGTCTATATAATTGTTGACAGCGTTATCCAATTGAGTGGAATCGCGTCAATTTACTCCGCTTTCCACTTCGATTGGGCGTACATGCACTGGATAATGATGGGTCTGCTCGCACTGATGATGCTTATGGTCATCATTCTTGTGCGCCCCGTGCGCGCACCCATGTATATACCCTTACTGGGCATTGACTGGCTCGGAGCTATCCTTTGGGCGGGATTCATGATTTGCTTTACGTTTATCTGCGTATATGGAAATTTTTATGACTGGTTCGACTCAAAGGAAATCATCATAGCTGCGGTTATCGGAATGGCGTGTGTAGCCGTCAACCTTTGGCGTGCCACATTCCTCCATCATCCCTACATATCGTTTCAGGCAATGAAGAACCGTAACGTAATCAGAGCCACGTGTATCTATCTGATTTTCTTCACACTGATGGGTACGGAGCATGTTTTTGAACACTCATATGCCGCAACCATACTCGGTTTTGATGAAACTAACATCATTGACCTAAACTGGTATGTGTTCTACGGAGTTATTGCCGGTTGCATCTTTACATATCTGACTTTCGCGCTCCGCAAGTGGCGATACAAGACCATGACTGCAATCGGTTTCACATTTGCCGCTGCATACTTGGCTTGGTTCTATTTCACCATTGACTATGGCGTGGAAAAGGAAATGTTGTTTATTCCCCTGTTCCTCCGCGGCTTCGGCTCGGTCATAATCTCGATTGTATTCCTCACCTCGATAGTACAGAGCGGACTGCCTTTTATGGTGTTTCCTCAGGCTCTCACCATCAACGGTTTTACCGGTGCGGTCATGAGTGCAGCTCTCGGTCCGGCTATCATCGGCGAATTCCTTCGCCATACCATGGCGAAAAATGCCTCTCTGCTTGGAGCCGGAATGCGCGACCTCAGTCTCTACGGTCCGGTTCAGGTTCATGCCCTCGTAGTTTCAATGAAAGAAATCTACGGGTGGTTGCTGATTGTCGCGATTGTTTCAATCATAGTAATTATGGTGAGCTACGGTCCGTTACGCCCATGGGCTATTTTCCCAAAATGGCGCACAATCCGACGCATTATCCGTGCATCAGTCCGAAATTAAGATTTTTTTCTTACATTTGCCCATGAAAAAACCTTAATTTTGTATCGCAATTATGTTAAGACTGAATTGTTTTATCCAGACTTCGGCTGAAAACCGCGCCGAAGTACTTGAAGCAGCAAAACGCCTCACCGCCGCTTCACTCAAGCAACAGGGCTGCATTGCCTACGACATTTTTGAAAGCGCAACCCGTCCGGACGTGATGATGATTTGCGAAACATGGGCTGACCAGAACGCACTCAATGCCCATAGCGCATCAGAGGTGTTTGCCGTCGAGGTAAGCAAGATGGAAGCTCTCGGCTCCCTCAAGCTCGAAACTTTTGAATTCTGAGAAATGATATCCGGGGTCTACGACTGGTGGACCTCGGATATTGTTACCAATCCGTGAATTATAGCAAACACGGTGAGTCCGGCGGCGGAATGAATGTCAAGCTTGGCGCAAATGTTTCGACGGTGGGTCGCCACGGTATGTACTGATACAAAAAGCCTCTCGGCTATCTCCTTATTCGACATTCCGCGCGCAATATTGCGCACAATCTCCTTTTCACGCTCAGTCAGATTATGAACCTCAGGGTCTTTATCCTCTTCCGGCTCCACGGCGGGCTCAGGTGAGTCGACCACCTCACGTTCTACCTCACGCACCGCCGGAACAAAAATCCGGTTCTCAACATCACAGTGGCTCATCAGGTCAGTCTCGCAGTTGATAATGTCAAACAAAACTGAATTCAACCGGTTGACGTCAGCCCCGGTGCCATGATAATGGCAAATGAATATATCCTTCAGCTCATGTAGCTTGGTTGCGATAGGCTCATGTGTGCTTAAGAAACGGTCAATCGAATATTCAGTATCACGCCGTCCGTGCAAAAGATTGTCAACATAAGTGAAAACCACATTGTTTTCATGATTCATATGGTTTTCAACCTCGGTTACGTAATCATCAAAAAAACGGAGAATGACAAGCGCGACATCCTCGCCTCCCGAACAGTTTATGGCATCTATAAGCTTACGGCGTATCTGCGGCAGAAGAAAGTCAATAAAATACTTATGCGCGCTGCGCAGATACTTCATCAAGGTAGGCAAGGAAATAGGATTTAACGGCAGCTTCCGCCCCGCAATCAGTGACGCAACAGCTAAAAATGTATCGGTATCAACCTCTGCACGACTACACACCTCATCAATCGTATCATCGCCGAAACCAAGGGGAATGTTAAACCGACTCAGTGCCATCAGCAGAACCGGAGTGTCCGCAATGGCATCACGCATCTTCATTTTTGCGTCATAATGTTCTGATTTCATAGCGCAAAGTTAATGATTTTTTTGTAAATTTGCAGCCGGTAATGAAGCATATTTTTCGCATATTATTTATATTTTCGCTGATATGTCCGCTGTCCGGAACCATGTCGGCGCAGACAAAGCTCAACTCTTCCGCTTCTGCAAAGAAAGGCAATGGTGGCACAGAGGAAAAGTCTACAGCCCAATCAGTTGAGTGGGCGCAAGCCATCACACGCATAACCAGTTGGAACGTCAGCGAGTTTCTTGGCGACCGCACCATGCGCGAAGTCGATACACTGCTTGAAAACTATTGTCAAAGCGTAGCCATCCCCGCCTATCAGTTCGGATATACCTCGGCTGTCACGGGCAACTATGGTGCGGAAGGCATCTCTATGAACTATTTCGAGCGTCCCATCCCCGGACCGTTCTTCTTCACCGATGCCCTTGCCCCGTATATCCCTACCGTCGAAAACACGCCTTTTTATAACACCCGCGTCCCCATGACGCTCCTCACCTACAATACGAGCTACGGAAATCCGCAGCAACAGGACCGTTTCAAGGCTGTTTTCAACGGAAACATAAACAAAAATGCCCAGATTGGAGCTTGGACCGAATATATTTACTCCAAGGGCAGTTATGAAAATCAGGCAGACAAGCATTTCAATTTCGGATTTAACGGCTCTTATTCCGGAACTCATTATCAGGTTTCTGCCCTTTTCAATCAATATTACTCCATCAATAAGGAAAACGGCGGTATCCAGAATGACCTGTATATTACCGACCCGGCGGAAATTCAGGGCGGAAATTCAAAGGTTACGTCAAAAAACATACCCGTAAACCTTCAGAACGCCCACTCGATTGTAAACGGACGCGAATTCTGGATGAATAATCGCTACCGTATGGGGTTTTTCCGTGAAAATCCGGAGGATTCTACCCGTGTTTTCGTTCCGGTCAGTCAGATTTTCTGGACTTTTGACTTTAATGAACATCACCATCGCTTCAATATGCGTACTCCCGGCGATATGGACTTTTGGGAAAACGCATATTTCGACGATAAGAAAACTTTTGATGATGCTCGCTCGCTGACGGTAAGAAACACCGTCGGAATTTCACTGCTTGAAGGATTTAAGAAGTGGGTCAAATTTGGACTGACAGCCTATGCGCAACATGAATTTAACCGCTACCGTCAGCTCCACAACTATGTACCCTTAGGAATCCGACGCATTTCCAAGGAAAATTCGCTCTACGTTGGCGGAAAACTCAATAAGGAACAAGGTTCTCATTTCAGGTATAATGCCGATGCGCGTCTCGGAATTGCCGGCCATAATATCGGTGAGTTTGAAGTGAAGGGTGACGCCCAGTTCCGTGTTCGCATTCATCGCGACACCGCATCGGTTCGCGCCTACGCTGAATTCGATAATCTCCACCCGTCATTCTTTGTCGATGAATATGTCAGCAATAACTTCATATGGAAGAATGATTTCGGTATGACTCGCCGTCTCCGTTTTGGCGGTGAAATTGACATTCCGCAGACATGGACAAATCTTTCTGCCGGAATGGAGAATGTCCAGAACCTGATTTATTTCGGCAATGACGCCTGTCCGGTACAACATTCCGGACACATTCAGGTATTTTCCGCCACACTCCGTCAGGACCTGAAATTAGGCATTTTCAACTGGCAGAACTCCTTGACATATCAGGCGTCAAGTAACTCCGATGTGTTGCGCATGCCCTCATTCAGCGTATATTCAAATATGTTCCTGCTTTTCCGGGTGGCAACACTTCATGTCCAGTTCGGCGTTGACTGCAACTATATGACCCGCTATCGTGCAATGGCTTATCAGCCCGCTACCATGACATTCCATAATCAGGATGAAATATACGTAGGAAACTACCCGATGATGGACGCATATCTGAACATGAAACTAAGCAAAGTCCGTTTTTACGTTCTCGTTTCCCACTTCAATCAGGGACTCTTCGGCGGGTCAAATTATTTCTCAGCGGCTCACTATCCGCTGAATCCCCGCCGATTTCTGTTCGGTCTGAGCATCGACTTTGCAAACTAAACAAATCTCCTCCCCTTAACCATGAAGAATTCTCATAACCAGAAACCCCAGAGCCGCCTCCTGCTTTACGTTCTGCTGCTTGTAATCACTCTCGGCATAATGTTTTCGCTGAAAAGATGCCGACACTTCGATGTCGGGTCACATGAGCCTCGCCCTAACGATACCCTCCGCGTTGCAATCCAGTATGCTCCCGGCTCTTTCTATATGCAGGGAGATACCCTTGGCGGTGTCGACTATGAAGCTCTGCAAAACCTTGGACTCCCATATCGTCTATACCCCATCACTAATCCCGCCGAAGGGTTGGACGGACTAAATGAAGGACGCTATGACCTTGTTATAGCCGACCTCCCTATGATTGCCGACAGCACATCGAACTATATTTTCACCGCTCCGGTCTATGTTGACCGTCAGGTGCTGGTTCAGCGCGTCGATTCCGGTGCGAC
This sequence comes from uncultured Bacteroides sp., assembly GCA_964586765.1. Classification (GTDB taxonomy): domain Bacteria; phylum Bacteroidota; class Bacteroidia; order Bacteroidales; family Muribaculaceae; genus UBA3263. The sequence continues at coordinate 47,923 of CAZPHN010000008.1, forward strand.
TCCTCTTATTCAGTCAGTTGTTGACTTGAAAAACGACACAATTTGCGTGTCTGAGAACTCACCGATGGCTGCACGCCTTAAAAATCTTGAAGAAGAAATCGGAGCGTCCATCTGTATCAGTGAACGCCCCGAAACTTCTGAAAAACTTCTTATTGAACTTGCCGGCGGATACAGCGGCGTGAATTATGCCGTTGTCAATGAATCCGTGGCTCGCGAAATGGCTGCCGATTATCCCAATCTCGACTATTCGGTTGCCGTATCGCTAAATCAGTTCCAGCCTTGGGTTCTTCGCAAGACCGATACTGCCCTGCGCGACACCATCAACGCCCTGTTGCGTTAAGGTAAGCGGCACGCGCCGTCTGGAAATCACCGTAGGCGGTTGAATACTGGTCATGTGCCTGACGTGCCATGGCTTCGGCTTCAAGCAGGTCTGTAATCGTTGAGGTTCCCGCTTCGTAATATACCTTGTTGAGGCGCAGATTTTCCTCTGCCTGACCTATGGATTCGGCGGCAAGCTCCATCTTGCGGTGGGCGGCGGTCAGTTCATCCCACTTGTTCTGCATATTGATTTCAAGCATCTGTCCGAGGTCGTCAAGCTCGATTTTGGCATTTTCAAGCTCAAGATTTTTGCGCTTGATGGCGTGCGAGCCGCCCCACCATCCGCTTATGGGTATGTTGACCACCAGCTGAAGGGCACCGAAATTGTGACCCTGCTCAAGCACATTATGGTAATACCATCCTGCACCACCAAGTACCTGCGGAAGATTTTTACCCACTTCCATCTTCTTTTCAAGCTTCTTTGCCTTTACATTAGCCTGCAGCAACTGATAGTCAATGGTATTGTCAAGTGCCGCCGACGGATTGACGCGAAGGTCAAGGGGATAAGCCGGAACTTCTGTCGGAACGGGAGCATCGATGTTGATTGGACGCTCGAAATCCTCGCCGATATATTGTGACAGCACCATACGACACAGCTGAATGCCGTTATCAAGGTCAACCATATCAGCCATGTAGCCGTTACGCTTCAACTGCACCTTCAGCAAGTCATTACGCATCACAACGCCTGCATCCACCGCAACCTGAACCTGATTGTCAAGTGTGTCAAGTGTTGCGATTACTGACTGAAGCGTGCGCTTGGTTGCCTGCAAGGTAGCGAGCTTCCAATAATACTGCTCTGTGGTGAGCCTTACCTCGCGCTCGGTCTGCGCGCGCTGCAGCTCTGCGGCAGCCTCGCCTACCTTAGCCAACTGATTGCCGTTGACAATCTGACCGCCCATGAATATAGGCTGCAACGCCTGAACTCCGGCAAGGACACCATGTTTTACCAACTCAATGTTCAGCATATCCAGTGCATTGTACTGGAAAATGTAGTTATGTGAACGGAAGCCGAATCCGGTGGCGGAAATCTCCGGAAAATACTTCGTAAACGCTTCCTTGCGTGTCTGAGTCGCTGCCGCAGACGTATTATCTGCGCGCTTCAAGGCTGCATTATTGGCAACTGCCATGTCGATACACTGCTGCAACGTAAGGATAGTGTCCTGAGGTTCCGTCTGAGCTGTAGCACTAATCGCTGCAGCCATGGCTATAACAGATATGAATATCTTCTTCATAATCCTATTTATATCTAATATTTTGTATTTTCTATTTTGTATTCTGCATTTAAATCATGTGCGTCTCCAGCGGTTCGTCAAGCGGCGAGTTTGCGCCCTTCTGACGGGCTTTCATCTTCCAGTATGCTACCGGAATGGTAGTCAGGATGAATATCATAGTGATAGGTGTACCGTAGAAGATTACCACACCCATAGGCTGCCAGAGGGCTGATCCACCGATAACCATAGGCACTACGCCCATCGTTGCGGCTGCCGAGGTCAGGAATATCGGGCGCATTCTTCGCTGTGAGGCTTGGAAGATTGCCTCCTTAAGTGTCGCGCCTTGGTTGCGCAGCTCTTCTGCATAGTCGAGCAACACAATTGCATTACGGACCAAGATACCCATCAGGGAAACTATGCCGAGCACACATGTCAGCGAAATATTCGTACCCTGAATCAGCATTCCTATTCCGGCTCCGGGAATACAGAGCAGCAGCGACAAAACCATCAGGACTGCAGTATTAATCTGCGCATAGTGGAAAAGGATGATGAAGAAGATAATCACCACAGCGATTACCAGTGCCTCCATAATCTGCGGCAGGATGGTCATTGAGTTGTCCCAGTCACCTCCGCGTGTAATGGTGATTCCGTCCGGTATATCTATGGTATGGATTGCGTCCATGACAGCCTCCGTGCGGTCAATGACGTTGACATTGCGCTGAACCTCCGCCATAATTGAAATTGTAGGACGTCCGTTGCGGTGAGAGAGCTGACCGTGGTTCCACTGAGGCTCAACCTGAGCGAACTGGCGCAGCGGTGCCGATGTGACTCCCATAGCCACGGGCATAGGCTCGTCGCGAAGTTCATCTGCATTGGAGCGTTCAGACGTCTCCGTTTTCAGCACAACCGGAATACCGTAATCGCCTTCCCATACGGTTGCTACTGGAACACCTGTGCTGTAACGCATTGCCAAGGTTGCCTCTACGCCGAGATTGTTAAGACCGAGGCGTGATGTCTGAGTGGCGTTCGGAACTACGTTGGCTGCAACCAGAGGATTGTCAAGCGATGAACGTACGCAGCGTAATCCGTCAACCGCACGCATCTTAGCCATAATCGAATCACTTACCTGCTGCAACTGGGCAAGATCATCGCCGGTTACGCGGATTTCGATAGGATATGCGGCGTTTGAGTAGCTGAGCTGCTTGAAACGCACAATCGCGTCGGGGAAATACTGCTCATACTTATCAGTGTACTCATTCAGTACCTCTATGGTAGCTTCGTCGCTCTTAGTGTTCACGATAAACTGAGCGAAGTTAGGTCCACCCACCTGAGGCGCATACGTTGCTTGGAAGCGGGGCGATGAACAGCCGTGGAACGACGCGATGGATACTACCCTGTCATCCTTGGCAAGAATGCTCTCCAGCGAGTCGGCAACCTCCGATGTGCGGTTGACCGAGGTGCCTGTCGGCAGGAAAATCTCTACTGCAAACTGATTTCGTTCTGCAATAGGCATCAGCTTGAACGGACGGGTCACGAACAGGAAGATACCGCCTACGGTAACCACTACGGAGATGACCAGAGTGGCAGTGGGATGATTGAAACAAACCGTAATCAGCTTGTTATACATCTTCTGAAGAGAGACGAAGAATGAGAATTTCTTTTTGCCGGTGGCTATTGCCTCCTGCTCCTGCTTGTAGATAGGCTCCTTAATCAGCTTATACTGCAGGAACGGTACCAACAGCTCTGCCACTATGAGCGATACCATAAGAATGATGGTCAACGCCCACGGGAAGTCCGTAAGGAAGTCGCGGAACATGCCCGTCATGGTCAGCAGGAAGGGGAAGAACGTAATCGAAATTGCAAGGGTTGCCGAGAAAATGGCTTTGAGGAACTCCGTGCCGGAGCGCAGGGTCGCGCTCTTGTGGTCCATACCCTCTGATATCAGTTCTACATAGTCGTCGATGATTACAACCGAGTTGTCCACAATCATACCCAACGACAGGATTAGACACGCCAGCGTAACGGTGTTCAGCTCAATGCCGAACATATAGAATAGTCCGAGGGATATAAAGATGGCTATAGGAATCGTGCTCGCCGCAATCAACGCTACCTTCAGCGGCAGGAGCAACATGATGACCACTACAACAGCCACGATAGCTATGACAAGCTCGCGCAGGAAGTCGTTGACCGATGAGTTAACCACATTCGGCTGGTCGGTAATCTTGAAAAGGGTTACGTCTGACGGAATTTCAGAGTTAAACGCGTCGAGCTGTTGATTTACCTCTCTGCCCATCTCTACAATATTGTAACCGTCCTTCATCTGAACGGACAGGAGTATACACTTGGTGCCATTATTCGTAATATATGAGGTAGGCTCGGCATATTCTTTCTTAACCGTGGCAACATCGCCTAAACGTACTACCGAACCGTCAGGCAGCGACATGATTATCATCTGCTGCAGGTCGTTGACCGAGTTGATTGAACGTTCTACGTGGATAGGCTGCGTATAGGTATCGCTGCGGAGCGAGCCTCCGGTGGTCTGAAATCCTTTTGCAAGGAGCAGCGCGCCGAGTGTTTTCTCGTTCAGGGCGTAATGTGTCAGTTTTTCCGGGTCAATTGTAACGGCAATCTGCTCGTTCTGCATTCCGTAGACATCCATCGTGCCTACGCTCTCGATTGTGCGCAGTCGGTCGCGAAGCTTATCCATATAGTCGCCTAATTCGCGATATGTCTTCTGCTCGCTCTGCATGGTGATAAGCAGCGACGATGTATCGCCGAAGTTCGAGATGGTCTCCACTGCAAGTACCCCTGCAGGAAGTTTCAGTTTGACGGCATCCATACCCAACTTGAATTCATTCCAGAAGGGCGTGGCGTCCTCAATATTGTCATCAAGTTCAACAAAAATCATCACCATTCCGTCCGAACAGTTACTGTACGTTGTCTTTTTGTTGACTTCCTTATATGAGAATATATAGTCCTCAAGCGGTTTCAGTACCTCCTGCTCCATCTGTTCGGGAGTTGCTCCGGGATAAACGGCGGCAACTACACCCTCGCGTATGGTAAAGCTCGGGAACTCGTTTTTGTCCATGTTGATGAGCGCATAGATGCCGAATGTAATCAGCACTACTGCAAGCAGTATGACTATGCGTTTGTATTTCAATCCTGCCACTACTATTCCCGCCGGCTTCTGCAGCGGTTTCGGGCTCTGTGAATTAGTATCTTGATTTGCCATAATGATATAACCAATTAGACTTATTAGACCAATTCGACTTATTCAGCAACCACAATCTCAGTTCCGTTACTTACCTTCTGCATTCCGGCGGTGATTACGCTGTCGCCGGGATTGATTCCGGAGCTTACAATGACTCCGTCGGCAGTGATGCCTCCCTGTTCTATATAGCGCATCTGAGCCTTTCCGCCGTTTGCAAGCCATACAAAGTTACGGTTGTCGGCACTCAGCAATACTGCCTGAGGGGGCAATACGATTGAGCCCTGACCCTCTTCCACCGTGCCTTCGGTCTGTGCCATCTTGACCGAGCAGAGCATTCCGGGAAGGAGCTTGCCATCAGCATTGCTGATTCTGAACTTTACATCATAGGCGCGTGACAGCGGATTCGCAACTACGCCTTTTTCTGTAAGTATTCCGCTTCGCTCCTCACCGCCTAAAGCGTCGATTGTAATCGATGCCTTGCTGCCGGGAATCATGGCTGAAATCTCGCTCTCAGGAACCGAAATGGAAACCTTCACGTCGCCGAGACCTACAATCCTGAACACCGGAATGGCGGGAACAACCGTCTGACCTACATCTGCAAGCTTTTCTGAAATCACTCCGCTCACGGGGGCATAAATCCTTGCGTCGCTTACTGCCCTGTTTGCCATATCGGCGGCATTTTCAGCCTGCTTGAGCTTTGACTGCATTTCTGCCCACTTTATATCGGGCAGCGCGTTCGCATCGTGGAGTTTCTTAAGACGTGCATATGCGTCACGAGCCTCATCGAGTGTCGCCTGTGCTATATTGGCGGCATTGACAAGGCTCTCTGAATTCAGGTCGGCAAGAAGCTGACCCTTGCTCACTTTCTGTCCGGGAGCTACGTATATATTTTTGATTGTGCCGGCTACTGAGAAGCTGACTTCCGAGCCGTCGCCCGACTCAACTGTGCCGGAATATGTGCGTGTATCGCCTACATTTGAATGACTTACCGCTATAACCTCGACCTTCACGGGCGGAGCCGGCGTAATTTTTTCCTTTTTTAAACCACAGGAATTCAGCCCGCCAACCATCAGCGAACCGAGAGCAAAATAGAGTACATGAGTCTTTTTCATAGTTGAAACATTAATTTTTTATATTTTAAACACCAGATACTGCCTTTTTGTTCCCTTTCTTCAAAAAAAATGTTAACTTTGCGGCTGTTTTCTTAATTTTAACAATGAAAAAATTCCTTTCCGCCATATATTTTTTATTGTTTCTTCCGGCTTTAAGCTCTCCGGTTCTCGCCCAAGAGAAACCCGACACCATTCCTTCTCATAAGCTCGAAGAAGTGGTAGTCACCGGGACCTCTGCCCGACAGCGAATTGAAAATAAGCGCATAGGAGTGGAACGCCTCGAGCTGACCAAGCTGCTCCAGCTTCCTTCCTTTGGAGGCGAAAACGATATCATCAAGTCCATTTCCCTCCTGCCGGGTGTGCGCAGCGAAGGCGACGGTGGCGGCGGTTTCGAGGTGCGCGGCGGCAGTGCTTACCAGAATCTTGTCGTGCTCGACGGCATTTCGCTTTATAATCCCTCCCACGTCATGGGCATTTTCTCCACTTTTAATGATGATGCTATCGGTGGGGCTACATTATATAAAGGTCCTTTCCCTGCCATGTATGGCGGCGCGACTTCTTCGGTGCTTGAAACGACCCTTGCGCCCGGCGACATGGAACATTACCATGCCTCCGCGACCATCGGCATTCTTGCCGCCAAGCTGAAAGCCGAAGGTCCCATAATTAAGGACAAAATGTCGTTTGCCGTGGCGGCGCGACGCTCTTATGTCGACGCTTTTCTGCAACTTGTGCCCAAATATCGCAGCACGGTTATGAATTTTTACGACGTTTCCGCAAGACTGCAGTTTCAGCCTAATTCCTCCCATACCATTGACGGTTCTTTCTTCATAAGTCATGATAATATGGCTATCAGTGACCTGATGGGCATGTATTGGGGCAACCTCGGCGCATCCCTCAACTGGCTTGCGCGCGCCGGACGCAATCTTTCGTTCACTACTACCGCCGCGTTTACCCACTATGACCCTGAGATGGTGATGGACATGATGGACTACCACCAAGCCATGTTCTCTTATATCCATGATTATTCGCTCAACGAGAAAATACGGTGGCAGATTGCCGATAATCACGGTCTTGAGTTCGGTCTGCGCTCCCGGTTGCTCCGTGTCGAGTCTGCCGAGTGGGAAATCAATGCCGCCAAGGAGCGCGAAATCCGCTCTTTGTGTGACAATTCGGCATGGTTGGACTATTCCGGCTCGTTTGCCGAAAAGTTTGACCTCACCGCAGGCGTCCGTCTGAACGTAGCCTCTGTGATTTCCCAAAACCGCTTTCACGAATTTGCCTCGGTCTACCCCATACCTAATCAGTTCAACAGCAAGACCTACGTCAACGTCGAACCGCGTATCAACCTGAAATACAACATTACCCGCGAGCATAATATCAAGGCGGGCGTGGGCTCCTCCTCCCAGAATCTCCATGCCATCCGCTCAACGTCTACCTCCTTCCCTTTTGACCGCTACGCCCTCACCTCAGCCACGGTCAAACCCGAACGCTCGCTGCAATATGCCGTCGGCTATAACGGAATGACCGCAAGCGGCAATCTCGACTGGTCGGCTGAACTCTATTACCGTGACATTCAGAATGTCTATGACTTCCGCGAAGGTAAATCAATGTTTTCCGACATTGTCCTCGACAATATCATTCTCGGCGGCAAAGGTCGCAGCTACGGTGCCGAATTCATGATAAGGAAAAACACCGGACGTCTGACCGGTTGGATTTCATATACCGTTTCCCATACCGAGACCAAAATTCCCGGAATTAACGGCGGCAGATGGTATAATGCATCCAATAATCGCCTCCACGACCTCGCTGTCACCGCCATCTATAATATTTCCAAACGCTGGAACGTCTCAGGCTCATGGATTTATATGTCCGGTCAGCCGCTTACCGCCCCTGACGTCAAATATGAAATCGCTGATGTTACCTGTTATTACTACTCCCAGCGAAATTCCTACAAAGCACCCCCGACCCACCGCCTTGACCTTTCGGCATCATATACCCACGTAGGTCCCCGGTTCACCTACGAATGGGCTTTCGGAATTTACAATACCTATTGCCGCTACAATCCTTACGTAGTTTACTTTCGCAATGACCCCACAAAACCTTCCGGTACCCAAGCCGTTCTCCAAGCCATGTATGGTCTGGTGCCGTCAGTTTCCTATACGCTTAAATTATGACCTTACCTATGAAGCTGTTTAAACTTGCCATACTCGCGCTCGTACTGACGGCGTGTGAGAAAGACCTCGACCTTAAATATCACTATATCGACCCCCTGACAGTCATTGAGGCTCAACTGACCCCCGAAGGATGTCGCGTCGGCATAACGTTAACTACTCCCATGGACGAACCCATGGACCTTACGCGCCTTACCGACGCCGCCGTTACCGTCAGTGACCTCACCTCGGGGGCGGAATATGCCCTCATGCCTGACGACGACGGTTTTTATGTCGACCCCACCCCCGGCATTGTCGGTCATGACTATCGACTTACCGTCTCTCGCGGCGGACAGACATTCTTTTCGGAAACCACCATGCTCCCGCCCTCTGAAATTATTGGGCTGCAGTTCAACTGGATTAATATGCCTTATGATCAGGTGGCGGTGCTTCAGGGACAGTTCCTCGAAAACCCCGACTTTCTCGGCGACTGCTACTGGGTGCAGGTCTACCGCAACGGCAAAATCTATATGTGGAACCAGATTGACGACCGTAACGCCGTCAACGGCATCGGCACATTCTTCACCATGACCACGCGCCGCGATACGTCCGAGGAAGACGATAGCTCCGTAATCCTCGATGGTGATGTCGTAACCATGGTGCTCATCCCCATCCACCGCACCATCCACGACTATCTCGAGGCTCTCCAGAACGACAGCAGCGGTCCTATTCTCTTTTCCGGCGAAAAATGTCTCGGCTATTTCATTGCCACCTCCCCTACCTCTGCCTCCATTACATTTCACCCCGACGATATTCCTCTCTATGAATAATCGCCGGGGTGAGGTGATGTCGTAAAATTTCCGTCCTTAAAGCTTCTTCAATGCTTCAAAATCTATTTCCGGAGCTTTTCCGGTCGGTTTTGTATGGAATTTTGTGCCCATGGGAACTGATTCGTTAAAGAAACCGCCCATTTTAAGGTAATATCTGTTGTTTTTGGCATTGCCTCCCTGATAGTCCAGACGGACTTTCGCGCTTGCCGTAGCATCATGTGTAAACGTAGCGTCGGTCAGGCGTGTCCATTCACCCTCCTTGCTGCGCGCCCACTGGTTGCCGAAGTAAACCTCGCGCGATAAGTATCCCTGATTAGGATTGAAGTTCTCAAGGAAGCTGTGGGCATGTCTGTACCACGTGTTGGTCTGCGGACGCAGGAAACTTGCTATCAGTTTCCACTCCTTCTCATCCGTCGCGTAGAAATAGGCGGTATAGACCGTATTTCCCTCTCCGTCAGGTCTTACCTGCATCAGAAACTTATATGTCTCACCGGCTTTCCATGGATACTTAAGGTAGCTCTGACCGCCTGAGCCTTCGTTACCGAACTCTCCTATATGAACATCCTTGCCCTGACGCAACAGCCTTATCTTCTGGTCATCGGGAATATTCTTGGGGTCTTGGGTGTCAAACGGACTCCACACCGAGAACAGCACCCTGCGCTCCGTAGGAGAATTGAACTGCATTCCGAAATATCCCTCGCCGAAACCCGCTGCCATATAGTAGCTGTGCATCGTTTCGCCCTCTTTGGGTACGGTCACTTCGTTGTAAAACCACTCCGTATCACCCTTCGGAAGCGAATAGGCTAAATGAACCGACGGTCCGCGGCGACCCCAATAGTCTTCAAAATCCTTTACATAATTGCTTTCGCCCGAAACATTGTCAACAATCAGCTGCTTTACATTGCCGAAACTTCTGCCCTGCTTGGAAATACCCTGCAGGTCAATCTTAACATATCCGGGCTTCTTTACGTCGATTTTACCTACGGGAACCTCCGTATACTCATCGGAGTCAAGGTTGACCGCAAAGCTCTGCTTGCCGTAGCTAACCTTGATTTCGGAGTGACCCTTGGCATACAGTGATAAATCTACCGTTTCCGGCTGATGCAGATAAAAATATACACTGACTACGGTCTCCGGATTGCCCCAGCGTGCAACACCATCCTCCGTAATGCGTGCGCCACCTTCATGTGACGTCACATAACCGTTGCCGCTTAAACCGACAACTAATTGCTCAGCCTGCGCATACAGCCCGGCAAACATCAACAAAACAGAAAGCAATACTTTTCTCATATCAAATAAATTTGTGTATTCTACCGCAAAGTTACAAATAATTTCCCAATTATCCCATAAAAAAGGAAGAGGTCGTCTAACAAGTTTAGGCAGTTCCTTCGTTATGAAGGTGGACATCGTTGCTTGGGGGCGGCATGCGTCCTCGCATGCCGGAAATATCACTCAACACATCTGTCGACCAAATGATTACTGACACGCGAGGACACGTGTCGCCCCCAAGAAAAGAGAGACCGCCTAAACTTGTTAGACAGCCTCCTCCGATAATTCCAAATTACTCCGCAAGAATCAGCTCCTTAGCTTTCAGGAACCTGCTCCGGTTTCCGGGATTACCGATACTTCCAAGCTCCAGCATCGGGTTGCTGAAATCTATGGCTTCTCTAATCTGCTTGACCTGCTCCGGAGTAAAACGTAGAATCGAGTCCGGCTTCGCCGCATCGCGTTCATCCCAATCTCTCGGCGTGTATGTATCAGGACTCAAGGCTTGATACATTAATCTTCTGTCCACCCTTCCGCGGGCATATCGCTCCATATCAGGCTCAAAATTTCTCGCTTTTATGCTGTCAAGACCATTGCTGTGAATTTCCATCATGGTCTTGAAATAGTCATTTGTCTTTTTCTTGCCGACAAGTTTTACATAAGCGTCTTCATCGAAAAATAGCAGTCTCTTGCCCATCGCCGGAATGTCGCGATATTTTCCGTCCGTAACTCCTTGCGGACGTATAAACCGCTGTGCCTCCGCATGATGGTCAGGCAGTATGTAGAGATTGATTTCCTCTCCGGGGTCAACATAAAAAGAAGCATACGTACAATACGGAGTCATAGCAAAAATACAGGCAGTTCCCTCCAACGGAAATTCCATCGTAACCTCCCCGTTACTGTCAAACTCTGCCTTGATACGCGTCTGAGTATCATCGATGGTATTTACAACGAACTCCACTTTCGGATCCATCCACTTACGCCATGCCGTTGCATGTGCCGTTACCTTAGCTATACCCTCACCTTTGACAATCTCCGGAAGGTTGCCGCTGTAAAAGTCATGACTGAGCAACTCTGCAGGAATTTCTGCGGGAAACTCATCCGGCGAACGCTGTCCTGTTAGGTCTATTCCCCAGATTGAATTTACAACCTTACCATCCTCCTTCTGAATAAAGTCAATAGATGTAATGTCGTCCGGAATTACAGGGAATATCATCTTAAATTGTGAGGGAACTCCTCGTCTTAAATAGATATTCTTCCCCTCGAATTTCGTATTGCCTATTACTTGAACATCTTTAAGGGGAACTTGGAAATCTTCCGCCACAAGACTCACATCATCGCTTATACGGAAGAAAGAATCATACTGGTCATATAGCCCCATGAAAGTCAGCTCGGTAGTTGAGTCTGTACGCTCAACCAGAGTCAATTCCATACCGGGGAGCGTTGTGTTGGCGTCGCTATACGGCATATCGGTAGGTAAGTGCAGTTTTTCGCTTTTACAACCGATGAGGAGCATTATGGCTCCGAAAATAAGGGTCTTTTTCATGATTATATAGATTTTTATCTGTTTTCTGCCCGAATTACATCTTCAAATACATTAGTATATTTAGCGTCAATATGGTTAGTGGTAAAAACGCTCATTGAGTTTCCGCTAACTACCACTCTATATAACTCCGACGCGGGTATCTGTGAAAACTCCTTGGCTGACACAACTCTACCGTCTACAATGTATTTCTTCACATTAGGTGTCAATCGACTGAGTACCTTCTTGTCAGCACAGATTATTGCACCGGTATTGACCAATATCACTCCGTCAACATCTTTGAAACGTACCGGTGATGACTCAAAGTCAGACAACGCCTGAAACTTGCCCTTCTTGATAGCTTCCTGCTTGGTATCCACGCCATAAATAACGAACGCCGGACCCTTACCTTTCAAGCCAATGCTTCGCTCAATCAATTCTGTTCGCGAAATCTGACCTATAGCATTGCTGACAGATGGAACCGAAAGCACCATAGCCGAACCAACCACTGCGAGCAAAGGAAGAAGAACGCGTGACCTGCCGCTCTTATGCTCCGTCTTTGAGGTTTGCATCATAATGATTCTTTGTTTTAAGTTGTTATGATTTAGACTGTTTGCTATAGCCATAATTTTGATACCGGCGGCGCGTTCAACCAACAGCCGGCAGTAAGTGCGTGAGTCAGTCCCGTGGTCGACAACAGCCTCATCGGCCTGAAACTCATGCACTAATTTCAGTTCGCGGCTCATGTACCACACCGTGGGACAATACCAGCAAAGAATTGCCGCAAGCTGCGCCACGCAGAGGTCCAGCGTGTGACGGCAGGATATATGAGTGCGCTCATGCATCATAACAGCAGCGTTTTCAATGTCGGCAGCGTTAGCCACCATGATATTCCCCAAGCTGAAAGGCGAAATATCTTTCCGTCGGTGTACATAAACCGTCTGTCCGTCAATTTTTTGCTTTTCACACTTCCGTAACAGCAGTACGACTCGAAAAAGCTCGAAAAGCGTAAGCAGCGCGCAAACCGCCACTCCGCCAACGTATATCCTAAGTAAAACATCAAAAACGGATACTGACGCATCTACCCCGCCGGAAATCTCAACAACCGGAAGTGTATGAGACATGTTATTCACTATCGGTTGATCCGTCATTCGGTTGAAATCTACACTCATAAGCATAGGAACGCCAACAAGCGCGAGAGCATAAATCCCGAGCAAAATCGAGCGTCTCAACTTGGCTGACCCCTTGCGGCTCAATAGATATCCGCCATAAGCAAGCGTCAGGATAAGCGAAACCGTTACGGAATAAGCAAAAATCGTTCCCATACCTACTTCTTATCTATCAAATCGAGCAGTTCGCGTAACTGCTCCGGGGTTATTTCATTGTCTGAAACCAAAGCTGAAAGCATAGAGAAACTCGACCCGAAATAATCGCTCACAAGTTTGCGCACTGCACTCTTGCGGTAACTGCTCTTGGGCACCGATGCATAATAAAGAAAACCGCGCGAATTACTCTCCGTGCGTCCTACGTAACCCTTCTGCTCAAGAATACGCACAAAAGTAGAAACAGTATTAAAATGCGGCTTAGGCTCGGGCAGATGCTCAATGATAGTCTTGACGCTACAAGGACCAAACTCCCAGATGCGCAACATGATTTCTTCCTCTTTCTCGGTAAGCTTAATGTTTGAATCTTTCATATCAACTAATTTTTTAGTGCTGCAAAATTACGCACTAAATCCTTAGTGACCAAACCTCACCCGTTAAAATTTGTTAAAGCGCATCCCAGTCCCCCTCCCTGTCCCCTCCCTCAGAGTTCTCCGAGTACTCCGAGCTCTCCGAGTACTCCCCATCCCCTCCCACACAAAAAAAAGCCGAAACAATTTGTTTCGGCTTTCTTGTGACTCCTACAGGATTCAAACCTGTAACCTTCTGATCCGTAGTCAGATACTCTATTCAGTTGAGCTAAGGAGCCATCGTGTCTTGTCGTTTTTGACACTGCAAAGTTACGACGACTTTTTGAATTGACCAAATATTTTTACAACTTTTTTTGATAAAATTATTCAAAAAACTCATAACGCGCTATGAAACTGCAAAATAAATTTTCATATTTTTTATCCGCCGGAATGCTCACTTGCATAGTTGCGGAATTATCCTTAATTTTGCACATATAATAATTTACAAACCTCAAATAATAAACCATGACAGCATCTTTACTTGCAAAAAGCTGCCTGCTGGCGGGAATGCTTGGCTACTCCCTTACGGCATTGGCTGACGATGCCGCTCCGGCATTGGCTCTGACATTCAATCGAGCCGGGACTGATGCACAATCAGTAACCGTTACTACCTCCGGCATTGACGGCGTAACTGCAGCTCTTTCATCCATCACCCCTGCTCCGCTTGCCGCCTTCGGCTCATCGGCAATCTGCATGAATGTCAACGGCAACACTTCGCCGACAATCATCTACGAATTCACCATTGCCGGGCTGCCTGCCGATTTCACCTTTAACCAAATCGGTTTTAAAACCCATGCGTTCAATTCCTCCGGTGCAAACCAGATGCCATCAGACGGAAGGACACGCCAGTATAGTATTAACTTTGACGTCAACTCAGATTATTTTGCCGACATCACCGATATCGACATCGCCGCAGGCAATGTTAACGGTCTCAAGGACTGGGAAACAATAGCCGCCGCTCCGGTATCCGCTACTGACCCCTTGACACTCACAATAACCGTCACTCGCGGCTCAGAAAATGCCGGCTGTTTCTTTGGGCTTGAAAGCCTGACACTCTCTACGGCATCTGAACCCGAACCGGTTGAACCTATTGACCCGACCGGAGCCAAAGTTTACACCATTTCATGGCAGACCGGCAACGCGCTCTTCATGGCTCCGACCACTACCGGCGGAATTCAGGTAAGCTCATACTCGCCCAACAAGATGCAGTTCTGGCAGTTCATCCCCACTGAAAACGAAAACTGCTACTATATCCGCAACACCGCGTCCGGTCAGTACATAGGCTCATGCAACATGACCCCGAATTCATCAAGCAAGGTGCAGATGAGCAACACCCCCGTTGAATATTACGTAGGAAAAACCGAAGGTACTGACTCAAAAATTAAAGAATGCTACTGGCTGTCATCTACCGACTGCGCAAATCACTCCGATGAAACCCACAGTGCCCGCTGTCTCAACAAGGACGGAGCGTCAACCAACGTAATCACATGGACCAACGGCACCGGTAATGTCGGTTCATACTGGACACTGACTGAGACCGAAGACCTATACGAGCCTCAGCCTTTCGTTCCCTCTGCCGAGATTGGCAAACCTCTTGGAATTTACCATCTGCTTGACGCCGAGGGCCGAAGCTTTACCGCCGAAGGTGCATGGGAAACCGTTGCCGAAAACGAACTCCACCGCTGGTACTTCGTGGGTCAGAACAACACTACCGGTGGCTATCAGATTGTAGCTGCAAAAGGTCATGCCCCGCTCAACGACGGTCAGCAATACACTATCGCATCTGCTGCCGATGGCAAACTCTACAAATTCCTCAACGGCGAAACCCGGCTTGAACTTGACGGCGTAAGCGAATTTGCCATAACTCCCGCGCGTTCTGAATTTGCATTGAAGAATCAGATATATAATATGCCTTGCGGTTCTATGGGCAGCCTTTACATCACTAAAGTAAGCATCGGCGAGGATTTCCACTACCCCATGGCTGAATATTCCGGCACAAAGGTGAACTATCCCTCGGCTACCAAGCCCACCAACAAGTATGTCATCCTTTCAAAGGATGCAGCCCTCATCATGAAGAAGGCTGAAAACCCCATGACAATCAACCTCAATGCCAATCCCTCGGCAGCCGTTACCGTTACTATCTTCATTGACTGGGACCACGACGGTGTGTTTGAATACTCACAGCCCATTGAGGTTGCCAAGTCCATGCAGACCGTCATCAACGTGCCTGAAAATGCAGCCGACGGTATTACCCGCGCACGCGTCCGCATGACCGACAATGGTCTGACCGGACCTGAGGATGAGGTTCACGGCGAAGTCCTTGACCTGCGTCTCAACGTAATTCCCTTGCAGACCGAACTCGGCGCACCCGTCGTTACGGTCAATGATCCG
This sequence comes from uncultured Bacteroides sp., assembly GCA_964586765.1. Taxonomy (GTDB): domain Bacteria; phylum Bacteroidota; class Bacteroidia; order Bacteroidales; family Muribaculaceae; genus UBA3263. Next base: position 63,726 of record CAZPHN010000008.1, read on the forward strand.
GCGCGTGGCGAAGCCGCTTGGGCTAACGATGTCGCTACCGCAACCCCCAAGGGCAACGCCCTCTTCCTTTACTGGAAAGACGGTGTGCGCGTAGCCTCTGTCCAAAAACAGTTTGAGGTCCTGCCCTCTCCCGTCAACCGCTACCTCATGGCTATGTTCTCGCCCAACACCAAGCTCAATGGTGAAGAGTCGGCTCTTGCCGCAATCGAACTGAAATCAGGCGAAATCCTTGTAAGCGGCTCGACCCTGAGCGTCGTTTCTGACTTTGAAGTGAAGCGCATCCTCGTGTTTGCCCTCAACGGTAACCTCGTTGCATCAAACGCAGGCTCTGACTCGCTGACCGTGACTCTCCCTTCCGGAATTTACATTGCCAAGGCAATCACTGCCAGCGGCACAATCACCTCTAAAATTAAACTCTAAGCTCAACCATGAAACAACAGATATTTTTCAGCACTCTCGCCGCACTGACCGCTGCAGCAACCGCACAGGCTCAGGAAGCGCAACCCCAACAGCGACCCAACATCATTTATGTAATGTGTGACGACATGGGCTACGGCGACCTTGCCTGCTACGGTCAGCAGTTTATCGCCACTCCCAATATCGACAAACTTGCCAAACAGGGCATGATGTTCACTCAGGCATATTGCGGCTCGCCCGTGTCAGCTCCCTCACGCGCCACATTCATGACCGGTCAACACTCGGGTCACACCCACGTGCGTGGCAACAAGGAATACTGGAGCGGCTCCAATCTTCTGGAGAACGCCTACGGCAACAACCCTGACTATTCCGTAGTCGGTCAGGAACCATATGACAAAGACCACGTAATCATCCCCGAAATTTTCAAAGACAACGGCTATACTACCGGTATGTTCGGCAAATGGGCAGGCGGTTACGAAGGTTCACACTCAACCCCTGAAAAGCGCGGCATTGATGAATATTACGGCTATCTCTGTCAGTATCAGGCGCACCTTTACTATCCCAATTTCCTTCACGAATACAGCTCGTCGGCAGGCGATACGGAAACCCATCGCGTTACCATGGAACAAAATATCCAGCACCCTTATTTCGGTGAAGGATATGAAAATCGTGCGCAATATTCCGCTGACCTTATCCACGACAAGGCTATGGCTTGGCTCGACAAACAGACCGCTGATCAGCCTTTCCTTGGAATCTTCACTTACACCCTTCCTCACGCCGAGCTAATCCAGCCCAACGATGAAATTCTGCAGGCATATCGCGACAAATTCTGTGAATGTGAAGAAAAAGTATTTGCAGGACAGCAGTTTAACCGCTATAATGCCACCAATATCGCTCACGCCCAGTTTGCAGCAATGATTACCCGTCTGGACTACATGGTTGGCGATATAATGAACAAGCTTGAAGAAAAGGGTATGGCTGACAATACCGTCCTCATCTTCACCTCCGATAACGGTCCTCACGAAGAAGGCGGTGCCGACCAGTCATTCTTCAATCGCGACGGACTGCTCAAAGGTCTGAAACGCTCTACCCACGAAGGCGGCATCCGTATTCCGTTCATTGTCCGCTGGCCCGCCAAGATTCAACCCGGACAAAAGTCAGACCAGATGTTTGCTTTCTATGACCTTATGGCAACCTTCTGTGACATAGCCGGAATTGAGAACTACGAAGAACGTTACAAGAAAGGCGACAAGGACTATTTCGACGGAATATCCATCTATCCTACCCTCACCGGCGAAGGCGAACAGAAACAGCACGACGCCCTCTACTGGGAGTTCCACGAAACCAACATGCTCGGTGTTCGTAAAGGTAACTGGAAGCTTGTGGTACAGAACGGCAACTGCCGTCTGTATGACTTGGCAACAGATATTCACGAAGATAACGACATAGCCTCGAAATATCCCGATGTGGTCAAAGAACTGAAGGAAGTCATAAAACGCGAACATACAAACAGCTCGCTCTTTAACGTTACCATTCCACAATAACCCGACTGATATTCATGGAGCAACTGCTCTCATTATTCCCAGAACTCACAGAGGAGCAGCGTCGTCAATTCGCGACGCTGCTCCCTCTCTACACAGAGAAAAACGCAGCCGTCAATGTCATTTCGCGTAAAGATATTGACAATCTGTACCAAAACCACGTTCTCCACTCGCTCTCGATAGCGAAATTCATCACACCCGTTGCGGGCACACGCTTTATTGACCTCGGGTGTGGCGGCGGCTTTCCCGGAATTCCACTTGCCATCCTCTGGCCCGACTGTACCTTCCACCTGATTGACCGCATAGGCAAGAAAGTGCGCGTAGCCTCGGAAGTTGCGGAAGCCATCGGACTCAAAAACTGCACCTTCCAGCACGGCGACTCTGGCGAATGTCGCCAAAAATTCGACTTTGTGATTTCGCGCGCCGTGATGTCACTCCCCGACTTGGTAAAGACGTCTCTCCATCTCATTGACAACCATAGCCGTAACCGTTTGCCAAACGGACTTATATGCCTTAAGGGGGGCGACCTTGAGACGGAAATCAAACAGACGCGCCGGAATGTGCTCGACGTACCTCTGTCTGACTATTTTCCCGGAGTTGAATACTATTCCACCAAATACATTATCTATTGCCCGTTATGAAACCGTTTCTCGTAACAATTTTACTTCTTGTTGCCGCCAACATATTCATGACATTTGCATGGTATGGTCACCTGAAGCTGCAATCGACCGGCGTCAGCACCAACTGGTCCCTGATAGCCATAATCCTCCTTTCGTGGGGTATCGCCTTTATTGAGTATTGCCTTCAAATTCCCGCAAACCGTATCGGATTCGATGGCAACGGAGGTCCCTTCTCGCTCATTCAGCTTAAAGTAATGCAGGAAGTAATAACATTGGTGATTTTCATTGTATTTACTTTAATTTTCTTTAAAAACACCACCTTCCGCTGGAACCATTTCGTTTCTTTCATGTTACTAATAGGAGCAGTCTACTTTGCATTTAAAAACTAAACACGAAAGAATATGCTGAAAATCCAACGTTTCGAATTCAATCCGTTTCAGGTAAACACCTACGTTGTCTATGACCCGCAGTCAAAGGAAGCGATGGTTGTAGACCCCGGAATGATATTTCCCGAAGAGAACGAACGCCTCAACTCGTTCATATCAGACAATGGGCTGACGGTTGTCCGCATTGTTAACACTCACCTTCACCTTGACCACATTTTCGGCAATCAGGCGGCGAGCGAAAGCTTCAAAGTGACACCCTATGCCCATGCCGATGACTTTCCGCTCGGCAAGTCGCTTGCACAGCAGGCACGCAACTTCGGTATTCCCGATTCGATTGTCCGTCAGCCGGAAGAGTTTCTTCCCATAACCGACGGCGAGAGTTTCAAAATAGGCTCGGATGAGATTAAAGTCATAGCCGTTCCGGGTCACTCGCCCGGCGGTATCGCGCTTTACTGTCAGTCAGACAACTGGGTTATTACGGGCGACTCGTTGTTTCAGTCCTCCATAGGCAGGACTGACCTTCCCGGCGGCAATCACCGGCAGCTTGTCGAGGCAGTGCGCACGCGCCTTCTCACCCTTCCTCCGCAGACCATTGTCTACCCGGGTCACGGACCATCGACGACAATCGCCGCGGAAATGCGTAATCCTTACCTGTAAATTTGGAAAACTGACACATTATAGTTAACTTTGTGGGTGAATTTAAGTTCATCCACATTTTTTTTACCAACACATTTATGACTTTCACAAAATCAATGCTCAAAGCCGCGGTGCTTTTCGCCGGTATCGCCCTTTCAGCACCGTCTGTGCTTGCCGATGTAAACGCCAAGCCGTTTACTGTTCCTGAAATTGCCTCATGGAAAGGCGGAGACGGTCGTTTCGTTCCAGGAGCCACCACCCGCATCGTAACCAACGGCAAGGACAAACAGGCAGACCGCATCGCCCTTATGCTCGGTCAGGATTACACTACCCTTACCGGCAAAAACCTGCCCGTAGAAATCGGCACTAAAGCCAAGAAAGGCGACATTTCGCTTCAAATCAAAAATGACAAGAAAGCTAACGCCGAGTCATACAGCATTACCATCACGCCCAACGGAGTGACTATCACCGCCCCCACCGAACAGGGTCTTTACTGGGCTACCCGCACGCTGCTGCAGATGAGCGAGCTTTCCGATGACCTTTCGCTCCCCGTCGGTAAGATTGCCGACCAGCCGGAATTTGCCCTTCGCGGCTTCATGATTGACTGCGGACGAAAATACATTCCCATGGAATATCTCTACGCCCTTGTCGACGCCATGGCTTACTACAAGATGAACACCCTCCACGTTCACCTTAACGACAACGGCTTCAAATATTACTTTGACGATGATTGGGACAAGACTCAGGCAGCCTTCCGCATGGAAAGCAGCAACTTCCCCGAGCTGACCGCCCGCGACGGCTCATATACCAAAGCCGAGTTCCGCAAATTTATTGAGGATGCCGCCAAGAAAGGCATTGAAATCATCCCGGAAATCGACTTTCCGGCTCATGCGCTCGCCTTTACGCGCCTGAAACCGGAAATTGCCAGCACCGGACGCAACGGTCGTGACCATCTCGACATTAACAAACCTGAGACCCACGAATTCCTCGAAACCCTTCTTGAAGAATACATTGGCGGCGAAAATCCCGTGTTTGCCGGTCCCCGCTTCCATATCGGTACCGATGAATATCAGGGCGACTCACTGACCATGGAGCAGTTCCGCGGATTTACCGACCGCTACATCAAGTTCACCGAAAAACATGGCAAGAAACCTGCTATCTGGGGTTCACTCACCCACGCCAAGGGTCAGACTCCCGTTAAGGTTGATGACGTCCTGATGTACGGCTGGAGCAACGGCTATGCCAACCCGCGCGACATGATTAAACTCGGCTACAAGATGGTTTCCATTCCCGACGGCTATGTTTATATCGTTCCTAACGCCGGTTACTACTATGACTATCTGAACAATCCGTTCCTCTATGAGAAATGGACTCCTGCCAATATTGGCGGCATCGTATTTACCGGCGACACCATCAACCAGATTGAAGGCGGTATGTTTGCCGTATGGAATGACCATCCCAACAACGGTATCACCGTCAAGGATATCCACCACCGCGTAATGCACTCGCTGCCTACCATAGCAGCCAAGACTTGGAACGCAGACAAAGTTACCGTTCCTTTCGAGGAGTTTGACTCGCTGAGCCACCAGCTCTCTGAGGCTCCCGGTCTCAACTACCTTGCCCGCTACGGTCAGGAACCGACCGTGGTTCTCGAGCAGGCTGTTGTAACTCCCGGCTCAACCCTGCCGATTGCCGAAATCGGTTATCCCTACACCATAGAATTTGACATTGAAGGCGCGGCGGAAGCCAAAGGCACCAAGCTATTTGAAAGCCCTTATGCAACCTTCTGGATTTCCGACCCCATAAGCGGCAACATGGCTTTCAGCCGTGAGGACCACCTCAACACCTTCCGCCAGAATGTCCGTCCGGGCGAGAAACTCCACGTCAAGATTACCGGCACCAACAAGGGAACCGCCCTCTACGTAAATGACAAATTGGTTGATGACCTCAACGTACGTTGGGTATCATACAATGGAGGCAAGAACAAGATGGCTCAGGTACGCACCCTGTTCTTCCCCCTCCAGAACGCCGGAAACTTCAAATCAAAGGTAACCAACCTGAAAGTTTCGAATTTCTAATTTGAATAAGAAAGCACTTTACGCCACATTAGGCTGCAAACTTAATTTCGCAGAAACCGGAAGCATTGCGCAGCTGATGGCTGAAAAAGGCATCAGCCGCATTGCCCCCGGAGAGAGACCCGATTTCTGTGTGGTAAACACCTGTTCGGTCACAGCCGAGGCAGACCGCAAATGCCGCAGACTAATCCGCTCGCTCCACACCCGGTTTCCCGAGGCAAAAATCATAGTAACGGGCTGCTACTCACAGTTGCAGCCCGTTGAAGTTGCCTCAATTCCGGGAGTAACCATGGTTGCGGGCATCAACGACAAGATGCGCATTGCCGACTACTGTGCCGGCGAGGCTGAGGTATCACCCGTAGTGCCGTCAAATACCCTGCGCGAGTTCATGCCCTCATGTTCGCGCGGCGACCGTACCCGCTACTTCCTTAAGGTTCAGGACGGCTGTAACTATTTCTGCTCTTACTGCACTATTCCCGCCGCCCGCGGACGTTCGCGCTCCGGCACGATTGAACAGCTTGTCAAGCAGGCAGAACAGGTTGCCGGGGAAGGCGGAAAAGAAATAGTTCTGACGGGAGTAAACATAGGTGACTTCGGACATGGCACAGACCGCAAGTTTCCTGACTTAGTCAAAGCTCTTAACGACGTTGAAGGCATTGAACGTTTCCGCATCAGCTCAATCGAGCCAAATCTGCTGACCGATGAGATAATCAAAATCGTTGCCGCCGGTCCGCGCTTCATGCCTCATTTCCATATACCTCTGCAAGCCGGCTCCGATACTGTTCTGAAGCTGATGCGCCGCAGATATGACACCCGACTCTTTGCCGACAAGATTGCGCGCATCCGCGAGCTGATTCCTCATGCCTTCATAGGGGTTGACCTCATTGTCGGCTCGCGGGGCGAGACGCCTGAACTATTTGAGGAAAGCCTCGAGTTCGTTCATTCGCTCCCCATTTCGCGTCTCCACGTGTTCCCCTACTCGGAACGCCCGGGGACCCGAGCCCTTACGGATATAAGCTACGCAGTAGCCCCCGAGGAGAAACATCGCCGGCTCGAGCTGATGCTGACCGAAAGCCAACGCCATCAGATTGAGTTCAGCCGACCTTTTGAGGGAACAGTGCGCCCCGTGCTTATAGAGCATGTAAGCCATGGCAAGACCGGAGGTTTCACTGACAATTATCTGAGGGTAGAACTTCCGCAGCCTCGTCCGGACCTTGCCAATCACGTAGTAAACGTCAGACTTAACGCTCTCGCCCCCGAGGGTGACAAATTCATCGGTTCAGTAATAGAATGAAACCCATATCAGTAGTCATACTCAACTGGAACGGAATAAATCTGCTTAAGGAGTTCCTTCCGCGTGTGCTTGAAGCAACAGACCTTGAAATCAGCGAGGTAATCATTGCCGACAACGGTTCAACCGACGGCTCATGTGATTACGTACGCTGGATGGGACTCCCCCTGATTCGATTTGACAAGAACCACGGCTTTGCCGAAGGGTATAACCTTGCGATAGAGAAAATCGAGTCGCCATACACCATTCTGCTCAACTCAGACGTAGCCCCGCGCAAGGGTTGGGACACCGCCCTTCTCCGCTTCATGGAGGAAAATCCTGACTGCGGTGCCTGTCAGCCTAAGATACTGAGCTGGCATAATCCCGAAAAGTTTGAATATGCCGGAGCGTGCGGCGGATTTCTTGACCGTAACGGCTATCCCTATTGCCGCGGTCGCATTTTCGGCACGGTAGAGAAGGACAACGGTCAGTATCAGGAGCCTATGGAGATAGACTGGGCAACCGGAGCCGCACTGATGGTCCGCACGGAGCTATACAGAAAAGTCGGCGGACTTGATGCCTCATTTTTCGCCCACATGGAGGAGATTGACTTATGCTGGCGTATAAGGCTGAGCGGATATACGGTCAAGGTATGTCCCGAAGCGGAGGTGATGCACTTAGGCGGAGGCTCGCTCCCCATGGGAAATCCGAGAAAAACCTATCTGAACTTCCGCAATAATCTGTTACTGCTCCATAAGAATCTTCCGGAACAGGAGCGGAGCAAGATACTTTTCCGCCGCCGGCTGCTTGACACCATAGCTTGGTTGAAATCAGTCCTGACACTGAATTTTGCCGATGCCAAGGCTATCCTGAAAGCTCATAATGATTACCGCAGGATGGCTCCGGAGGTCAAGTCAGCGGGAGCGACCGAGAACCTTATTGCCGGACGCCCTAATGTACTCGTTTCCTACTACCTGAAGCGGCACACCAAGTTCTCAAACATGAGGCACTAACCACTGGCAGAATGCCTCCTTGATGTTGTCAACAGTCTTGTACCGCTCAGGGGCTTCATGACAGAAGTCATAAAAATCGGAACGAAGCATTTCGGACAGGAAACCCTTGTCTAAATCAAAGTCATCGCTAACCTCGTCAAGCCATTCATTGTCACAACTTGCGGCTTTAATGAGGTCCCAGATAGTTGGTGCTGGAGTTTCGGAGAGCTCGGAGCTTTCAGAGTACTCGGAGATCTCGGAGACCTCGGAGAGCTCTGAGTTCTCAGAGGGCGCGGCTGGCTCTGATGGCGCGGCGGTAACATACTGAGCGGACAGGCGCGAGGTGAGGGTTTCGGAGTAAAAAGACGTGCCATCAGGAGTGATGGTAAACAGTCCGAAATCCTCAATCACTGAACGAATCATTTCCGGAGTTTCGCGCAGGTCATAAGCCAAGACTTGATAATCAAGTTTTTCCACATAACCGGAGGCATCGCGCAGACGCTCCAAGAGCATGAAGTATAAGCCATAGCCCGCGGCTCCGTGAGCCATACGGAGGGTTATGAGTTTAGAGGAATTACGCGCATTGGAGTCGTGGGCGAATGAGCGGGGAGTGTCAATTTTCTTCTTTGCCATAAAAAAATCAAGAGTTTTAGTTATTTTTTTTGTGCAAAGATAGTCACTCCGCCATGCTGACGACCGCAAAAAAAATCAATAATACCAAGTTCCGTATCCGTATGTGGAGGCAAGAGCATGCGCAACTTCATCATCCACAAGGTATTGGTTGGGATCATCGGCAAGGTTGTCACGATGAAGAAATTCCTTGAAAATATCAGGAGTATCATCGAGATTTACACCGATATGGGTCAGGTCTGGGTCTTTTCTGGCAAGAGATGCCTGCTTCATGTTTTCAATACGGCTTGCGGCATCATTGCTGCTCCAAAGGGTAAGACTTATCCGCTTGGTAGGCACGGAATCCGAGCGGAACACACCGGCGGTATGCTCGATTTCGCGCGGGGGAACCATGGGGACGTTATGACGCCGTGAGGCAAAAGTATCGTGGCTGGATATCAACAGGATAACCAGCCCGGCAAGGAATATGGATATAATTGCTTTGTTCATGTACTTTAAACGCCATGAACAAAGCTAAGGTTCAATGAAGCTCTACGGTCAGATTGCCGAGCGCACGGGCTGCTTTTTCACGCGCAGCCTCGACAGAGGAGTCTGTGGCAAGGATTACAGCCATGCGGCGGTGACCTTTGACTTCAGGCTTGCCGAACACGCGGAGAGCGGTGCCGGGTTCGCTCAATACCTTGTCAAGATTGCCCAGAACAATTTCGCGCGAGTTACCCTCAATCACTACGGCTGCCGATGCGGAAGGACCGTAGAAACGGATGGCAGGGACAGGCAGTCCGAGAACCGCACGGGCATGAAGGGCAAACTCGCTGAGGTCCTGAGAAATCATGGTGACCATTCCGGTATCATGGGGACGCGGAGAAACCTCGGAGAAAATGACTTCATCACCCTTGACAAACAATTCAACGCCAAAGATTCCGTAACCGCCCAGTGCGTCAGTCACCTTGCGGGCAATATGGCGTGCCCTGTCAAGCGCGACGGTCGACATGGGTTGCGGCTGCCATGAGAAGCGGTAGTCACCGTTTTCCTGATAATGACCAACCGGCTCACAAAATTCTGTGCCGGAAACCGAACGGACTGTGAGAAGGGTAATTTCATAGTCAAAGTCAACAAAGCCCTCAACAATCACTCGACCGGCATCGGCGCGGGCACCTTCACGCGCCTCGGTCCATGCTGCCTCAATCTGTTCGGGGGTACGGACCACTGACTGTCCGTGACCGCTACTGCTCATTACGGGCTTGACCACACAGGGAAGTCCGATTTCGGCAACAGCCTGACGGAATTCCTCAAGTGATGAAGCAAAACGGTAAGGCGATGTGAGAAGTCCGAGCTCTTCGGCGGCGAGACGGCGTATGCCCTCACGGTTCATGGTCAGAAGGGTTGCGGCTGCCGTAGGGATGACGTTAAAGCCCTCTTTTTCAAGCTCGACAAGCACGGGGGTGGCAATCGCCTCGACCTCAGGGATAATATGGTCAGGGCGTTCTTCGAGTATAACCTTGCGGAGGGCGTCACCGTCAGTCATGTCAAAAACACGGGAGCGATTAGCAACTTGCATTGCCGGAGCATCGGCATATTTATCGCACGCAACAACTTCAACGCCATAGCGTTGCAGTTCAATGGCAACTTCCTTACCAAGCTCACCGCTGCCTAAGAGCAACGCCTTGGTTCCGGACTGAGTAAACGGAGTTCCGAGTTTCGACATGATTTAATAAGTTAGATATGATTTAACCTAATTTGCTGATATTATGGAGTTGCGCCTCGTCAAGAATACGGATTCGACGACCGTCGACCGTGATAAGGTGTTCGCTGACAAAGGCAGAGAGAGTACGGATTGCGTTCGATGTGGTCATATTCGATAGATTAGCCAAGTCCTCACGGCTCATGTAGATTCGGAGCGTGGACATATCATCCTCGTAACCATAATTTTCTACAAGCACTATCAATGCCTCGGCAAGACGACCGCGGATATGCTTCTGGGTCAGGTTGACAATCTTTGTGTCAGAGCTGCCGAGATTGGTAGCCAGCTCCTTGATGAAGAAGCGTGCCACGGCATTATTCTGCTCGATAAGCTGCTCAACGACCGTCAGCGGCAGGGTGCCGATGGTACACTGCTCGAAAGCCGACGCGGAGCTAACATACGTTTCGCCGGCAAAGAAGGCACGATAGCCAAAATACTGTACCGGACGGATGAGTCGGATAATCTGAGAGCGTCCCCCCACTCCTTCTTTCCACTTTTTTACCTTGCCGGAAATGAGACACCACAGATACTGAGGGGTATCCTTTTCGGAGTATATGGTTTCATTCTTTTTATAATGGTGGAGTGTGAAATTCTCTGTCACCAACCGTTTCTCATCGGCTGACAACACGGACCACAATTCAGATAAATCCTCGCTAATAACCTGTTCAAGAACTTCTCGTATCATTCTATATTGTACCTTACACTTAGGAGCGCAAAGTTACGAATTTTATCTGAGAATCACAAAAGTTCTTAGCCACAATAGCCAATTTATCAGGATTTTTTACTAACTTTGCACTATATTTTATACTGCTACGATTCTAATGGAAAGCAATAATATGACTGATATGTTATTAGATGTGCGCGAATTGCGCGCGTCGATTGACGGTAAAGAGATATTGAAAGGTATTAATCTTCAGGTGCGTCCCGGCGAGGTTCACGCCATCATGGGTCCTAACGGCTCGGGAAAATCGACTTTTTCCGAGGTTCTGGCGGGCGACCCGGCGTTTACCGTTCTGGGCGGCGAGGCTTACCTTGACGGCAAGAACCTTCTTGATCTCAGTCCGGAAAACCGCAGCCATGAGGGACTCTTCCTGTCATTCCAGTATCCGGTTGAAATTCCGGGAGTTTCAATGGCTAACTTCATGAAGGCGGCAATCAACGCCAAGCGTAAATATTTCGGCAAAGAACCGCTTACTGCCGCTGATTTCCTGAAACTTATGAAGGAAAAACGCTCCATTGTCGAACTCGACTCGAAACTCGCCTCTCGTTCGGTCAACGAGGGTTTCAGCGGCGGCGAGAAAAAGCGCAACGAGATTTTCCAGATGGCTATGCTTGAGCCTAAACTCAGCATTCTCGACGAAACTGACTCGGGGCTTGATATCGACGCCCTGAGAATCGTGGCAGAGGGTGTCAACAAGCTTCACACCCCACAGAACGCTACAATCGTAATCACTCACTATCAGCGACTTCTCGACTATATCAAGCCTGATTTCGTTCATGTCCTCTATAAAGGTAGAATTGTCCGCACCGGAGGTCCGGAACTGGCTCTGGAACTGGAGGAAAGAGGTTACGACTGGATAAAAAACGAAATTGACGCTCAGGAGCAATGAATCAGTATCAAAGTCTCTACGAGGAAAACCGCGACGCGCTCGGCAACCGCGACAGGGAGCTGACGGCGTTTATGGAAACGGTAGACCGTCTGGACCCGGTATTTGAGCCGGAGACGTATGCCGTAAACATCCGGAGGTTAAAGTTGCCGGTTGATGCCGCCCGCTCGTTTAAATGCGCCGTGCCGGCAGTCAGCACCACTCCCGCCCTGATTGTCAATGATATTTTTCAGCCGTCAAAGCGACTCCCGGAGGGCGTCACGTTTATGTCGCTCAGAGCCGCCTCGGAGGTTTCGCCGGAGCTTATCCCGCAATCACTCAGAGAGAAGGACGCATCAGCCGAGTCGCGGCTGAATGACCTTTTGTGGACCGACGGAGCGTTGATACGCATCGGCAGGAACGTATGTCTTGAGCGTCCGCTGCAACTGGTCAACATTCTTTCCGCTCCGATGGATTTGATGACGTGCCGACGCATAATAATAGTGGCGGAACCGGGCTCACAGGCTAACATCCTGATTTGTGACCACACGCAGGATACCGAGAGGAATTATCTTGTCAATGAGCTGATTGAGGTCAACATTGAACAGGGAGCGTCGATAACGCTTGACCGGGTTGAGGAATCATCGCCGCTTACTATAAGGCGCAGCGAGATGCACGTCAGGCTCGCCGCCGACTCCCGTTTCAGCTCCACGTCGGCAATGCTTTCATGCGGCGATACACGCTCGAAAATCTATGCCGATTTGTATGGCACCGGAGCCGAAGCCCGCGTAAACGGCATGGTAATCGCTTCCGGCTCACAGAAACCGGGATTTGAGACCCGCATCTGCCATCATGCCGAACATACTTCATCGAACCAGATTTTCAAGTACATAGCTGATGGTCAGAGCCAATGCTCCTTTGACGGACTTATCACGGTAAAGGAGACTGCACGCTTTACGGAGGCATATCAGACATGCCACAATCTGCTTGCAAGCCCGACGGCGCGCATGCATGCCGAACCGGCACTTGAAATATATTGCGATGAGGTAAAATGTTCCCACGGAGCCACAACGGGACAGCTCGACGATAACGCGCTGTTTTACATGCGCTCGCGTGGAATTCCCGAAGCGGAAGCGCGGCGGATGCTGATGGAGGCATTCCTTGCCGATGTGATTGCGGCAGTGGGCATTACCAATCTGCGCGACCGTCTGCGCCACCTCGTTGAGAGGCGGTTCTCGGCATTGGCAACCGGAAATGACTCATGTACGGACTGTTCAGCCATTAACGCACTGAATCAATAATGGATATCCTCGGACTAAGGAAAGATTTCCCCGCCCTTGACCGTCAGCTATATAAACGTCCGATGGTCTATCTTGACAATGTGGCTACGTCACAGACTCCGCGACAGGTCGTAGAAGCCATAACTCGGGGATATTACAACGCCAAAGCAAATGTTCATCGCGGAGTGCACACCCTCTCGCAGGAAGCCACCGCCCTGCAGGAAAACGCCCGCGAGCGCGTGCGCGCATGGATTAATGCCCGCTCCACCTCGGAAATCATCTTCACGCGGGGCACAACGGAGGCGATAAACCTTGTTGCATCATCATTTGGCGAGCGACTCAAGGACGGCGATGAGATAATCCTGACGGTCATGGAACACCACGCCAACATAGTCCCATGGCAGCTGCTTCAGAACCGTCGCGGCATCCGCATAAGGGTTGTCCCCATCAACCCCGACGGCTCTCTGCAGATGGATGTATACCGTTCACTTTTCAACGAGCGTACACGGCTTGCCACTTTCTGCCATGTCAGCAATGTGCTCGGAACCGTAAACCCGGTAAAGGAAATGGCAGCGATAGCCCACTCGTTTGGAGTCCCGGTGTTGATTGACGGCGCGCAGGCTGTTGCTCACCATCGTCCTGACGTGCAGGAGATTGACGCCGATTTCTATTGCTTTTCCTTCCACAAGATGTATGGACCGACAGGCATAGGCGTACTTTACGGAAAAGAATCGCTGCTCGAATCAATGCCCCCCTATCAGGGCGGCGGCGAAATGATTGGACACGTATCGCTGACCGAAGGCACCACCTTTGCCGAACTACCCTATAAATTTGAAGCAGGCACACCGGATTTCGTTGGCATCGGAGCATCCGTTACCGCCATAGACTACATCGAATCCATCAGATTAGACCGCATTGCCGCCCATGAACACCGTCTGCTCGAACTTTGTACCGAACGGCTTATCTCGGAACTCCCAGAGATTGAAATCTACGGCACAACTCCCGGCAAATCCCCTGTAATCTCATTCCTCCTCCACCCTCACCATCACTATGACGTCGGACTGCTGCTCGACAAACAGGCGGTAGAAGTACGCACAGGACACCACTGCGCCCAACCCCTGATGCATGCACTCGGCATCGAAGGCACCGTGCGCGTCGGCTTCGCCCTCTACAACACCGAAGAAGAAGTTGACCGGCTCATCGTTGCCCTAAAAAAAATTCGCGACATAATGTCCTAATCCACAACACCCTATCCCATCACGTATAAAAAAAGTCACAAAAAAACTTGCACAGTTCAAAAAAACTCCCTAACTTTGCAGTGCAAAAAACGAAAGGTGCCATAGCTCAGTTGGTAGAGCAAAGGACTGAAAATCCTTGT
>CAZPHN010000009.1:0-77149 GCA_964586765.1 uncultured Bacteroides sp.
CCGCAGGATAGATGCGACAAAAACAGAAAGAGCGTCTAATCTCACTCCATCCCAGTCTGTTGTTGAATTGGCGGTTCGTTCCAACTGAGAAAGAAAGCTTGACACTTTTCTTTTCCGACGGTATTTCTCCTCCATCGGATGGCGCAAAGTTAAGCAAAAAAAATGAAATGACTTTGAGTTTTTGGGAGTTTTCTTTGCGCGTTTGGCGGATTTTGATTAACTTTGTGGCTCGAAATAAACAATCATTAACCCTCAACCATGATTCCGCTATGCGTTTAGTTATTGAACCTAATTATGCCGACCTTTCACGTTGGGCCGGAAATTATGTGGCTGCTTGCATCAACGCCGCTAATCCTACACCTGAAAAACCATTTGTTCTCGGTCTTCCTACCGGTTCTTCTCCGCTGGGTATGTATCGTCGCCTTGTTGAACTTCACAAGGAGGGCAAGGTAAGTTTCAAGAATGTAGTTACTTTCAATATGGATGAATACGTTGGTATTCCCCGTGACCACGAACAGAGCTACTATACTTTCATGCACGAGAACTTCTTCAACCACATTG
Organism: uncultured Bacteroides sp.; assembly: GCA_964586765.1. Classification (GTDB taxonomy): domain Bacteria; phylum Bacteroidota; class Bacteroidia; order Bacteroidales; family Muribaculaceae; genus UBA3263. Next base: position 562 of record CAZPHN010000009.1, read on the forward strand.
ATATTCCTGCTGAAAATGTAAATATTCTCAATGGTAATGCCGCGGACCCCGAGGCTGAGTGCGCACGCTACGAAGCTAAAATCGAGTCTTACGGCGGCATTGACCTCTTCCTCGGTGGTGTTGGTCCTGACGGACACATCGCTTTCAACGAGCCCGGCTCTTCACTGACCTCTAAAACCCGCATGAAGACTCTGACTCAGGACACTATCATTGCCAACAGCCGTTTCTTTGAGAACAACCTTGACCTTGTTCCCAAGACCGCTCTTACCGTAGGCGTAGGCACCGTTATGGCTGCTAAGAAGGTTATGCTCCTTGTAAACGGTCACAACAAGGCTCGCGCTCTGAAGCACGGCGTTGAAGGCGGTATCTCACAGATGTGGACCATCTCTGCTCTCCAGCTCCATCAGCACGCTATCATCGTTGCCGATGAGGACGCTTGCGCCGAGCTAATGGTTGGCACCTATCGCTACTTCAAGGATATTGAGAGCGCAAACCTCAATCCTGATTCTCAGCTCTGAATAATTTGATTTGAATGACTTACAGGGTGATGTAGCGGTGCCCGCATTTGTCGGCATCCCTGCATCACCCTTATTTTTAAATTATATAAATAGATACGGTATTTAGGAATGAATGCTAATGACGATAAGCCTCCGGTCAGACTTGGATTTATTGGATTGGCGGCGTTGACTTTCGGGATGATGGTAGGGGCAGGGATTTTCAATATCCCGCAGAACATGGCGGCGTCGGCTGGTGTCGGCGCAGTGATTATATCGTGGATTATCACTGCCATAGGAATGCTTTTTCTCGTTTATACTTTTAAGATTCTGGCAGACAGGCGTCCGGAGCTCAACGCCGGGATATATCAGTATGCCGCCGAAGGGTTCGGACCTTATGCCGGTTTCAATATGGCTTGGGGGTATTGGCTATGTACGGCGTTCGCCAATGTGGCTTATGCCGTGATGCTTAATGATACCGTGGGAGCATTTTTACCCTCATTACTATCCCATGGGTGGCAAACCGTCGTTTTCGGCACAGTTTTAATCTGGATTTACTATTTTATAGTCGCATCCGGGCTTAAAACCGCCAAAATATTGACCATTGTTCTTTCTGTGGTCAAAATCGCGTCGATTTTAATCATTATTCTGCTTTTTGCGGTTAATTTCAAGTATGATTTGTTTACTGCGGTTGATATTTCCGACACTTCCGGATTGGTAGAGCAGGTTCGCGGTACGATGCTTGTCACTCTTTGGTGTTTCATTGGGATAGAGGGGGCGTCCATAATGGCAGGTCGTGCAAAACGACCGTCAGACATAGGCAAGGCTACGGTTGCCGGCTTTTTCGCCGCTTGGGTTCTTTATTTCCTTGTGTCCATACTCTGTTATGGGGTGATGACGCGCGCCGAGCTTGCCGGACTTCATGACCCGTCGGTTGCCTATGCCCTGCGTGAAGTAATAGGACCGTGGGCATACTGGCTTGTGATTGCATCGGTTATTATCTCATTAGGCGGCGGATGGGTGGCATGGACGCTGGTATGTGCCGAGGTCCCGTTTGCAGCCGCAAAGGTTACAATCTTCCCGCGAAAATTCCTGAGCCTTAACCGTCAGTCTGTCCCTGCATTCGGTCTGTGTGTTTCCAGTATTGTCATGACTCTTTTTCTCTTTCTTGTCATGACAGCCGATGATGTATATATGTCGGCACTGAATATTACAGGCATGATGATTCTTCCGTGTTATCTGCTTTCCGGTATGTATCTTTGTAAGATTGGAAAGGGAGTGGCTCGTTTCGTAGGAATTGGCAGTTCGCTGTTCTGCCTGTGGATGATTTATGCCGGAGGACTATCGCTATTTCTCCAAACCTCCATTTTCTATCTGATGGGATTTGCTTTCTATATTACGGCTCGCCGTCAGCAGAAAAAACGCCTTTTGTCAAAAAAAGAGACGGCAGCACTGGGAATACTTGTCCTCGCTGCCGTCATATCATTGTTACTCTGACTTAGTCCTGATTTTGCTTTTTGTTCGCGCGGGTAACGTAATCGGTCAGGTAAACCGTAAACAGCGGGAACATTATCATACCGGTTATAGGCAGTATGACTGCTACTATTTTTCCTGCCGCCGTAACGGGAATGATGTTACATCCTACCGTAACGAGGTTCATCATAGTAAACCAAAGAGCATCGCTATAGTTAGTGACATCCGGATTTATTCCATATTCACGCTGGAAAAATATCAGAGAGCAGAAATAAGCCATCATCAACATTATGGTGAGGTAACGGATAAACAGCGATGACACCGCATTGCTGCTCAGGTAACCTATGACTATCGACATGGCAAGCGCGCCGCGAGCCAACGGAATAAACCGGATAAAGTAGAGCGCATCGGCAGAGAGCTGCAGATGTATGAAGTTTACTATGTTAAGATATGGAATTGACAATAAAAGGAAGAACAGGCGACTCTTGAAAGTGTGTTTCTTGTCCGGGCTGCAGAATAGTTCAACGAAAAAGTCGGCAATGAACACTATGCAGACCCAGAACTGGAATGTCATATACTTATGGTCCAGAAGCAGGTCTTTTTTCTCAAAAGTGTCAAAAGAAATCCAAACAATCATGATTGCGGAAAGAATCATGACCATATAGTTGAAAAATCGTTGTAACCCGTCGGCAAATCGGTGGGTTTTGTTTATCTGTTGTACGTGAGTCGTCATAATAACTAAATTTTATTCTTATAACAATACCGGTCTCTAAAAAGTTGGATTTTTCGATGTATTTTGAGGGAAAATGCGTAACTTTGCATCAATAATTTATTATGGAAAAGAAAGAGAATTTGCTTTTGTCGCTTTTCTTGACCTTTGCCAAGATTGGCGCGTTTACTTTCGGTGGTGGCTGGGCTATGATTGCTATCATGCAGCGCGAAATCGTCGACAAGCATCATTGGCTTGAAAAAGATGAATTTATGGACCAGCTTGCCGTGGCGCAGTCAATGCCCGGTATTCTTGCCGTGAATATTTCCGTGGCTGTCGGCGATAAGATTGCCGGAACCAAAGGTACCATAGTCAGTGCGTTGGGCACTATTCTGCCGTCGTTTCTTATTATTCTTGCCATCGCTATCTTCCTGACGCCAGATATTATCAAGAATAATCCGGTGGTAAGCAAGGTGTTCCTAGGAATCCGTCCGGCTGTTGTCGCCCTGATTATCGCTCCGCTGGTAACTAACTGGAAGTCGGCTGGCATAGGCTGGAAAAAGGCATGGATACCCATCGGTTCCGCGTTGCTGATATGGAGCGGACTCCCCGTGGTCAGCAATCCTATTCTCTACATTGTTCTCGGCGGTCTTGGCGGCTGGTTCATATTCGGCAGAAAGGAGGCGACGAAATGATTTACCTGAAGCTTATCTGGTCATACCTTAAAATCGGGCTTTTCGGTTTCGGCGGTGGTTATGCCATGCTGACGCTCATTGAGCGCGAAATCGTTGGCAACGGATGGATAACGTCAACAATGTTTACCGATATTGTCGCCATTTCGCAGATGACCCCCGGACCTATCGGCATCAATTCCGCCACGTATATAGGCTATGTAGCTCCCGGCGAGGTCGACCCCTCGTTCGCATCGCCCTTGTGGGGTTTGCTTGGCTCGGTGATTTGTACGCTGACAGTTGTACTCCCGTCGTATCTTTTGGTGCTATATACGTCGCATCTTATTCAACGCCATAAGGACTCGGCGGTAGTCAAGGGTATCTTTGCCGGATTGCGTCCCGTGACCATCGGACTTATTGCCTCGGCGGCTCTGTTGCTTTGCAACGGCGATAACTTCGGAACGGATACCCGCTCCATTTTTAAGAGCGTAGTATTGTGTGCATGTGCTTTTGTTGCAACGTATAAGCTTAAAATCCATCCTATTGCGGTAATTTGTGCTGCGGGGTTGATTGGATATTTTATTTTCTGATGGATTACCAGCAGACTCTCGACTGGCTGTTTACGCAGACGCCGGTCTTTCAGCGTGACGGAGCTTCGGCTTATAAGCCGGGACTCGAAACCATAACGCGTCTTTGTGATGCGTTCGGTTCGCCTCATAAACGCCTGCGCACTGTCCATGTGGCGGGAACCAATGGTAAAGGCTCAACGGCGTCAACCCTTGCCGCGATTTTCCAGTCTGCCGGGCTGAAAACCGCGCTTTATACGTCGCCCCATCTGGTTGATTTCCGCGAGCGTATGCGCATTGACGGGCAGATGATTTCGCGTGAGCGTGTGGTTGACTTCATCCGCCGTTACCATGGGGCAAATCTTGGATTGCAGCCTTCGTTCTTCGAGTTGACCACTGCCATGGCTTTCGAATGGTTTGACGCCGAAAAGGTCGATATCGCCATCATTGAGGTCGGTTTGGGCGGCAGACTTGACAGCACCAACATCATTACTCCCGAAGTCAGCGTCATTACCAATATTTCGCCTGACCATACCGCTCTGTTAGGGTCGACCCCTGCGGAAATTGCCGCCGAAAAGGCGGGAATTATCAAACCGGGAGTGCCTGTGGTTATCGGAGAGGTATCAGACCCGGCAGTTCGTGCGGTTTTTGAAGAAAAAGCGCGCGAAAACGGCTCGGAAATTCACTTTTCATCGCCTGTGTTAGCGGTAAAATCACCCAATGGAGGTTGGGATTATCCCGAGGTGGATCTACATGGCGAACTTGACGGCGATTTTCAGCCTAAGAATATGTCGACCGTCCTCGAGGTGATGAAACTCTTCCCTGACATTCCGTATCGGGCAATTGCAAACGGAGTTGCTAATGTAATGTCGCTCACCGGACTGCGCGGACGCATGACCCATACCAGACTTGCCGACGGTCGCACGCTTATTTACGACACCGGTCATAACCCCGGGGCATGGCAATATCTCGGCAAAGAGCTTTCAGCCATCCCTGACCTCACCATGATTATCGGCTTTGCTGCCGATAAGGATGTCCGCGCGATTCTTCACCTTTTGCCGCGCAATGCCGACTATATCTTCACGCGTCCCGAGGGAAACCGCGGGCTTGATCCAGAAATCTTGCGTCAGATGGCGCGTGAAGTGGGACTTGATGGACGCATTGCCGACTCGGTTCCCGCTGCCCTCGCCTTGCCGTCCACCCAAACCGTCTTCGTAGGCGGCAGCAACTTCATCGTCGCCCAACTTCCCCTATGACAAATATTAAAAGCGGTGTTGCCGGGGGAGGGCAACACCGCTTTGGGTTTAACATTTGCTGACGTTTATTGTTACTGTTGGTTGAAGATTACGATGCGGTTCCAGTTGTTGGTGCCGTAGGGCTGCTGGGCTGAGCCTTCAGCTGACTTGGTCAGACGGTCGGCACTGATTCCGTAGTTGTTTACGAGGATATCATAAACTGCCTGTGCGCGCTTTTCAGAGAGCTTGAGGTTATAGTCTGCAGTACCGGTATCCTTATCGGCATAACCTACGATGGTAACTTTGGTGTCAGGATTAGCCTTCATGTATTCAGCTACGTTGTAGACGTTGACCATTTCCATGGGTGATACTTTTGCGGAGTTGATGGTGAAGCGAACGGTGCTCATGAGCGGAGCAGGTGCGGGAGCTGCAACCTCAGTAACTACGGTTGTGACTTCGGGGCAGGGGAGCTGGCTTTCGGCTTCGGCGAGCGATGCGGCTGTTACAGCGAGCTCAGCGCGGAGGTCGTTGACCTGACCGTTAAGGTCGGCGATATAGGCATTATATGCGCAGGGGTCATAAGTTTCAAACGATTTTCCGCCAATGTTGAATGTGAGACCGCCGGTTCCTTGGAATGAGAGGTCAATAGGACGACCTTGAACAATGTTGTTGCTGTTGTCGCCGGAAACGATGGCGCGACCTTCAAGGAAGAAGTCAACATAGCGGCAGAGACGGAAGCGGAGCTGAAGACCTGCGCTTACAGGAACGGTCCACTGGTTGTCGCGAACGTGGCTACCGGTCATTACGTTCATTTCATCAGTATAGCCTGTAAAATGATAGTTATAGGTACCACCGATACCAACGAAGGGAACTACGCTAACGGGACGGTTAAGATTAACGCCGCCGATTGAATTACACATATCCCACATGATGTCGCCGTAGATGCTACCGGAACGATAATGCATTACTCCACGATTGGAAAATGTTTCCACAACATTGCCATATGCACCTGTGAAACGGAAGCCGAAATAAGGTGAGAACCAACGACCGAATCCTGCAGTATACTGTGCTCCGACTTTAATATTGTCATAGTCGAAACTTTCGGATATCGGGATGTTGACACCGGCACCGAGCTGAACGAACCAGCCGTCACGCCATGAATTGGTGTACTTAACGTCACATGAGGGAACTTCGGCAACTGTAACTGATTCCTCAGTGATAACTGTGTTCTGCGCTGCGGCTGAACCTGCACCCATAACGAGGGCGATAATCGGGAGTAATGTGTGTTTTTTCATTTTGCAAACATTGTTAAAATTTGTTTTATCTGCTAATTTAACAAAACACACAGCCGATTGGTTCAGTCGTTTCTAAAAATATCTTGCTTTGGGGTGGGAAATGATTATTCCGCAGGTACTGGAACCGGGATGCATCGCGCCGTTTTCAGTCAGTGTGATGCCGAGCGGACCGAGCGGTAAAATGTTGTCAAGCTTGAAGATAAGTTGCTGGTCGGGTAGTGAGGAATAGCCAACTGCCGGACGTATTGATTTCCCTGCGCCCCAGAGGTCGGAGTCAACCTTTCGATTGAGCCATTCGGTAGCAGCTTCGGCAAGTCGATGTCCGATTGTCTGACGCAGTAGCCGACGGTATTCATCACCTTCGTCAGAAAAATTAACACAAACGGCAAAGATTCCTATATGGTCATCCTTCGGTGCGACAAAGTCTGCCAAAGAGAGGCATAATCCCGATGCGGTATTCGCGCGGAGGCTTCGGGGCATTTCGAGTTTTTCGTTACCTACCTTTATTGTTTCCGGCGCAATTCTTGCTGCAGAAACAATGTTGACGACGGCATTAACGAAAATATCCATGCGTTTTAGCTCATCATCGGCGTCATTGAGCAGTCGCTTTGCCTCTTCCGATTGTCCGGACGGGTCAAGCCGCCATTCGCCAAGCAGCGCACGGCGGTTAATGAGCGGTTTAAGTTCATCGATAGTGGGGTGGAACTCATGTCGTCCCGGCTTCAGTGGCGCAGGCGCAGGTGCGCTGACAGGAGCGGAGTTTTTTCGCGCCTCAGCGAGTGTCAGCGGCGGGGTTTTCTCGCTATGCTGACGTCGCAGTTCATGCTGCTCGGACTTTATTGTCTCAATGACTTCAGGGTCAGATATACGTTTAGCGATAGCGGGCAGAGATGCGGCATCGGCTGTGCGCACCACCGTACCGTCATAAAGCGGAGCTATTTTCGTAGCGGTATGGAGCTGTGAGGTTGTCGCACCACCTACAAAAAGGGGTACTTTCAATCCACGTTCCTGAAGCATTGATGCTACATTTGCCATTTCGCGCAGTGACGGTGTAATAAGTCCGCTCAGCCCGATGGCGTCGGCATGTTCGTTAACGGCGGTCTCCACAATTTTCTCCGGTGGAACCATAACCCCAAGGTCAATGATGCGGAAACCGGAGCAGCGCATAACTACCGCTACAATGTTCTTGCCTATGTCATGGACGTCACCTTTGACAGTGGCAAGTACCATGGTGGGCTGTGAGTCAGTGCCGTCAGACGCAGTGCCTTCCGCTTCAATAAGAGGGGTCAGATGCTCAACAGCTTTACGCATCACGGCTGCCGCACGCACAACTTGTGGCAGAAACATTTTGCCTTCACCGAAAAGTTCGCCTATGCGGTTCATGGCGTCCATCAGCTCTCCGTTGATTACCGACATGGCTGAACCTTTTGCCGCGACAGCTTTATCTAAAAGTGGCTCCAGACCTTCGTCTCGCCCTGTAATGAGGAGTTGACCAAGCGTCACTTTTTCTTTTTCCGTCTTTTGGGGTGTTGAAGATGCTGTTTTAGGGGTATTTGACGCAGTTTGGGTAGCAAGTGCGGTCAGTCTTTCCGTTGCGTCTGGGCGGCGGCACAATAATACGTCATCAATGGCTTCGAGCAGCTTGCCGTCCATATCGGCAGTCGGCGCAATCGGTGCCGTCGGATTCATTATTGCCATTCCGAGTCCGTGTTTCCGCCCGTGATCAATAAATAAGGCGTGCATAGCCTTTCGCAGCGGGTTGTTTCCACGAAATGAGAATGAAAGGTTGCTCACTCCACCGCTAACGCGCGCGCCGGGAAGATTTTCTGTAATCCACTGCGTTGCGCGCAGGAAATAAAGAGCGTATTTATCGTGTTCGGTAATGCCGGTGGCAACCGCAAGTACGTTGGGGTCAAAGACTATCTCATTGCCGGCAAAACCAACCTTTTCGGTCAGCAGGCGGTATGAACGGCTGCAAATCTCAATACGTCGCTCAAATGTGTCAGCCTGACCTCGCTCATCGAAAGCCATGACCACGACGGCAGCTCCGAGACTATGAATGGTACGGGCGTGCTCTAAAAAGACCTCTTCGCCCTCTTTGAGGCTGATGGAGTTGACAATAGACCTGCCTTGCAGCAGCTTCAGGGCGCGTGTAATCACTTCAAAGTCACTGGAGTCAATCATTAGCGGCACCGAGGCGGTCTGAGGGTCAACAGCAAGCATTGAAACAAAGCGTGCCATAGCTTCAGGCGCATCGAGCATTCCGTCATCCATATTTATATCAAGCACGCGCGCGCCCGCGCGAACCTGCGAGGCTGCTATTTCAAGTGCTTCGGTAAAGTTCCCTTCGTTTATAAGGTTGAGGAATTTACGGCTGCCGGCAACGTTACACCGTTCGCCTACTTTGAGGAAATCATCAGGAGCGACATCAAGTGCTTCCAATCCGGAAAGGTGGAGTTTATTGTCTGTTTCCGGAATTATTCGCGGTTTGGCTGAGTGTGCTTTTTCGGCAATCCGGCGGATATGTTCCGGTGTTGTTCCACAGCAACCGCCAATAATGTTGACAAGTCTTTCCTTTAAAATCCGGTCGATTTTTCCCTCCATGGTCTCCGGCGTCTCGACATATTGACCGAGCTCATCCGGAAGTCCGGCATTGGGGTGGCAACTTACCGCACAGGGAACGTTTTGCAGCTCGCGGAGATAATCAACCATTCCATCCGCACCGAAACCGCAGTTCAATCCTATGGATATAGGGCGAGCATGCATGACGGAATTGACAAATGCGCGCAAGGTCTGTCCGGAGAGAAGACGCCCTGATTCCGTCAAAGTAGCCGAAATCATCAGTGGAATTTCCATGCCGGTCTCTTTGCGCGCCATTTCTATTCCCGCAATCGCCGCTTTGGCGTTCAGGGTGTCAAACGCGGTCTCAATCATGAGTAAATCCACGCCACCTTCAATCAGACCCGCTGCCTGTTCGGAATATGCTTGGGCAACACGGTCAAAATCAATTTCGCCGCCCAACGAAAGTGAAATGTTGGTCGGACCCATTGAACCGCATACAAGTGTAGGTGTGCCCTCAGCAGCCCGACGTGCAACCTGCGCGCCGGCACGCGCAATTTCTCTCGCTTTATCGGCAAGTCCGTAGTCGGCTAAGGAAATTGCGTTTGAATTGAAGGTATTTGTCTCTATGATGTCCGCTCCAGCCTCAATATAGGCGCGGTGAATCTTTTCGATTGCTTCAGGGTATGTAAGACACAGAAGGTCGTTACATCCTTTTAACTCGCAGTTCCAGTCTGCAAATTCTTTGCCGCGGAAGTCTGATTCTCTGAGCCCAAGGCGTTGAATCATCGTGCCCATGGCTCCGTCCAAAACAAGGACTTTTTTGCTGAAATCCATTAGAAAATCTCTTTTGCGATACGTCGGACGCTTTCAGATGCCATCAAAGTGTAGAAATGTAGCCCCGGAACACCATGAGCAATGAGGTCTTTTGCCTGAGCGGTACACCATTCTATTCCTATTTCAACCACTTCCGCATCGGTGTTGGCTTTGCGCAGTTCGGCAGCAAATGCCTCGGGAATATCACATTTAAAGACGCGAGGCAATACCGTCAGTTGATTTTTTACCACAATCGGTTTCAAACCCGGGATGATGGGTACGTTTATTCCTTCGCGTCGACAAGCGTCAACAAAATCATAATACTTTTGATTGTCGAAAAACATCTGGGTTACCAAATATTGCGCGCCGTTTTCAACTTTTTTGCGAGCTATCTGCAATTCCCACTCCATATTTGGAGCTTCTTCGTGTTTTTCCGGATAGCACGCCATTCCGTAGCTGAACGGGGTGTCGATACCGACAAGTTGCGTTCCGTCGAGTGCAATTCCGCGGTTGAAGTCGTTTACCTGCTGCTGAAGGTCTGTGGCGAATTGATTGTAGAGAACCGGGTCCTGATTTGCAGTGTCAACGCTTTTCGAATCGCCACGCAATAGTAATAGATTCTCTATGCCGAGAAAGTTAAGATCAATCAGTGCATATTCCGTTTCCTCTTTGGAAAAACCTTTACATATAATATGAGGAACGGCAGCAATTCCATATTTCTGCTGAATTGCGGCAGCGATAGCAACTGTGCCGGGACGTTTGCGGGTAATTACACGCTTATGGCTTCCGTCAGGTTGGGGAACATATATTGCTTCGCTATGATGTGAGGTAATATTTATATATTTAGGGTCGAATTCACGTAATTTGTCAATTACGTTAAAAACACGCTGAATGTTGTTTCCTTTCAGCGGAGGCAATATCTCAAACGAGAAAATCGGACCTTTAGAGGCATTGATTGATTCGAGTACAGTCATTTTTCGTGATATTTTGACCGCTAATTTACGAAAAAAATTCTTTTTTTATTGGAAATTCCAAAAATATTCATACCTTTGCGCTATTCAAGCCTGCTCAACCTCTCTTATGCAACGGCAGTACAATAATTTACATTTAAAGATTTTCAATTTATATTTTTTCACTTAAAACGGTTATGCTTATGAAAAAGCTTTACTCAAAATTGATGCTTGCAGCCGCGCTTTTATGTGGCGCATCAACTATGTCGGCACAGACATGGACCGCTGAGCCTGCAACTAATTCCAAACTCAAGTCACTGAAGCAGGTAGTAATCACTTTCCCGGATGCATCCGAGGTTACTTGTTCTAAGGAACCCGGTCTTTTTTCCCCGGTTACCTATGATTGGTATTCAGATGATATCACTTGGGAATCAGTCGGTAATACAGTTACTTTTACTCTCAATCCCCCGCTGACAACAACAAAAGTAAAGGATTACACATTTACTTTCGAACCCGGATCTCTTACCGTTGATGGTAACATTTTTACGGGATTTATCATGCTGAACTATACAATAGACCCCTCAATTCAGGACGTTGAGGAGAAGGACCCGTTTGAATATGTTGTGGCTCCGACCGGAAAGGAAGCTCTCGAAACTCTAGATGAGGTGGTTTTCCGTTTCCCCAATGCAACAACTATGGAGGAAGTCGGTTACAATACCACTGTCAAGAACGCTGACGAAGAATCTTTCCGCGTTTCTACTGAACTTGACGGTCAGCAATTCTTCGTAACCCTCAACGAGCCGATTGTCGTAGGTGGCGAATACACCGTTACCATTCCTGCCGGTACACTCAAAATCAACGGCAAGGAACAGACTAAGGAAATCACCCAGACTTATACCGTTACCGAAAAACCCGTTCCCGTTGTTTCTGACGTATATCCCGTTCCCGGCAAGGTGTTTGATCTCAACCAAGTTGAGGTAACTTTCAAGGACGCACAAAGTGTTGCTTACGTTGCAACAGAAGAAGCCAAAGCCGCAAAACTGCTTGATGCCGAGGGTAAAGTAATCTACTCTTATGTTGACGCAAAAGACGTAGAAGCTAAGGAAGACTGCATTTCTTTCCCCATGAACGTAGCGGGTCAACTCGGCGGCAAGGTTACCCTCGTTATTCCCGCCACCGCATATACCGTTGACGGTCTGCCCGGTATCGATCTCTCTTATGAGTACGAAATAGTGACCGTAGATCCCGCATTCACTCCCGCTGAGGCAACCGTTACCGAGCTCACCGGTGTTGAATTCTCATTCCCCGGATTTAACGAAGTTCTTGTTAGTGTTGCAGACTGGATTTCAATTAAGGACGTCACCGCTAACGCAAATGTTGCCGCAACCGTTGCTTTCACTGGCAATACCGTTAATGTCGGTCTTGCAAAGCCTGAGGAACTCATTCCCGGTCATACCTACGCGTTCATCATTCCGCCTTACACTCTTGTACTTGACGGTCTGACCTACAACCGCGGAATCCAGCACAACGTAACTTACGAGCCCGTAGCACCTGAATTTATCTACGAAGCTAATCCCGCAACCGGTTCTGTTCTCACCGAAATCAAGGATATCGCCATCACATTCGGTACCCCCGAAGGCTCCGCAACTCCCGTTGTCGCAGCAGTTGTAGACGAAGTCACTGAAGCTGTCGCTCCCAACCTCACCATTGACAACGCTGTTGAACACTATGCTACCGACGTCAAGATGACCGACAACGTCATGACCATCTCGTTTGAAGCTGTAACCGCCCCCGGCGAATATACCTTGACCGTTCCCGGCGCGCTCTACACCCTCAACGGCATATCTGGCTCAGACCTCACCTTCACCTACACCATTGAAGAAGTTGACGGCATTGCCGAAATCACAGCTACCACCGCCACCACAATCTACACCATCACCGGTGTTAAGGTAAGCCATCCCGTCAAAGGTCTCAACATCATCAACGGTCGCAAAGTCCTCGTAAAATAACCATCACTATCCGATAGCCAACAAGGGTCGACTCCAGCAAATGGAATCGACCCTTCTTTTGATGCTCAAATACTTAGGGGTGCCTCTGGCTTTAATAATGCTTACTAAAGTTCAGGCAACTTCACAGGTCCGAACGTTCATTTTAAAGCGAAAATCTCTTTGAAAAAAAAGGATAACGCGCTGACTATCATTGATAATCAGCGCGCTATCTCTTCAGTCGGGGTGACAAGATTCGAACTTGCGACCACACGCCCCCCAGACGCGTACTCTAACCGGGCTGAGCTACACCCCGCTGTGCCTTAAAAGCGATGCAAAGTTAGTCACTTTTTGCTTACCCACCAAATTTTTTTGCAATTTTTTTTAAAAAAAATACTAACTCGCTATTAATCAAGCCAACTTTTTTGCCGTTTCTATGCGAGTCTGCATTTGAATATCCAAGTTTTTTCTTAAAACAACGCTATCGGCGTTGTAGAGATGGGAAAAAGTTAGTAACTTTGCGTCGTGAAAAATACGGTCAAAATATTTTTTGCTTTGTTGAGGTCCGGTATGTTCGGAACTCCTATCCCGGAGTCCGAGTTGCCCGAGAGTATCGACTGGAACGCCATTGTAAAATTGGCTCAGAAGCACGTTGTCTTAGGTATTATCATTGACTCTGTTCAGCTTTTGCCTGAAAGACTGCGCCCGTCTGCTCCGATTTTAGCCAAGATGAGCAAGTTTGCGCTGGGGCTTATCCAGACAAACCTTATTTTGGATAAGACCGCAGCCCGATTGGTGGAGTTTTTCAATCAATATGGTATTTCCGGCGTTCTGCTGAAGGGGCAGGGTGTGGCGCGATATTACCGTATGCCGCAAATGAGACAATGCGGCGACATCGATTTTTATGTCGGTAAGACCATATATAATAAGGCGGTAGATTTATGCCTGAAAAATATTGTTACCGATAAGAGCACCTGCAGCGAGAGCGAGCAACATTTCGATTTCTTTATGGGCGACATACCTATCGAGCTCCACCGTCTTGCCTCAAGGGTTTATTCGCCTGTCCGCAGCGGGAGGTTCCAAAGGTGGGTTGTCGAGGAACTTGAACACTCGCCTAAACGCCGGACTTTGACCATCGGCAATACCGCCGTGACGCTGCCTTCATATGATTTCGACGCGATATTCATTTTTTACCATGCGTGGCGTCATTTTATTATGGGAGGAATTGGATTGCGCCAACTATGTGATTGGGCAATGATTTTTCACACTCATGCTCAGGATATTGACTCCGAAAGGCTCAAAGAAAACCTCAACCGTTTCGGCATGACCAAAGGGTGGAAGCTCTTTGCCTGTATTGCTGTCAACCATCTTGGTATATCGGCAGATAAGATTCCGCTATATGACCCGACATATGCCCGGAAATCAGAAAAAGTATTGGCTGAAATCCTTGCCGGCGGCAACTTTGGCTACTATTCCGAGGCTCATGTGCGAACTAAGAAATATGGTCACGGACTCAGGCTCGGATTAGGCAAGGTGCGCAACATTACCGGATATTTTTGTGCTCTTTTTTCCCTGATTCCCGTTGAAGCCACATTTCTTTACTTTAATCGCCTTTTTTCTGGGACAATAGCCTTTACTAAACGGTCAAGACACGAAAACAACAATTAGACTGATACATCAACAGCGTGAAACGCATCGCTCCATATATTAAGTACCTTTGGCATATTACGGATGGCTCACACCTGAGCGTACTGCTACGCACACTTTTAGGCGTCATGAAGGTTGGCGTCATGCTTGCGTTCATCTGGCTGAGCAAAACCGCTATCGATTGTGCCACGGGAAGAGCTGCCGACTCCTCCGGCTCGTTGGAGATATGGTTCGCGCTGATGGTGGCATGCATGTTGACCGATTTGCTCCTGTCACAGTGTGTGAAATACATTGATTCGCGCGCTGTGTTGCTTATGAACAATCGCGTTAACCGCCGGTTGTTCAATGTATTGATGGCTATGCCTCTTGTCAACGGACAGCAGGGATTTCATAGCGGCGACATGCTCAACCGTCTGACCCTCGACGTCCGGACGGTTTCCTCCTTCGCGCTTGTCCAGTTTCCCGCAATGGTGGTGCTTTTTGTGCAGCTTGCGGCGTCGTTCGCCTTCCTTGCATGGCTTAATCCCTACCTTGCGCTCGCTCCGGTAATCGTCATGCCCGTTTGCCTCTTGGCAGGCAAAATGTATTTCAAGCGTCACCGTCGTCTAACGACTGAAATACGCGAAAACGAGAGCGACATGCACGTATCCATACAAGAAGGTCTCAAACATCGTATGGTCCTCAAATCGCTTGAATGTACCGACGAGATGGACCGTCGCCTCGGCTCTATTCAGCAAAGGCTTAATACGTTAAATAAGGAGCAGACCCGACTGATTGCTACCAACGGCTCAATGACCCGTCTTGGGTTCATCATAGGCTATCTGACCGCCTTTGGGTGGAGTATTTTCAGCTTGAAAGCCGGAGTCATCACCTTCGGAACCATGACCGCCTTTATTCAGCTCGTTAACCGCATCCAGCACCCCATTGCCGGCATTACAGGCTATCTTCCTTCGTTTGTATCCACGTCGGTAGCGATTGATCGCCTCCGGGAAATCGACGTCAGCTTGCCTATGGAGAAAGGCGAGGACGCTGAATGTCAGCCATTGCCAAGTGCGGGAATACGCGTTGAAAATCTCTCATTCCGATATGAATCAGAGGGTACTGACGTCCTTTCCTTGTTCAGCCACGACTTCAAACCCGGCAGCCGTACAATGATTGTAGGCTCTACCGGTGTGGGAAAAACCACACTCATAAAGCTGCTGCTCGGACTTCTCAAACCAGACTCCGGGAGCATAGAAATCTATGGCGACGGACATAGCCGCAATGTATCCTCATCTACCCTCTGTAACTTCGTATATGTTCCGCAGGGCAACTCGCTGCTCCATGGCACAATACGCAGCAACTTGCTCCTTGCCGCTCCCGGAGCTACGGACGCCCGGCTTGCCCAAGTACTCCATATCGCCGCTGCCGATTTCGTATTCGACCTTCCCTTAGGTCTCGAAACCTCCTGCGATGAAGCGGGCGGTGGTCTCAGCGAAGGTCAGGCGCAGCGCATAGCCATTGCCCGCGCCCTGCTTCGCCCCGGCTCCATCCTGCTCCTCGATGAGTTCAACAGTGCCCTCGACGCCGAAACCGCCGCCACCCTCATGCAGCGGCTCTCCGATAGCTGCCCAACCGCCACAATCATCATCATCGCCCACCATCGCTCCGCCATCGCCCCCCACTGCGATACCCTCCTCGAAATCCACTAATTCCACCCCTTGGAAATATAGTATTCCTTTAAAACATTAAGTTTGCAGAATAATAAATTTATTCTTAATTTTGCGGTATAAATAAATCCCTTAATATGCATGACCTTAAAATACATAATCTTGGACCTATTGCCGATGTCGATATTACATTTGGTGATTTAACTTTCTTTGTCGGTCCTCAAGCAACAGGTAAAAGTATTACATTAGAGGCTCTCAAACTTATTGAAGACAGAGATAGTATAATCGAAACTCTTGATCGATACAACTATATAATAGGTCATAATGCAAAAAGAATCTTGAATATGTATTTTGGAGAGGGGATGGAAAACATATGGAAAAACGACACCAAAATTGCATTAGATAACAAATCATTGACCATTAACACCCTTGCCAAAGCTTCATCCGGCAAGGAGAGTTCTGTATTCTATATCCCCGCACAGCGCATAGTTTGTATGGGTGATGGCTTCCCTAAGTTTTTTAGCGATTTCACATTCACCACACCATATGTGCTAAGGGAATTTACTGAAACCCTTCGTGCCTTTGTGCAATTTGGACTCGGTAATAAAACCAAAGTGTTTCCATTGACAGAAAGACTCAAAAATATTCTACGCAAATCTTTTGATGAGTCTATATTTCATACCGGTAAAGTTATATTATCTGAGGTCTCAGGTCAGAAGAAATTACAGCTTGACATCGACGGCATGAATATACCGTTTATGGCTTGGAGTGCCGGTCAAAAAGAATTTATGCCCCTGCTTCTTGCATTTTATTGCCTTTCCGGTCCAGCATCCCGGATTGTTAAGAAAGAAAAATACAAGACGGTAATAATAGAAGAACCCGAAATGGGATTACATCCCAAAGCTATTTTGAGCGTACTCTTACAGATATGTGATTTGGTTCAGAGTGGATATAAAGTCGTTGTATCAACCCATTCATCAATAATGCTGGAGTTTGCGTGGGCATTTAATACCCTAAAAGGCAATTGTGACAACTTCCATAAGGCCGTATGTGAATTATTTGATGTATCATCCGACTCCTCCGTAGGCAAAATGCTTTATGGATTTATCTCAAAATCCATTAAGACATATTATTTCTCGCGAGAAAGCGAAGGAACCAAGGTAACAACACACGATATTAGTTCTCTGGATGTATATTCCGATAATACTATATTGTCGGAATGGGGTGGAATTTCCGCATTTTCAAGTAAAGTAAATGATGTAGTTTCAAACCATATCTCTTAAAGATGGACGCTGAAGGCAAAACCTTATCCTCAATGTCTGCAGGACATCACAAACTCAGAAATTATTATTCTTCCGGGTTAGGTGCTGTCATCGCGCCCGACAGACGTCATATTAAGGTCCCTGACACGTTTTTGATCAAAGGCTCTTTAGCTTTGGATAGTGCGGCTAAACAAGATATGCCCGATAGTAACCGGTGGGACTATGCTATTGATTATAATGGTGAAGTTTTCTTCATTGAAATTCATCCGGCATCCACATCTGAAATACCCACCGTTATAAACAAAGTGAACGGTTTACGTCAATGGCTTGCGACTATAAACGCAGACCTGCTTTCTTTGCCACCCGTAAACAGAAAATTCTACTGGGTATCATCAGGAAAAACGGCTTTGAGAGTAACGCCCAGCTCTCGACAGGCAAAACAATTAGCCGCAAAGAAAATCATTCCGGTAGGAACAATTTGGGATTATTCCAAATTATAATCCAATATGCTTGGGAGCGGCATGCGTCTCGCGTGCCGGTAATATCTCTATTCGCGCGACAGGTCGGCGGTTTGGAAACCGCCTCTCCACCGGCTTCTGGGGGGGAGGGTTTGAAATTTTTGGGGGAAAATTTTGTGGAGTGGGGGAAATGTTGTATCTTTGCGCAATAATTTGTATCACTATATACACTTAAAAACAAGAAAAACAATTAAATAACTATAACTTAATAAACTATGATTATCAAAAAATCACTAAAAATCACACTTTCTGCGTTGCTTCTCGCAGCCGGCGTGTCTGTGTACGCCCAAGAAACAGAGAAAAAAGTTGTGACTTTGAACGACGCTGACAAAACACCAATCTCTTGGTCTGATTTTGTCAATGCTCTCAAAAATCCGCCCTCTGGTGCTATTGATGAGGCTATCGCTGCAAGATGGCAAACAGCCGATACCGCATATACTAATGCCCAGTCACGCCAGAAGATAACAGCAAGTAAGCTTCCGGCTGCAAAAAAAGCTTATGAAGATAAAAACGGCGAACTCAATGGCTTGCAAGGAACTCTGCAGAAAAAGTCCAATGAGTATATCAGTCTAGTCAATGGAAACAAAAAGGTACTTGTACAATGGCTTGACAGCGTGAATACTGCGTTAAATAGTTTTGCTAATGCATGGAATGATATGGTTGATAACTGGGATGGTGAATCTGCATACACTACCAAAGGATATGTATATTACAAGACTATGAAACAGGGTTTGACTTCGTCATACAATTTCTTTCTATATTTTGTTGATGAGTCAACTGAAACGCCCTCATCTGAGGAATGGACACGAGCCACAGAAACTCAATTATTTCAATTTCTTTTGGCACCCAAGAGTAGCAGTAATGCTGCTATTAAATTAGCCAAATTCTATATCTATCTTGGCACAGATTCTGACGGTCAATATAATTATACTGCAACAACGAATGGTTGCATTGGCTTTACTGCTCCGAACAATAATGAGGAGGTCATGAATACTGATCTCATGACTAATGTTACACAAAGCATAAGTACACTTACAAATAATGATGCTTATAAATTAGGTGTAAATGATTCTGCCATTGAGAAGGTCGAGGGCGAATTAGAAGAGATACAGGAATCTATCGATGCAATTAACGTGACTAAAGGAGAGGATGGTCTTACAGAAATTGAACGTCTCTTGAGTGACTACCAGTATTGGGATTCACGTAAGACGATATATGATCAGCAGGTATCTGATGCAAAAATTGAATACGATGCCGCAAAACTCGAATACGATCAAGCCAAAGAAGAATCAAAAGAAGGAGCTCTCGTTCCCTACCAAAATGTAATTCTTACTGATGACATTACCACTGATGAAACAATCAGCAGTTATAGTGGTGTAATTACTGGTAACAAGAATGGAAAACCGTGTATAATTAATTATACTGGCACTGGCAATCTCTTTACCACCCTCACCGGTAGCCTTGTTAACGTTGCTGTCAATGGTAAACTCGCTGCAGCCTCAAGCGGCCTCCGCAATAGTTTTGCCAATTGGGATGGTGAAACCGGTGTATTTGTTGCCGCTGATGGTAACACTCGTACTGAGTGCAGTAGTATCGGTCAGCTTGGCTACGCAGCCCGTGCAACGTATGGTATTGACTTCGCTAACGAAGGTTCAATCGTAGATTTGACTGAAGCCTCAAAGGTTTACAGCATCACCGTTTATACATCTCCTGAGGATATAGTTCCTCACTTTGCACAGGTAAGCGGAAATGATTTCGTTACTGAAAATGGCACTATCGAAATTGCAGAAACCAACACATTAGTTGAATCTGCCGACAAGCTTGACCTCACCAATGTATTCTACAATGATGGCACTAAGAACTATTCCTCTAAAATCATTATCCAAGACAGGCAGGCATTCTACAGCCCTAAGGAAATCTATGCTGAGAAACTGACTTATAATCGCCAGTTTAACCAAGACAAGAATGTTGCATGTCTGCCTTTTGCAATGGATGTTGACAAAAACAGCGGTATTGAATATCTTTGCACATATTATAAGGAAAGCGAAAGCAAGTTCTTCTTTAAGGAAGATGTCGGCACAATCGCAGCAAACACTCCTCTTATGATTGTAGCAAAGAATTCCTTCAAGCTTGAAAACATGAGTGGAATTACCCTTCAGCCCACTCCGGCAGGACAGATTGTAGAACAGGCAAGTCTCGCCAACGACGGCAGTAAGATTTTTGGTACCTTTAGAGAAGCTACGAGAGATGCATTTGGCGATCCTGAGACAAGCAACTATAAGGTATATGCAATGTCCAGCGGTACATTTAAGGCTGCAAACAATGTAACAATTCCTTCTTTCCGTGCTGTTATCCATAGTACACTTAAACCTTTCGCTGGCGCACCGGCAGACCGCCGCATCGCTATCCTTAACAGAGATGGCGAGGACATCACCGAGGAAGTTGAAACCGCAATCAATGGCGTGAAGGCTGAGGATTCTTCGCTCACCGTCGTTGGCGGTCAGGGCGTCATCACCATCACCTCTGAGGCTGACCACGGTCAGGTTCCCGTTTACGCTATCGACGGTAAGACCGTAGCTACAGCCAACGTTACCGAAGGCACCACCACCGTTAATGTCAAAGGCGGCATCTACATCGTCCTTGGCAAGAAGGTTCTGGTTAAGTAATTCCCCCAACATCGATTCCCCAAAAGGATGCGTCCCCTCCGGGACGCATCCTTTTTTTGCCTTCGCTCCCGAAATAGTGAGACATTGCTCGGGGGCGGCATGTGTCCTCGCATGCCGGTAATTTCTTTTCCGCTCAGTTAGTTACAGGCATGCGAGGACGCATGCCGCACCCAAGCATAGACGCGAAACTTTTCTGGAAATTATGTTGTTGTATCAGGAAATTTTTGTAACTTTGCGAACAAACAGATACTTAAAATGAAAGCATCCACTAACAGACCAGCATTCACAGGCTCTGCATCATCCAAAATTTGTGGGGATGTTTCACAAGTGTCTAATTGTACGATTGGACTAAGAACTGTTACAAAAGAAGATAGGCAACGTTTACGGATACCCACTTATCAGTATTTACTTTCGTAATATACTATTAACCTATAAAGCGGAAACTTTGGAAACTTTTCGGGAAATTATTTTGTTGTATGGAAAAATTGTCGTAACTTTGCTCCCAAATTTAAAACAAACAAAACGATAAGATATTATGAAATACGAAAAGCCTGATTTGGAAGAATTGGAACTCGCTCTTGAAGGTTCATTCCTTGACAGCCGCACAGCCGACTCCGGTCGTGATGAAAATGAACTTGAAGAGGGTGAAATTGATTAACCTTATCCAACGAAATTAGGACGCTGACTAACATTAGCCAGCGTTTTTTGTATATGGACTACGTAGCCTCACATCGTTCGCAGATTAAGCGGAATGGATTTGCGCTGTCAAAGACCTATGGCACAAGCATGCGCCCTCTGATATGGGGCGGCGAGCATTATGTCGCCGTTGTTCCGCTTGAGAGCGAACCGACGGTTGGTGACTTATTAATGTTTCAGAGTCCGCTGGGCGATTGTAGTGTCATTCATCGGTTAGTGGAAATCAAGGAGGATGTTGGTCAGCGTATATACATTACCCGGGGTGACAACTGCCTTGGATGTGAGACAGTACGCCGGGAGGATATTATCGGTCGGGTTGCGGAAATTCATCGTATCAGCGGATTTCGCCCTTGGCATGCCATCCCTGCAAGAAAGTTTACAGTAACGGATGCGGCATATCTCAGATACTCACACATATGGAGGGCAATATGGCCCGTTAGACGTTGTTACTATCTATTACGTGCCCATGCGCGCGGCCTACGTGTTCGTTTATTGTCAGTTTTTAAGCCAAATAGATGAAACAGCAATATATAGTTGCCCGAAATTGTTTTAGTGTATCAATAGATGACACGCTAACGGCTTGGAAGAATATTGAGTCCCATTTCAGACCATTTGCTACTATGTCAGATGAAAGACCGGTATTGGAAATTGACATAGAAAGCGGGAAACTGCCGGAACATGACGGTGTGAGGATTTATGAGCCTGAGCACGATGGCATAGGCATCATTTCATCGTGTGCCTCGCAGCTTTCGGATGGCAGCCTTGTAATCGAGTTCAAGCACACCGAGGAACTTACACCACGTATATGGATGAAAATGCCTCCGGAGCTTAACCATGCCTACATAGTAATCGGTCCAGATGGCGATAGTAATGATTCTTACTTCCTTACCCACGCCATCATGATTGCATTCATGCTCGCCACCAGTGGCAACGGTACACTGCTTATCCACTCATCAGCGGTTACTCATGAAGGTATGGCATACCTTTTTCAGGGCAAAAGCGGCACTGGCAAGAGTACACATGTACGTCTGTGGGTCAAAAATATCAGCGGCGCAGTTAGGCTTAACGATGATCACCCTATAATACGCTTTGCTGATACCGGTGACGCGATTGCCTACGGGTCGCCATGGAGTGGCAAAACGCACTGTTATCGCAACGAATCAGCCCCGGTCGGAGCGTTTGTGCGCTTGGTCCGTGGTGAAAATAACGAATTACATAGGCTTCCCCCGCTCAAAGCGTACGCATCGCTTACAGCCTCGGTGTTTTATCTGCCGTTTATGAGCGATAGGCTCAAGGAAGTGCGCCATAAGACTGTTGAGCGGCTGGCAATGAGTGTGGCATGCTGCGAAATGTACTGTCGCCCTGATGCTGACGCCGCCCTGACGTGCCTTAAGGGCGTGAAGGCTGCACCGTGGTGTAGCCCTACAGATTTAATCGAATAATTTTTAAATATTATATATAAAATGAGAATAAAAAAAGGATTCACACTGCGCACCGTAATGGGGCAGAACATCATATTGGCTGAAGGAAACAACTCTGACAGCTTTGGCAAAATAATCACTCTGAACGCATCGGCAGCCATGCTCTGGGAGGCACTCAAAGGAAAAGACTTTGAGGTAGCCGACGCCGCCAACCTTCTCGTTGCTCACTACGATATTGACGCCGCGCAAGCCAACGAAGACGCCACGTACATTATTGACCTAATGACTGAAAAAGGGCTCCTTTCCCACTGACCCGTTAAAGCGGGAAATTCTGGTGAGCAAGTAAGTGGGGATTACAGGATTGGGGCAAGAAGGCGCACAACAGATTCCAGAACCATATGGATGCGCGGTCGCTTTCGCCATGTTTCGGCATATATGCGGGCGGAGTGTGACTGGTCCGTCAGGAATACGTTGCGCAGTTTTTCGTTGAGTTCAGGCGAATAAAGTATCAGATTTGCTTCGAAATTGTGTTCAAATGAGCGGAAATCGAAATTTGTAGAGCCTACTGATGCCAGTTCATCGTCAATAATCAGCATTTTGGAGTGGAGCATCCCCGGTTCGAAGAAATAGATTTTTATGCCGGCTCGGAGACATTCGGTTATGTAGCTGCGCGAAGAGTAGCTTAGCATCCATGAGTCGCTATGGCGCGGAATCATGATACGTACATCTATACCCGCCAAGGCTGCATTCTGGAGTGCTTTGAGCAGTGTCTCGGGGGGTAGAAAATAAGGAGTCTGCAGGAAAATGCGTTTGCGCGCGTTGAGAATTGCACGCATGAATACGTAGGCAATATTGTTCCATTGGTTCATTGGACCGCCGGTTATGGACTGGATGCCAACCGTGCCCATGGGCTGGCGCGTACATTCATCGTCGAGAATGCTGTTGCACATGAATGCCCAGTCAAGCGCGAAGGAGTATTGGAGGGTGCCGACCGCCGGACCCTGTATGCGAAGGTGGCAGTCGCGCCACAGCGGGAATTTTCCGCCGTCAAGGTAGCGGTTTGCAATGTTCATGCCGCCAATGTAGCCGATTTCGCCGTCGATAATGACTATTTTGCGGTGGTTTCGCCAGTTTACGCGTGACGCAAACGGGATAAATGTAACCTTGAAGAAGGGATATGCTTCTACACCGGCGGCGCGTAGTTTCTTGAAAAAATGGGAACTGACGTGAAATGAGCCTACATGGTCATAAATTACGCGGACTTTGACTCCCGCGCGCGCGCGTTCAATTAATATAGATGCTATTTCGCGTCCAAGTTCATCATCTTCAAAAATGTAATACTGAAGATTGATGAATTTAGTGGCATTCTGCAGGTCGCGCTTCAGCGACGAGAATTTAGCCGTGCCGGTAGAAAATACCTCAACCTCATTGCCCGGCAGATATGCCGAGCCGGTCAGTGAGCGCGTAAGCCTGACAAGATCCTGATATTTAGGCGCGAGATTTGACGGATGGCGATGGCGCGGCGCGCTGATGCGCAGCAACCTGCGCTTATTGCGCCTCGATATCATTCGTTTGTTCTTGATGTTGCGCCCGAAGAATATGTAGAGAATCAGCCCTACGGCAGGAAGCAGGATGAGAACCGTAACCCAAGCCAATGACTTGACCGGGTTGCGGTTCTCACCGAGAATTACAAGGATAACGGTGATGATGGACAGCACATAGGTGACCGACAGAATGGCGTAAAGCCAAGGCTGCTGAAGTAGTTCAATTATGGCATCCATTACCGTAAAAACGAGAAATCTGTTATGCGAAAATGGGGTAGTTTGCCATCAGCGCGTTCACTTCGGAGCGAACTGCAGCAATCTCAGCCTCATTTTCGGGATTGGAGAGAACACGGTCAATGAAGTCAACAATGGTCTCCATCTGGTCCTCCTTGAGTCCGCGCGTGGTGATGGCGGCGGTGCCGAGGCGGATGCCAGAGGTCTGGAAGGGTGAGCGGGAATCAAAGGGCACCATGTTCTTGTTGGCGGTGATGTCTGCCTGAACAAGCACTTTCTCAGCAACCTTGCCGGTCAGTTCGGGGAACTTGGTGCGGAGGTCAACGAGGATGCAGTGATTGTCAGTGCCACCGGAAATTACTTTGTAACCGCGGTTAATGAGGGCGTCAGCCATAGCCTTGGCATTTACGCGCACCTGTTTTGCCCAAGTCTTGAACTCGGGAGTAAGAGCTTCGCCGAATGCTACTGCTTTTGCTGCGATTACATGTTCGAGCGGACCGCCCTGAGCTCCGGGGAATACGGCACTGTTGAGCAGAGACGACATCATCTTGATTTCACCCTTGGGTGTGGTCAGACCCCACGGATTGGGGAAGTCCTTGCCCATCAGGATAAGTCCGCCGCGCGGTCCGCGCAGGGTCTTGTGAGTAGTCGAGGTAACGATATGGGCGTACTTTACGGGATTTTCAAGCTCGCCGGCGGCAATAAGTCCGGCAGGGTGTGCCATATCTATCATCAGGATAGCTCCGATTTCGTCGGCAAGGCGGCGCATGCGGGCATAATCCCATTCGCGGCTGTAGGCAGACGCACCGCCTACAATCAAACGCGGACGCTCGCGGCGAGCCACTTCCTCCATCTGGTCATAGTCAATCAAACCGTCTTCTTCGCGCACGTTATACTCGAGAGCCTTGTACATAAGTCCGCTGAAGTTTACGGGGCTTCCGTGGCTCAGGTGACCGCCGTGGGCAAGGTTGAGCCCAAGGAACTTGTCGCCGGGACGAAGGCAGGTCATGAACACTGCCATGTTTGCCTGAGCTCCGGAGTGGGGCTGCACATTGGCATATTCCGCGCCGAAGAGTTTGCAAACGCGGTCAATTGCCAGCTGTTCTGCTTTGTCGACCACTTCACAGCCGCCATAGTAACGGTGACCGGGGTAGCCTTCGGCATATTTATTTGTGAGGCAGGAACCCATGGCTTCCATTACCTGATTGCTTACAAAGTTTTCAGAGGCAATAAGCTCGATACCTTTGTGTTGGCGCAGGTTTTCCTGCTCGATGATGTCAAAAATTTCCTTATCTCTTTCCATTTGTTAGTGTATATGAGTGATTTTTGATAAATTATTTCTTTTTTTGAACTGAAAAGCCGAATTTGCCTAACTTTTCGCCAAGCGAGTAGTAGGCTCCGTGGCTATATGCTATCAGATTGGCATGGTCAAGGCGGAATGCTCCGGTCTCCGGGTCAATCAGGCTTTCATCAGCCAATACGTTGACAACTTCGGCTATGAACATATGGTGGGTTCCAAGCGGAATAATCTGCCTGACACGACATTCGATACTGAGCGGGCTCTCGGCGATAGACGGACAGCTGACCTTTATGCCCTCAACCGGTGTAAGTCCGGTTTCACGCCATTTGTCGAAATCGCGTCCGCTGCGAACTCCTGCCCAATCCGTTGCGCGCGCCATCGCCGCAGTGGTTAGATTGACGGTAAACTCCATGTTCTCTTTAATCAGACCATAGGAAAACCGCTCCGGGCGTACGCTTATGGAGAGCATTGCCGGGTCAGAGCAAATAGTGCCCGCCCATGCGACAGTCAGCATGTTGCTTTTCTTTACTGATGAACCACACGTCACGAGAACGGGTGGAACGGGGTAAAGCATAGTGCCGGGACGCCACTGCTGTTTCATAGCTGTGTATGTCCGCAGTAATGACAACGAATTTTAACCGGATCGCGACTTACGACCTCAAAACGCGTCGACATCGGCTCGTTATTGGTGATGCATTTAGGATTATTGCACTTTACCACGTCAATAAGTGTCTCGGGAAGCTCGACATTGCGCTTTTCAACAACTTCATAGTCGCGTATTATGTTGATTTTGGCTGTCGGCGCAATCAGGGCGATGCGGTTAAGCGTAGCCTCCGCAAATTCGGTATCAGCCACTTTGATAATACCTTTGCGTCCGCCGCGGGCTGAGGGAAGGTTATTGCCTATGGTAAGCTGCATTTCGCTGTCTGCCAACTGGAGCAAACGCACCACCTCAAAGAGGGCGTCGGCAGGAATATGGTCAATTACGGTGCCGTTTTTCAGGGCGGCTACCGCTAATTCTTTCTTGGGTGTACTCATTTTGGGTGAAAGGATTTTATTTAACCGGTAATTCAATTCCGAGAGCGCGACAAATAATTGCCTGACGGGCATAGAGTCCGTTCTTTGCCTGCTGGAAGTAGTAAGCCTTGGGATTATCGTCGACATCACGGTTGATTTCGTTGACTCGCGGCAGCGGGTGGAGTATCCTGAGGTTGGGGCGCGAGGTCTCAAGCATAGCGTTACAGAGGCTGTAAAGGTCCTTGACCTTTTCGTATTCCATAATGTCCGTGAAGCGTTCGCGCTGTACTCGCGTCATGTAGATTATGTCACTGGTGTCGATAACTGCCTGATTAAAATCTTCGTGTTCGGTAAATTTAATTCCGTTTTCAATGCAGAATTGTTTGTAATATTCCGGCATCTGAAGTTCCTTGCATGCCACAAAGCGGAAAGTCGGGTTAAAGTGGCGCATCGCCATAAGCAGGGAGTGGACGGTACGTCCGTATTTAAGGTCACCCACCATGGTGATGGTCAGGTTCTCCAGCGTTCCCTGAGTCTTGTAGATTGAATAGAGGTCAAGGAGAGTCTGCGAGGGATGCTGATTTGCGCCGTCACCGGCGTTGATGATAGGCACATCGGTTACTTCGGTAGCATATCTTGCCGCACCTTCAAGATAGTGACGCATTACAATAAGGTCGGCGTAATTGCTTACCATCTTGATAGTATCCTTAAGCGTTTCGCCCTTTGAGGTAGAAGTTGCGGCAGGGTCGCTGAAACCTATAATGCGACCGCCAAGACGCTGGACTGCCGTTTCAAAACTAAGTCGGGTTCGTGTCGACGGCTCAAAAAAGAGCGTAGCGATAATTTTACCGTCAAGAATTTTTTGATTGGGATTTTCCTCAAAATATGCGGCTGTGCGCAAAATTTTGAGAATCTCTTCCTTCGAGAGATTGTCAATGGATACGAGGCTGCCGGTTTCCATACTTGTGAAAGTAAAAATGAGTGTTGAAACTTTCTGCAAATTTACGAATAAAATCCCGGTTGAGGAAACTATGGGCAGTTTTTTTTCATTTTTGAACCAATCGGCGTAAAATCGCGTTTTGAATATAGAAATATTAAAGAAAAACAAGCTATGAAAACCGGAATTTTTTACGGTTCCACAACCGGAACTACACGCAAGATTGCAGAGACCATAGCCGAGCGTCTCGGCGTTTCATCTGACGATATACATGATGTTGCAAATGTCGGTCCGTCGGCAGTCGCACCTTATGACCTCCTTATTTGCGGGACAAGCACATGGGGCAACGGCGAGATACAGACCGACTGGCTCGATTTTCTCGATGGCTTGGAAATGGAAGACCTTCGCGGAAAGAAAGTAGCCCTCTTTGGCATCGGAGATGAAACGATGGCAGACACGTTCTGTTCCGGAGTCGGCGAACTCTACAAACGCATTAAGCGTACCGGCGCGGAATTTGTCGGCTCATATCCTGCCAACGTCTACAAGTTCAATCACTCCGAAGCAATTGTCGACGGCGCACCCGTCGGTCTGCTCCTCGACGAAGTTAATCACCCCGACCTCACCTCCGGTCGCATCGACGGCTGGCTCCTGACCCTTTAACAATGATAAAATCATAAAACTCCAAGTTATCAGTAAGAAACTTGCAAATTAGAGAAAAAAACTTTAACTTTGCAGAAACTAAAAGCAATATAGTATCATGATACGTTCAATCCCTAATCCTCCAATGGATCGAGATGATGTCGTTCGTTTTCGCTGTAATCTGGAGAAACATCTTCGTGGAGATTTTAATGCCGAGGAGCGAGGGCGCATAGATGAGCGCATGTCTCGAACAAAATCAATAACTAACCGTATAATTGCGAACTGTGGTGGAAAAAATCCAATCCTCGGTTACTGATCTTAAAATTAGACTTATGACTGACGCAGACTATGAAAATATGTCTGCGTTTTCTTGTGGGTGTGAAGAACTTGATAACTTCTTTAGAACTGAAGTTAAAGAGTGCGTTTCTCACCGTTATCTGACCGCATATTGCGCATATACGGATAATGACGGAATAGTTGCGGCATTTACTTTAATGAATGACGCAATAATGATTGACAGTGAGGATGAAAAGGAGGATTTTATAGATGATATGCGCTTTGATGAGGATAATGATATTGTTGATTTCTTTAAAAAACAAAGTTCATATCCTGCCATCAATATCGGACATTTAGGAACTACAACAAATTTACAGGGTAAGGGAATCGGTACACTGATTGTAGAGTTTGTTGCAGGTACATTCGAACAATATCGACAAGCCGGATGTCAGTTTATTACGGTTGATGCTTTGAATAATCCACGTACGAATCAATTCTATTTATCAAACGGATTTACTTTTCAAACCAATAGCGATTTATATTCTTCTACTCGTCGAATGTACCGAATTCTTTAAGTCGAATCAGTGGAAGCGGCGGAAGTAGGAGGCGAGGACTTCGGTGGCGGCGGTGAAGGAGCTTAGGCGGTTTTCGAGGACGGCGGTTTCGAGTCCGTTAAGCATTCGCTCGATAGCCGGGTCACGATAGAAGTGGTTGCGAAGTTGCTCATCGATGGTTTCGCGCATCCAGTAACGCGCCTGCTGATGGCGACGCTCGGCGAAGTATCCATTTGCGTCTACAAACGCGAAGTAGCGGTCAATCATGTCCCACACCTCGGGAATTCCAAGCTCAAAATAACCGGAGTAGGTCAGCACTTCAGGCTGCCAGCCCGATGCCGTCGGCGGGAAAAGATGGAGCGCGGAGCGGAATTGAGCCTGAGCCAGCTGTGCACGGTGGATGTTGTCGCCGTCAGCTTTGTTGATGACAATGCCGTCTGCCATCTCCATGATACCGCGTTTAATGCCCTGAAGCTCGTCGCCGGTGCCGGCAAGCTGGATGAGGAGAAAGAAGTCAACCATGGAGTGAACGGCAGTTTCGCTCTGTCCGACACCGACGGTCTCGATGAATATATTGTCAAATCCGGCAGCCTCACACAATACCACGGTTTCGCGGGTTTTGCGCGCAACGCCGCCAAGCGAGCCAGCCGAGGGGGAAGGGCGTATGAATGCTTTGGGGTGGACGGAGAGTTTCTCCATTCGGGTTTTGTCGCCGAGGATGGAGCCGTTGG
The DNA here is from genome assembly GCA_964586765.1 of uncultured Bacteroides sp. Taxonomy (GTDB): domain Bacteria; phylum Bacteroidota; class Bacteroidia; order Bacteroidales; family Muribaculaceae; genus UBA3263. The sequence goes on from CAZPHN010000009.1 coordinate 30,406, forward strand.
TACGCTCACTCGACGGGTCGATAGCCAACACTGCTAATTTGCCGCCACGTTTGAGTACATGGAGACCGAAAACGTCGATCGAAGTTGATTTACCCGCTCCGGGAACGCCCGTAATGCCTATTCGACGTGATTTTCCGCTGTAAGGCAGGCATTTTTCAATAATTTCCTGAGCTTTGGCGTAGTGGTCGGGGTGGAGGCTCTCAACGAGGGTTACGGCACGCGAAAGCATGGTCATATCTCCCTTAAGGATGCCTTCGACCATCTCGCCAACTGACGGAATGGGTTTGCGGCGCAGAGGGCGCATATACGGGTTGACAGATGGTGGCTGGGCAACACCTGAGTTGACCTGCAGTCCTTTGTATTCGCTATCGTTTTCGGGATGATTCATTGTTTTGCGGGGAGTTCGGCTGTTACGCGGGCAACAGTCAGGGGATTATTCGGATCGTTGGTGATAAGGCTGAGACGGGCATTTATGAAATCGCTCTCTGCGGTTTCGGGATTAATCGTAACGGTAATCTTAGCTTTCTTGCCCGGTTTGATTTTATCAGATGATATTTTTGCCTCCGATATCGCCGGGTCTACAACTTGGAGCCGACGCACGAGCAGGGGGGATTTCCCGGTGTTAGTGACGATAAATTCTACGGTTTTAGGCGAAGAAATAGCGTCAAGGTCAACTTTCAGTGGCGTTACGTTACATTCCGGCGCATTTTGCAACTGTCCTGGGGTGAGTTTGCTGAAATCTTCAACAATAATTGTAAAGAAATCCATCTTCATCGGCTCCTCGCCGGGGGCAGAGCGGAAGGTGAAATCATCATTGGTTATTCCCCACTCGGGTACTTTCTGTGAGTTCAAGGTGAGGGCAATCTGTGACTGCTGACCGGGGGAAACCACCGGAGGTGTAATCTGGGCGGTAATATAGTCCGGCAGCCCCTCGAGCTGAGGAGTAAGCGAATCCGGACTTTGATTATACATACTGATGAAAACAGTCTTGAATTTGCCGCGTTTAACCTCTCCGAAACCGGCATTGGAGCTTTGAAGCTTTATTTTCCCGGCATCGGCGGGAAAGCGCGAGCGGATAGTTGCCGATGCGCCGATAACCACTCCGCTTACTGTCAAGGTCTGCTGGACAGAGGGGGCGTCAGAGGTCTTGACATAGACATTTTTTTCAAACTTACCGGGGCGACCTGTTGCAGCATATGTCACCTTAAGCGATGCTGTATCGCCCGGCGCAATATTTTCCTTTGAATACTCGGGAATAGTGCAGCCGCAGGTGGCGCGCGCATCAATGATGCGGATAGGCTTGTCACTTTCGTTGACAAGCTGGAAAACGGCATCGACAGTAGCCAAATCCTCGCTGAACGCGCCAAAATTATGTTTTTGCGTAAGCCAGCGAGCCTGAGCGGAGAGCAGCAGCGGAGCTGCCATGAGAAGTGTGGAGGTCAACAGTCGGTTCATTTCGGAATTACTGTTCCTTTTATGGTTAAAACTACGGTACCTTCTTTACCCTTGATATTGGTGCGGACTTTGGCTGTGCGCGTAAATCCACCTTTGAGACCTTCAGGGGTAAAGCGTATTTTTATATTGCCGCTTTTGCCGGCGGCAATGGGCTTAGCCGGAAACTCCGGTTTGGTGCATCCACATGATGCCGATACAGTGGCTATGGCAAGCGGAGCTGTGCCGGTATTGGTGAATTTGAATTCATGTTCAATCCAGCCGTCGGACTCCTTGATGGTTCCGAAATCATATACGGTTTCCTGAAACGTAATGGCAGGTGTGCCTTTGGTCTCGGATTTCTTGGCGAGAGCGGGAAGTACCATAAAAATTATGGCAAAAATGACGGGAAGGAACCTTTTCATTTCTTTAGAAGCGAATTATAGGTCTTGGGGTCATCAATAACATCCAGAGCCTGTTTGTAAATCGGGTTAAGAGGGTTAAACACTCGGTAATAGGTGGAGGGTGTGAAGATATCACGTCCTATCAATCCTTTGACATTTCCAAGTATGTAAGGTTTAGCCGCGTCAAACTGCTCGGCATTGAATTCCACACCGAGTTTTGTTGCCATTTCGTGGAAATCGCTTATCATTTCATCATTTATGATAAAATCATTGACAAAAGAGTCTTCGGTAGGATAGTTTTGTTTGATATTATCGCGATTTTTCTCAATATAGTCAACAACAAATTGCGCAATTACGTTTTTAGCTCTCAGTTCGCGGAAATACTTGTTGATTCCCGTAGTGTCTGCCGGAACAAAGAGGTCGGGCATGATGCCTCCGCCTCCATATACCGTGCGGGCATTAATGAGGGTATGATAGACCTTAGTGGAGTCCATGCGGATTGAGTCGACAGAGAAAATCTCGCCGTGGTCATAGCGGTTTGAAAGGTCTTTGTCGTAGCTGTCTTTATCGCCGCGCGTGAACGGCTTCTGTATGGAACGTCCTGAGGGAGTATAATAATAAGCGGTAGTCAGACGGACCATCGAGCCGTCAGGGAAAGGAAAAGGACGTTGAACCAGTCCCTTGCCGAATGTACGCCTGCCTACTACAATCCCGCGGTCATAGTCCTGAATAGCTCCGGAGAGAATTTCAGATGCAGATGCTGAAAACTCATTTGTCATCACAACAATTCTCCCTTTGACATCCGGGTGACGGTTTTCGGCAGTATAGTGATGGGGTTCGGAATTCAGTCCCTCGGTATATACCACGGTTGATCCGGCAGGGAGAAATTCGCCCGCCATGTCAACAGCTGAGTTCAGGTAGCCACCTCCATTGTCCATAAGGTCGATAATGAGGTCTTTCATGCCTTGCTTGCGGAGATTAGCCAGTGCTTCCTTGAATTCTCTGGGTGTTTCCGCACCAAACGAGGTAACTTTTATGTATCCGGTAGTAGGACTTGCCATATATGCGGCATCAACCGTATTCAGCGGAATGTCAGCGCGGATAACACGGAAAAGCAGAGTGTCAGGTTCGGAACGGCGGACCACTTTCAGGTTTGCCACAGTGCCTTTCGGTCCGCGGAGGTGCTTCATGATTTCGGACTGAGGCATTTTAATGCCGGCAAGGACGGTATCGTTACATGCAACGATACGGTCGCCGGGAATTATACCTACCTTTTCCGAAGGACCGCCGGCAACTGCCTGAATGACGTAGACCGTGTCCTGTACCAACTGGAACTGGACGCCGATGCCTGAAAAATTACCGTTGAGCGGTTCGGTAAGAGCCTTGGTTTCTTCGGCAGTGGTATAAGTAGAGTGGGGGTCAAGCTCCTTGAGCATGGCAATGATACCTTTTTCTACAATTTTATCGGTAGAAACGGTATCGACATAGAAATTCTCGATTATTTTTTCAGTAACCTGAAGTTTCTGCGCGGCGTCAAACTTGGGCTGGGTGAAAATATTGGCGGTGGCAGCTATGGCAAAGCCACTTATAGCTGCGGGTATAATAAGATGTGTTAGTTTCATAATTTATTTATAATCAGGTAAAAAACTGGAAGTGTCCACACCGTGATGCCGCAATTCGCGAACTAACGAAGAGCTGACATAGGCAAATTGCGGTTCGGTGTATAAAATAAACGTTTCCATGCCGAAAATGTTGCGATTGGCGTCAGCCAAGTTGCGTTCATATTCAAAGTCGGCAACAGTGCGCACGGCGCGGAGCAGATGGGTGCAGTCACGTTTTTGTGCTTCATTTGCTGTTAAACCGGTATAGACGCAAATTTCAACTTCCGGTCTGTTGCGGAAATATTGCGAAAGGAGTGATGCCTGTTCTTCGGCAGCGGGCGACGCTCCTTTTTCGGAGTTTACACCTATGCCGATAACTATGCGGTCAAACAGGGTCAGCGCGCGCTCGACTACTGACAGATGTCCGACAGTAAACGGATTAAACGATCCTGCAAAAAATGCTGATTTTCGGCTCATGAAATTTCCGAATCGTCCTCGACTACGAGATTTTTAATGATGAATTGCTGGCGGTCAGGCGTATTTTTGCCCATATAGAACTCCAGAAGGGTCTCGACGGAGTCTTCCTTGCGCAGATTAACGCGGTCAAGGCGCATATTCGGACCGATAAACTCGCGGAACTCATCGGGCGAGATTTCTCCGAGACCTTTAAATCGGGTTATTTCCGCGTCAGCCTTGAGCTTTTCTATTGCGTTTATGCGTTCAATGTCAGTATAGCAATAATAAGTCTCATCATTTTTCTTGTCATCATTCTTTTTTGCACCGCGCTTTACGCCTTTTTTACTACGGACGCGGAAAAGTGGGGTTTGAAGAACGTATACGTGACCTTTTTTAATAAGGTCAGGGAAAAACTGGAGGAAGAACGTCAGCAGGAGCAAACGGATATGCATGCCGTCAACGTCGGCATCGGTAGCGATTATTACCTTTTTATATCTAAGCCCGTCAATGCCGTCTTCAATGTTGAGGGCAGCCTGAAGCAGATTGAACTCCTCATTTTCATAGACCACCTTCTGGGTGAGTCCATAGGAGTTGAGCGGCTTACCGCGGAGTGAAAAGACCGCCTGAGTCTGGACGTTACGGATTTTGGTGATTGAACCGGATGCGGAATCACCCTCGGTAATGAAAATACAGGTGGAGTCTTTCAGCTCATCATCACCCTTGGGGTCATTAAAGTGAATCTGGCAGTCGCGCAATTTCGGGTTGTGAAGATTTACCTTTTTCGCACGCTCGCGAGCCTGTTTCGTAATGCCCGCCATCGCCTTGCGGTCACGCTCGCTCGACTGGATTTTCTGGAGCATGACATCGGCGGTATCCTTTTCGCGATGGAGATAATTGTCGAGCTCCTTCTTGAGAAAATCGCCTATGAATTTCGGCACGGTCGGACCATCGGGACCAACGTCTTTTGACCCGAGTTTCGTTTTGGTCTGGGATTCAAAAACCGGTTCTTCAACCTTGATGCTGATGGCGGCGACCATACCGTTGCGGATATCGGAGTTTTCAAACGCCTTTCCGTAGAATTCCTTGATGGTACGCCCAACAGCCTCCTTAAAGGCGGTAAGGTGAGTTCCGCCTTGGGTGGTGTGCTGACCGTTGACAAACGAGTAGTATTCCTCGCCATACTGGTCGGCATGAGTGATAACGATTTCAATATCTTCCCCTTTAAGGTGGATGGGCTGATAGAGCGGGTCACGCGTCATGTTTTCTTTCATCAGGTCAGCCAGACCGTTGGAAGAACGGTAGCGTCTGCCGTTGAAAACGATTACAAGACCGGTATTGAGGAAGGTATAGTTTTTCAGCAGAGGGAGAATGTGTTCCTCGCGATAGCGGAAGTCCTTGAAGATTTCCCCATCGGGGGTAAAACGGACACGAGTTCCGTTCTTTTCATCTTCAGGTGCGTCGATGATGCCGGTATCGGAAACGACACTTCCGCAAGCGAAGGTGATTGTCCGCATTTTTCCGTCGCGCACGGAGGTGATTATGAACTCCGTGCTGAGGGCGTTTACAGCCTTGATGCCTACGCCGTTTAGTCCGACAGACTTCTTGAACGCTTTTGAGTCATATTTCGCACCGGTGTTCATCTTTGAGGCGACATCCTCAAGTTTCTCAAGCGGAATGCCTCGCCCTTCATCGCGTACGTCGACCGACGATTCATCAACGACATCCACGGTAATCTGTTTGCCGAAGCCCATCATGAACTCGTCGATGCTATTGTCAAGCACCTCCTTGAGCAGTACATAGATTCCGTCATCGCTCGCGGCTCCATCGCCAAGCTTGCCGATATACATACCCGGGCGGCGACGGATGTGTTCTTTCCAATCGAGGGTCCGGATATCGTCCGCTGAATAATTTATCTGCTGTTCTTCACTCATAACGCTGCAAATATACAAAATTTTTAGGTAAAACGGGATTTTTTTGTTAATTTTGCACCGCCAATTTAAACATAACATCAATTTTATATCAACTTTTATGAGAAAGAAAATTGTTGCCGGTAACTGGAAAATGAACACCACTCTTGCTGAAGGCGTAGGTCTCGCAAAGGATGTCAACGAAGCTCTTGCCGGTCGCTCACCCAAATGTGACGTAATCATCTGTGTACCTTTCACTCATCTTGCACCCGTAGCCGGAGTGATTGACTCCGCTAAGCTTGGTCTCGGTGCTGAAAACTGCGCTGACCACCTCAAGGGCGCATATACCGGCGAGGTATCCGCTCCCATGGTTGCATCAACCGGTGCTAACTACGTTATCCTCGGTCACAGCGAACGTCGCCAGTACTATGGTGAAACTTCTGAAATCCTCAAGACCAAGGTTAACCTCGCTCTCGAGAATAACCTCACCCCGATTTTCTGCATCGGCGAAGTGCTCGAGCAGCGCGAGAACGGCACCTACTTCGACGTAGTTAAGGCTCAGATTCAGGAAGCTCTCTTCGACCTCAGTGCTGAAGATTTCGGTAAGATTATCCTTGCTTACGAACCCGTTTGGGCAATCGGTACAGGCAAGACCGCTACCGACGATCAGGCTCAGGAAATGCACGCCTTTATCCGCGGTGTCATCGCCGACAAGTATGGCAAGGAAGTTGCCGACAACTGCTCAATCCTTTACGGCGGTTCCTGCAAGCCCTCAAATGCCAAGGCTCTCTTCGCAAAACCTGACGTTGACGGTGGTCTGATTGGTGGCGCATCGCTTGCTGCCGCTGATTTCATGGGTATTGTTGACGCTTGGAACTAATCTGTGGGTAGCAAAGAGATATGGATATGGGCATCAGTGGCGTACGGACTCTTATCGGGTTTGATATATGCCCTGATAGCGCGTTACAGGGGTTATAAAGGCAATTTTATCAGACGGTTTGCTGTCTGGAGTATTGTTTACACGGTTTTCGCCCTTTCGCTTTCATACATTCTCTGGCACTACCTTTCTGAGTAAAAATAAAACGAGAGACATTTCTTGGGAGAAGCACGCGTCCCCGCGTGCTTGTAACTAACTGGGATAAAGAGAAGTATCAGGCATGCGGGGACGCATGCCGCTCCCGAGCAAATAATAGAGAGGCTGCCTAACCGAAATTAGGCAGCCTCTCATTGCTATTGTGTGCGTCTTTAGTTAGATTGCGATTTTAGCTGTTTTGGTCGGGGTCTTGATGATGTAGAGACCGCGGGGCAAGCCTTGGAGCGACTCGCCGACCTTTACGCCGCGCATGTCGTAGACCTCAGCTTTTCCGTCAACGCCTAATTCGCTGATGCCGACGGTTGAATCGTTTAGGTTCAGCAACACTGTGTCCTCGCCGGCAAGATGTGACGGAACATATGACTCGTTGCGGCTGATGGTGCGTCCTTCGGCGGCAAACGCGGGTTTACCGGTTTCGGCAAGCATGCAGAATGTATGCGCGCTTTCGGGAGCGTCGGCGGCGAAGAGGCTGCCGCTCAAATGGTTTTCGGTGGCGCGGGAGTTGACTTTAGCCATCCGGCTCTCCGTTGAGTCCGCTACAAAGTTAAGCGTAATCTCAGCCTGTGCTGATCTGATTATCACGGGCTTACCCGCTTCAACGAAGTTATGGTCAATCTCGCTCAGGTCGAGCATATTGTCGTTGAGCTGACCGATATAGACCTCAGCGTCGGTGCTGAACGCAAACGGCATGGTTATGTTGGCATAATAATATCCGTCGCTATACGCAAGGTCGGTGAGCGTAATCGAGTTGACTTCTTCGAGATACCACCATGAGTAGGGAGTACCGGTAGCCCATGTGGTTACGTAGCCCGTGTTGATATGAGGAACGCTCAGTGCGCGCGAACCTGCGGCAAAAGTGCCTCCGGTGGGGCTAACCTTGTCGAATGCAATCTCATCGCCGTTGCGAACCATATAGAACAGCCCCGGGTCGGTATCCGACGTTCCGTTCTGGACCTCTGCTGCCTGACTTGCCTCGGCTACATAAGTGCCTTGCGCTGCAAGAGTGACCTTGTCGCCCACGGTTTCAATTCTGAAAAGCTGCTGAGGGTTGCTTGCGTCAAGGTCTGCGCCAATGAGCATCTTGTTGTCGTCCATGGTCAGATACTTGTCGCTATGGTGCTTGTTGCGAATGCGATAGAGTGTGAGCGGCGTAAGGGGTTCGGGTTCGGGCTCAATCACCGTTACCGTACAGGAGGCTTCGGCATTGCCATCGGCACTACGCACTGTGATTACGGCTGAGCCGACTTTGAGGGCTGTGACAAGACCGCTGTCGTCAACCGAAACGGTTTCCGGGTCAGACGATGACCACTCTACGGCTACGTTGTCGGCATCAGCCGGCATAACGGTAGCTTCCAGTTGGACGGAGTCGCCGGGATTAAGTTCGAGTTCATTGTCGCTGAGTTCAATCTCAGCCACCCAAACGGGCTGAATCTCCTCAATATTCAGGAAGTCTTTCCACTGGTATGCCGCACGATAAGCCTCGCTGCATCCCTGAGGAACGTAAAGAATGCAGGTCTGCTTATAGTAGCTGAAAACAGAATATTCGCAAGAAGGAGGATTGACAGCATAAGAATAAATAGTCTCAAGGCTGCTGCAGCCGTAGAAAGCATATTCGCCGATAGAAGTAACGGAGTTGGGGATGGTGACCGAAGTCAGGCTGCTGCAGCCGTAGAAAGCCTCCATGCCAATAGAAGTAACGGAGTTGGGGATGGTGACCGAAGTCAGGTCGCTGCAGCCGCAGAAAGTATTGTCGCCAATAGAAGTAACAGAGTTGGGGATGATAACCGAAGTCAGACCATAGCAACCGCAGAAAGTATTGTCGCCGATAGATGTAACAGAGTTTGGGATGGTAACCGAAGTCAGACCGCTGCAGCCGTTGAAAGCATAGTCGCCGATAGAGGTAACGGAGTTGGGGATGGTAACTGAAGTCAGGCTGGTGCAGTCGTTGAAAGCATAGTCGCCGATAGAGGTAACGGAGTTGGGGATGGTTACCGAGGTCAGACCGTGGCATCCGTAGAAAGCTTTGATACCGATAGAGGTAACTGAGTTGGAAATGGTGACCGATGTAAGGCGTAAGCAGTTGTAGAAAGCATAGTCGCCAATAGAGGTAACGGAGTTGGGGATGGTAACCGACGTCAGGGTGTAGCAATCCCTGAAAGCATTGTCACCAATATAAACGAGGGTATACTCAATATCGCCGTTTATAGGATTTGTAGGTAAAACTAGGTCACCAGCAACTTTATTTCCTGCAGTGCAAGAGGGATAGCCCGTTCCATCCATGGTTTTGCAGGTTTTTGCCTCTTCGTCAATGACGGTGTAGGTGATAGTTTGACCCTCGTAGGTGTAGGTAAAGTCGCGAGCACTCATTGCAAGCGGGAGTAGCAATGCCAGCAGCACGAGCCTGCGCCTGAGGGATTGTTTGTAGAGATTGTTCATAAATGATATGGTTTATTTGATTTAGTTTAATTAATTTATTTATATATTTTTCCTATTCCGACGAGTTTGGTTTCGGGATGTTCGTTAATTACGACGACTTCCGCGCCTTGGTCTTTCAGTGCTTCAATAATTTTGTAGCAAGGGTGGTTATAGCGGTTGTCTGCCCCCACGCTTGCAAAACAGAGCGGGAACTTAAAGGCATTATCTGACTTAGGCAGAATCAAATCGCCATTGCCTGATCTTGCCCCATGGTGGGAAATCTGCAATGCACCGATTTGAGAGATTTGGCTAACATTTAACTCATTATAGAATTCGTTGAGCCACGTTAGATTGACCGCAATATCGCCGAAATACACGCATCCGGTAGGGTAATCAGCGTATTCGGCATAAAGATTCATTTCCGGAGATGTCAGGTTTAACCTGCTGCCTAAGGCAGTATGGGTCAGAAATTTGAAATAGCGGAAATTCTCGGCTTCTCCAACAATATTTGAGTAGACAACCAGTGAATGTTCGTTTTTGAGCTTAAGACTCTTGTAAATCTGCGTTAATTCTTCAAAGTTTTTCGGGTCGGTAATATATCCGCCATTATTATTTGATGTCAGTTTCTCATAATCGAGCAGCAGCGATTCTTTAACGGCATCAATAAACTTATCAAAATAATTATCAAATTTCGGAGCGAAGACAACATATTCCATCAGCTTCTGCGTGTTCGCTTTGGGATTATTCATCCAAATCAGGCTATTGCTCGCCAGCTCGATTATATGTTGACCTTCTTGGTCGCTAAGGTTCAGACTGTCGCTCAAATTTGGATTTTGACCTTCGTCGGAGGGATGTACGCGAATTATGCGCGGATTATTGGGGAAGACCTTTTCGATATTCCGATAGGTTTCGTAGTCGAATTGTTCTTCATCGAAATATTTGCTGAATATTTCGAGAACCGTCAACTGGGCATCGGAGATAAACGGGATAACAACGTTTTTGGGCTTCAATTGATGGATTTGATTGATGTGGTCCCGGTCAAAATGAGAAATAAAGAGCACATCAACTTCCCTATCCGTCATATCGTCGTTGATAATGTTTCCGATAATGGTTGCGGAGTCATTGGAAAAGCTGCCGCAATCATAAACGGCACGGAAAAGCCTGAGGTAGCTGTCGGGGGTTTGTTGGTAAACCTCCGCGGCATAAAAGGCTCCTTGACCGACCGGATAGAAGGTACGCTTGAAGAGCAGTTTCATTGGCTGCAAAAAGTGCCGCGGGGTCCACTTCGTTGGCTATTAGGTAGTTAGAAAAGGAAAAGCGCGAGGACCTTATCATTCTGTCCGTCCTGTTTATAGAGGCCTTCGCATTGCCCATTAAGGTAGAACGAACAGAGCAGATGCCTCACGCGGGATTACATACGTGTAACCACATAAGGCGTCTATCTCTGTCTCATTCTTGACCTTAATCAGAAAGTTGCGAAGTTTCTATAAACCAAGAACGAGCGTCGGATAAACGCTTTCAAAATATGTCATGTCAGCCCCGCCCTCAGCCCGCGACCGGGCACCTGCAAACGGTCTGACGCCGCAAATTTACAAAAATAATCTGTAATTGGCAAGTGCATTTCCTGCTTGGGAGAAGCACGCGTCCCCGCGTGCTTGTAACTAATTGGGATACAAGGATGTTTCAGGCATGCGAGGACGCATGCCTCTCCCAAGCAATGATGCCACAAAAACGGAGCTATCTAAACTTGTTAGATAGCTCCGTTGGTATAACAGGATGTTAAGGTGGATTATTTGATCAGGACTTTTTTGCCGTTGATGATGTAGATACCCGGGGAGGAGATGCGGCTGAGGCGCAGACCCTGAAGGGTGTAGATTACGGGAGTGGTAGTGTCTGTCTCACTGATTTCGTCAATCGATACGGTTGATGACGGCGACTCCTTGATTGCCAACAGGGTGTTGTAGTGGGGCAGGAGGGCGGCGTATGACTGATTGTAGTGAGAGTGAGACGTGTTCGGCGCGTTCAATACAATTTCGGAGTTGCGACACTGGCGCAAGGCAGCGATTATGTCTCCTTCGTTTGATTTAGGATAGCTGTCAGTATCAGGAACAGAGGTCACGTTGTGAGTAGCAAGACCGAATTCGCTGACGGCGAAGAAGGAATGACCATTGCTGACACCATTATAGGAGTCAGTTACAGACTTGCGGCTGCTAATAACGGTGAAGCGGATATGGGCAGTTCCGGCGGGCACTTCGAATGTTTCAGATTCGAATGTGGTAGCATGGGTAATAGGAAGAACTGAGTCGTCAAGTTCCTGAGCCGTGGTCCATGTGTGACCGTCGGCGGAATACTCGATGACGGCTTCAACGGGAGCATAGGTATTGGTGGATTGGTTGCGGGTCTTATAGGTCAGTACCATATGGGTTTCTTCCTCCTGTGTCGGCTCGGGGAGCTCAATCTGGATGTAGTGGTCGAGTCCGTCAGTGGTGTTGCCGTCATAGTTGCTGTGGAAGTAGGTGTTTTGGTTGTTGTCAAAGAGTACTTGCCATGATGACAGGTGGTCACCGGCATTCTGACCGGTATATTCCGCATTGGTTGAATAATGGTCAACAGTGAGCGTCAACGGAGTTACTTCCTCATTGTTTGTTCCGATTTCGGCTGCAATAGTGCGGGTTTGGTCAATCAAGTCGCGCAGGCGTTCGGAATTACGGTTCATTGCGTCGAGCAGCGGCTGGTATTTCTCGGTCAGCTGTTCAGTAGCCGACGTCAGTTGTTCGTTGGTAGCATCTGAGGCGCGGACCGCCTTGGCAGATTGAAGCTCATTATAGAGGTCAAGCATCATTTCAGAGGTCACGAAAGTGGAGTGTTCGCCCGGGAACGCAGCTACAATGCCGCCCGTAACTTCGATTGTGCCTGCTTGGGCAAGAAGAGATTCAGAGTGTTCAATTATGTCGTCAAGAGCAAACAGATAAGCTTTGCGTTCGGCATTGTCGATAAGTTCGATGGTCCACTGCGAGGCATCGGCACCGGTGGTCCAACGTACTATCTGGTTACCGTTGCTGGCGTGAATAGCTTTGTGACTAGCGGCAATGTCTGCGGCAAGAGAGATGAAACCGGGAGAGTGGATTTCGGCGATAAATTTCTGGGGTTCATCAGAAAGCGGCAGCGGAGTTTCATCGGTATCCGGGATACGAAGATACTTATAAGCGGAGATGCTCTTGATATAGAAGCCTTCGGCATCATCAGAGGGGGAGAATATCCACTGCTGAGCTTTGTTTTCCATGTTAACGTTGTTAGTTACCGGTATGACAGCATTGGCGTCTGCGTTAGGCTGAATGCCACGTTCTCCCTTAAGTTTATTATATGTAAACACATAGATTCCATTGGGTTCAATCCAGATTGTGTTTTCGGGAGTAAGTTCGATAGATTCAGCAGCGATAACCTCATTGTTAAGGTCGGTATAAAGCTCTACGATATTGTCGGCGTTAAGTTCGTTATTGTCAACGGTGTTCTTTACGTCATCACGGATATTTTTGAGGTCAGTTACGAGTTCAGGCTTTATGTAACCTACCTTGCGACTGGAGAAGTCGGCTTTTGCGAGCACGGTGTCCGCTTTATCAAGCAACTGAGCAATGATTTCGGCTTTTGCGTCCAGACTGCCGTCATGAATTACGTCGATAACTTCAACTTCTTCATTTTCGCCGGTCACTACGTTAAATGATACGTTGCCGGTAGAGATTTTTTCTGCTGCAGCAGGCGAAACTTCGAAGGTGGTGTCGTTACTGAAGCCAATGAGCTTGCCGTTTTCATCGTAAATGATGAAGCCGACGCCGCCGGTGGCTCCGCTTACGGTTACAGTTGTGCCGGTGATGACAAACTCATAGTCTCCGCTGACGGTGTCTGCGCCGGGAGCAAAGTCTTTCAGTGCGCCCATGGTTCCGGCATCAGCGGGTGAACACCAGTCGGCATAACCGGGTTTGGTCGAGCCTACACGGTCATCGATAAAGATGATTGAGGTGTTCTTTTCCCAGCCGTTTTCTTTGGCAAGCTGTGCAACTTCAGCTTTCCATTCTTCAATTTCTTCTTCCGACAGGTAGGAGGTATATGCGGTATAGTCACCAATGTAGTAACCATCCTGAGGAATAAAGAAGCCCCATGAGTCAAAGAAGTCGGTAAGATCTTCGCCGGCGGCTATGCAACACATCTTAGCGAAGTGGAGAAGGTCATCCTTTGCGTTAAGATGGGCAGTGCTGCTTTTTTGAAGCGGGTTGTCGCGCAGAAGTTCGTAGAGGCGCGGATAGAATTTCTTATTATGTCCGGTAGCATGGTAGTAGAGCCAGAGCTGGAACCACATACGTGTGGTGCCCCAAGTGTCATGCTGGTGGAAATTGTAACCTTTATTGAAGAAGTCGGTTTGGACAGATGGGAGCGATGCACGCGAGGTCTTGTCGCCGCGATAGAAGAGCGCGATGTTTGAGAAAACGTTGTTGCTCTCCTCGGTAGTGCCGGCAATGTTCATCGGTCCTTGGTTCATGTGACCGAACTCATGGGCGGGTCCCCAGAGGTCCATTGTCGGGAACTCCATAATAATAGAACGCAGAGTAGAGATATTATAATTGGTTCTATACCATGTTGCGCTCATGTATCCGGTAGTACGGGAAAGACCCATCAGGCGGTTGTTGAAGTAGAGATGATAATCTGACGGAGCGATTTCATCTCCTTCAAGGGGATCATACCAGTCGCGTCCGGCTGCTTTTTCAGCGCGGATAACATCGTCGCTCATCAGACCCATAACCAACTGCTCGGCAACGAACATGTCATCCCAAGCATTCATTGTGGCGTTCAAATCGAAATTCCCGGCAGCATATTCTTCGGGAGTGAGGAGATTTTTAAGACCGGGATGGTCATTGCCGTTTTCATCGCTTGCATTGTCAAAGTGGAGATAAAGCATGCAATGCTCGGAAATAAGGCAGAAACGTGAATTACGCGCGCGGTCACGGTAGTAGAACCAGTCTTCGTTAGTGTCCGGGGTATACAGCTCATCGCCCACGGAATTGAAGAAGCCATTTATTGAGCCGCCTTCAATGTGGATTTTAATGTCATCGTAGTCGCTCAGGGGGTGAATGCGTTCGCGACCCTGATTAGTGCTTACTGTGTAGTAAACTACTATTTGTGCACAATCCCTTAAACAGGGAATTACATTCAGACCTTCGTGAAGTTCTGTACCGTCGGCATATCTGTTGAGTACGGTAACATCATCATCGGCTGTGCGCTGAGCGAGATATAAGGTAGAGCCTTCGGTTGCACCCTTGTCAACCATAACATAGAGAGTCGAGCCGGTGTCGCCAAGAATACCTGTGATATTGTTGAAGTTGGTATATGCCTGAATACGGGTCATGTTTGAAACCCTGTCACATTCAGAGTATGGCTCAATCATCTGGACGCGGAATTTTTTCGCGTGGTCGCTGTCCCATTGAATCGATGAATTCATGGGGTCTGTTTCAGACCAGTCGTTGGTTCGTACCTTCATTACCATCTGGCGCAGAACTTCAGGGAGATCAAGATAGACGCTGTTCTGCTGAAGTTGCTGGATGCTCATCGAGGCATATTCCGGATTGAGCTGCGTGCATGTCTTATCAGCAAAAATGAGGTTAAGCGAATTTTCGAGATTGCCTTGAACAACATGGTCCCATGTATTGCGTTTGGCTTCTACGTCTGCCTCGGTTATATCAGACATGAGGTTCATGTGCCAATATGTGGGTATTTCGTTAGTGTTCCAGCAAACCATTTTTTTGCCGGCAGCCTCATGGGCAAAGCCGTAAATTTTTTGGTTACCCGTGAGCTCCAGTACGCTTTGCGGCTCAAAAACAAAACCATACTCACGTAATTCGAAATGGAGTACTGACTTGGCTGGATCAGGATTAGCTGTACCTACAATACTCCACGGTTTGCTGATTTCCAAGGGGCTCATCAGCGCACCTCCGCTACGGTAGTTACGAAGAATGTATCCGGTGCCATCTTCGGCAGCCTCCACAACCCAGAGCTGACTTTCATCACTCGAGTCGGCGGCTACGCAGACTGCCTCGGTGCCATTATGGATTAGAGCATCACCATATTTAGCGTTAACAATCTGATAGACCCTGTTAGGCTCAATTTCAGTAGCGCAATTATATTTATCGGGCCAGTTGGCTCGTTCAGCAGCGATGGAAGCGTCGTCATAGGTATCTATGAGATTGACTCGCCATAGTGATTTACCATCTCCTTTACCCCATGAGTAAAGTTGATTGCTGTTATTACAATGAGCATAATTCTGGGAGTTTTCCTTTCCATCAGGATAAATAAGGTATGAATCCGAATTTTCGCCTAATGATTCTATATGCATGACTGAGCCGTCGGCAGGGAGATAGGTATGGGCTGCCCAATATGCCTGAGTGCGTAGCGGTGCAATCATGTAATCGCCGGTAGCGAGACTACGCAGATAGAAGCCCGACCCGTTTGGAGCAGACTCCGTCACCCATAGCTGCGATTTATCCGCTTGATTCGGTTGAACGCAATTAATGTTTCCATGGCCGTCGGTTGCCGACATGGCATTATTGCTTACGGAATTAATAAACTGATACACCTTGTTGGGCTCGATTGCTAATGGATGCCATTCCTCTTTAAGCCAATTGGCTTTGTAGGCATCAATTGTTGCTTTGTCAAGATCAATCTGAGTAAAACTCCATCGTGATGCGGGGGCAAGGTTACCATAGCAAATTACCATGGTGCCTGCACCGCCGTTGGCATGTGCATAACCGTCTTGTAATATATAAGATGACGATATGCTATGTCCTAATGCCTGAATAGACGTATTTGGGATACTATCGTTTATAATAAACGACATTGTATGCGGGTCAGGATTTTTTGAGAATGTCGTTACCCAATAATTGTTTTTTTTGATGGGAGAGGTCATATACGTTCCGGTAACAATGTCGCGCAGATAGTATCCTGACCTGTCAGCATTACTTTCAGCCACCCATAATTGATGTGGGTTCGCTTCATTAATCGTAGTGACAGTTATGTTGCCGATAATGGCAGGACCTGTCATTGCCATGGCAGTGTTGTAATGGTTCGTAATCCGATACACGCCACCCTCTTCTAATTCAACCTTAGCCGAGACTGTAAGCCCGGATAGCAGAATCAATGATGAACAAATGATTGATTTAAGGTTCATATAAAAAACTATTAATTAACAAAAGCACCCCGGAATTATACTCCGGAACATGCAAATTTACGCAAAAAACCTCGCTACCACCAATTATTGTGAAAAAATCCGTGACAAAACTTCCCTAAGGTTTCTTTAATGACTTATAACGCAACATTGAACCAATGTTAGTTAAATATTGTTTCAATAAAAACAGAAAAAATATATATCCAATGAAAGTTATAGGAATAAATGGAAGTGCCAGAAAAGACTGGAATACTGCCAATCTCGTAAAGAAGGCACTTGAAGGTGCTGCTTCTGTCGGAGCCGATACTGAATATATAGAACTATATGCGGAACCAATAAAAGGTTGTATGGAATGTTTCGCCTGCAAGCGAAAGGGCAACAAAACGGGCGGATTGTGTGCGATTAGAGATAATCTTCGTCCAATCCTTGAAAAAGCTCATGATGCAGATGTCATTATAGTCGGGTCTCCGAATTTCTTTGGTTATCCATCCGGAATGGTTCGGTCATTTCTTGAACGCTTTCTCTATCCGCTATCATCATATCAAATTGAAAATGGCAGGTTTGTAAGAATTCTTGGCAATAGAATTATACCTGCCGGAATAATTTTTACAATGAACTCTGATGAGCAATACTATAAGACGGGCGGCTACGAAACATCCTTAGGCATGACGCGGTCCAATCTTGAACATGTATTGGGATATGCAGAACAATATAATTCGTATAACACACTGCAATTTGCTGATTATTCAAAGATGGACGCCAATTTCTTTGATGTCGAAAATAAAAAGCATCAGCATGAGACTCAATTTCCCATTGACCAAGAGAAGTGTTTCGAAATGGGCAAACGTTTGGCTAATTTATCATTGCACTCCGGCAATAACTGACGTACTTTCACTGATTTAGCTATATTCTCATTATTTCAGGTTCGCTTTTACTTCAAAATGGTTATCATGAACAATAATGCCACATAAGCATACATTATCGACGAGGGCTTTAGTCTGGCTAAGCTGAGACAATTCAATGCATATCTGATGACCTTCTTTTGCGACAATCACGTTCGTCATTTCCGAAAATTTTGCTTTAATAAACGATAAGACTCCGGCAATAATCATGTCTATTCCAAATCCACCATTGTATGTAACACAGATAGAATCCTTCTTGACATCATCAATGGATATATTGATTGGAACTTGAATGGTTTTAAAAAAAAGATTTTGCGAGTATGACACGCATACTTCCCTTTCCGACACCTCACTAAAAGTCAAAGACTTGCCATAATGATTATCAATATAATGGCTAAGTTCTGCAAATGTAATTATGATATTCATATATTTAATATTAAAAAGAGACTGGACGGCACAAATACCGTCTCAGTCTGCAAATTTAACAATTATGATTGATTATTCAATCAAGTTTTAGTCTTTTTTAGGGGATATTTTAATTGTTGACTTTCTTACCTTTCTCGTTCAGTATAAGAAACTCCCCACCATGAGCAATCTGACATTCAAAAAGGTCAGCTTTATATGCGCTTATTGATGAATAAATAGGTGGAGTTACCGGATGACCGTTCTTATCAATCAACCCATAATAGCCATTACTGGAATAGGTTAACAAATTCGCCGGTTTCTGAATTCGATTTCCATCCTTATCAAGTACATCAGAGTAGTATTCCAATGTGTATGCACAGTCATATACGAAATCATCAGTTACATTGCCGTTGTAGTCAAGTCTCTTCTTGTTGTTATCATCATCTATTACAACGATACCACCCTCGGGATAGATTTCAACATTTTTGTATTCATTTGGCACGATAATGACTCCGTCTTTGCTGATTGCGCCCATCTTTCCGCGGAATTTGGACAGCCACATATTATTAGCCATCGGCACCAAATCATCATATAGATTATTGGTAACAATATAACCGTTCGTGTCAACAAGGGCTTTCATGCCTGCAACGTCAATCCTTGTGTAATTTCCATGATAGGAGTAATTCATCCCCTTTTTCCTATGATACTTACGCCTATTGATAGGTTTACCCGAATGGTCAATAAAGAACACACTATCACCTATGCAGACACCGGCAACCCCATCGTTGAAGCACCATGCTGCATCATACGTCGCAGGAATAATAATATTACCTGACAGACAGCTGAGGAAACCTCGCTTGCCATCTTTGGCAAAAACGACAAGGCTATCACCGTCTTGGGGGCGTGCAATCCAGTCTAATCCCTTTATAATTTTCTTTCCAGTGTTTTTGTCTGTAATATAACTCTTTCCCTTACCTTTATTAAAAAAGTAAAAATCTTCACCAAGTGCAGTCCGTTCGTAATAATTGGCATAGCGATGGTCACGACCATAGACCTCGTCGTAAAATGCATATCCCAGCATACAGGTGAATGCCAATATACAGATTGTGAGAGTGGCCCCGATTACGCGCCAGAATGGTGTCTTGTTTTCCCAAGAAAAGATGTTGCAGATAAACTGCCAGATGCCGCCGAAAAAGACAGTCACCCACATTTTAATTGTGATTTTTTGTCTCATAATTGAATCATTATTCGTTATTAAGTTCTTGTATTAGGTTGTCTTCGTATACCGTTGCTTCATACTGTTCGATGAAATTTTTCTTAGCTCTCACCACTGCCTGCAATGCTATGTTCAATAGATACTCTATTTCATCATCTTCTTTGCAGAAAAATTCTGATGAAACCACTAAATCATTATCTTCATCAATGTAGAATTTAATCTGCATCAGCCGATAGTTTAATTCATTACATGCGCTCAATGCCAATTGTTGGTCCGTTTCATCATCAGCCGTAAAAAAACCGGTCATTGTAACTGCTATCGCATGTGAATCACTCTGAAGCAATCCAATTTGAACATAGTTCATTTGGTATCGGATGATGATGGAGTTTTCTCCTTCTTGTAAAATCGGGAATTTCCAATTTTCAAGAATAAGCTTTACTACTTCCTTACTCGTCATCTTCTTCGTTGTTTATGAATTTGTGGAATTTAACCGTTGAAACTGCAAGTCCTCGAATCATATGTTCAAGTAATTCTGGAGTTGGATCATATTTGTCAAGAAAATGCTGATAGTTGAGCCATACGGAATTCAAAAAAATTACTGGTTGCACAAACTTCATCTGTCGAGTAAATTTTGACATTGTCTCCAGAACTGCTACTCTGTTTTCATCAGTAACATCAAAGATACAGGGTGCCATGAGATATATAGTGTGAGCATCATCATCTTCAGGAGTAAAAAAAAGTATCATTCCCTCATATTCGAAACGATAACCGATATTCTCGTCTACAAACTCTGGTTGGAAGCCTAACTGATGTAGGATACCTAAAATTTTTTCTCTTCCCATCATTATTTTGAGGTGGTTAAATTGGTGTTTGTTTATATTTGATTGTTGATTGCTTTGTATTTAGAATATTCTCGCTCTGACAGAGTAATCGTAATGACTCCAATGTAAAAGGAGCATTTTTAAGGATTGATTCTATCAGTTGTTTTCTTGCAATATTCTCTATTTCTCCACCACTGAAATAAAACTTACGTGCAAGACACAGTGCATCTTCATTAGTAAGTTCGGGAATCATTGACTTCCATAGTTTTTGACGTACTTGCTCGGTTGGCATTTGAAATTCTATTTTGTAGAGGAAGCGACGTTCGAATGCTATATCAAGACTGGATGTTAGATTTGTCGTGGCAATCAGAATGCCTTCAAAGTCTTCAAGATTTTGAAGAAGAATATTTTGAATAGCGTTCTCCATCTTATCAACGGCATTTACTGCTCCGACATAACGTTGACACAAAATTGCATCAGCTTCGTTAAATAAGAGTATTGGACAAATAGCACTTTCACGGACTTTTCCCTTATAGGTATCAAAAATTTCCTGTATATTTTTCTCGCTTTCCCCGACATAACAATTACGGATTGTAGCCATATTAACCTGAATTACCTCTCTGCAAGTTTTCCTTGCGATTTGATTGACAGTCTCTGTTTTGCCAGTTCCTGGATAGCCATAGAAGAGACATGTGAATCCTTGTCGCATACCTTTATCCGACAAGGAGTGTACTATTCGAGAAAAATTATCTTCTTGCAATAATCCAGTAAGTTCCTCTATGAGTTTTTCTTCCCGTGGGTTATAAAACATCTGTTTTTCAACGATAGTGTCACACTTCGATTCAGTTTTTTCTTCATCAGGTTTATTTGTGTTTGAAATAGAATCAGATTTATTTGTCTTCGATATATAATCTGATAAGTATGTTTCTTTAAATTGTTCTGTCAACTTGAAATTAGTATCCCCATCAGAGTCTGTGCGATGAGATAAAACGTCATTCACCAGAAGATCCGTAGTATTATTTTCGAACATATTAGTTAGACATCTTTGCTGACCGCGTGGGATTATATCATTATATTGAAAGTAAACAATAGAATCATCCTCATCGAAAATCAACCATGTGATACACATTAATAAGATTACTTTCTCTGCTGACGTTAGTCTCAACCCATTGATAAAATGAAATAATTTAATACTGTCACTCTCCACAAGTATTTTGTCCATCTTTGCACATAGTATAGCATAATCCATATCAGAATCATCCACTGCCTTCAGAAAATTATAGATTATTTCTAAGATATCCCTTTCCTTTATATCTTTATACAATATTTTCCAGATGGGGCTATTTTGTCGAATAGCAGCAATAACACCGAATGACAATGAATAAATATTGTCCCAGTTCGAATCAGTTGCTACTTTGAGACAGTCTATATAGCCAAGTTGCTCCAGTGTTGTAAATTCATTTTCAATACTTATGATCCTAAGGGTTGTTACACTTGCAAATTCCCCAAAGTCTGAGGTGGTCATTGGTAAACCGGACTTTCGCAACAATGCTGCCAAAATGAAAATCTGTATATCTGTTAACTGGTACTGTAATGTTAAATTAACATATGTAATAGCCGAGCGGACCGAGTCAAAGGCTTCTATAGTTAATTTGCTATTTTCCAATCCGATTGCGATATCATCGAAAGCTTCTGGCAATGTGTAATTATTCTTCATTTTAAAATCTCCTTTCAAGTATTAGTATTTAAACTGTAAATATCAAGAGCATGTCGAAAAGCCGACTCTACTTCTCGATTTATTTTCTTTATCACGATGCTGCATCTTATCCCTTAGGTCCATGTAAAGACGGATATCCTTAGGCGATATTGATGGAATGAAATTATTTACGACCTCCATTAGTTTTTCAGTAGTGAGAGGTACGGTAATCCCGTCACCATTGTGGATGAACTCATCAAAACAACGACGTGCAGCTTCATTTACAATGTAACTAATGTCGCCACAAGTGAAGTTTTTTGTCGCGTTACATAACACTTCCAAATCAATATTACTGTCACAAGGTCGTTTTCTTAGCTCAATCATAAATATTTCTTTACGAGCTTCGAGGTCAGGAAGCCCTACGTAGAACTTCTCATCCATTCGGCCGGCTCTAAGACAAGCTGAATCTATCATGTCGGGACGATTGGTTGTGGCTACTACGAATATACCTTTTGACGCACAATTGTTTAACTGAGTTAAAATCTCATTGACCTCATTCGCCTGATTGCTGTCTATATCACGCTTGGGAGCTATTGCGTCAAACTCATCGAAAATGAGAATCATAGGGGCATTTTTCTCTGCATCTTTGAATGTCTCAGCTATTTTACCCTGAGAACCGTGAATATAAATGGATCCAAAGTCAGATGGATTGATTATCTTATATTTCAGTCCCGATTCTTGTGCTGCTTTCTCTGCGACAAAAGTCTTCCCACAACCGGGCGCACCATATAACAGGATGCCATTGGGAGGTGTAATTCCATACTCCCTTGCCTCATTAGAGTTTTTTACAATATCCACAAAATTTCTACGCAACATAGCCTTTAGATCAGACATACCGGCTACCTCATCAAGCCCTTTGCCTGAGGTTGATTGTGAGACCGTTGAAAAATGGTTTGTACGTTTTGACCGGATGGTCTCGGGTAGCTCCTTTTTTATGGATCCTGCACTAACCATTCTCTCATTTTGTTCAGAAACAGTGGTATTCCTAATTGATCTATTCTCAAGCATTACGAGATACATGAAAAGTTTTGCAAACGTGGGAATGCGGTTATATGAGTTTACCAATGTTACCCTATGAAGAACAATCCGGGCGGCAGCTGAGATAATCTCATTGGAACTATCCCACACAATCTTATTCCACTCGGTCGGTTCATGCCATTTATGGTTCTTAGTATTTTCATCGTTCGATAATTCTACATTTGGCAATGTACAAGCATAGCTGTGTTGAATAAAAATCTTGTCACCAAGTAGCATAGTAAGCATAAGCATACCAATTGAATATACATCTGAACTCTGTTTAAAAATCCCCTTCATGGTTTCAGGTGCACGATAGAGGTTACTTAAATGACTATCCTTGAAAGGGGGATTACCATGATAAGATAGTCCGGCAATAGACATACCTACTACATAGACACCCTTCAAGTTATTATGGTCATAATTGACAATTATATTATCCGGCCGGATATTGTAGTGCCCTCCACCATTACAATGTTCCGACAGTTCACGTAAAGCTGTTGCCAATTGTTTGGTAATCTCAATAGAATCCGCAAGGGAAAGTTTCCC
Organism: uncultured Bacteroides sp.; assembly: GCA_964586765.1. Taxonomy (GTDB): domain Bacteria; phylum Bacteroidota; class Bacteroidia; order Bacteroidales; family Muribaculaceae; genus UBA3263. The sequence continues at coordinate 53,586 of CAZPHN010000009.1, forward strand.
TCGTTGCTGCATTTCATTGGCAAGACTTTTGCCGTCAACGAATTGTTGAGCTATCCAACCGAAACGACGATTACCGACTTTGTCTATGCCACGATTGAGAATCTTAGGGAAGCATTTATTCTTCAGTGTCGAACAAATCTTAACCTCCTCGATAAAATCCGGCACACACTTACGGCTAACATTCTTGCAAAGATATCGTGAACTTTTGAGATTATACACAACTATAACAACCGCCTTGTTCGCTGAATCTTTAGCGAAATAGACCTCTCTGTCACCATCATGATTGGTACTCAGTTTGCCGACTACATGGTAGCCTGCAAACTGAGAATTATTTTGAAGTATAGGATTGTTTTTCATATTCAGCAGTTATTTTTATGCCACCACGCTTGGATGGCAATTTTGAATCTTTTGTTAAGTCGAGAATAAGTGTTGTCAATCCATGTATTACGGACGTGATGCTTTTCTGCAAGTTCCAGAGACGGAGTATTATTGAAGAAGCGTTCCGTCCAAACGTCGATTTCGCGTTCGTCCCAACCGAGACCATTGATGAAAGACCCTACAAAGGTGGAAACATTGCTGTCCCAGTCTTCAACTCCGTAGATACGGGCAAGGATATCGCGGAGGTCACGGTGATTGTCTGTTACACCGTCATCATCAATTCTGTCGTGCCAAGGCTGCCACTGTATTTCTGGGTTGACAGCTTTCTTCAGAGAGAGTGCCATTTCAGCAAAGGGATTCTCAGTGTTGAGAAGTTGCTCAATGAGAGTCTTTTCACCGGCATTGAGCCATTTCTTTGCCTCCTCGGCATTGCTAAAGGCTTTTGCCAGTTCCTTGTCATTGACCTTCTTGACATAGTAAAGGTCAAGAGCCTTGTGCATCTCCGGAACGTAAACCATTCCAACAATCTCCTTGCGTATTAATTCATCCTCAATGCTGCGGACAGTAAGACGGTAGTCGTTAGTCTTAGTCTTGCCTACACCATCGATATAGTGCTCTTCAACAAGCCTTTGATATGTTGCCTGAGAGGCAATCTTTCCAACCCAAGTATATATGGAGGTGTCACCTTTGAAACTACGGAGCTTTGCCCAGTTATCATCCCAGCATGAAATATAAGTTGCCGTAGCAACATAATCTGCTGTAATACCAACATTGAAACCCTTGTTATAACCCGCAGCAATGGCAGACATCTTTGGATTCATTTCCTCATAGAAGAAAGTTTTAGCCGCATTATGGTTCTCAATAATAGTCTGTACCTTTGCCCGTGCGTTGTCACGCACGGTGTTCTTGGCGACCTCATTGCCGCCATTTATTTCCAAATTCTGCTGTCTTACGGGTGCCATATTTTTGAGTTTTTAACTGTGGGTAAAAGAAAATCTCGACCCTTCAAAAGGCAAAGGTCGAGAAAACTTGTGAATTTAAAACTATGATTTGGCGTGCCGAAAAACTAATACAATATCATCCAGATAATCAGGCTACTTAAACTTAAAAGAACGAAGTTTTTCATCAATTATGATTCGCTCAGGTCTTATCTCAAGATGCCCACCATCTCTCAATTTTAGGGGGATGCTGTCCGCTCTTCCTACGAGTGAAACAATTGTTTCATCAATGTCTTTAAGATAGTCATCATAACGTCCTTTTCTTGTAGGCAGACCCTCTTTATTTAAACGATAAGCAAAGGTTTTATATTTATTTTCTGCATCTGCCTTTGGATATCCAAATATCACTTGATAAAGTCGGATAAATTCATCCTTGTTCTCTCTTATAGACAAATATGAGGCATTCTCTTGACGAATAGCTCTGTCAATGACATACATAATATATAAGCAATATGCGGGATGATTTTGGAATTTAATAGGTGTTTCCTTCCCTTTATGGTCTCTAAGATACAGGCAATACTTAAATCTTTGGTCAAAATCCTTAATATTCTTGTCCCAGTGCTTCACACATAACTCGTATTCAGAGGCTGCACTAAGTTTTTCAAAATCGAAAATTTCCAAAGAGCCCTTTTTTCTTACTATAAGCTCCAATACCAATGTCTGCAGATCTTGATGACTCACCGAAGCGATTATATTCTCTATGTCTTTTCTCCTCTCAGGATTTTTTTTAATGAAGCGTTCTGATACTTTTTCGGAAAGCTCGATGAGCAATTCTTTCTTCCGCTTGCTTGACATTAACTTATGAGAGGAGTTCTTAGGAAGAGTTGCTGAGGAATCATCTATATCTATGCTATCAATAGAAATCCCATCATCAATTCCCTCACATACATCAAAATCAAAGTCAAAATCAAATCCTAAGGCAGCCGCGCCTAAAGGAACAATAGGAATACCAAATAATCCACCAGTGACTCCTCCAAGAGAAGAATTATCCTTATAGTGATTTTGATCATATTGTGGATCAGAAAACACAGTCGGCTCATTGAACGCAGCAGCAATCAATATCTCCTCAAGATACTCACGATTAGATTGAATGGCAACCTCAATTATTGATTTTATACTATCCTGATTACCATCAACACACTTTGCAATAAGATAACCTCTGATATTATTTTCTATATCAAATAAAGGACATACTATATTACCTCCTATATAATTTGCAAGAGATACATTCCCGGATTTACCGAAAAGCTTTACGGCAAAAGGAATCCCCTCAGTCTGAAAAGATGTATTCAAAGAATCTATTTCAGACTCAGTGACAATAGAGCCATCCAACAAGAAAATCGTATTTTTTTTGTTGAAGAAATTAGGAATTCCTTCTTTTGGAACTACATGAACCATGATTTCTCAGTTCGGTATTATTTAGGGTATCTGCATATGATAATACATTCGCACTAAGTCTCTCTTCTGGACTTAGCATGATTCTTTTCTTCGATATCGATTTGGAATCATCAACTTGCCATGTTTTCTTGATGAATCTATTCATATCTTCAAAAGTTAGATGGACATTGTCAACAATATAGAGTACCTAAATAATGATTATCTATAAGATTTTTCATCATCAAATACTGGCCGTATCATGAGTCCCAAATACTTATGCTTATAATCGCCCTTGTTATCAAATGCATAATTTGTATCATTTTGTATAGAAGACCAATAACAACCATCCAATCCGCGACAACGTATTTCTAAACCGTCTATGAATCCCGTTAGTGGTAAAATAATATACTTTTTATTTATTCTACTTGTAAATTTATGACATGGAATACCATCTATTTCAATATTCGTTACATCACATTTACTGTATAGGGTTTGCCATTCTTTCCTTTGGGGAATTCTCCAATTTTGGCCTCTAATAGCAGTCGCTGCGTCATATTGTTGTTTACCTGAAATATTGCTCATCCTACAATACTTGTAATCATAATCAAACTGTTTGGATGAGATTAATTTCCCCCATGCGAAATAATCTCCAGACTCACTAGGATATTCTGCGCCTAAATTACAAGTAGCCCATTTTATCCCAGTTCCTAAATCGATATACTCTGGTAAGGAATTGAATGTATAAATTAACATTCCATCGGCAAATAAATCAACAGCATCGCAACTCCTTAATCCCGAAATGTCAATGGTTACATAATGGATAATGCCTTTCTCCTTCAGATCTACACTTATTTCATTTGAAAACAAGGATTTAATTTGCGGTAATAAAGAGATGGTAGATTTTTGATTTCTAACAAGAGTAATCGTTATCCTATCATTAACGGGATTAACGACTTTCAATCCTATTTGAAATTTTCTGTTTTTTGACTTCGATATTGGAATAGGAGTCTTGATGGAATAACTATTTTGTAAGTCATCTTCAATGACTTTATAATCAGAAATAATTTCTAAATGATTGTTAAAAGTTGGACGGTTAACCTCATTTGATTCTATTCCACAAAGGATTAATAGAAATTTTTGCAGTTCACCATCCGTCATTCCTATAAAATTATCTGGTTTCAACTCATTTGAAAATAGATTACTATGCAGGATTGCCCAATTATATGCAATCCCATCTCTAACAGAAGATAGGATTTCTTGTCTAACGTCCTTAAAACGATCATTCCGGGCTGTGAAAGAGAGTATGATTAGCCTCTTGAACTCCTCCCAAGTATATAAATACTCATTATTGATGTAAAGTATAGCATCCTCCATTACAAATGTTTTTTTGAAGCAGATTTAAGGTTAAAATCTTTCTTTAGTTTTGATATCCTTATAATAGCGGAATCTTTTCTCTCGTCATTTAATTGATTGCTCATTACGTATGGTCGTAATTCTTTTGCCATCATTAAAATTGAATCTTTTCTTATTTTAATCTTGGCTTTATCTGTTGTGAAAATTTTTTGATTCTCCTCCGATATAATAAAATCTCTAAAATTGGCTTCAACCACAGAACCTACAAGTGCACTGATTTCTGCACCAGAAAAGCCCCGGCAGTTTTCAACATAGAAAGATTCTACAATCTCTTTTATCGCTTTATTATCAATTTCAGACCAATCATATAGGTTGGCAGAAGAATACCTGTTTATACTTTTTCTCAATATAGATTCTGCCTCTTTCTGGTCTGGAAAGTCGACAAAATATACATCATCAAAACGCCCTTTTCGCATCAATTCTGGTTTAAGGGTGTCATTGGCGGTTGCCACAACATATACAGTAGATTTTCTTTCTTGCATCCATGTTAAAAAGTGCCCCATAAGACGAAGAATGATATCATTATTGCCACCCTCTGTTCCCGCAAATGCCTTTTCAATTTCATCAATCCATAATACACAGGGATGAGCGGCTTCAGCCGTATCTAATGCCCTCCGCAAATTTGATTCACTTTCTCCAACATATTTGCCCATAAGCCTATTTACATCAAGACGTAGCAAAGCTACATTAAATTCAGATGCAATAGCTTTTGCAATCATACTCTTACCACAACCGGGCATACCTATAATAAGAACGCCTTTGGGGAGTGGTACAGATGCTTTCTTGCTTTGGGCTAGAGATAAGTGCTCAAAAATCACTTTCTTGTGTTGTATTTCCTCTATTAGATTCTCCAGCCCCCCTATATTATCCAATTTCTCGTCTGTATCAATTACCTCTATAATACCGGATTTTCGTACGATCTGTTTTTTCTCTTCCAAGGCAAGCGCGATTGTTTGGCGTGATAGTCTGCCTCCAGTACGAATAAGACAAGACCGAAGAATTTGACGTATGTCGGCAAGACATAAACCTTGAAGATTTCGCGACAATTCAACGCGAATAGATTCTTCTACATACTCAAATTGGCGGGAAATAGGAATTCCGGCAACAATATTGGCAATTTCTTTAAAAGAGGGTGCTTTTATTTCAATAACCTTAACAACATCCAAAAGTGTACGAGGTAGTTTTTCAATTGGGTCAGAAGAAACAAGTATTATTGTTGAAAGGTGATTGTAGTCGCCACCTTCGTATTTAGATGCATATGTAGCCAACAAAGTTACTACACTATTGTCGCGTGACAACGATTCTTCACAGCTTTTTATTATCGAAATCTGTGCAGTAACTTTATCCAAATTAATTTGTACTTTAATAAAGTCTTGAATTGTTCCTATGCTTTGTCCTTCTGGATCTTCTGCTTTCGAGTCGAAATATATACATCCCCTTGCAGGATCAAATTCTGCAATCTGCTGCGTATTAAGGTTTAGAATTTTAGTGGTTCCATCCTTTGGATTGACAATTTCCATTAGCATCTCATCAACATATTTGTAATGAGACGTTTTAATATAGATTATCGGACTACTTAATAATCCTGTAATTAGCTCGTTTTTAAATTCCTGATTCATGCAAAAACTGATTTAAGCGTTTTCCAACCCTTTCTTGCTGCATTACATAGGGCAGTTGTTGTTTTCGTAACAACTTCCTTGGCTTTTTCATAGACTGGTCGTACTACTGGTGCAACATAAGTGTCTACAACCTCTTTTGCTTTCTTGAAAGCAGGCGCAGCATAAATTTGATTACCGATTGATTTTACAATTGAAACGGCCTTTTGAGCAAGGTCTCCGCATGTTTGTTTAATTTTATCTTTTACCGTTTTGGGCGTAAGATACCAAATAGCGTCAACAGCTATACCTACAGCAAATCCAATAATAGCACCTCCCGGTCCACCCACAGAAAAACCTCCGGCCGCTATTGCCGTTCTAACACTATTCTTTGCTATAATTTTAGTTGCTTGCCTTGGGATATTTTTTTTAACTCTGTCTAAAAATGCAGCTTTACGACAAAGTCTAATCATTTTTTTCTCCCTCTCATATCTACGAACGGATAGCATTCCTGCTCCATATTTACCAGCGGCAAATTCGTATTCTACTTTAGCACCTCTGAAAGCATCTACTAATTCTTGGGATGCACGTCTTGCCACTTTAGACTTAAATGACTTGGGAATTTCTATATCGTTATATATGGCTTCTACCGCAGCTGTCTTAATGAATTTATCAAAAGTCGCATTTTTTGTGTCATCTTCACAATTAAAATATTCCTCTAAAGCGTTACGGTCAATATCTGGAAGCTCAACAGAAATATGCATACTTCTGATATACCTATGCAAAGATTTAAGAGCCTCATCAATAGCTGCTTGATTACTGAAATTATTCATCATTACCATAACTATTTATGTTATCTTTGTCGTTATCAGTTGAAAATTCACTCTTCAACAAACGAGTACTAACCTCTATATCAGCATCCATTGATCTATATAGCAACTCCTGAGTTTCTTTAACATCCTCTTCTGTTGCTTCTGGGATGGCATCTTGAACAAAATTCCTAATTTCGCCATCAAACCAATCATCAAGATTAGCGGCCTTCATAGCAGATGCCCTTTTTTCGTAGTATGAATCAACATCCTCACATAGCTCTTTAAGCAACTCGCGTTTTTCAGAGAGCATATCAAGTTCCTCTTGACTTTTAGCTTTTAACTCATCCTCATGTAAAATAGTATCTACAAATTCCGAATTGCTTGAAATTGTCTTGTTCCTGAATAATCGAATTATACGATTGAACGCCGTTATCCATCGTTTTACAAAAGACAACGATTTATCTTCTTCTTGATTATTGTTCATATCTATTTGGCTTTTATACAAAAAATTAATGATATATTTTTAGGTCTTGTCTCCGTTGAGACCTTTACTTTCCCATATCTATTACTACATACATCTCCCAATATAATATTTGGTAAAGTATGATTATGCTTGCCGTTATTATTTGTTGATTTACTGAAATTAGTAGAATTATTATAATCTCTTACCTCGTGAACGTATTCCATAGAGCCATATCCATTGGAATATCTATTAAAAGGCTCAGCAATAATTATATGACTATGCTCACCATTTTCAGATGTTTTAAGTTCAGTCCAATCGGTTTTATGCGAATGTCCTTGGAATGCATCATCCTGACATTCTCCAAATGGATGGTCAGGATCTATTAGTCCTATATTATCATAGCCTCTGACAAATCTGCCTCGTAAATCGGGCAATCGAAACATCTCACCATTATCTTCTCCAAATATATCTCCTATAATATTGTAAAGAATAGGATATTTACCTTTACTCACCCAAGATCCATCGCATATTAGGAATCCCTCAGGTGCAGTGGGCGTTGAAAAAATAATAATAGTACCAATTGGTAATATAGCATTTGAGAGATAATCTTTAATGACATTTAGGTCTTCTGCACTAATCATTTGCCAGTTAGTTTATGTTTTCGAATGTTAAATTTAGTGAGTGACACATCGCTCTAAAAGCTGAAAATTTTTGAAACAAGGAAGAAAGGTTGCAAAGCGCAATATAACTTCTTCTCATTAGACAATTTATGGCATAATAAGTCCCATCAGATGGAAATTGTTTTGTGCCATCAGAATTCCTTAGAATCAGATTAATTTTCAAAATTTTTTCATTTGGAAGAATGTGCTGTCGGATATTTAAATTGTCTATTTGTAGGCCGTAGCATCTTGACTGTTGATCATAAATAAAAGTATTATATGGTTCATTTGTAATCCAATCTTTTTCAATTACATATTGCCAATCTCCATTATTTGCGGTCGAAACACCAATATAAGCATGGAGTGTGTCATTTTCGGAAAGTGTCTGCTTTATCTTAGAACTCAACTCTTTATTAATGACAATAACGAATGGACTACATGTATTACGAAGATATTTCGGTGATATACAACTATTTTGTATAGCAAACACTTTTGGCATATGCGTATTATCGGAAATGTTATAACGATAAAAAATAGAGTCATAATCTATATCCTTTAGTTTCCCGGAAAAAGCGTCTTGAAATAAGCCAATGGATTCTGCGGAGTCGGGATATTTTGAAATTAACATAGCAGCTTTTTCAAAATCCCCTTTAACCCCTTCACCCTTCATTGTCATTATAGCTTTAAATATATCCGCTATGTAGCTCCACGTATGATCTCCATGTGATGACGCTTGTTCAAATAATAAAAAAGCGTCTCTCGGATTTGGATCTCCATGTGTACCTATATATTCCATTATACCTAACCAAAATAAATCGGCAGCCGACTTATATCGGCTAAAGCATAATAAACTCTTTTTATACTCCTGCATATAAAGATGTCGTACACCTTGCAAAGTGCATGTATCATTATCCCACTCCTTTTGGGGATACATTTGGAATTTCAGCGTATGGAAAATGGTTCCATCAATTTCAATATTAAAGTTCTCTTCTTCGGTCTCTTTAAGTGAAATTGGGAATGTTAATTTTACTATTTTCTCTTTCCTACTTAGATGAATCCTTTTATGAATTCCGCAAAATACAATATCTATGAGATCATGTCTTGATTGGAGAATTTCAAACGTAAAAATGACCTGCCAATTATTATTTGAACACTCTAAATTAATGGGCTCGTAAATATTAACATCATACTCGCCTCCAATGTTATATAATGTTGCTGTAGGATAAATCCTTATAAGAGATTTTACATCGTTATTTAAGAAAGTGTCTTCTTTATTAAGAATCTTTGATATATTAGAAATTAAGTTCCTATCTCCTGCATCTTTGGATAATCCATTTAGAGCATTCGCAATATTTAAGGCATTCTCGTCTCCATTTTGCCCTAAATAAAACAACCAATTTGTAAGAGAACCATCCCGAAATGCAGCTAACACTTCTTCAATTATACTTTTATAAGACTTTTCAATTGGTTTTAAATGAGATAAAATATATTGTAATTCTTGTACGGATGATACGAAATGATTATCGATAAAAAGATATTCACATTCACGTTTCGTTATCTTCCTTACAATGGGATTATTGGTCTCTATAGTAGGCTCCGTAAATTTTTTAGAAACATAATCCTTAACTGCATTATATATTTCTGTACCTAATCCATGTTCTCTATATTCCTTAAAGAGAGCGAATGTCAAATACGGATCTTCTGTCAAATCATTTACCATTATTATTCCAGCAGGATTGTTCTGACAAATAACACACCAAAGAATGCCATTAGAATCCTTATGATTGCTCTCCATAGATGCTATAAATGATTCGACCGATAAAACATCGGCATTAAACCATTTAATTCCCTCTATATATTGAACAACATCTTTGTCATTAAAAAGTTGTATCATCCAAGAAGCATCTTCTTTTACTGCTTGACGGAGTTGACATCTATTTGTCTTTATTATAGGGAATTCCATTTTTAAATCATATTAACCTCAGCTAATTCGCAGAAACAAAGAAGTTTGATTTTGTGTATGGTCTGCTGATTTTGGCAATAAGTACTCGCAGAATCTGGAGAAAGTTTTAATACATCAGGACAAATATCGCATATACGTGCGCTATGACAAGTTGAACAGTAAGAGTCGACAAACGAAGCAGTTTTATTTACCTTTTCATTGATTGATTCAAAGTTCAGACCATCCATAATGTTTCCTATTCGTATAGAATCCGTGATTCGTTCACAAATGCCTACATTACCTTTTGCGTCAATGTAGAGTTTTTTATTGTATGGTAAGCATGTCGGATATTCTTGTGCGTCCTTGATTTTAAATATCGGACGGTTTATCCATTCTGCAAGCCATATATTGAAGAAGGCTTCCATCAATGGCTCATTTGGATTCTCAACTCTATATTTGACCAATTTCAAATATTTTTTTTTCTCAACGTCATAGTCTATCTTAGATGTGTCGGAATTATAAATGTTTGCAACTTCAGATATGCGAATAGGCATCTTATCCATAAACACCTCTGACCTCGACCATTCCTTAGATATTTGTGGGAGCAATGAAATATCCGAAAGTGTCATCATTAAGTCAAGATTTGACTCCCAAAACACAGGATGATTCTTTTTTATATACTCAAGATTAGCATGCACTTTTTCAAATGTCCCATGTCCTCTTGCATCCATTCGACATAAATCATGGAATTTGCCAATCCCGTCAATAGATACAAAAAGGTGGAATTTATCTCTCACTAACCATTCAACCGTTTCTTCATTCAATAGTATTCCATTTGTTGATAGCTCGAAACGAATATCTTTTTCAGAGAAGGCTTCAGTTGCCTGTGCAATAAATTCCTTAATCCATCCCAGTTCCAACAAACTTTCACCTCCGTAAAATTCGACACTGAAAGTATCCGATTTTACTGTATTTTCAATGAAAGAAATAACACTTGGAATGTCTAAGATTTGTAAACTATTGTTAGAGTGACTTCGATGCTCTGGATATATGCCGGAGTAACAGCAATATGTACATCTCAGATTGCACTTCTCTGTAACACCGATGGTATAAGACTCTATTTTGTTAAGTTCTTTTATCTCAGTCAGTGGCTTAAACTTCACTTGAAATGACCCACTACACCTATGCAATCCTTCTGATATGGAATTATCAAAAGGGTTGTATGAATATGTATTGCCAGTTGAGGACTTAACTACCATTTGACTATGAAATGTTCTTATCATAGGTTGAATGACTCGATTACCTCACGTTTTAATCTATAAAAATCTTCTTTTAAGATTAATTTCTCTGCATTAACACACCTAGAATGAAACTCCTTTTCGGTCAAAGAAATACCTCCACATGTTTTTATAGCATCAAGTCTTCTATGATAAACGTATTTCCTATCTTCAATCGATGGGACTTTTCCATATCGCCAAGAAAGCTCATTATCTATAACATCATGTGCATTAAATTCTCTATAAAAATCAGAAAAAGATATACTTTTAATTGATATTTTGAGAAGAATTTGCCACCAAGTAAAATCCCCTTTCCAATAGTCATCAAGATTATTAGAATAAATATCGATCCAATCTACAGCTTTGATTCTATTCAATGCATCTAAACTATTTGGAGTATCCTCAAGTAATTTTTGGCACAATGATAATCCTAAATATGAAAGTATCAGATTATCATTATTTTCTATGACACATGCATCAATGAATCTATTGCGTGCTTGAATGAGATATTCCCTTTTGCAATTTGGAGAAGCATTAATGGCGAAATTTAAATTTTCATAGGCACTTTTGAAATACATATGCATCATCGATTGAATATCTTGCCGAATTAAGCCAATATAATCTTTTATTGATTCATTGATAATTGATAAATTGCTTAATTCGTGGTACAAGTTATTCAAACTTTGAGTTTTTTTGTAATCCAAAGCAAATTTACCTATAGACACCGCTGTCTTTACACAATAATATGTAGTTGTGATAGGTTCCATTACTTACAAAATCTTTTGGAATGGAGTCCGTAAGTTATACAAAGCCCTTGACATGCAGCCATTCCCATTGCCTTAATCGTTTTATCCGATGGTCTGTCGCTAATCTTATTCCGATTCAAACAATTCATTGTCTTGGTGCTTCGATAAGTTGATTGATAGGTCGCTGTCTGTATCATAGTGCATATTTATTGATTATATTTGTGTACTCTCCACTCTTATACCATGAGTATAACTTGGCCGCTCTTACAACAGTCCATGGTACACATGCTGTATTAATTGATAAATTCTGGATAATATTAGTCGCAAAGTCTTTGTTCTGTTTGTCAAAACGTATAGCCTGCTTTAAAATCGATTCTGCATTGATATTGTCGTAGTACTTTTGAGGAATACCAGACATCTTAATGAGAGTTTGGAGAGCAACATCAATATCTTGACATACGAGCAGACCTGCGCGGTCGGCGGTGAAATCTGACAATCTATACCATTGCAACAGCATTGGTCGTAAAAGACCTAACCATATTTTAGCGTTCGGAACCATATTCATAAGTGGAGTGTAAAACGTTATCAACAGGTTGTGGTAAGGTTTATGCCCAGCCATAAGATGTCCCAGTTCATGACCTAATAAGAACATCAGTTCATCTTCTTCAAGCAAATCAATTGCTCCGCTCAGTGCTGAAATTCGCGGATTCTTTACACCCTCGGCTCCAACAGAAATATCATAACTCCATTTCAGCGAAAAATCCGGGATTCTTTCATTATCAAGTATGGTCGCCGCCTCTTTTAACAAAGAGTAAAGTTCGCCATATGATTCTTCAGAAATATTTATCCCGTCTCCATACATTTCAACAGACGTGAATTTTTCTCGGAGATTGGATATTGTCTCTGCCACAAAACTCTTTATTCCCGGAACTGCATCCATCCTTTTAAGACCTTTCTCATCCTCCGGATGCATAAAATCCTTGGCAGAAACGCCCTTGAGCTTCACTCTCATTTCTGTTTATTTAAAGGGGTGAAGACCACATACAGAACATTCTGTCGAGTTCTTTTCGTTTGGTGTACCGCAGTGATTACAGGGAACGCCGGCATATTCCTTCAGTATTCTGTCATACTCTCCTGATTCTATCCACTTCAGTAGCTCTCCGGCTCGATACACGGTCCAAGGGTGAGTGCTTGACACAATCGATATTGTGCGTATAGCAGAATCAGCGACTGAACTAAAACGTGTTTCAAATTCTTCTGCTTGTTTCAGAAATGCATCTTTATCAAGTTTATCGAAGTATTTCTTCGGCGCACCTGCCATCTTAATTATAGCCTCTATGGCGGCATCCTTATCCTGACAAGTTAACAATCCCGCACGGTCTGCAGTAAATTCCGACATCCGCTGCCAATAAAGCAAAGCATAGTGGATGGGGGTCAGAAGAGTCTCGCCCAAAGGTATCATACCAATTGCATTTGAAAACAATTGCGCCATAAGATGGTAGAGGACATGCCCACTCTTGATGTGTCCCATTTCATGCCCGACAACATAATTAAGTTGCCCGTCAGTCAGAAGATCGACAGCCCCTGAATTTAAAACAAGCATTGTCTTATCCTTGTTGCCTGTGGTATAACCATTGACTGCATATCCCCATTCGGTATAAATTTCGGGAAAATCTTCCACACCTAAAATCTCTGCGTCTTCCTTAACCTGTTTATAAAGTTCCGGACAGGATTCACGTGTAACGTGGAAATTACTCCCCTGCATTGCTACCAAATTCCACCTAACAGCAGCCCAGTTCAGTATGAAATTAGTTACCGTATCGAAACCGGGAAGATTTCGTAAAGTATTTAGAGCCGCCTTGTCAAAGGGATGCTCATATACCTTGGTGTCAAGGTTTATTAAATGTATTCGTTCCATGCTATAGTGTTAATGTTGGTTTAAAATATAAGAGCACCCAAAAGAAAGCCTACTATCAGTGCGACTCCAGCAATCCATAGAGAAATCTTTGAAATGCTAATGCTATTATCTTCTTTAGGAAGTTCAGGAATTATCGGAACCGCGAGTGATATTTCATTCTTTAACAAGTCTATCTTTTTCATAATCTTTTCGACATTAAATGACGATGAAGACTCTGAAGAATCTAACTTTTCTCCAATATTTTTAACCTGTCTCATTAATTCCCTTAAATCACTTTGAATATTAATAAATTGTTGATACAATTCATCCTCTCTTATTGAAGAGAGTCCATCAAGCGACTCTTGTTTAGGCGACTCATCATTATGAGACACATGATTAAGCCTCTTAACAGGCATTGTTTCTAATGGTGATACCTCTTTGCTTTCACATAAGTTTTCTTCTGCAACAGGATGTTCTTTATATTCCAAACTCCCACAGCATTTACCATCCATAGATTTGATGTAATCAATTTGCTCTCTATCGAGATTTAATTCATGAAGAGCCATAGAGGCCATTGCTGCAGAATCAATTATTAAGAAATTAACATGGTTTGGCTTATGATCAAGTTCTATATTAGGTACTGACGCATCATAAATTGAACTGTTTAACTTACCAAGGTGGAATTTGATACCATTTACTTGCGGATCATAAGAAAAAAGTGAGTGCATCAATCCATAAAACCCATCTGGTTGTTTTAATGAGTCGAGACAGAACTGGTCAAGAACCTTAACATTGTCTTTACCTGATGCTGTAATAAGGATGTTGAAGGGTATGTCCCTGTCTTCCTCATCTTTTGCGCCATTCGTAATGTCTCTGACACAAAGGCACGTGTCGCCATTGAAAAGTGTCAGATAAATGATTCTATATCCTCCATGAGAAAATAGAAGCTTTGCCTGTTTGGGGAAATCAAAGTAGTTTTCTTTAGAGATTACCTCTATTTGTGGCAGACCTTCAACCTTTTTGAGTTTTTCTGCATATTCCTGTTTTGTTCCCTTTACCCATGTGGCGTATAGCGGTAGAAAATAAGTATATTCGGTTTTAAGTGAACTATTACCTAAATATAGGTCTTTATATCCACCACAAGAATAGTATGCGTAATATCGTATCATAAATTAGCGTTTAAATGCACATCGTTTAATAACTCTGATTCCCTCACCGGAATACTTTACCATCTTCTTTTCTTCTAACTTGCGTAAAGTTTCTTGCATTTTTTCTATCGAAATACCGCCAAACAAATCTTTTAAATTGTCCCATAATCCAAAGGTGCCGGCATTGAGAACAAAGTTGAAAGCTCTTATAACTCCTCTAACGATTACATTCTGTTTTTCGCTCTTTTTTATTCGGGCATCAACAACCTTAGCCAACATAAAATCAAGAATATGATAGGCGAGTTGTTCACAATTATAGGGACTATACACCGAAGACTCAATCTTAAACCATGAATTAGGTCTTACTATATCAGAACCGGGAATTAGAACAGCTTCCATATCTTCTTGCAGCCGCCCAGATGAAACTTCCTTAATTGTTCCATAATTCAGACGGACTTTATCATTAGATAAGACACCACATTTTGAGCGCATATTTTTATTGAAGAACAAAAATTGCTTTTTTGTCCATTCAAAGACATATGCCTCCATGTGCTCGGCAAAAATAGCAGAACCGACCGTTTGAATTGGCAAAATCTCAATCTGAAGACTTTTGTATTTGGCAAGAGCCTTTAAGGAAGTTCTATAGTCTTCTTGAATTGCATCTGATACTGAATCCAAAACCCCTTTCTTTGCCCAATATTCACATTTGATGGGAACAAAAATGACCAATTTTGCATTTTCGCCTTTGTTGTCATCTATCTGAGTTAGAAAAGTATGGATTGAATCAATGCAATTATATTTGTTATTTATGATAGAATCAACCAATTCATTATCACCGTTCCTCGACTCCATTAAGAAAGGGGTATCCACAGCAACAATAAACACATCATATTCTTTAACAAGTTCTATGATCGAGTCCTGTTGCATATTTCCACCTTCGAAGAACTCACCATTCACGTCGGTGAATGTTATGGTCATGGAATCATTGCTCCCAGTCAAAGACAATTCAAGTATATAATCCCACTTGTTATTAGTCTTGCCTGAATTGACAATAATTGTTTTGCCTACATTCTGTTGGAGCATTTCCTTGACCTCTGCAAGTTTGGATGATATTGAAGCCTGCTTAACACCTTCCACTTTGGATAGGACTGTAACATCCTTTGCGGAAAACAAGTCCTTCCCACATCCATTAACAAAGGAGTCCATGACTGCTGCCAGAGCTGAGCTTTTGCCTACTCTCTGACCACCCATCATTAAGACCTTAAGACCCTCAGCCACGAAATCTTCTTATTTTGCAATCAAATAACCCAAAATGAATCCGACACATGCCGCACCTCCTATCATATACATTACTCGTTTGTCGGAAAACATGGAAGGATTTATTCTACTGCTACGTTCTTTAAGTATGGCAATGAGTTTATCGTGATTATCAAGGGGGATGACATCTAAAATATTAATGACATTAACTTTTTTACCTGATAATCCATGCTCCTGTAGCGCAAGTGAACGATTTATTCCCTCTGGAACTATCAAAAGTGGTACGTCCGATTTTTTGCACTCAATCTCCATCTCTCCTTGCATTGTTAACAAAGAATTGGTCGACTGTTCCGCAATCTTTTGGAGATAGTTTGTAAGTGCTGAAAGAGCAAAGGTCAATCCGTTCTTTTCAGAGTCATATGAGAAGAGACTGGAAATCTTTTTTGAGAAGGTTTCCATATGAGATGACGCATAGGCAGCCACCTTTTCCAACGTCCTTTTATCGTTTTCGGAATTACCTACAATTACTAACAGGAAAGGTATTGTCCGTCCGGATTCATCTTTGGAAGGACTCTCAATGTCTCTAATCGCGAAAATTGTCTCCCCCGCATCTGACGAAGTGAGCATTACTTTATAACCTCCATGAGAAAAAAGTGTTTTGGCACTTCGTGGTAATCCATAGCTCTCATCTCCGGTGATAATCTTAATCAGGGGTAGAGTTTCCAATGATTCAACCTTTGCAGCCAATGCTTTGTCCCCTGCGCTTGCTTTCTTTCTCCAGACAGGAAGCAAAGGAAGGAAATATGTCTTATCTTCCTTCATTGAGGAGTCACCAAGAAACATATCCTTGTAACCGCCTACATTATAGTATGAATAGTATTTTAGCATATTCAAAAAGAGTTTATGATAGAACGTCTAAAGGATTGATATTGTTAGAAACACTTTTTGATGATCTTTATGCCTTCGCCAGAATCCTTAATCAAATTCTCCTGTGAAAGTCTATCTAACGCTCCCTGCATGTCCTTAGCTGTGACAGTTCCAAAGAGAATATCCCCGAGCCAAGCAAGGAATCCTGAAGGTGCCTCGGATTTCTTTTTATTAAACATGAACCGGATTATATGAAGGGGAAGTTGTTCGCAGTTGTTGGGCGAATATGCTGCCTTATGATCCGTGGGAAGATTAAACCATGCAGCCGGACGAGTTATCCCCGTTGGAGTACCTCCAACAACAAATACACCCTCCGGATCCTCATTGAGGATTTCAGTATCTGCAACTTTGTGATTCTTTCCATCGCATAATGTAACTATCCTATCGCTAATTTTAGAGCATCTTGTCTGCTTATTTGTTATTGTGTTGAACAATATGTATGGTTCCCTCAGATCAGCGAACAATATGTCTCCTGCGGTTTGGATAGGGATAATACTTATTTCAGTCTTATTCGAGGCTTTTAAATCTTGAATTGTGGCTGAATAATAATTTTCAATAGTTGAGATAACCTCGTCTATTTTGCCATCTTTGACCCACTTCTCACATTTGATTGGAACAAATATAACCTGCTTGGCCTTGCGCCCATTTTGGTTATCTATCTGCATTAGAAATGTATGAATGGAGTCAATCACATTTGCAGCCTCTGCCTCAACCTTATTACCTGCCATAAGATAAGGTGTGTCAATCACCACAATGAAAACATCACAGTCTTTAACAAACTCTACCACTTCGTTATGATGAACTCCTCCAGCATCAAAAAACTCACCGGCAGAATCTCGGAATATTATATCCATTCGCTTGGTTGTTCCCGGAATCTGAAGTTGAAGAGTATAATCCCAAAATCTATTCGTTGGGCTCTTATCAACAAGGAAAGTATTGTTACCACCTTTCGAGATGAAATGCTCTAACTCCAAACGTTTGTTTGTTAAAGAATCTTGCTTTTCACCCTCCTTAGAAGACAATATGGTTTTGTCACACACGGTTAAAACTTCATTGGTCTTTCCGTGAATCATCTGGTCAAAGAGACTTGCCAATGCGGATGTCTTACCGCATCGACGTCCTCCCATCATTAGAACTTTTAAGTTTGCCATATATGTTCTTATGCTTTCTTCCTTATTTTATGTTGAGAATTGTATTAGAGTTGACAATGTCATATCCGAATTTTCCAACATTCGCTTTCATAGAAAGCTTCTTTATTTCATGGAGAAAATCATCATCATTTTTAAGATACGAACTTAGAGAATCCTTCAATTTATCAAGGAATCCTTTAGGTTGAGCTTTACTCCATTCGTAGAAGTTAGCAACGTATGTCAACAAATAGTATAGGGGTTGTACACAAAACATTGGTTGGTATTGTGGATTGTCTCCGTAAAAGCGATATGAAGATAACTTCGTTAGTTTGCTGAACACACTATTGTTATCCACGAATTTGTCAAACTCTACGCCACCTAATGTTTGAATTGGAGTGATAGCACACGCTATGTTGTTATCTTGACAGAATGCAATCAGCTCGCTATATGCTATTGCAATCCTATTAGAAACTTCATCAATAGTTTTGTCGTGGAAGTATCTTTCGCATTTTAAAGGTACCAGAAGAACAAACTTATTCCTTAATGAATCCGTATGATTCTTGAAAAAAGCAACTACATGGTTGACTTCGTTCTTCTCTTCGTTGTATATTCCTCCATTCTCCATTAAGTACGGAGTATCAATTGCAATCATCACAATATGTGATTCCGAAATATACTTGCTAACCTCTTCAGGCTGTGAGTCAAGATACTCCCCCGGAAAATCCTTGATGCTTATATCAATAGTCTTCTCTCGACCCTTCATCCCCATTTCAAAGTCAAAAGAAGTCACCACGTTAGTTGCATCAATCGCACCTGCCTTGGGTTTGTCCGTGAGGTTTTCGCGCTTGTTGATAATATCCATCAACTGTAGTTTCTTTGCATTGAGAATGCCGGCGCATGATGCTTGCGGACGGAAGTATAACTTAGTTCCGGCTATTTCCTCTTTAGTATCGCTGAATATAGAAGCCATGACAGATGTCTTCCCCACAGCACGAGGACCAAGCATAGTTGCCCTAATGAGAGGAGTATTGTTGATTACTCTCCCAAGAATATCTTTTGGTTTATCAAACAGTCCCATATTAGTTCAATTTGAAGTTTTCACTTGTAACAACCTGTTGAAGGTCTTTTACTCGTTCAGTCCAGTCTCCCAACGCCTTTTGTGCCTTACCGGCGGCATTTATCTCTCGTGCCCAGATTAGTCCCATATTCATTCTGTAGAAACGACGGAAATCTTCACGTCCTTCGCTATCGGTCATAACCTTAACATGGAATTTATGTACGCGGCTATAGAAAGAGTGACTTGGTATGAGAGTGAAACTGCTTATCCAATCTCTCAATCGATTTTGAACCGGTGTCAGTCGGTTACATAATTCCTGCCATACGTCCGATGCCTTTTGTTCAAAATCCTCTGTAAATTCGCCATTATAGGGGATGAATTCTGAATGGGTTTTGTCGATTATATAAAGGCTCTGGGTAACATTATATTCTACAAGACCCTCAATGTTTATCTGATAATCCAGAATAAACTGAAGTGCTTTTCTAAGATTTGGATACTTTGTTTCATCAACATAATTATCCATTACGTCTCTCAACCATTCTATTGAGGGCGTTTCATAAGATGTTGGAAGATTTTTAAGCAGTCCTTGATTGAAAAGAATTTCGATCAAGTCTGTCTTGACCTTTTCCTGCAAGGGGTGGAGAACCTTAGAATTTACATCCTCAAATGCCGAAAAAATATCATTGCGCATCTGCTCGACATACTCCTCAAACATCTGATTTTGTGTAACCAAAGCTCCGGTCTCAAAACGATCCAAAATAACTTCCTCGTCAGGAATATATACATCTATCTCATTAATGATATTGCTATATGCTTGTTCTAATTGGAAGCATTCTGTGTCTCTTTTGGTTGCATAGCCCTTCTGGTCTATCTGATTCATAGCATAACCAAATGACTTAAGCAACTCCTTATAGAGTTTCTCGTCAAAGAGCGACATGGCGTCAGCACTAAGACCGATCCCGGCAGAAGTTACCGCATTGGCGGTCTTGACGAGTTTTAAACACTCACTATACGCCTCCTTACACAAACCTTCTGTCTTATTTATCAGATTTTGGTCAAGTTCGTCAAGATTCTTTGCAATCAGAGAAAGAAGTGGAGATACTAATTCATCTCTAACATCATCAAAATTGGTACCATCAATTGCTTTGGTCCATGCAACAGGCTTCGGACTCTTGCCTCTTATAATGCTATCTGCCGTTTGTAGCACAGATTCTGCACTTGAGGCATTCTTATAGAAGCCGGTGCTAATCTTGTTAAGCACATAAACAACCCACTTCTCCGGCTCTCTGTCAGCCAAATTGGTAATTATGTTATCGAGGAGATCTGCCTGTTCCTGCGGATAATTAGGCGTGACATCCGGTCGATACATATCTATCGCTCCATCACAGTCTTCACGGAGAACACGATACATTTCGGCTTCTATTGCTTCAGAATCGGCTGAACTGCCAATACCTATTGTATCTACAAGCTCAAGTTTTTTTGTGGTTTCTATCTCAAATGACGTGTATATGTCAACAGTCTTGACTGCTACATACTTGTAATAGTCAAGTTGCCACACAATAGTACCATCATCCTTCTTGACCTGATGGGAACCCAGAACTTCATAGTCGAATTCTTCGTATTGTGCCACATGCTGGGCTATTTCATCCTCATCGTAATATTTCCGTACCCCCTCACCAATAAGGTGAGAATATTTGTCGAAATTTTCAACGACGGATGTCTTAAATTTCTGATATTCCGCAACTACCTTAGTTAAAGGATTTCCCGGCAGGTTATCAGGGAGTTTGAGACTCTCTATTTGGTCAAGACGTCCCACGCTAATATTTCCATCCGGGAAGAACCGTTCGAGTTTCTCATTTACCATTGAAATGAAAGAAGATGTATCATAGTATTCTGCTACCACTCTAACCTTGACATCTTTCCCTGCTTCATCCTGCACTCTCTGAACGTTATGTATCACAGATACTGCGCCGGTACAACTGTTGCCGCTATAAGCAGGAATCACCTTGTCGCTAAGTCCCGTAATGGTCTTGATAAAAGTACTCTTGCCTTGGCGTTCTCTGCCTATAAACGCAATTCTGATAGCTTCTCGTTCAAATCTTCTCTTCAGCAATTTAAGTGCATCAATCAAACTGGTCAGTTTCTTCCTCGATGATTCACACGATACTTCTTCAAACTGAGATAAAGCCTCAGGGTCTGAAGAAAGCATATTGAAATAAGCTCCTTGTTTCTCATCAATCTGCTTCTTTACTGCACTAACGAGAGCGTCAAGTTGCTCAACAATTTCTCTTACTGACTCCAAGGCAGCAATGCGAGCTACAATCTTCTGAAGCCGCCCTCGCCCGGAATATGCACCTCGACCCAAGCGTTTGTCGAGGATATCTTCTATTTGTTGCGTTATTGTTGACATGATAAAATTTTATAGTCATTGGAGTTAATGACTGTATATGTATACGATTTCCTTTATTTCTTCAACCGTTGGCGTTTTCTTTAAAAGAGAGATTATCTCCTTTATGATGTCATCATCTGAGTAGGAGCTTTTAGTATCCATAAGTTCAATCAGGATTGACGCAAAATTATATGTAAAATAAATATTGCATACAGCACTGACACTCATTCCAGCAAAAATACCAGCCCCCGGTATTAGAAAGCAGCCATAGGTTGCTAACTTACAGCCGATATAATATTTAACGATGCCTGCTGCAACGCCTTTAGTAATTCGACTTGGATCATTACCAAAATTTTTCTCAGATTTACTACGAATAGAAAGGAACATTGTGGTCCAAATCCCAGCTATTGCAATAGTATCAGCCGGACCTGATGCCACACCAAGGGGACCTGCGGCAGCTGATGCTACTAAGGCAACTTTGACAATTTCTTGATATTTCGAGGGAATATGGTTCGCCTTCCCGTTTTTACTCCAATCTTCTATTTTTGAAGATACCTGTTCTATTTCACGCTTTGTATACTCCGAAACAGAAGAAATTGCTGACTCAATCTTTGAGTCAATATTATCTATAAACTTTTTAAAATCGAAAGGCATCTTTTTTATCTTTAACTAAACTGAGTATTATTGAAATTAGGTTTTACTTATGTCAAATGTTCTTTCATTATAGCATAAATTTCTTTTAATTCGCCAAAAGAAGGTATCGGAACAAAAAGTCTAATTAATATTCGAGATATTTCGTATACTGTCTTATTATTAATGTCGTAATCATCTAACATTTCATGGAAGGCTTTGCCTATAGCATAAGTGTAGTATCCATTGAAAACGACATTACCAGCCATTGCTCCCAATATTCCTAATCCCGGTATCCCGTTTAACAACCAACATAAAGTTTTACTACCACCTAAATATCCTAATACACTTGAGCCGCATGCAGTTATAATTTTTGTACATTCTGCACCTGTCATTGTTACACCATGATAGCACGCAATTTCATATAACATGTTTCCCCATATACCGGTAATGGCAGCAGTATCAAGTACTGGCACGATGGCACCTAAGGGGCTAATTGAAACAGACGCAATCATTCTATTGACTATTATTTCTTCAACACCATAAGGTATACTTTCAAATAATTCCATATCAGTCCTAAATTATCTATTTTAACAATCACCTCAATTACTTCACCTGCCTTGTGCAAAATATGAGGAGCCTCATCTTTGACAACTTAAATTGCTTTATCTGCCAATTCAGACGCAACGTTGCCTGCTGTCTTAAAATAGTCTGTCAAATCATCCAATTCAAACATAATATTTAAAAAAAAATGTTTATACATCCCATCAGGAAGCCGAGCAATGCACCCAGCCACACGATGGCTTTAAGTTCTTTGTTCATTACCTTAAGGATGAGCTCCTCCGATTCCTTTACGTCCATTTCATTTATGCGAGATTCAACAATTTTGCTTATGTTGACGGCTTTGAGAATCCTTGGAAGTTGCTCTGTCACTAAGGCTCTGTATAAGGATAGAAGTGATTCTTTTGCCTTTTCTATCGAATCATCTCGTCCAACGAACAAATTTTTCATTGGTATGGTCATAAACGACTGAATCTGGTCTCCAATGAGAGTATCAACCATCTCCTGTGAGTTATTAGCAAGCATCTCATTGATGTTCTTTGACAGAAGACGTTCTGCTGGCTCTGCAACCAATGAAAGGAACTGGTCTGCCCCAAACATTCCAAGCATTCCGTTCCTTACCTTTGTCATGACATGTTCAACAACGATATGAGCAATCTTGTCTCCTAATTGAGAGTTTGCCAAGGCTGTATGAATTTGTGATGACAGGTCATTGGTAACTGATGCTTTGAGATATTCAATATCCTCCTTTTTGAAATAATGTGACAAGAACTGTTCCACGGTCTCTCCATTCACCTTTTGAATGTTGATGAATGAATCGATACCATTACCTATCTTGTCGAACATTTCTTGAGAAAGGAGTGTCTTTTCAAGAGTCTCCTTATTCATCAAGTTCTTGCTGATAGCAT
>CAZPHN010000010.1:0-67654 GCA_964586765.1 uncultured Bacteroides sp.
AATGAGAGGTTGCCGGAGGAAAGAAGAAAATATCGTTACCAACTCGTTACACAAAATTCGCCAGAGCAAAGAATGTAACTATTTGTAACGAATTACCCATTAAAAATCTATGTAACAATTTTTTTACAAAGACGCAACTTGGACAAAAGTCGGTCAAAAATAACTCTTCAAAATCTGGAGGCTCGTATTGGTTCCATTACATCTTTCCCAGACTATTTCCGTAACGGCATTTTTTGTTTCCTCTGACAACATTTGGAAAAGCCACTGAAAACTATACCTACAGCGACCTTTCCTACATTGTCAAGGAGTTTGCCCGTAGATGCTTCAACGAAACCATCTCCACCAGCACAGATTCCACAATACCAATATGCCAAAGACACCTTCTCTATGAGATAAAGCACTCCCATTCATCTGTGTCTCCGGTAGAACTGAAATCTTATAACGAGATGAGGGAACGTATAGAACACCGAAACGGAGGTAGCAAGCGTCAGCGTATAGGATTTTTTTACAAATAATTGATATAACATAGGCTCATTCTTGCTCTATTATGTGTAGGGAAAGCAAAGTCTCTCTTTCTACAACATTTAAAAATAAACAATATGGTAAAAGAAAAGACAATTGAAATTCTGTACCGGCTCGGATTTTCGCCGGAGGAACTGGATAAAGACATGGGTTATCGCTTCGACTACGAGGGTATGAACCTACTCTATCCTGCCGAAGATGACGATGCAAACAGTGTCACATTCATGATGCCGGGGATATTCGACATATCCGAAGATAACCGTATTGCTGTGCTGGAAGCTATGTTTAAGTTGTGTGCCAAGATGAAGTTCGTACAGCCTGCCATTCTTTTCGATTCGGTATGGCTCCAATACCAGCATTTTATTCCGGATGGAGCAGAACCGACCGAGGGACTGATTGCGCACATGATACGTGTACTTGCAGTAGCTACAGCAAATTTTCATCAAATTATCAACAACGAAGACAACGAAAGCAATGACGAGTAAAGAATTAGTAAAACAAACGCTGGAGAAATGGCATTTTTTCATTCTTCAAGAGTCAGAAAACGGACTGACAATCCGTTGACAGCGTGTTCTTCCTTGACCATTCAGGCAAACCGATTAACAACCGCAAGTTCAAGCGTGAGAAAGGTCTCAACTATACCTATCACGGCAATTACTTTGTCAATAAGGTTGGCGACAAGTTCGGACCTGTTGATCAGTTTGGCAATGATGCTACACCGGTAATCTACGAAGATCTGGTCATTATGGACTGATTGACAAGAATGGCAGACCGATTACCCCTCCGCTCTATAATTCAATTGAAGCCTTCTCAGCTGATCTGTTTGAATGCCAAATTGATGAAGGTGGCGAACGTTTGATAATCAATTCCAAAGGACAAAAAGTTAACTAAAAGAATTATAACTATGAAACAGAGAGTATTCAATCTAATTATCCTCGATGAAAGTGGCTCAATGAGCAGCATCAAAAAACAGGCAATCGACGGCGTGAACGAGACTGTGCAAACAATCCGTGCCGCCCAAAAGAAACATGAGAATCAGGAGCATTTCCTTACACTTGTATCTTTCAACTCTGACTCGGTCAAAACGATATATGATAACGTGGAGGCTCAGAAGGTTGAAGAACTGACTGGCATGCAGTATCAGCCTTCCTGTTGCACTCCGCTTTATGACGCAATGGGAAACGCTCTTACCAAACTGAAAAAGAATGTGGCTGACAATGACGCAGTTCTTGTCACGGTGATAACTGATGGCTATGAAAACGCCTCTCAGGAATATGATGGCAAAGCGATCAAGAAACTTGTTGAGTCACTCAAAAGCAAAGGGTGGATATTCACTTATATCGGTGCAAATCAGGATGTAGAGGCAGTGGCAGCCACAATTTCAATAACCAATACACTCTCATTTTCAGCGGATGCAGAAGGCACGTCCGCCATGTTCGCCCGAGAGCGCAAAGCGAGAAACCGTTGGACAGATCGTCTCGCAAGTGGTATCTCTAAGTGCTTTATGGCTGATGACTATTTTGATGTAGATGATGACAAATAACATTCTCTTCTCTCCACGGTGAAAAAGAATTAGACTTAATCTAATGCTCAACTACAATCACTAAATTCGTAGTCTGAATGGCAATTTTGCCGTTCAGACTGCTTCCAGTCAATAGATTATGGTAAAAAATACAATACAACATCACGAGCCGTTTGACTTCGGAGCATTTTTTGATAATATCAAGTCTCAATATATCGGGATTGACTATCATGAATATCTAAATTTTCTACATGCCGACGGCGAGAAACATTCATTCATTGGACAAGCTGAATGGAAAGATCGTGTGGAAAAGACCCTCAAGAATGCCATCGCATACGAAGATGCTGTGGAAATAATCAACCGGGCTTCAACGGTTATGATTACAATAATCCATTCTTCCGAGGCAGAGTGTCCCCTTACAATGGAAGAGATGCAGTATCTCAACGAATTTGTTACGGGGTTTTCTGAGAATTGTAACGTAGTATGGGGACTTGCAGAAGATTCCTCTATTGGGAATACTGTAAAAGTAGTCATACTCGCAAACGTCAACAAGTAGTTTGTAGGCTTAAACACCTATATTAGTGATAAGAAGAATTCAGATGGTGAAGAAAAAGAATATCGTGTTTTTCACAGGAGCCGGAATGAGCCGTAAGAATGGATTGCCTGAGGGCTACCGACACCAATATACGCATCTGAAAGAGGGAGCATCAGAGGGTCTTAACGAATAAAAATCAAGGTTATGAGCAACGATAAAAGTCTATTATTCCGGGACTTACCATTGAATATGATGGTACAATAACACGAATTGCAGCAATGTTTTTAATGGGACGTGGCAAAACTCTATATCCGGAGTTACTTCCATGTGAGAGCATTGGTACCATACTTGAGAACAATGAAGACGTAGCTGAACTTAAACGAAATCCGACCTGTGCAAATTGGAAAATATTTCTTGAGAAGTATGGTTGGAATGATTATGATGATAGGCTTTTCCGTTTTCCCAATCCCTCATGGAAGGAAGCGTATGCAATGGCGAAAACCTTTACCGGAAAAGTCGTTTCTTTCAATCTGCCGGTTAGTAGAGAGTCTTTTTGCGAGACAAGTTTTCTATGTTTTCCCAAGGCAATGAACAATATTCTAAAGGCAGGTTATCTCGATTGTGATATTGAATGGGAGTCGCTTAATTGTCTATCCGTACATGCTACTTTGGACTATCCCGAACATTACGATGATTATGACTCCAATATGAAGGTGTTCTATTGGACGGGTGTCGGAAAAGAGGTATGTATGTCGTATTTTCAAAAACTGTTCTTATGACAATCCAGATGCCTGTGAACATTACCATTGATGAAGTCAAGACTGGAGCAAAGGTCGTGAACCTATCTCAAAAAATTTTTTTGGCTCAGTGATAGAAGGTGAACCTTTCAAGCATCAGTATAGATATATGAACGAATAAAACTTATACGACTATGGCAATTTTCAATCTCGACCAAAATGCTCTCGTGGAGAGCATCTGTAATTGGAGCCGGAAGGCCGGTCGCGCCGCAACACGCCCTGTGCTGCTCATGTGGTATGTGATGCGTTGCAAAGAAACTCCCCGCAAGGACAAGTGGGCGATTTTCGGCTCGTTGGCTTATCTTGTTCTTCCCATTGACATCCTCGATGCCAAACGTCTACCTATCATCGGCTGGCTTGATGAGGTAGCGTCTTTGGCAATACTTGTTCAGAAGATGTCAAAGTATATCACGCCTGATATGGAGACTCGAGCTGATGAGCAGCTTGACAAATGGTTCTCTAAAGATACCGAATATGTGAAGTTTGAACTTATTGAAGGTTAAATACGGTACCTATGGGACTGGTATAGACATTTCTCATTCTCTATCTCCTCTATTCGAAGCGTAAACCAATCATAAAATTCTTCCGTAATTCCGGGAAACAATTAAAAAGTGATATAAAATCAGCATAAAGGCAGAATAACTCAGTAAAAAGCAGTAACTTTGCATATGGGAAAGAAATACTATCAGTCATATCTCAGCTATAGATGGTGTTGACGAAGTGAAGCATTTTACAAATGAGGATATGGACATATCTACATTTTAGGATGTGATTGTTCTAAGTAATGACCTAAGTTTATATGAAGATATTATTTGTATGCACCGGCAATGCCAGCCGTTCAGCAGCCGCAGAAGTCGTTCTTAAAAAACAGATAGAGAACTATAACATCGAAGATGTTGAAATCGCTTCGTGTGGTACGGGAGTCCCTGATGGACTTGACCGTGAGGAAATAATGTGTCGTATTGCTGCTGAGCATGGTTATAATATGGGAGGCAAAGCAGTACCCATGAATGAAGACTTGCTTAATTTTGCAGATCTCATCATAGTAATGACCAATCGTCATAGAGAAGAAGTAACTCGACTTCTCCAATACGATAATTGGAACCGAATTGTCCGCTTCAATGATTATTGTTTCGGAGAATCCACCGACTTATCCGACCCTCATTTCCAAACCGAACACGTATATCGCACCTGTTTCGCCCGGATTGAAGCTGGCTGCAAAGAGATAGCCTACAAACTCAAAAAAAGAGTATGCCTCTTAAATATCATAGGTTATGACAAAAATATATCTTGACATTGATGGTGTGCTTGTGACTGCCAAGAATACACATGCAGCAGAGGATGTGATACCATTCCTTGAGTTTATCACAGAACACTTTGACTGTTATTGGCTTACCACACATTGCAAAGGAGACGCATTACCAGCTGTTGAATATGTAAAGAAAAATATTTCCAATTGTGAGTCCTATCTGTCAAAGATTAAACCAACTCAATGGGATATACTGAAGACTGAAGCCATAGATTTTGACTCAGATTTCTATTGGCTGGACGATTATCCAATGATGGCTGAAAAACAGGTTTTAAAACAAAAAGACAAGGAGGCAACTTTAATTGTTGTTGATTTGAGTCATCCTAACGAATTAAATAACATAATGCAAATTTTAATGTGATAAAACGGGAAATTACGATAGAAATGTACGCTCCTTGGTAGAGTTTCAACCAATGTCCTAAGTCAGAGAGAAGACATACTCCAGAGACGAAGAGGCAAGAAAAATTCATTCAGGATTTTGAACAATACATAAAACGGCTATGAAATATTACGTAACCTTTTCAGAAGAACTGTTTTCCGAATCATGAAAGTTCTATGCTACAATTGCATCGCCTTCTCTTTTGAACCTTACCCTTCCAATACTGAAGAATGAGGTGTAGAAATTGACGGTATGAGTCATGATGTTGTCAAAACTTTGATTATCCCCAGTGGTGTCAAAGGTTTTGCTTTGGATTTTTGTCGAAACAATGTAGTTTCAGATATATTCACTCTTCCGGATACCGCTGTCAGCATAGGTATTGATGTTTCTGTGAATTTCTTTTCCATACTTCAGTAAATTGAGGGTAAATTGCCTGAGTAAATCATTTTGGCAGACTCTATGAAGTCGTTGAGGTAAATGTTGATATTTCCTTCAAGGTTCATTGCATCATAAATGTCAGTGGCCTCCATTTCTCCAAATGAGGTACGACATCCATTCGGTTCTTATCCTTTCTTTGACAAACTTGTGACTCCGTGAATTTCGAAGGTGTCTGGTTTCCCTTCAACTGGAATTCCCCATAGCATGAGTTGAATGTTTTCATCCTCGGTAGGGTTAATCACCGAGATAACACCGATATTACCCTCATTTCCCGGATCTTTGTTTGGATTGATCGCCATAGCACCGAACTGCAACATCATTCCATACACAATCTTCCTTAACAGTTCTCTATGGGCTTCAAGGTTTCTATTTTCAACAACCGGAATAGTGTAAGCGGGATTCAGACATACATAAGGCTTTCCATTGATATTACTGATAATATCAACAGCTTGTCTGCGATACGATTCTCGCAATCCAGCATCCATCGGTTGGAACGGCACGAGTATGTGGGCTTTACTACTATGAAAGCATACATATTAATTTCATCATCATCGTTCATTCCGTATCCATCGGAATCAGCATAATAACAACCATCTGGTTGGAGTGTCCATTGTACACATGCAACTCCGTCTTTGAACGGGTTTACTCCAAAGTAATAGTTAGCCAAAGTGGATATAGCGTTGCGCTGAACACGCTCAGGGAGGTCGAAAGCCGTGCAAATTTCTACTGCTGCAGCATTCCAATATTCAAAGCATCCTGTAAAACCCACAAGAGTCCATGCTTCTTTGTCTGTTTTATTTATCAGGAATATGCGACAAGAGTCCCTTTCACGAGCCTGCATCATGCCCCCTCCGAGATTGGAAAAATAGTATTTCCTCTCAATCCCAAAATCGGCTGATAGCATCTTGTATAGTTCTTTTGTATTTGTCATAACAGTCTCGTTTTTTATAAAATGGAGTGAGAATTAGGCTTAGATCTATCAGCAATTCGGATTTATGACGTATTAAACTTCATATTCTTGTATTACCTTGCCCTTGTATTTGATTATAACCTTTCCGAAATCATCTCCTTGACCACGGCGATATTCCGGAACGATGTAAGTGTAATCACCATTCTTAAACACAATGGCATTCTCTACTTTCTCCGTTATGTCTTCGTAAAGGATCATATCCGGCATTGCTGACATTGGTTTCGGCTTTGTCCATGCGGCATAGCGATAAACGTCACCCACGGTATTATCGATACGAATAAGTTTTGTATCTGTCTGGTAAATCCCTTTAAGATAAGCAATGTCACGGAGTGACGGATGCAACCAGAATCCCACATCATTTCCAATATACCGCATTTTGCCATCAATATATTGAAAAAGGTCATAGCGGTCTGTCATTACCATTTCACCTTCTTCTGGAACATATAAAGTCTTGGTCTCCTTGTCAAAGCTCATCACCCAATCCCAGCCAAGTCCGTCAGTTGTAAAATACCAGTCGGGAATGTAGTAGTCGCGTTGGACTGAATAGCTGAAAGCACCATATTTGGATTCAAAAGGCATTTTTTTCAGTTTACCATCCTCAAATTTAACAAGGTAAGCTTCATTACTACCTTCACGGCTTGAAGCCTTAAAATACGCATCTATGATATAACCGGTTTCAGTTTCTGAAAGTGGTATTTGCACTATAATCTTTGTAAAAGCACCGTCATACGCTTCCACACCATCCTTTTTTATATCTGAACAACAGACATAGTTGCTTTCAGAATAAGGGTATAGATAGTCTGTAATTATTTGTCCGTTCGATTCATACTGGATGTATGTAGAGAATGCCGGACTCGTTCCGCCGTAACCTGTATCGTAAGCAAATAATGTAATCTTTCCGTCATCAGATTTAGTTATAGTCATATCTGACAAATCATCGGGTAACATCACATTTTCACCATCCGTACTGTCACAAGCAATCAGACGCAAGTCTTTGTCGTATCCCGATTCATAAGCAAATGGAAGACAAAGTGTGTAGACTTGCTTTCCCTCGCGATCAAAGATTGCATATACCTTATCATGTGTCTTCGTGATATGATGTAAACCATCCGGGGCATCATCAGGAAGAATAAACTTTCTATTTTTCAAGTCGTAGATATTTTCTATGGTAAAGTCATCCCAAAACCATACATCACTGTAAAAAACCATATAATCATGTGCATATCGTTCTTTGCCGAGAAGTTCGTATCTGTCATAGTTTGCATAAACCACAACGCCATATCTGTCGCGCAATCCCAGTTTGCCATCTTTTTGGAATTGATACAAGCCATTACGTTCTTCTCTCAACGATATAACCTCGTTTACATCAATGGCTGCATAGGGATTATATCCGAGAAGAAAAAGCGGCAATACAAAAGTGGAAGCTGTGAGCAGGAGTATCGATGAGAAAATGGAACGACTTTGACGATATGTCAGGAAAACTGCGACACAGGACAAAGCTCCGGATATGATCAGCAGAACTATTACCGTATCGTGAAACCGGTTATATACAATAATCTGGAGGAGTCCGGAGACTCCTAATATAAATACAGGAACAGTCTTGATACTCTTTGCTTTGCTAATTCTTAATACAATAACGTATAGGATAATGGGGAAGAAGAAAGCAGCAAAAGGTTTCACACTATTTACTTCAAATAATCCTATAAGAGCCGCGCCAAACAAGACTGCCGATATAGCTATATACCGTATAAAAATCTCATCATTCAACATTGATTGCAGAATAGACGGTTGTCCCCGGTTATAAATAACTCTATAAATGACTGGGGTAAGCGACATCAGCAAACCTCCGGCAAAAATCATGATATCCCTATCAGCAAAATAAAGATATATAGAGAATGTAATTACACCACCGATATACCACCTAATTTTCTTCCTATGTCTCAAAACAGGCAAGATACTTTTCTGACGCCATGTACAGATTATGGGTATTAGGATGAGCCATGAAACGTAAAAGCCCCAGAAGATATATAGTGCAGTTTCAATTGACATGTCATTACGGCAGTCAAACGCCTTGACTGCCCAGTCGGAATAACCGAAAAGACAACAAAAAACATAGGCGATTTTTATGATTGGATCAAATGCCAAGTCGTTATTTGGCATATTGAACACGAGACCTATATACATTGCTGCATAAAGCAGTGCATTGCAAAATGCCCAGCGGCTCTTTCTGTACATCATGAAAGAAAGAGCTATCCGCAACACAATCATAGTCGGAGTAATAAATCCTCCCCATGCAAAATGCCATGCGAACAACACCCAAAGACTTACAATCAGTAAGTCGACAATGAACATCTTATTGCCGTATAAAGTCCTTTTCATATTACTTCAAAGGATTCTCCTGTATCCTCGCAAATGACTGTCAGTTGAGTTTGAGCGTAGGCAGTGGAAAAGATTGCGACTGCCATGATGATTAGAGAATAAAGTCTGTTCATCGTTTCAGGACGATGCTCTTTATTGTATATAAAGCCGAGTATACTCATAGCGATAGTGTCTTTATCATAAGAGATGTAAAAAGACCCCGGATTATATCAATACGAGGTCAAAAAAATTGTTTGTACTAAATTTATTTTGCAATTACGGCTTGTTCAGCTCAGTATCGTCATGCGACAGTTCGAGTATGGCATTATGAAGATTGGTCACTTGCTCATTCATAGGCTTTTGAGGTTCAAGCGTAGCCCAGCCTTCCGCCGATGTTCCGGGAAGCATTGATGTCCTCTCGTTCCATGCATCGGATTCAAGCCAAGGCAGAGGATCCATCTTCAACTTGTTGTCAAAACTCATTCGGGCTGCTTTCACCAAGTCCATATCCTCGCCTATTTGGATATTGCCCATACCGGCAAACATAGGTATTCCGCGCAATGGGATATGGAGTAAGAGAATCTGGAGCTGATTACCCATACGGTAAGTGTCAACGACTTTGAAGTATGAGTTATAATCAAGAACATTCAATCGCCATTGTTCTGCCTCTTCGTCACCCATAACTTCCCATATAGCGGCAGCATGGGCAGACGCTATGATGAAGCGGACATTCTTCATCGGCTTGGCCGCGCGTGATGTGCAGTCAATAAAGAATCCGGCACGGATGATGTTCTTATTCTTATAAACCTGCGCCAGTTTATCGAGGTCTCCGTCCACATTTGTGTCACGATAGAACAGTTGCAGACCGGGGAGAGTCCAGTTGATAACGTCTTCAAATGAAGCGATGTCAAAGGGGAATTTCGGCTCGATTGCTTCGACGAATGGTTTCGGCAGGATTATATTGTCTATGCCGAGTGCTTCTTAGAAAAGCGGTGCAATCTCTTCATCCTTGAATCCGGCGATACCGCAGCCTATTCGGGTGACAAAGAATCTCAGTTCGGGATGAGCTTTCGCAAATACAATAAACTCATCAACGTAAGGTTTTATGGTTTCGACTCCGCCTTGCATTGTAGGTATAGCGTATGATTGTCCTTGCAGACCAACGCCTTGACCCATTACTGCGCCGAACTTCTTTACTGCCGCACGAGCCGCTCCTCCGCCATGGTGTCCGGCAAGGTTACTTCCGAATACGAAAACCTCATTGGGTTTCAATGTGCTGATATTCTCAGGGGTATATTTTGAGTTGTTTACAACTGGTCCACATGCCGCCAGAGCAGACATGCAAGTTATGCCGGGAACGCGTTTGGACCACAATGCAGCCAAATGCGTGAGCCAGCACTTGCTCATTTTGAGAGGCGACATAGTCTGTGTAGTATACAAGCAATGGTAAGCCTCCGATATATACTGTAGCATATCATGGTAATGATACTTTTCGAGTGATACGGCATTCAGCATCCCTTCAGCAGTGAAGAGCGACATCTGATAATCTTTTCTTGCATCATACTTTGTGTTTGTTGTATTCTTTACGTATATAGAGAATGGATTTATCCTTGTTTTCTATCAACTGCTTGTTGATAAAACGATACTACAGCGAGAATTGTTTTCCTTGTCGCGATGCTATATCTTGTCTTTAAACACCTGATATATACGAATTTCCTAAGGGGGGGGGGACAGTCTATTCTTTTGTGATGCGGTAGATTAGAGGAAGGTGCGGTAGGTGCGCATGATTTCGAGCCATTTTTGAAAGCCGATGACGGCACCGAAAACTGCACCACAGATGAGTCCCCAGCGCAGGGCTGAGGTTGTGGCAGTATAAGCCACAATAGTTATAAAGGCAATTACCATGGGCAGCAGGAAAAGCTGGGAAAGCAAATGAATTCGACGACAGGCGCGCACCCTATCGGCAACTTCGCTGACTGACATGGTCTGCAAGTCTATCTCTTTAAGTCTACCGTATAGATAGAAATCGACACTGGAACTAAGTGCCATCGCTGCTATAAACAGTATCATGATTGCAGGCGACGCGAGTATCTCCCCTCGCTGAATCAGCTGAAAGAAACTGAATGCGCCAAATATGCACGCTAAACCAAGTATGGCAAATCGCCGATAGTTGCGCATCAGAACGTCGAGCGAAGTGGTGCGTTTGATAAGTTCTGCGGGCGTCATTTTGATTTTCAGTGTCTCCCACTGCTGTTTCATCTCTTCAATATCCATAGTTTTACGGTTTATTATGAGTTTAGTCTTATGAGTTTCTGCTTGATACGGTGGAGCAGCGTCGCCACTCCGTTGCGGGTCAGCCCCATGACTTCTGCAATATCGTCATAGCTGAACTCCTCGAGCCAAAGGAGCATCACGGCACGCTCCCGCTTTGACAGGGTATCAATCTGTCGCCGTAGTTTCATCCATAGTTCAACGCGCTCACTACCATCGGAATCATCTATAAGTTCCGGCAGCGGAACAGCATTGCGGTGTCTGCGCTCGCGCCTTACGTAGCTCACACAGGTATTGAGACATACGCGATGAATCCACGTAGACACCTTTGACTGCGACTGAAAAGACTCCAGTCCACGCCATATGTTAAGCAGGGTGTCCTGCCGCATATCTTCCACCTCATCTGCCGACTCGGCGTAGAAGAAACATATTTTTGTGATAATGTCCGAATGTTCGGCAATTATCCGCTTGAATTCTTCCTCTTTTGTTTTCATACACCGATTTAGACGCACTAAAATGCAAATAGTTTCACTAAATCATAAAAAAAACGACATCAATCATTACAGATGATGCCGTTATAGAGTAAATTTTCAAAAAACTGCTGTCTTAAAAGTCAGATTTTGACATTGGGGTCAGATGAAGAACTTCCTTTCCCTCAGAATTGAGCAGACTTACCGACGAACCGGTTGAATGGCGCGCAGAAGTGACCTCCTCAAGCGCAATCAGAAGTGCCTGCTCAGTCGATTGGTCAGGACAGGCGCGACGCGTAGTGGCAATATGGCTGAAGCCAAGAGAGCCGGTCACTGACGGCTCGCGCGTAAGCTGACCATTCAGTATATTGCAGCCCGTATCGCCGCTAACCGTACCTTCCGCCACATCGAAAATCAGACGACAATCAGGATTATCTACCACTTTACCATTGATGGTAGCGACTTTCCATGCGCCGTTAAGGAAATCAATGTCGCTCTTGCGGAGGGTCATAACGGTCATATTCTTATCGTTATGGAGGCTCAGAATGGTCGAACCGTCCTTTGCCGTAGTAACGGAAAAGGACCTTACAGCGTCAAGAGCCTTAGCTATAGGATACTCAAGAGAATCTGACGGACACATACGCATGGTAGATGCGACATTGCTCAGTTCGAGGGTCTGCTTTCCGCCAATATGGTATGAGCCGTTGATTATATTACAGCCGTTGCTGCCATAAAATCTGCCTTCTGCGGGCACAAACTCCAAGAAAGGCCACTCATCATCATAACCGGACACCTTAATATTGCCTACGGTACGCATGAACCAGTGTCCATCGAGCGACGCCTCGGAATATATTGTCACGGGAAACATGGGCATAGCATCCTGAGAGTCGACAGTGGATGCCACCTGTTTTTTAAACAGGGAGCATCCGCTGAAAGTCATTGAGGCGATAACCGCCACATAAATGAGGGGAGATTTTTTCATAACTTATCAATCATTTTTGGGATCCAGAATAACAACACGGTAGTTATCCTGTTCGTTCATCGATTTCACAAAGTTTTGCACCTCGGCAGGAGTAATAGCATTAATCTCCTTGACAGCATTAGAGAAGTTATTCGAGCCGGTCAGGGTCCAGTTGGAAATATAGCCTGCCCACGGTTCGTTCTGCTCTCCGCGCTCAATGTATGACTTAACCATAAACTCACGCACCTTGGCGAGTTCTTCTTCGGAAATATTCTGTGCCATATCCTCAAACTCCTTGGCGATAGCAGTAAGCACGGCGTCCTTCTGGTCCGGATTCATGGGGAAAGGAATATTGAGCGAAGCATTTCTACCCATCTGAGGTTCAATCTCACCATATGAACCAATAGAATAAACCGCACCCATTTCCTCACGGATGGTTTTCAGCAGTCTGGCAGAGAGAATCTGGCTGACAATCGAAACGAGTTTAGCGTTAACGGAATTGTAAGGCACATGAGCTGACTCCTTGATGAAACACCACGTTTGCGGAGTTTCCATCTGAGTGGTATAAGTGTCCACACCGCTACCTGCAGTTACTTCAAGAGCCGGGTCACCCAAATTGACCACGAGGGGAACTTTAACATCCGACGGAAGAGTGGCAATATACTGCTCGCAAAGCGGCTTAATCTGCTCGGGGTCAAAGTTTCCGACAAAGACAAACGACCAGTGTGAAGCATTGGTCAGCTGTGAACGCACAAGAGCCTCCACGCCGCCACGGGTTGCCTCCTTGACATCCTGAGCAGACATGGTCTGCAGATAAGGCGATGAATAGAAACTCTTAGCCACATCACGACTGAAAATATACTGCGGATTTGCTTCCTGATTCTGAATAAGACCATAATAAAGACTCTGGGTTGCGGCAAACTCATCTTCAGGATAGGTAACTGAGGTAAAATAGCCGTAAAGGAACTCCATCAGCGAGGGCAGATCCTTGGGTGTGGTCGAGCCTTTAATTTCTGTCTGGTATACTTCGAATGAAGGTGACAACTGGACCTTCTTGCCTGCAAAGTACTTTTCAAGGTCAGAACTTGAATATGCGCCTATGCCGAATGCACCCTGAAAGAGTTCGAGCGAACGGACATCGGCGGGGAGAGCCTTACCGAACTGGCGCGAAATACCGCCGGGAGCTGATGCCACCATGATAATCTCATCGTTCTTAAACGGAGTCTGCTTCAGGTAAACCTTCGCACCGTTACTCAGCGTCAGCACCTCGGTTCCTTCAAACTCTTCAGACTGACGGGTACCGAGAATCTTTCCGGGCTCGGGAAGATAAGGAATCAGGGGGTCCTCGCGCACATTATCGGTGAACACTTCGATTTCCTCGGCATCGACAGCCTTCATTGCCTCGGCAAGCTGAGACTCGGTAGGAATTCCTGCTCCATCCGGGAGGAAACATAGAACCACGCGGTTATCATCCGTAATCATTTCGGCAAAGGTACTGTTGATTACCTGAACGTCGACCATCTGGATAACCTGAGTCATTACAGTATAATAATCCTCAAGGCTCATCATAGGCACACCGTCAATGAAATGACGAATCATCTCAACGGTATATACACCATTTTCGAGGTTATTACGGTTGTTATACTGCTTTTCGAGCGATGCAAGCCACTCGGCGCGTGCGCGATCATATTCAGTCGAGGTAAATCCGCCGCGAGCCACACGAAGCACCTCACGATAAATGCTCTGCAAGGTAGGAACGATATCATCGCCTTTTGCTGCACCAATAACGGCAAACATGTCCTCGGTATTACTCATCATATAGTTGTCAATCATAGACTGAGCTATAGCAAAGGGCGTTGACGGATTGCTCATCATCTCGTTGAAACGCGAGTTGAGCATCATCTGAATCATGTCGGTAACATAATCCGTCATCAGATATATAGCGGTGTTGCGCAGCTCGCGCGGCATTGTCTCATGCTTAAACATCAGATAAACCACGGAGTTGGTCTGTTCCTTGTCCGAACCGATGGCATAAATAGTTCCGGGATTTGAAGGAACGGGGAAAGAAACGCGCGCCGGAGCATTTTCCGGCATCTCTATATCAGAGAACATCTCCTTGATAACCTTTTCAGTACGCACAGGGTCAATATCACCGCATACAATTATACCCTGAAGATCGGGACGATACCATGCTTCGTAATAGTCGCGCAATGCCTGATAAGGGAAATTATCAACTACCTCCATTGTACCGATGGGGAGACGCTCGCCATAACGTGAGCCGGGATAAATCTTGGGCATAAGCTGCTCGAGAATGCGCATCTGACCTACGTTTGAGCTACGCCATTCTTCGTGAATGACACCGCGCTCCTTATCAATTTCCTCCGGGTCGAGCAAAAGCTCGTTTGCCCAGTCATGAAGAATCAACAGGACGGAGTCCGTAACATTCGTATTTGCAGTCGGCACATTCGTAATCTTATAAATTGTCTCATCTGTACCGGTCTGGGCGTTAAGATGTGAGCCGAATTTTACGCCAATACCTTCAAGATAGGAAATAAGCGAATTGCCGGGGAAATTCTTTGTTCCGTTGAAACACATATGTTCAAGGAAATGAGCGAGACCTCGCTGATTGTCCTCCTCGAGAACCGAACCTACTTTCTGGGCAATGTGGAAATCAGCCTGACCCTTGGGATATTCGTTGTGGCGAATATAATATGTCAGACCGTTAGGAAGGACGCCCTGAACTACCATACTGTCAACCGGAAGCTCAGGCATCTGTTGAGCTTTGGCTGAGGGGCAAAGAGCCATAGCGGCAACCAAGCCCATAATAAACTTTTTCATAACAGTTGAAAAATGAATTGGTTATTTATAATTTTCGATATTTCGCTATTTAAATCACTTCGGCGCGACCTTCTTCAAAGCATAGGTTCGCTCCCGAAGGAAAGTACCGAGAGTAGCAGGACTTTCACGATATGGTTGCTGCTCTTCCAATGAAATAGGCTCACCAATGGCAACGTGGAGCGTCGTATTACGCTTACGTATTACCTCGCGCGGAAGCATGATGGAGCGCAAGGGCCAGCAGACGTGCCCCATGATATTGCAGAGGCGTGAATTCCTGTCATTGAAAAACACGGGAATAACCGGAACCTTCGCCTTATATATGAGCTGAAGCACCGAGTCCTGCCACGGTCGGTCCTGAATGTTGCCTCGACGCCATGTGGTCTTACTCATTGCGCCGGCAGGGAAAAAACCGAGCGGGTGACCATCGCGTATCTGAGCTATACACCGGCGAATGCCATTGATGCTTACAGCACGTTTGGCGGGGTCTTTTTGAGCCATAGGGTCAACAGCTATAAAATTTGGAGCCATCCCCCCCACTCTATTCAAAATCATATTGACCATCACCTTGAAATCAGGACGACGGCTGCCTATCAGCGAAACCAAAGCGATACCGTCGAGCGCACCAAGCGGATGGTTACTGACTGTGATAAACGCCCCATCCGGAAGCCGGTCAAGCACATCCTCTCCGCTTACTTTAACGGAAATATTAAGCGAATCGCGTAGAATAGCGGTTGCACACTCCGGACCGGCAACGGAACATGCCCTGCGATGAACCTCGTTTATGTCATCGAGCTTAAGCCAGTGAAGAAGGCGGTCAACAAGGCGACGGTGACCCTGCAGACGCGGAACCATCTCCAGTACGTCATCTGTTGTCAGCACCTCCGGGCGCACGGTTAATGTATCTTTCTCTGTCATTTTTTCTTAATCAGGCTTAGAATTAGTCTCGAAATTGGCTTTACTGCCTCGGACCGGCACGGCGCGAAACTCGGCCAGTCATTTACGTTAATAATCGTGATTTCTCCCGTTGTTGGTTCAATTATGGCGTCACCTCCATAAATTTTAAGATTAAGCAC
Source organism: uncultured Bacteroides sp. (assembly GCA_964586765.1). Lineage (GTDB taxonomy): Bacteria > Bacteroidota > Bacteroidia > Bacteroidales > Muribaculaceae > UBA3263. The sequence continues at coordinate 16,444 of CAZPHN010000010.1, forward strand.
CCGGGCGGCATTACTACACACGTAGGCAAGACTCTCAGGGTCAAAACCTCTTATCGAGTCACGATCAGCGCGATGATAACAATGAAAGAAATCAGTATCCGCCACACCGTAGAACTTAACATGCGTACCATCTATATGACGTTCAATCACTGCGGTAGGAATACCACGCATGAAATATTCATGAACAATTTCCTGAGCTTCGGCAGGAGATGAAGCGAACGTTATGTCCTCCTTATGCTGTGAATGAGAGTCGGCACGCTTGACCCAGCAACGCTCAAAACCCAGTGCGTCAAGCTCAGGAATTACATTTCGGTCAGTACGCGTAACTATATTTTCCGGATAGTGTATTCCAGCCGCAGTCAGACGTCCGCCAAGTAGTTCGCGCTTGCAGTTCTCAATACCGTAAGCGGAATTTATTACCAATCGACCTGCATCCTCCATTTCCTGAAGCAGCGCAATCGATGTACGCTCGCGACACATGGAAATCACTACCGGCTCCTTGACAAGACCTTGCTGCAGTTCACTCTCGGTATAAACCTTCACTCCACGTCCGCGACGACGCAGATACGAACAGACGGAGTTAAGGATAGCGGCGTCTGTTGCGATATGGTTCGGCGAATATGCCGGCGAGCGCAAAACTGCGGCAATTGACAGATTAGTCACGGCTCGGACGGTCCTGATAGAGTTTGGGCAGGGGATTAGCAAACGCTTCTTCGTGAGTACGGCGACAGCGGAGAGCGTCAATAGCCATGTAGATGGCGGAGCGCAAAGACTGTGCATCAGCTTCACCCTTTCCGGCAATGTCGTAGGCAGTACCATGGTCTGGCGATGTACGCACGTAAGGCAATCCTGCGGTGAAGTTCACGCCCTCGCTTCCGCTGAGTGCCTTGAACGGAGTAAGACCTTGATCATGATACATGGCGAGAATGCCGTCGAACTTTGACTGATGGCCTGCACCGAAAAAGCCGTCGGCAGGATAAGGGCCATAAACCTGAGCACGCGACGCGCGCATCTTTTCAATGGCGGGAGTGATTATTTTTTCCTCCTCTTCACCCAAAAGACCGCCATCTCCGCAGTGTGGATTGAGAGCGAGAACGGCAATACGGGGCGAATGTACGCCGAAATCGCGCATAAGTGACTTATGGAAGTCTGTCAAACGGTCAAAAATCAAATCGGCAGTCAAGGTTTCGGCGACATCCTTGATGGGCAAGTGAGTCGTTGCCAACGCCACGCGCAAGCCGCGATTATCAGCCATAATCATCAGCGCACGGTCATTCTCACCCCCTAATCGGTCCTGAAGATATTCCGTATGGCCTGCAAAATGGAAATTCGGACTCTGAATATTCGCCTTGTTTATCGGAGCAGTCACCAAACAGTCAATTTCGCCTGCCTTCAGTTCCTCCGTGGCACGCTCAAGGGCAGCAAGAGCGGCTTCACCGGCAGCCTCGGTCTGCTTGCCCGGCTCGGCAGTCACATCCTCGCCAACCACATTGACAAAATTAAGCATCCCGTCCTTAGCCTGAGCGGCAGAGTCAATCCGCTGATGCGGCAACTGAGGCATATTGAACATCTTGCGGTAATTCGATGCGATTTTGAGCGAGCCATAGATTACAGGAGTACAGATATCAAAAATCTGCGGGTCCTCAAAAGCTTTGAGAATAACCTCATAGCCTACTCCATTTATATCGCCGTGGGTAATACCCACCTTTATCTTTGAATTTTCCATGTTTGTTATAATCAAATTTATCCTGCAAAGTTAACAAAAATCCTCATTTCCTGCAATATGTCAACGGGAAATGAGGATTAATATTGATTATATCTGTTGTCAAATGGTAGCGGCGATATTCTCGGCAGTCAGTCCGCTGGCTCGCAGGAGTTCCTTGGGATTGTAACGGTCAAGAAATTTCTTATCTATACCGAAACAGCGCACCTTCATGGTTGAAGGACCGTAGAACCGCGCTACTTTCTCACCGAAACCGCCGTCAAGTACACCGTCCTCAAGCGTGATAACAACCCGATGGTCGGCTTTCAGGTCTTCAAGCATGTCGGTGTCCACTCCGGAGAGGAATCGCGGATTAATCACCGTGGCATTCACGCCGCGCTCCGCAAGAATATCGGCAGTCTGTTCAGCCAGAGAATGGAATGTGCCCGCACCGATTATTGCAACAGTATTGCCCTTGCGTGTTATCTTGAAGCGGTTGAGGTCAGAATAATCCGTATCGACAGGAGCTGATGCGTGGAGAACCTTTCCGCCGGGAATACGGATAGCTACCGGATGTTCGGTCTGTGACATTGCCCATCGCTGCATTGCTAAATATTCCTCCACATTGGTCGGAGCAAGGAACACCCAGCCGGGAATATTTGACATAAGAGCGATGTCGAACCATCCGAGATGAGTAACGTCGGTCATGCCGAACATGGAACCGTAGAATATATTGACAACCACGGGCATACCGTTTATGGCAATATCCTGCGAGAACTGGTCATAAGCACGCTGCAGAAATGAGCTTACCACTCCGAAACAAGGACGCGCACCGGATTTAGCTATTCCTGATGCCATGGCGGCGGCTTCCTGCTCTGCAATGCCGACATCTATAAACTGACGACCTGCCTCCTTGCGCCGTTTAGGATAAAAACCGAGTACACCGGGCGTGCCGGCAGTCAAGACGCAGACTTTCGGGTCTGTTTTCATCTGACGGAGCATTTCATTGGCAAAAATGTCAGAATAATCCTCGCTGTCATCATCATCGTAAACGCCCTTGCCCGTAGCGAGGTCAAACGGTCCGGAATAATGGAATTTCTCCTTCTGCTGCTCCGCGGGAGCATAGCCATGACCCTTGTCCGTATGAATATGGACAACTACAGGACGCTCCGTATCCTTTACGCTGCGAAAAGCTTCGACTAATTTTTCAACATTATTACCTTCCTCAACGTAAATGTAATCATAACCCAAGGCGGTAAAATAATTGTCGGCACACTTGCCGCCGCTTTCGCGCAACTTAGCGAGATTTCCATATAGTCCACCATGATTTTCAGCAATTGACATTTCATTATCGTTAACCACAACGATGAAATTGCTACCGAGCGTCGCACCCTCGTCAAGACCCTCGAAAGCCTCGCCACCGCTGAGCGAACCGTCACCTACAAGCGCAACGACATTATAGCGATCACCAATCAAATCACGTCCCTTAGCAATGCCGCCGGCAAGACTGACCGCGGTAGAAGTATGTCCGATAGTAAACAGGTCAAACTCTGACTCGCCGGGATTTGTGTAACCGGTTACGTCATCATAAGCCTTTGGGTCAAGGAAGGCGTTGATGCGTCCGGTAAGCATCTTGTGGATATACGTCTGGTGGGAAACGTCAAACACAATCTTATCTTTAGGCGTATCGAATACGTAATGAAGCGCAACGGTAGCCTCCACAAGTCCAAGATTAGGCCCCACATGACCGCCATGAGCTGATATTTTTACCAAAAAAGCTTTGCGAAGTTCATCGCAAAGCGAGCCGAGCTCACTGACGCTCAGCTGCCGGATATCATCCGGTCCGGATATATTTTCAAGTTTCATAACGTTAAAACAACAATTTTTCTTCCCGCAAAGTTAACAACAAATCTCATTTATAAGAAATTTTTCGTAAATTTGCACGAATAATAATGAAAACAGCAAGAATTCTATGCATTATGCCATAATTGCGGCGGGCGAAGGCTCGCGTCTTGTAGGCGAAGGGCTCAACGTTCCCAAGCCATTGGTTGACCTTGACGGTCGCCCGATGATTAAACGCCTAATAGATATAATGATTGAATGCGGCGCAGAGTCGCTTTCTGTCATTGTAAACGAACAGATGACCGAAGTCCGCGATTATCTCGAATCCCTTACCCTACCGGTTCCGTTTAACTTGGTTGTCAAGTCAACGCCATCGTCAATGCACTCTTTTTATGAAGTAAGCCGGGTTTTTCCCGCCGATGCGCGCAAATTCGTGCTGACAACCGTAGATACCATTTTCCGTCCTGAAGATTTCAAGGCATACGTTGATTCGTTTGAGGGCAACGGAGCCGTCGACGGCATGATGGGTGTTACCTCATATATTGATGATGAAAAGCCGCTCTATGTTGACGTTGATACCGACGATATGACCATACGCGCGTTTAAGGACTCGGACTATCCCGGTTCGAAATATATTTCAGCGGGTATATACGGACTGACACCTAAGGCGGTTGATGTTCTCAGCCGCTGTCTTGACGAAGGTGTAAGCCGTATGCGCAACTATCAGCGCGCGCTTATTTCAAACGGATTGACACTCAAAGCCTTTCCCTTCGGCAAAGTGATTGACGTTGACCACCTCAGCGATATTGAAACCGCCAAAAAACTACTTCAATGAAAATTCTCGCCGTATCTCGAGGCGAGACCTTCTCGCCTAATCTTGTCGATAACGATGCGAAGATACTCGCAGCGGTTGTTGACGGTTTGCGTGAGCGAGGACATGAAGTAGAAACCATTACCGAAGGCGACCTGATTGAAGGTAATATTCCGTCAGGGTGTAAACTCATAGTCAATATGTGTCGCGACTCGCGTTCGCTGTCGGTACTCAACCGGATGGAAAGCGAGGGTAACATTGTCATAAACTCGCCGCAGGGCATTGCAAACTGCAACCGAGAAAAGCTTACGCGTCTCCTTCTTGATGCCGGTGTGCCCCACCCTGACTCGCTGATTGTAAATACATCTGAAGAAATAAGGGAGCAACTGAATCAAGGCGGATACGCCGACTGCTGGGTCAAACGGGCAGACTGCCAGACCATGCAGAAAGATGACGTGGTTTTCTGCCACAGCATTGATGACGTAGAGCGCGTAATGGCTGACTATCGTAGCCGCGGGATTGAGCGCGCAGTAATCAGCAAACACCTTGAGGGCGACCTTGTAAAGTTTTACGGAGTTGAAAATTCCGACTTTTTCTGTTGGTTTTATCCCTTTGACCGCGGACATTCAAAGTTCGGATATGAAGAAGTCAACGGCAAATCGAAAGGAATTGAATTTGACCTTAGGAAACTGCGCGAAATTTGCTCGGAGGCGGCACGCACACTCAAGGTCACCGTTTATGGCGGTGACGCCGTAATTGCGCCCGACGGCTCCATACGTATTATTGATTTTAACGACTGGCCCAGCTTCTCGCCCTGTCGCGAAGAAGGCGCGCGCGCCATTGTCAAATCCATTGAATCCATTTTATGAAATACAGCAAGGAAGAGTTTCAGTCAACGCTCAAGAGCCTTGACACCGAAGAACATATTGACATATATTTTTATCGCCGCCTCGGATATTTTTTCGCTTGTCTCGGGCGCGAACTCCATATCACACCAAACGCCATAACCATTGCTTCGATTTTCATAGGTGTGGCAGCAGGCATATGCTTTTACCCATCAAACATCTTGGTAAACGTCTGCGGAATGTTACTCCTGATATTGGCTGACGCATTTGACTCAGCCGACGGTCAGTTGGCACGAATGACCAAACAATATTCGCGCCTCGGACGTATTCTTGACGGAATGGCGGGTGATTTTTGGTTCATTTCCATTTACGTCTGCATCTGTCTGCGTGTAAATGCAACTTCAGCCTATTTTTCTGAACATTCTTGGTTGATATGGACTCTTGCCGTCGGTGCGGGTCTATGCCACTCCATTCAGGCTGCCATGGCTGACTATTACCGTCAGATACACCTGTTATGCGTAAATGGGAAAAGCGAACTTGAAGATTCAAACCAACTTCGCGAAAAGCTTGAACAGAGTCGCAAAGAGGGCGCAAGCTGGCTTAGCATTCTTACCCAGCGCGTTTACTTAAGCTATACGCTCAATCAGGAGAAACGCACACCGAATATGCAAAAAATGCGCGTTGCGCTCAAAAACAAGTACCCTGACGGGAACGTACCGCAGAAACTGCGCGACCAGTTCCGCTCGCTGAGTCTGCCACTGATGAAGTTTACAAACATTCTCTCCTTCAACTGGCGCGCCATTACCCTCTTCATCTCTCTCTTCCTTCAGATGCCTTGGCTATATTTTGCAGCTGAACTGACAATTTTCAACTGCATACTTATATATATGGTATGTCGTCACGAAAAAATCTGTAAGAAAATCACCAATGAGCTGGCTTGACGGAATAAAAGGAATAATTTTTGACTATGGCGGCACCATTGACAGCCGCGGTGTTCACTGGAGCGAAGTCCTATGGTCAGGATGGCAACACGCCGGAGTTGACGCGGACAAGGAAAGTTTCCGCGAGGCATACGTCCACGCCGAACGCGAACTCGCAAAATATCCGATTATCGCACCAACCGACAACTTTCTTGACCTTTTGAGAAAAAAAGTTGCCATAGAACTCGATTTTCTTGGCAAAAACAACCCTCAGACGGCGGAAAACATAGCTCAGTTCTGTTATTCGCAGGCTCGCGAGTGTGTCGAGGAGGCACGTCCGGTACTTGACGCACTTTCGGCACGCTATCCGATGGTGTTAGTCAGCAATTTTTACGGCAACGTGTCAGCGGTACTCGCTGATTTTGATTTGTTGCGCTATTTCCCGAAGATTATTGAGAGCGCAGTAGTAGGCGTACGCAAGCCGGACCCCGCCATCTTTCAGCTTGGGGTTGATGCTCTCGGACTTCCCGCAAACGAGGTGCTGGTTATCGGCGACAGCTTAAAGAAAGATATCCTTCCCGCCGAGTCCATAGGCTGTCAAACTGCGTGGATTAAAGGCAAAGGCTGGACCGCCGATGAAGATGCGCAGACACACCCATCGCAGATTTCATCGCTCACTGCCCTTCTTTCCGACTGAATCTCAGCGGTTCCGTCGGGTTTAGGAAATGAATGGCGTTTAGGTCACGCGCACTCAGCGTCGTGGCTGATTTCAATGTCGGTTTAGCTATATGTTTCATTCTGTTCAGGTTTCTCAAGTAAGGGCATAAGCCTATTTAAAGCAAGAAGTACGGTCAAATACGTCAGCCCGAGTATAAACAGAGGCATTTTGAACGGCAACAATCCGGATATCCATCCTCCGGCAAGGTAACTGAAAAACAGAGCCCAGAGAGTTGCCTGAACTCCTACGCAAAGTGTGCACCAGTGACGCGCACGGTATTTCTGATACCAAATGCTCCAGAACGAGAATGGAAGGCAGCAGAGATTACATAGAGCCAGCCAGTTTGCATACTGCGGGAAAAACAGCAGACATAAAAGCGAAACGCTGAAATATGTCAGTCCGACTTCCGCCCAACCGAAAAGTCCGTAAAACTTCGAGGCGGCAGACGCTAAGATGGTGTCACATCCTTTCTTCTGCAATACTCCACAGACGGCGTCGGCATGACTATTGCTGTAGCCGGCGGATTTCTGTACCAGAAGAAAAGAAAAATATAGCCCAATGAGGTCAAAAATGGTAACGAACCATAGGCTCGGACTTTTCCACAAACCGTTAGCTACGAAAAGCCACACAAGCAGAGCAATGGCGCATAGAGGCAAAAGCACGCGCTTTACTACGGCACCTTTTTCTGCAATCTGATGGGTAACGTAGTCAGGCTCGACGGAGTCTGGATTCGGATACGCGAGAAATGCCATTCCGGTCCACGCGGATAAAAAATCATGAGCATCACAATCGAGATGCTGACCCGAACTGACATAACCGACGGTTGAAGGCGACGTTGAGGTCACAATAACAAAACCGTCCGGAGTCTGTGCCAAAAATGGTACAGGAAGTTTAAAAAGTTCGCTTTTATCTTCAATTTTCAGTCCCTCGGAGTCGATTCCGTACTTTTCAAGCAACTTTTTTAACCCGAAAAGACTCCGGAACGACATTTTCCGAAAGCTTGATTCCGAAAACCCGGGAGTGTGCGGCACCCCGAGTTCAACAAGAAAGTCAGAGAAGAGATTATGTTCAGGCATATTCGCGTGTGTTTTTTCTCTATAACACACGCAGCGCAAAGGATGTTCAGCGCAAAAGCAGACAGGCGTCGCCGTAACTCAGGAAACGGTAGTCGGTATCGGCAAGTGCATGGTCGTAAACCTCACGCCAGCGGTTACCGCCAAGGAATGCACTCACAAGCAGCAGGAGTGTGGAGCGCGGCTGATGGAAATTCGTTATAATTCCGTCAACCACCTTATAATCATATCCCGGTGCAATGATTACGCGCGTCGAGCCAATAAAATCGGGACCTGAAAATGCACCCAAAAGAGCATTCATGGCATCGCTCAAAGAGAGGTGTGGATGCGATTCATCGTAGGGATACCACTGCGGCAACTCATCGATTGAAAGTCCCATGGCGACACGACAGCCGAGATGATAAAGACTCTCGAGGGTACGCACCGATGTGGTTCCTACGGCAATAACGGGACGGTTACTCTTTTCAGCAAGTTCCTTAATCAGTTCGCGTGAAACGGAAATAAACTCGGCGTGCATCGGATGGTCACCTATCAGGTCAGACTTTACCGGTTGAAAAGTTCCCGCTCCGACATGTAGCGTCAACGCACGTCGTGTGAATCCCTCCCGGTCAATTCGCTCAAGCAGTTCGGGTGTAAAATGCAATCCGGCGGTAGGAGCGGCTACAGAACCGTCAATAGCGGAAAATACGGTCTGATAGTCACGGATATCGGTTTGCTCCGTCGGACGGTTAAGATATGGCGGGATAGGCAACTCTCCGGCTGCAGCTATCACCTCAGCAAAAGATGCCGTTCCGGTCCATGAGAAACGAACAACTGAAGCATTTCCGCGTTTCTCAACGCGACCGGCACTCAAAACAATCTCATCGCCTGAAGGTAAAGTGACAACTCCACGGAGTTCGCCCTGCTTCCAACGCTTGCTGTTGCCCACAAAGCAAAGCCACTCCACACCCTCATCACCACCGGCAGCAAAACTAACCGCATAGTCCGACGGAGTTATAGGCTCAAGACAGAAAATCTCAATCAGCGCACCTGACTCTTTTGCAAAACGTAGTCGGGCGTTGATTACGCGCGTATTATTATATACAAGAATCGCGCCGGTAGGAAGAAGTTGCGGAAGTTCGCAGAAAAGATGGTCCTCAACCGAACCATCGGGTCGACAGACAAGCAGTTTGCAACGGTCACGCTGCTCCAGCGGATGGCGCGCAATGCGCTCATCCGGAAGCGCGTAATCAAACTCCTCTATGGCGATTTCCTGCGGCTTCATTTCTTAAACAGACGGTCTACCCAAGGCATTACATGCTCCGTCTTGAAATAATGATGCGGAGGATCAACATTACATAGTCTGAAGAATGTATCGCGGTCAATTCCAGAAGGAATCTCAACAATGGGAACTCTCACGGAGTCCTCAACAAACATTGCGTAATGATGGGCTTCAAAATTCTCAGGCGCGCCGGCAATCTCATACGCTTTACGGATTTTATTGAAATCACGGTCGAGTCCACCTTCCGTACAGATTACAGGACGCGGAGCGAGAGCGGCAACAATATCGGGAAAATCGAATTCAGTCAGGAATTCGGGAATAAGATGCTCAATATTGTTGGGGAAAGGGCGATTTCCGTTACCATCCTTTGCAGTCATAGCCAGAATACGGTCGCGCGTGGTGCAAAGGAAGTCATTATATACAAAGGCATAAATGTCAGGGTTCATCAAACCGAGAGCCATGAGCGGCTCGGTACCGAGCGAAAATCCGCTGACAATGATGCGGTCTGGATTAATATCCTTGCGTGTTTTGAGCCAGTCGAGCACAACCTGATTTTGCCATGAACAGAGCCCAAGGTAATTCCATCCGAGTTCAAGCAGATAGCGCGATGTAATAACATAGTCAAACTTACCTTCATCGCTCAGTTCGCCGGCAGACACGTTATCAACGGCTACAGCTACCAGACCCTTGTCAACAAAATGACGTGCCATTGCCTGTTTTGCAGGTTCACCTTCCGGCAACGGCTTGCTTAGGTCATAGTTTCCGTTGACTTCGCCACTGAGGAGTTCCTTGGTTCCTCCAAAACCGGGAATACAGATTACCGCACCGGGCGCGGGGTTTTCAGCCGACACACCGTCAGGAATAAGGACATTTATAGCTACCACGGCTTCGGGCAGCGGATATGTCTCCCAACGCTGGAGTTTGTAACCGGGGCGTTGAACCTCCTTGACCATTCGAGGCTCAGCAGGCGTATAGTCAGGATGCTTCATTATACGGGTCATGGCTTCCGACATGGCAGCCTGCCACTTAGGAAAACTGTCGGCATCCATCGAAGGGTCAAACCGGAGCTTCGGACCGTTTGCTCGCATCAGTGAGCGTACGTGTGAAATAGACGAAGTCAGCCGCCCGTCCTGACGGGTGCTGACATCAAGAATTGAATCAATAGGGTCGGCAGCCGATGCGCTGAAAAAGCAGCAAGCGGCGATGAGAGATAAAATCTTACGCATATAAATATAATTAACGGGGAGCAAGAGCGGATTCTATAGCCATCAGGTCTGAGCGCAACTGAGGCTCTGTTGCCAGACGGTTTTCAATAGCGTGAACGGCGTGAAGCACCGTTGCGTGCGTACGACTCAACCGCGCGCCAATCGACGCCAAGGGAAGAGTGGTAAGTTTTTTAGTCATATACATTATTATCTGACGTGCGTCGCTGATATCGCGGCGGCGGCTCTTGGTGAACAGGACGTCAGACTCAATTTTATAATATGAGCTTACCTGCTCGGCAATCATCTCGAAATTGATGGTATGACGGCGGATTTTCACCGCATTTTTGAGCACATCACGCGCCAAAGCAACATCTATAGGACGATTTTCAACCGTTGCGTGAGCCATAAGCGAAACAACGATGCCCTCAAGTTCACGGAACGATGAACTGCAATTCTCGGCAATAAACTCGATAACCTCAACGGGGAGATTCAAACCATCCTGCTCTGACTTGCGTGTAAGCACCTTTACGCGCATATCATAATCCGGACGGAAAAGCTCGCAGGTCATACCCCACTTGAAGCGGGAAAGAAGGCGTTCCTCCATGTTTTCCATTTCCGACGGACGTACATCTGACGTCAGGATAAGCTGCTTGCCGTTAAGATGGAGATGGTTGAATATATGGAAGAACTGACGCTGAGTGCCGGGTTTGCCTATAAGGTCCTGAATATCATCAATAATTAATGAGTCAATGCTTTGATAAAACTCAATAAAGTCATTGATACGTCCGCGAGCATTTGCTGCTGTATACTGACTTTCAAACAGACGCGCGGTTACATAAAGGACGCGACGCGCAGGCATCTGCTCCTTGATACCGATACCGATAGCCTGTGCCAGATGCGTCTTGCCGACTCCCGGAGGTCCGAACACAAACAAGGGGTTATAGGTCTGGCTAAGCGGATTCTTACATATAGACTGACCGATAGTAGCCGCAAGTTTGTTACACTCGCCCTGACAGTAGTTCTCAAAATTGTAACGGGGGTTGAGCTGAGAGTCAAGCGTATCTTCTGCAGACCTACTTATAAAAGGATTTGCACCCTTTCCGCGGGTATTAACCGCCGACGACATATCCGAACCGGACATAACCACCGAAGTGTCCGGCTGATCTTTGACCACCTGATATTGATAGAACAGCTTTACCGAAGGACCGTAAACATTATTCAGCGTCAATTTAAGCAGACGCAGATAATGTTCTTCAAGATAATCCTTGAAGAATTCTGAAGGAACACCGAGATAAAGGCAATCACCCTCATACTTTAGAAAAGTAATAGGACGAAACCAGTTCTCAAACTGTGCTGCGGGAAGATTGTCCTGAAACTTATGCAGACACCTCTCCCATTGCTCATTTACAGCAATTTCCATTTTAAGCAGTTCGGATTGATTAGTTTATTGGTGGTTAATTACAGATGCAAATTACGCTTAAAAAAATAAAAAAAACAATTGAAAAAAAATTTGGATTTTGAAAAAGTTATCAACAATGCTGTAAATCAACAAGTTATAAAGTTATTAACAATTCCAACGCTAACCTTTTGTTTTTCAATATTTTAGCCGACGCCATCCGTGAAACATAAAAAGACATGATTATATATAAATCAACGACATTCCCACTACTTATCGGCATTTAACGATAATGGGGCGATTGTTTCACCAATCGCCCCATTATTTAGACTTAGTATAAATTTAGAAAACGCTGAATTTCAGATATCGTTTGGGCTGACGTTTAACATCAACAATCAGAGAGTCAAGCGAAGCGACGGTAGCGTTCAAGTTGTTATACAAACCCGGGTCGTTGACAAGCATTCCAAGCGATGAATCCTTAGACTGGAGCTGTGCGGTCAACTGCTTAAGATTTGCGGAAATAACCTCGACATTCGCCATGGTCTGTTCAAGCGGGAGCTCATTAAGCGTTCCGGTCAGCGAGTCAAGCTTAACTGACATATCAGCAAGATTAGTTACCGTCTCCGACGCCTTATTAACAACACCGGGAAGCGGTTTGGATGCCGCCGAAAGATTTGCCGCAAGTACATCAAGTTCTCCTGAAATCTTATCAAGGCGGGAAAGAGCGGCATGGAGTGAAGGGTCAGTAACAACCGCAGTGAGTGCCTGAAGGAGAGAATCAACCTTAGGGAGGACAGCCACGACCTCCGGCATAAGCTCTGCCTGAACGTTATCCATAAGTCCGCCGGCAAGACGACCCTCAAGAGTTGACCCAACCGGTGCATAGGTCTCAGACTTAGGCATGTCAAGCGAAATGGTTGCAGTACCAAGCAAATCGGAGCCAAGAACAGCCACGGTTCCTTCGGGAATCTTTAGCGCAGGGTCAAGAGCCAATTCTACCTTAACATGACCGGGATTGTCATATTCATAATTCATTTCGCGCACCTGACCGACCTTGAATCCATTGGCAGTTACGGGAGCGGATACATTCAACCCCGTCACAGACTCATAACTCACGAAAAAATAGTTCGAGGTATGAAAAATATTAATGCCCTTAAGATAGTTGATTCCAAAAAACAGAACCAAAAGCGCGACTACAGCAGAAATGCCTATGTAGACTAATTTCTTTGACTTCATAATTTAAAATATACTTTTTTTCGGTTTTTTATCTTTTTTTACATGACTCTGGCACCATTCTGCCATTTAATAATGAAAGCCTGAGGAAATTTCTTACGTACTTGGGCGGCATACTTTTCAGCGTCAGCCTCAGTCTTGAAATCGCCGCCTGTGGTATATTTATATAGACCTCCATGCTGATAATGGTCTACCCGTTCCATTCCCTTGAACGCTGATTCAGGCAGCATCCGGTCGGAGGCAATAAACTGGACCCGGAAAGTCAGCTCCGAGCTCTCAGAGGGCTCCGAGCTCTCCGAAGGAGGCACCGGCTTCGTCAGGAATCCCGCATGACTGCAGATAGCGTTTGCGAGTGCCTGCGCCATCTGCTTCTTTCCTTTCTCAGAATGCAGATACTTTTCACACTCGGGATTGCAGATAAAGTCCAACTCAACCAATACAGCAGGCATTGCCGACGCATGAAGCACCCAAAAACCAGCCTGCAGAACGCCGCGGTCAGCTCGCCCGGCAGTGGAGACAAGTTCTCTCTGGGCAGCTTCGGCAAAACTGATGCTATGGTCAAGGTGTTTATTCTGGCTAAGTTCAAAAATAATATAGCTCTCGGTTGAATTCGGGTCAAAACCCTGATAACGGGTTGAAAAGTCAGCCTCAAGTTCCATTACGGAGTTTTCACGCTTTGCTACCTCAAAGTTAGATGCCGACCGGTGAAGACCGAGGGCATAGACCGACGCTCCGCGGACGTTCTGACGGTTACGGTTCTTCTTATCAACGGAATTGACATGAATACTGACAAACAAATCACCGTGATTACGATTGGCAATAGCAGCACGCTCCTGAAGGGTGATAAACCGGTCATCATCGCGTGTCATGACTACCTTAACACCGTCCTGTTCCTTTAATAGCTTACGCAGTTCGAGACCTACGTCAAGATTGATGGTCTTTTCATTCGTAATCGCGCCCACCGCACCGTAATCCTTACCGCCGTGACCCGGATCCAATACCACGGTAAAGTCCTTGGCAGAGGCGGAAAACGCCACAGCCAAACACATTATTATATATAAGAGAGATACCCTCCGGGGCATATCGTTAATAAATTGTTGAAAAAAGTTTTTGCAAAATTAGTAATTTTTGGCGGTTAAAAAGCTATATTTGCACCTGAAAAACGAACTATTTAGCCAAAAATGCCAAGAAATCTGTCTTTTTATCCACTTTTTTTGTTGATTTTCCTGCTCTCGGCGTGTGGAAAGTCAACACAAACGGCACCTCACCCCATCCTGCCACCTGATAATGCCGCGCGCGCGCAGCTCCGCGAAATCATAGGTGACACAAGTCGTGCCGACTCGGTTTTTGCGCCCGATATCGAGCGTCTGCTCCCGCCTCTTGACTCGGTCGAGGCGGTTCTCGGACGTGCATTGGGTCCTGAAAGCGGTGTAAAGCTCTACGGAGTGGTCATTCCATTCCGCCAGAGTATCATCACTGCCCCCGGCGGTGTCATATACATCGGACTGAATCACTACCTTGGCAAAGACTATGAAGGATATAAAGGCGTTTTCCCTTCTTACGTGCGCCACCGCAAGTCGATAGACCGTTTGCCCGTCGACGTGATGCAGGCACGCATGGCGTCACTATATCCGCCTGAATTTTCAGCATCGCCTACTCTGCTTAACCGGCTTATATACCAAGGCGCACTCCTTGAGGCTGCCAACGAGAAGATTGCCGCTCCAGACTCTACCCTGCTCGGGCTGACTCCAGATGAATTGAAATGGTGTGAGGAAAACGAAGGTAACATATGGCTGACACTTATTGACCGCAATCTGCTTTATTCAACAGATGCTGCTATAGCGGACCGTCTTATTCAACCGGCGGCAAATTCGAATATGATTAATGCCAACGCGCCCGGTCAGGCAGTTCTCTATACCGCGCTGAAACTCACACGTGCATACGAAAAGGAAACCGGAAACACTGCTCGACAGATTCTCGAGAATAAACTCTATAACGATAATCAAACCCTAATAAAATCACAATATGCCCCAGTTCGACAATAACCGCCAGTTTAACCGCAATAAACCTGTCCATGCTCCAAATCAGGAAATAGGAGGTCGCGTTCCGCCTCATGACAAGGATGTGGAGGAAGCGGTTCTCGGAGCCCTGATGCTCGAAAAGGACGCATTCCCTACGGTATGCGACCTTCTTCGCCCCGAAACCTTCTACGAGCCCCCTCACCAGAAGATTTACGCGGCAATCCAGTCGCTCGGAGCTGAACAGCTGCCCATAGATATGCTGACGGTCACTGACCGGCTGCGTCAGGACAATACTCTCGACGAGGTTGGCGGCGTCCCCTTTATTGCCGAACTGACTTCGCGTGTCGCCTCTGCCGCCAACATTGAGTGGCACGCGCGCATTCTTGCGCAGCAGTATCTTGCGCGCGAGCTTATAACCTTCGCCTCAACCGTCACTAACAATGCTTTTGACTCGAGTCTTGACGTAGACGATGTGCTCCAGCAGGCTGAAGGTCGTCTCTTCGAGCTAAGTCAGCGCAATGTTAAGAAAGAGGTTGTACAGATTGACCCCGTAATCGCTCAGGCAATTGAGAGCATCCAGACCGCCGCAAACCGTGAAACCGGTCTGAGCGGTCTCAGTTCCGGTTATAATGAACTGGATAAGATGACCTCAGGCTGGCAGAATTCCGACCTTATAATCATTGCGGCACGTCCTGCCATGGGTAAGACCGCCATGGTGCTGTCAATGTGTAAGAACATGGCGGTTAATTTCGGCACACATGTGGCGATTTTCTCGCTCGAAATGTCAAAACTCCAGCTTGTTAACCGTCTGATTCAGAACGTATGCGAAATAGAAGGTGAGAAAATCAAATCGGGCAGATTGAGCGAAATAGAATGGCAACAGCTGATGACCCGCATCAAAAACCTTTATTCCGCGCCTATATATATTGATGACTCTCCCGGTCTGAGTATTCTCGAACTCCGCACCAAGGCGCGACGTCTGGTCCGCGAAAAAGGAGTGCAGTTCATAGTGATTGACTATCTGCAGCTGATGAACGCATCCGGTATGCGATTCGGCTCGCGCGAACAGGAGGTTTCAATGATTTCGCGTTCGCTCAAGGAGCTTGCCAAGGAACTGAACATACCTATCGTAGCCCTCTCACAGCTCAACCGTTCCGTTGAGTCGCGCTCGGAGGACAAGCGTCCGCAACTCAGCGACCTTCGCGAATCAGGTGCAATCGAACAGGATGCGGATATAGTTTGCTTCATCCACCGCCCCGAATACTATCTCCACGGAGCGGCGTATGATGAGGCTACTGACAAGCGTGGACTTGCCGAGTTTATAATTGCAAAACACCGTTCCGGTGCCGTTGGCGACGTTAAACTGCGTTTCCGCGCAAAATATGCGCGTTTTGAAAACTGGAAAGACAACGGAGCAGAGTTCTCGCAATCTACCGCAGCCTCCGCCATGAACTCTGGGTTTGCCGACGGTGACCCGCTGGCTGGAAACGTCAAGCCGACGGGAGGCAGCGCGGACATTTCGTCCGCGCCCGATGAAATTGCCCCGTTTTAAAGCAGATTTATGCCTGCGGCTTCACAGAGCTCAACCTGCTCGCGCGGCCAAAGGCTTACCTGCACTTCGCCGATATGAGCCTTTTGAAGCAGCAACATACATAGACGGCTCTGACCTATGCCACCGCCTATACTCAGCGGGAGGTCTCCCTCAATCAACCGACGGTGAAAATCGCGCTCAAGGAAATGAGTCTTGCCTTCAAGCTCAAGCTGCAGCTTGAGTGCGTCGGCATCCACGCGGATACCCATCGACGAAAGCTCAAAAGGAATGTCGAGCACATGGTTCCATACTATTATGTCGCCGTTAAGTCCTCCGTTGGTGGTCCAGTCATCATAGTCGGCAGCACGCCCGTCATGTTTCATACCGTCAGATAGCTTTCCGCCAATGCCGCGGATAAACACCGCGCCATACTCACGCGCTACTTCCCGCTCACGCTCCTTAGGCGACAGTCCGGGGTATTTCTGCAGCAGCTCCTCAGCCGTAATGAATGAAATCTCATCGGGAAGGTAGGGAGTAATGTGAGGATGCGTTCTGTAAACATCCATTTCCGTACGTTTAACGGCAGAATAAATCTTACGGACCGTATCATAGAGATAGCTTACCGTGCGCTGCTTGGGGCTGATGGTCTGTTCCCAGTCCCACTGGTCGACATAAAGCGAATGGATATTGTCAAGCTCCTCTGTTGTACGGATTGCGTTCATGTCAGTATATATGCCGAACCCGGGGGCAATCTCATAATCGCCCAACTTCATGCGTTTCCACTTGGCAAGCGAGTGAACAACTTCGGCACGCGCATTTCCCATATCGGCAATCTCAAAACTAACGGGCGGCTCTACTCCGTTGAGGTCATCATTTATACCGGTGCCGGAAAGAACAAATAGCGGTGCGGTAACCCGTCGGAGGTTCAATTCCTCGGAGAGTGTGCGCTGAAACGAGTCCTTGATAAGTTTGATGGCTACCTCAGTATTTTCGGGAAGCAACTTGAGCTTATAGCGTTTAGGGATAACGAGTGACATGTCTTTTTCAATAAATAAGTGAATATTTTGCCGCAAAAATACAAATAAATCCTTTTACGGACAAACTAATATGATTTTTGATGCGTTATATTAAGGTAATTTTATATACCAAATTCAAAAAACTATAATGAAACTGACTAAATTCTCGGGTGTCGCCCTACTTGCAGCCACCCTGATGTCTGTAATGACAGCTTGTTCCGATGACAAGAATGAACCGGATGACTCCATTATCATCAAGGATGACAATGGAAATATATCGCTGACCATCAAAAATCCTGAAAAATGGGTGGCAGCAGCAAAAAAAGTTGCATCGGAGCTCCATGAGGATGCCGTCGAGCAGCTTAACGACTGGATGACCGAAGAATCTATAAAACTGAAAACGCAAGCATCCTCAGAGAGCATAGATGATATCATCGATGAATGTGCTGATGAAGCAAACGATATAGCTACCGACAAGATTCCCTCGCCACTGGCAATATTCACCACGGGCGATGACTGTTTAGCAAGTATCGGCTCAATCCGCAACGTCCTTTTAGGCTCATTGGACGGAACCATAAATCAAGCCTCCATCATGGCGACGGTTTCCGTTGCAAATCCGGCTCTTGCCCAGAAAATTGCAGCCCAGCTTGCCGATGCCGCTGCGAAAATCCAAGCTATTCCCGCTCCGCTCAAGCAGAATGCCAATTCTACCGAAGCTAAAGCTGCCATTTCAGCATGTCTGACCCTCGAAACCACACTTCGCACCGAGGTTCAGCCTCTTTTCCGCTCAATGACCGGTATGGATGAGCAACAGCGCGCCATAGTAACTCAGTATGCCGACGGAGTTGTCACTCCTTCCGTGACAGCCGCCAAGACAGCTGCCGATGAACTGCTTGCTGCAGTTAACGCCCTGCCGTCATCACCCACTGAACAACACATTCAGGCGGTCATCGCCGCCTATATCAAGGCTCGCGGAGCCCTTGACCTCTGCGCCGCCTTCATTGACTAAATAAATTAAGCCCCGAAGCCTACAATAACATAAAAGACTTCGGGGCTTAAAGTGTATTATTTGGTCTCTCCTATGGTTAAGCTATCGGTTTTGACCGGATTAGAAGACAGCTTGAAACTTAATGGCAATGTATACCATACGTTAACCGGTTCGCCATTCATCTTGCCCGGTTCAAAGGCGGGCATCGACTTGATTACTCTTATAGCTTCGGCATCCAACTCTGGACTAACACCGCGAACCACCTTAACTTCGCCTATCGAGCCATCTTTCTTTACGACAAACTGAACGGTCACGCGACCTTGGATATCATTTTTTGCCGCTTCCTCAGGATAACGCATATTTCTGGTTAGAAATTTATACATTTCCATATCACCACCCTTGAATTTAGGGGCAACCTCAACAGCAGTAAAGACCTTTTCGTCTTTATTTACGTTCCTTTCTCTTGGCGTCAGTCCAACCGGGTCATCAACCACATCGACAATAGAAATTTTTTTAGCCTCGCCGGTTGAGTCATTTTCATAAAGCATTGCCTTTGATGGATTACCGGTTGGCTTAACATAATAAAGGACCTTTCCTTCTCCCGACGGGACCTCTGCAACTACATTTTTAGATGTAACCATAATATCGTTACGTCCATCGGACTTAATTACTGCAATTGAATCGACGATATCCGGATTTATTGACTCCAATGATTCTACTTTCTTACCGTCAAGATAGACATTGGGCTTGTCAGAGGAGGTTTTCTTTTTTTCCGAAACGACTACCTTTGCGGGCATTGTTGAACTAACCTTTGAGGCAAGTACCGGAGAAGAGGCGAGCGCGATAACTGTTATGGCTGCCGGAACGAGCGTCAGGCTGCGGAGCAAGCGGTGACGCATTGGAGATTTTTTCTGCATCATAATAATACGTGATTTAAGTGAATGATTATTTATGCAATCGGCAACGGAGTTCGCGAACCTCCGTCCGGATGCTTTAGAAATAAGTAACATCTGATATTCTTTGGCGTCAAAACCCGCGGCAAGCACCGCGCGGTCGGCGGTATATTCATGGGTTGACTGAAGTTCGCGCCTGATAAGCCGCACTGCAGGACAATACCACGTCAGGCATCCCAATAAATTCATGAACAGAAGGTCAAGCCAGTGGTGAGCCACCCGATGGGCAGACTCATGCGTCAAAAGCATCTCACCATAGGATTCATAATCCTTTCGGCTCATTATTATATATCCACCCCAAGTAAACGGAACAATATCCTCTTTATAGCTCAAAAGTACATTATCTTTACGCTCCGAGCGGGAAATAAGCATCAAAATCCGCGTAATGGTGACCAAAAGCTGACAAACTGCGGCAACCAGACCTATAATATATATAGTGCCGCAAACACCCCACCAGTTAATTTCCCATACGGGACGTTCAATCCGGCTAGGCGACACATCAGTGATGTCGACCATCGCCACGGGCATATCAACCGGAGCCTCAACAGTAATGACCGGTCGTGTCTGCCATCCCACAAGGAGCGGCACGGCGGAAGCCAAGACCACGGTCAGCACACTGCCGATTATCGCCACGCGTCCGTAGCGGGTCATGCCGACACGACTGAAACGGATTGCAAAATACATCAGCAGGAGACCGACGCTGCAAATCAGCGAATATATAAGGAGATTTGAAATGGTCATACAGCTAATCGTTTGGACGTTGAACCATTTCGATAAGCTCACGGATTTCCTCCTCCGAGAGCTTTTCTTCACTGATAAGCGCACTGATTGCGCCACGAAGGGAATCATTGAAATAGCGGCTTACGACGCTACGCAGAGCCGAGCGGGAATATTCGGCGGCACTGACAAGAGGATAAAAACGGTGATTGTGACCAATCGACTCATGAGCTACCACCCCTTTTTGCTCCAATAAGCGGACAAAGGTAGCCACGGTGTTGACGTGTGGGCGCGGTTCAGGAAGGTGGGCAAGCAGTTCACGGACAAACATCGGTCCATGCTGCCAGAAGAGACGCATAATCTCCTCTTCACGTTCGGTCAGTTGGATATACTTAGCCATAATTTTGCGACATTAAAAGTTTCACGCCGCAAAGTTAAACTAAATATTTTAGTTTTCCAACTAATTTCCTTAGTTTTTCAAAAAATTTTTACTTTGACTCTTTGATAAGGTAGTCCCGGACCTCACGGAAGAGGTTTGTGGCGAAAACGAAATCAATCAGGCTCTCGTTTGTCGAGCGGTATATTTCATCCTTATTGCCAATCCAGTCAACATGACCCTTATTCAGGAAAACAATATTTTCTCCAATACCCAATACCGAGTTCATGTCGTGGGTATTGATTATAGTGGTAATGTTATATTCGTGCGTAATGTCACTGAGCAGTTCATCGATAAGTATCGAGGTCTTGGGGTCAAGACCAGAGTTGGGCTCGTCACAGAAAAGATATTTGGGATTAAGTGCGATAGCACGCGCAATGGCGACACGTTTCTGCATACCGCCGGATAGCTCGGACGGATACTTGTCACCCTGCCCTTTCAGATTTACACGCTCCAGACAAAAATTCGCACGGTCTACAATCTCGCCCTGTGTCAAATCTGAAAACATGACCAACGGGAACATCACATTTGCCATCACCGTCTCGCTGTCAAACAGAGCGGAACCTTGAAAAAGCATACCAATCTCCTTACGAAGTTGCTTAATCTGCTTTGCCGACATTGACAGACGGTCACGTCCGTCAAAGAGAATATGACCGACATCGGGTCTGACAAGTCCGACAATGGACTTCATCAGGACTGTCTTACCGGAGCCGGACTGACCGATAATAAGGTTGGTCTTACCGGTCTCGAAGGTGCAGGAAACATCGTGGAGAACGGTCTTGCCGTCAAATGCTTTGGTTACGTTCTTGACTTCAATCATTGCAACAGGAGTTTGGTAAGAATTACATCGAAAAGCAGAATCAGGATGGAGGAGTTCACAACGGCGCGCGTACTTGCTTTACCAACTTCGATGGATCCGCCCTCCACATAATAACCCTGAAACGAGGCTACGGTAGTGATGATTACCGAGAAAACAAGACACTTGATAAGTCCGTACCACACATACCATTCCACAAAAAATGCCTGAAGTCCGTAAAGATAGCGGCTAACTGAAATAATATCCGTAAACTGCGCGATAATCCAGCCGCCTACCATTGAGGTGAACATTGACAGCACACAAAGCACCGGAATATATATCAAGAAACCCACAAGCTTAGGAAGGACCAGATAATTTGCGGAGTTGACACCCATAATATCAAGCGCATCAATCTGTTCTGTCACGCGCATAGTACCAATCTCCGAGGCAATGCTTGACCCTACCTTACCGGCAAGAATTAGACACAGGATTGAAGATGAGAACTCAAGCAGAACGATATCACGCGTAGCCAGACCGACGGCATAAGCCGGAATGATAGGTGACTCGATATTGATTTGCATCTGGATGGTGATAACCGCACCGATAAACAGCGAAATAATCACTACAAGCGGAATCGAATCAATTCCAAGTTTGTATATCTCCGCACCTGTACGACGGAAAAAAACTTTCCATTTATCGGGGATGGACAGTACGCTCTTCATGAAAAGGCAATACCGACCTACGTCGCGCAACGATTTATCAATTAACATTTCAAGAATTATATGCGATGATTTAACTCCACAAATTTAGGGATTTTTTCCGAATTAGTAGCAGTTATTTCCCAAAATAGCCAACAATAACGCCGAATTTATACGGCAAAGAGGCTCATTTGCGATGGTTTGGGTTTCTCAGTACCAACGGATAGCCCTTGGCGAGTCCCATAGTCGCCGTACCTTCCTTAGCCTGAAGAATCAGTTCCGGAAGTTTTGCTACGGTATCCGTACCCGAAGCGATGACATAATATGTTGGGTTGGCGTTCTGGAGAACGTATGCGCCGGGAAAACCGTTTGCACGCAAACGTTTCATCATTGCAAGCGCATTGAATCTCTGCTCAAATCCATGAACAGCGACCGAGAACTCCGGCATAGGCTCATTTTCAGCATCAACACGCGAAAGAAACATGGTAAAAGCCTCGATTGTATCCTTTCCGGCAACATACTTCGCCATCCTCGAACGGTTTATCGCCTTGATTTTTGCCTGAACTTCCGGGTCAAGCTCATTATCAGGGTTTGACTCGTTGGCGCGCGCCTTGGCTACATCATATGCCGCACGATAATTTGCCTCGGTAGTATGACAGGCTCCGAGGGTCAATGCCCCCAGAGCCAGTATAAACAGCGATTTACGCATAGGTATCTATCAAATGTTGAGTTTCTTGCGGATATCCTTAGGCACGGCGTTCTTATTAACCGAGAAACTCATGGTTTTGGCAAGAAGGTATGGTTCGGAAACATAGAAGAAACCATCATAAATCTGGTTTGTATTCCATGAGTTCTTTACCTTATAATAACGGTTGCCGAGCTGGTCGGTGGCGGTGCCGACAATTACCATACCATGGTCATCGGTAGTTTCGTGATTGTCAAACATCTGCTGTCGCACCTCGGGAGTAACCTTTACTTCTTTAAGGTCCTTAGGACCGGTAAAGCTATAGGCTTCTTTTTCCTTATCGGCGTCGCTCAGCTTCACCCAGCGGCTCAGTTCGGTGCCCTGCATATCTGACTCGGTCTTCTTTTCGGGAAGAACGGCGTAACCGTCATTCCACTTAAAGCCCTTTTCAGATACGTCGGCAGCCCAGTTGACAGTATAACCTGCCTTCAAAGCCTCATCAATAATGCGCTTGAAATCATCGAGAGGTACGTTATAATAATCCTCCCAGAGCCAGTTGTCGCATACTTCCAGAGGGAATGCCTCATACATGGGCTGGTGGGTAAACGAGGTAAAGGGGACAAAATCCTTGAAATTAACGCCGAGGCTCTCCGCGTAGGTCTTGGGAGTATAGGTCTTACCGTTAACCTCAAAAGTTTCAGGTACGGGTCCGAAATATGCATCAAGTATACCCTCAAAGCCCTTGAGCCATGCGGTACTCATCTTCTTGCTGCCGGCTACAGCCTTGATATATGCGGTAAGAGCCTTTTCCAGCTCGCCATGATTATGGGCATCCTCGCCGTAATTCAGTCCGGAGTATACACTCTCGGGAATAGCTCCATAACGGTCCATTACGTATGCTACGTCAACAATAGAGCCGCCCTGCGAGAAGTTACCCACACCGCCAAGACGCACAAAACGTTTTGCCTTGTCAAGATAACACTGGCGCACGGTATACATTTCGCTCAGGTCAAGCGAATCGCCGCCCTGACGGAGAATCTCATCCTCAATAGCCGAGGTTCCGGAGAAACACCAGCACGTTCCTGACTTATTCTGGTCCTTAACCGATGTTGTAGGCAGTTTAATGACGTCAGTAAATACAAAACCCTTAATAGTGTCTGCGGGGACGGAGTCGGTTGGTTCGGTCTGCGCCGAGGCTCCGAATGCAATCAGCAAAGCAGCTGCAGAAAAAAATTTGTTCATCTGTATCAGTTGTAATGTGAATGATTATTTCGTTGGTTCGTTATATAAAATCTGTACTTTACCGATGGGCAATTCGCCTTCAAGCTTGACGGGAATGCGGGTACCGGTCTTGACAATCCACGCTTTCATCGGCTTGGAAGAATTCTTGACACGCTCAGAGCTGAACATGAAATGGATGCGGTAACAATCATATTTCCGGTCATTCATTTCGACAATCTCATCGCCATCGTAAGTAATTGCCAGTTTTTCGATTTTTTTACCTGAAAAAATGTTTGCGCGGCTTACGGCTCCTTTTTTCATATTCTCAAAAGGCAAACGCCGCACATAATAATAAACGCTCAACATATCCACAGCCGGAAGCAATGCCGACATCAGCGTATCGGCGGTCTCGGTCTTGCCGTTGCGGAGACGTTTGAACCGCTCAACCTTGGCTATCGCACGGTTGCC
Source organism: uncultured Bacteroides sp. (assembly GCA_964586765.1). Taxonomy (GTDB): domain Bacteria; phylum Bacteroidota; class Bacteroidia; order Bacteroidales; family Muribaculaceae; genus UBA3263. The sequence continues at coordinate 40,980 of CAZPHN010000010.1, forward strand.
ATGATATGTATAATGGATTATGTCATGACGGTATTGGTTATCCTCATGGGTAGACTTGTCATAAAGCAGCGGAGACATATCTCCGAGACGCATGCGCCCGGTCAAGGTATCGCGCACCATAAATATACGGTCTGCCCACGGCTGAGTGCGCGCCGTCAGAACGGCATGATAGCCATCCGGCTCACGCTTCAGCGTAATTCCCGCCGAGCCTGCCACTTTATGGATAAATCCCCATTTATATGTAACGCGAAATGACAATGTTTCATCTCCAAAAGTCAGTTCATGCTCATCGGCGGCGACAGCCGGAAGTGCGGTTGCCACAAACGTTACTATATATATAAGGAGTAGATGGAATAATTTCTTAATCATATGTCAAAAGGCAGGGTATTTTTCGAAGCCTGCTCAATACGCTTGTTTCGCCAGCAGTTGCGACAGATAGCAATGTACTTCTCATCGCCACCTATTTCAACCTGTGCGCCCTCCTGAACGATGCTTCCGTCTGACCCAAGACGGGCATTGACAATGGTTTTACGTCCGCATGAACAGGTACTCTTGATTTCATCAATCGTATCAGCTATCTCAAAGAGGCGGCGTGAACCTTCAAACATGTGTGTCTGGAAGTCCGTGCGGAGTCCGTAACAGATTACGTTTATACCATATTCATCAACGAGACGCGCCAGTTGGTCAACCTGCTCGGCTGAAAGGAATTGCGCCTCATCAATCAAAAACCACTCGATAAGACAGCCGGCTTTCTCACATAGCTCTATGGCAGTCATATAGAGGTCTGTGTCTGCCATAATCCACTGACATTCGCGTTCAATTCCTATTCGCGAACGAATCACGTTTTTCTTGTCGCGGGTGTCAATCACCGGCTTCATGCAGATGTAACGCATACCCCGCTCCTCGAAATTGTAAGCGGTTGTCAGCAGCAGGGCGGTTTTAGCCGACCCCATAGTGCCATATCTGAAGTATAACTTGCCTTTTCTTTCCATGGTTTAGCAAAAAAACGGTTCAAATTTACGAAAAAATCCCATATTTTCCACCATAACCATCAAAATTAATTAGAAAGTAAAGGCACACATGACATTGGCGCGCCATGCGTTCCGGGCAACTTTCGAGATATTTTCACGGCGACCGTAATCAAGCTCGGCAGCCACACTGATACGCGGAAGGATATTCCAATATGCAGTCAGGCAGGCAAAGGTTCCGCAGCGATATTCATCAGCATCCGTGCCCTTGCGTGCATCAAGATAAGTCTGGCTTGCAGCGACAGACACAAAGAACTCCGGCCGGAAATTATATTGCAGGCCGAGCGTCCATCCAAGCGACATGGGCGCATAAAGCTTCGAGGAATTCTCAGGGTCAGCAATCAGGTCGTAATAACCGTGCTGCATATCGCTGCCCAATCCGGCAATGCCGCGTCCGGCAGTAAAATTGGCATATGTGGTAAATTGACGCGAAGGATGCGCCACAGAACTCAACAGAACGCCCCACCCTGCCGTCGTGTGGTTCTTAGAAGCAGTCATGTCACGATAAGAAAGCGTACGCGCAATTCCGCTCAAGCGCACGTGCTGACCGGGGGCCCACTGATACTGAACCAGCGCGCTAACGTCAGGGAGCCCGTCAGCCACAGGCTTGGCGGCTTTCATGGACTGGTCGACAGCAGCCGTAGGGGTTTCAAGCGAAACGCCTACATGCCAGCGGTTCTTGAAACAGGGCATATAGCGCACAAGGACTGACGTATGAGAGAATTTATTATTGTTACCGGCAGCGTCAATCACCACAGGCTGGGCTGCGGGGTCTGAGAAGGTCGAACATGCGTAACCCACCGTGAAATCACGGACCATGGCGTATGCCTTTTTGAGCTTCAGGTCGCGGCTGTTATATCCCGTGAAATCCGCTTCGATATACAGCTGGTAGTTTCCTATGGAGCGATGTGAACCGATTACGCGGAAAAACAGACCGGTACCTGACGGAGTTGACGCAAAACGGCGCATTGAAAGCGGATTTTTCGACATAGGTATTGTATATGGAGCGAACGCGCTGCCGGGAACCGCTCCGTTCCAGTCATAATATGCGCGCATACGGACACTGCCGCCAATACCCATTGAGAGTCCCGCTTCCTTACTCATGAATAGAAAATATGGAGCATCGGGGTCCTGAAAATGGCGGAACTGGTCATAAAAGAATGCACTGATAACGCGAGTCATCGAATCCCGGTCCGCCTTAAGAGTAGATTTATCGGTCGGACGCCCGTCAATATATACGATTTTTGTCGACTCCGCTTGGAGATTAATCAATGAATCTACATGAGAAACCTCGGCTTTTGTTGAAAAAGTAGCTCCGGCAGACACAAAACACGCCGCAACACATAATATTTTGATGAATTTGCTCATAAATAAACGTTTTTATGGTGCAAACTTACGGAAATTTCCTCATTTTTACCAATCCGGGTAAAATTTTTTCATGCGGTTCATGAACAATTTCACCGCAACTGCGGTTATAGTTGTATAATTCTTATAAACTAACAAGTCATGAAAATTAAAAACATTTTTAATGTCGGTGTGTTCGCAGTATGTGCGGCAACCGTAGCTGCGCCCCTCACCGGTTGCAGCAATTCCGCTAAATCTGAAAAAGCTGCCGATGAAGCGACAGAACAGACCGAAACTGTTGCCGACGCTACAGACTACAAGCTCTTTACCCCTGCATCCGTAGAAGAAGGCAAGACATATCCTATTATTGTAGTTGTCGGTACCGATGTGGATACTACCGCAGCTATATTTACTGCCGACGCGTTCCAGACCAAGACTCCGGCTTATGTATATTCATCTGAATCCGAGGCATCTGTAAAGAGTGTTATCGAGGCAAACAAGGTTGATACAGACCGCGTTTACAGCGTAGGCAAGACTCCTGTCGAGAACATTTATGCCGCTTCATTGATTGTAGACGGCGTTATTCCGTCAGACATGAAGGACAAGAAAATCATCTATTTCTCAACTGATGCTGACCGTGTAAACGAAATTCAGGACGCCCTCCGCGGCACCCGTATAAGCTACACTTATGCCGAATGGGGCGCAAACCTCCCCGTTGAGCGTCAGAGCGAACTCGCTTCGACTATGCTCGAAAAGGGACAGCCCGTCAACATCTTCCAGTTTGAGAACGGCACCGTTACCGCCGATGGAGCTACCGTGGCAGCCGCTTCTATCCCCGCCGTTCAGACTTGGATTCTCGCACAGAAGAAATAACCCTTAAAAATTACCATAAAAAACAACCGAAAGCCCCGCGCTCCCCGCGGGGCTTAATCATTTTTCAGCGGTTGCCGTACATTTCTTCGTAATATTTCTCGTAGGCTCCGGAGGTTATGCTGTCCATCCATTCCTGATGGTCTAAATACCAGCGTACGGTCTTTTCTATGCCTTCCTCAAACTGCAGCGAAGGCTCCCAGCCGAGTTCACGCTGAAGCTTGCGCGAATCGATGGCGTAACGCATATCGTGGCCCAAACGGTCAGTCACATACGTAATCAGATGCTCCGAATGTCCTTCGGGGTTACCGAGCATACGGTCAACGGTCTTTATGATGACCCGGATAAGGTCAATGTTTTTCCACTCGTTGAAACCGCCAATGTTGTATGTCTCCGCAACCTTACCTTTATGGAAAATAAGGTCTATGGCGCGTGCGTGGTCCTCGACAAAAAGCCAGTCGCGCACATTTTCTCCCTTGCCGTAGACGGGAAGCGGCTTGCCATGGCGTATGTTGTTTATAAAAAGCGGTATTAGCTTCTCCGGAAACTGATAAGGTCCGTAATTATTCGAGCAGTTGGTTACGAGTGTCGGCATGCCGTAAGTATCGTGGTAGGCGCGGACAAAATGGTCGCTCGAGGCCTTTGAAGCCGAATAAGGCGAATGAGGGTTATATTTGGTCGTTTCGAGGAAAAAGTCCTTGCCATAAGCCATATCGCCCATACTTGAAGCCTTGGTGGTAAATGGAGCGGCGATACCTTCGGGATGGGTCAGTTCGAGCGCGCCATAAACTTCATCGGTCGAAATATGGTAAAACAGTTTCCCTTCAAATTTCTCGGGCAAGGTCTCCCAATACTCCTTGGCAGCCTGAAGGAGGGCAAGAGTGCCCATTACGTTTGTGCGTGCAAACGTAAACGGGTCTTTTATCGAGCGGTCAACATGGCTTTCGGCGGCAAGGTGGATTATGCCGTCAACCTCATGCTCCCTGATTATACGACGCATTTCCTCTAAGTCGGCAATATCCGCTTTAATGAAGGTATAGTTAGGTCGGTCCTCTATATCCTTCAGATTTGCCAGATTTCCGGCATAGGTCAACTTATCGAGGTTGATAATTTTATAATCGGGATATTTATTGACAAAAAGACGCACAACGTGCGAACCGATAAATCCCGCGCCACCCGTAATAAGTATGTTACGCTTCATTCCCAAGATTATTTATTATACTCAAATGGCGACTCAAAATCGCTGAGCATACTGTATTTTTTATCTTTTTCAGATAGAATTGCCTCCGAAATGTCAATTTTCCAGTCTATTCCAAGCTTATCATCAAGAATGGAGACACCGCCCTCAGCCTCGGGATGGTAAAACTGGTCACATTTATATTGGAACACTGCCACGTCTGACAATACGGCAAAGCCATGGGCAAAGCCGCGGGGAATAAAAAACTCAAGATGATTTTCCCCGGAAAGCTCAACGGCAACGTGCTTGCCATAGGTAGGAGAACCCTTGCGGATATCGACGGCAACATCAAGAACCCTGCCGCGGACACATCTTACAAGTTTAGCCTGAGCAAAAGGCGGACGCTGGAAGTGAAGTCCGCGCATCACACCTCTTACCGAACTCGACTCATTGTCCTGAACGAAGTTTACGTCTCCAACCAGTCTGTCAAACTCGGCTTTTGAATAACTTTCCATAAAAAAGCCTCTCGCATCCTCAAAAACCTTCGGTTTGAGAATAAACACTCCCTCTATTTCTGTACGGATAAGTTCCATTGGCTTCAGTCAAAATTCTGAATGTTCTTTTCTTCAATAATTTTCATCAGATAGCGTCCATAGGGATTTTTGAGCATAGGTTTGGCAAGCTCACGCACCTTGTCGGCGGTAATCCAACCGTTAAAATATGCAATTCCCTCCAAGCAGCCTATTTTCAGTCCCTGACGCTTTTCCAGCACCTCGACATAGATTGACGCCTCCGCCAGTGACTCATGTGTCCCCGTGTCCAGCCAAGCGAAGCCTCGGGGAAGGGTCTGCACCTTCAGTTCGCCGTCGTTAAGGAAAGCCTGATTGACTGATGTGATTTCGAGTTCGCCACGCGCCGACGGCTTTATTGACTCCGCGATGCCAACGACCTTGTTCGGGTAAAAATAAAGACCCACCACAGCATAATTTGACTTGGGATGCTCCGGTTTTTCCTCAATAGACAGACATTTGCCGTTTTCATCAAATTCGGCAACGCCGTAACGCTCAGGGTCATCTACCCAATAACCGAACACGGTAGCATTTCCGTCACGCTCGGCAGCCTCAACAGACTTGCGTAATACACGGCTAAAACCGCTGCCATGAAAAATATTGTCACCAAGCACTAAACAGACCGAATCATCGCCAATAAACTCCTTGCCGATGATGAAAGCCTGCGCAAGTCCGTCGGGCGACGGCTGCTCAGCATAAGTGAACCGGACGCCGAAGTCCGAGCCATCGCCAAGCAAACGCTTGAACCCGGGCAAGTCCGTAGGTGTAGATATGATAAGGATATCCCTGATTCCGGCATGCATCAGAGTAGAAATCGGATAAAAAACCATCGGCTTATCATAAATGGGAAGCAACTGTTTGCTTACCCCCTTGGTTATGGGGTAAAGTCTCGTTCCCGAGCCACCGGCAAGAACTATTCCTTTCATATTCTAAATTTTTATTTATCCGCAAAGTTAAATAAAAAATCCATACCATCCAACCCCAGTTAAATTCTATATGTAGAATAAATTGCTTATAAGAGCGTCTATTTCATTTTTTTTGCTTAACTTTGCGCCATCCGATGGAGGAGAAATACCGTCGGAGAAGAAAAGTGTCAAGCTTTCTTTCTCAGTTACAACGAATCGCCAATTCAACAACACGCTGAGACAGAGTGAGATAGACGCTCTTTCTGTATTTGTCGCATCTATAGCTGCGGCTTTGTTGCCGTATATTAGCATAGACAAATCCAGAGGGGCAGTTTATTCTACCCTCATATATCATTCAGCGTGTAGGCTTTGGCGAGCCTGTTGTATCTATGATAGAGGTGCGATGAATTCCCCTCTTTTCTTATACCCGTATCAAATCGCCGAATTAGGGAGTCAGGAGGCAACAAACCATTTTCACATTTAATCACAACAGGATTATGAAGAAATCTATTGCGATTTTGTCAATGGCACTTCTGGCGGGTAACGCCTATGCCGCTGACGTACTTGAAGCCGGCACTCAGGAGGCTCCCAAGTACTATGTAATTAAGGCTAACCGAGGCCTGCCGTTTGTGACTTTTACGCCCGACAAGAAGAATAATGACGGCGCAAAAACCACTCTCTATCGAGCCGATGAACTGAGCGAGTATGCTGTTTGGGCAGTTATTCCCGGCTCCGAAGAAGGCACGGTTAACATCTACAACTACACCACCCGTAACAGCAAGAACAAAGCTTACATGTTCTCCTTCATCGAGAAGAATGGCAATATGTTCGATGGTGTCTTAAACAGTGGTATTGCAACCACCGATAGTAAACCACAAGACGTTTATACCTTGGATAACGGTAATGGTTCATATGGTCTTGCCCTTATGTCCAAAAATGGCTATTACAATTACGGTAGCGAAGGCTACTATGGTCTGGATGCAACCGGAGGTGATTCACAGTTTCTCGGCAACTGGTGGAGTTGTGGTGATAACGGCACCCAGTGGTGGTTCTATTCCTTTGATGATTCCAATGGAGTTGAGTCCGGACTTGAAGGCGTGAAGCATGCCATGATGAAATCAATGGTTGATGAGTATGTTGGTTATTTCCAAAAATATAAAGAGGGAATCCCTTATGTCGAAACTTCTCTCCAAGAAGGTATCGATGCTCTCACCCAACTTGAGTATTCCGATGATTATGCTACACAGATTACCGATATTTGGACACAATATATTAGTGAAGCAAACTCTACATTGGAATCTTTTTTCAGTGGGAAAATATGCTCATTGAGGAATATGCGCCGAGCTGACAGCGGTAAAAACTCATATATCGCAGTAAATTTGGCAGATGACAACTATATGCCTGTTGTTTCAATGGCGGACTTTAATGCCCAGTTTACATTCGAACCTGCTGATGACTACGGTGGTTATAAACTGTATAATGCCAATACTGAGACATACATTGGTGCAAGTTTTACTCCTGTTGAAACAGAAGATGATGCACTGACGGTTTATCCTGTCCTAAATTCAAACGGCGGATACTTCGGCATATCCTTCCCCTTTAATGAAAATAAGACCGGTAATGGTTTTAATGAAAACAATCAGGTAGACCCTACCGGAGGTGTACTTACGTCATGGAGTATTAACGACGGTGGCTCAATATGGTCTGTTTCAGTGGTAGACGTACAGGCCGCGCTTAATGATGCAATCAGCAGTGTGAAGAACGTTCTGGAACCATATATCCCGAATGTACCCGAAAGTATCGCTGAGATTCTGCAGGCTGCGGTCGATAAAGCTGATGAGCTTGAATATGACGCTAATCTTGCAGCTAATGCCGAGGCACTGCGCACTAACGCTATTGCCGATGGTAATGCCCTTCTCGAAACTATCTTTAGCGGGAAAGTGCTCACATTGAAAAATTTGCGCCGAGCTGCTCTCAATCTTAATCCATATATTGCTGCAAATGTGGCAGAAAACGGATATTGGCCCGTAGCTTCAACGGCTGATCTTAATACTCAATTTACATTCAAATCTGTTGGTGACGGCGGTTATAAGCTGTATAATGCCAATACTGAGACATATATTGGCGAAAACCTCACCCCTGAATCCGATAGAGTTGACGGCATGATGGTTTATCCTGTTCTAAATTCCAACGGCGGATATTATGGTATCGCTTTCCCATTTGATGAAAACAAAACAGGTAATGGTTTAAACGAGAATACGTCTTATGGTCAACTTACCTCATGGAGTATTAACGACGGAGGTTCAATATGGTCTGTTGCAGTAGCAGATGAACAGGAAACGTTGCAAGGAGCTATCGATATTGTACGAACCGTTTTGGAACCTTATATTCCGAATGTACCTTCTGAAATTGCCGAGATTTTCCAAACGGCGATTAATGATGCTTCTAACCTCGAATGTGATGAAAATATTGTTGAAAATGCACGAGTGCTGCGCGATAAAGCTCTTGCAGACGCCAACGATTTCCTGAAGAATAATCTGGGCGGAAAAAGATGGGCAATAAAAAGCGCGAATTGCGGCTACGTCTACACTTATCCTGAAGTTATTGAAGGCGGATATGCTCACTTAATGGCTTTAATCGCACAAGAAACTGAAGAGTGTATCTATGACTTCATAAAATCTACAAAAGGCGGATATATGATTTATAGCCAGTCATGTAAAGGATTTTTCGATAATTACGCATACACGAAGACAAGCTATTATGGACAATCTAATGAGTATTTTTTGGGACAGATTTCTTCTGCTTACGAAGAATACGCTATGGTAGCTCAACCAATATTGAATCACGTAGGCGATTATTATGGGATTAGCTTCCTATATGTTGATTCAGAGGGTGAGGAAAAATGTATCTATGCAACTGAAACCGGATTGCATCCGGGAACTCTTGACGAGGAAGATACTGATGCCGGTTCTATTTTCATAATCACATACAAGGGTGCATCAGACGCTGAGCAAGATGTATTGCAGAGAGCTGTCAACATAGTTAAAGCAGCTCTGGAACCCTATATTCCGAATGTACCTTCTGAGGTTGCCGAGATTTTCCAAACGGCGATTAATGATGCATCTAACCTCGAAATTAATGAAAACACTATAGAGAATGCAAAAGCTCTGTGCGATAAAGCGATTGCAGACGGCAACGACTTTCTGAAGAATAATCTTGGCGGAAAAAGATGGGCATTAAAAAGCGTTAATTTCGGCTACGTTAAAACCTATCCCGCAGTCATTGAAGACGATAATATTCGCTCAATGCGTCTTTTTAGCGAAGAAGAAACCGAAGAGTGTATCTATGACTTCATCAAGACGGAAGAGGACGGCTATAAGATTTATAGCACTGCGTCTAAAGGCTTTTTCTGGAAAGATTATAGTAACTCCTATAATGAGTTTTTTGTGACACAAATCTCTTCTATTTACGAAGAATCCGCTATGGTAGCTCAACCTATATTGAATCAAGTAGGCGATTATTATGGAATCAGTTTCCACTATGTTGATTCAGATGGTAAAGAAAAATGTATCTATGCAACCGAAACCGGATTGCATCCGGGAACTCTTGCCGAGGGTAACTCTAATGCCGGTTCAATTTTCGCAATCGCAGACAAGGGTGAATCAGACGCTGAGCAAGATATTAAACAAGATCTATTGCAGAGAGCTGTGAACATGGTACATGCTGCTTTAGAACCTTATATCCCGAATGTACCATCCGAGGTTGCCGATGTTTTCCAAACGGCGATTGATGACGCGTCCAACCTCGAATATAATGAAAACATTATAGCAGATGCAACAGCACTGCGCGATAATGCTATTGCAGATGGTAATGATATTCTGAAGAATAATCTTGGCGAAAAAAGATGGGCATTAAAAAGCGTAGACTACGGCTACGTTTACACTCATCCTGAAGTTATGGAAGACGATGATCTTCGCTTAATGCAACTTTTTAGCAACCAAGAGAGCGAAGAGTGTATCTATGACTTTATCCCGGCGGAAGATGGCGGATATAAGATTTATAGCACTACATCTAAAGGCTTTTTCTTTGAATATGACAGTAAAATCTACAATGAATATTTTGTGGGGCAGATTCCTGCCGCTTTCGAAGAAAACGCTATGGTTGTACAACCTATATTGAATCAAGCAGGCGATAATTATGGAATCAGTTTCCACTTTGTTGATTCAAACGGTAAGGAAAAACGTATCTATGCAACTGAAACCGGATTGCATCCGGAAACCGTTGCTAAGAGAGATTTTAATACCGGTTCAATTTTCGCAATCGCAGACAAGGGTGCGTCAACCACTGAGATTGTTGAAGTAGAGAAGGCTGAGGCTGTTAAAGGTATATACGACCTCAGTGGTCGCAAACTCTCAGCCCCAGTTCGCGGCATCAACATCATCAACGGCAAAAAAATTCTTATTAAATAACCTCCCAATATACCTAAAATAACCTCGCAAACATCTAATCACAAAAACATACACACTCCAATGGCAGCGGAAAAAATGTTCCGCTGCCATTTTTTGCGGTCGAGGGGAGGGATTAATGCGTAACTTTGCAGTCGGATTTTGAGTCCGACAGAATGAGGTAAGCAATCCCATGTCAGGAAAAGAAATCCGGTTCAGAGCGTATTTCATTCGGTCTTGCCCGGCTAGCGACCTGCGGAGAGAGAATGATTTCCGCTCATTATCTGTAATATCCAAATAAATTCAGTGATTTTTCGTACCTTTGCACTCAAATAAGTGTAGTTATCGGTTTTAGTCCCGGTTTCAGCACTATAAAAGGGAAAAAGAAGCCGTGCATTTTGTCTGCGCGGCTTCGCTTTTTTTGCACCTCGCCTTTCCGCTGACCGGGGAAAGGCGCACTCCGTTGCGCCGTAAGATTTTTCGCAAGAGAGAAACAAATTTTGCGGTCTACGGCTGACGGCGGTTCGGAGACCGCCTTTCCTCTGCGTCGGCGTTTTTTTGCGAGGTTGTTAAAAATTTTGGTCAAAAATTTGCGGGATTGAAAATGTTTGTTTAACTTTGCACCCGTCAAACGACAAAAGACGGCGGGATAGCTCAGTTGGTTAGAGCGTCGGATTCATAACCCGGAGGTCCCGAGTTCAATTCTCGGTCCCGCTACAAAATTCATGATGTTTGACACTTTATGGAATCCGTTAACGGCGTGATGCTGCGACGGATTCCGCTTTTTTTCATACCTCGAAATATAACCAAAATGAAATATATAATCATAGCCATAGGTGACGAACTGCTTGCCGGACAGGTCACTGACACAAATTCCGGCGCGATTGCCCGCATGCTTGAGCCGGCGGGTTGGGAACTTCTGCGCGTGGAGGTAATTGCTGATACCGCCGACGCTTTAGAGGAAACACTGGGTCGCGCATTAGCAGATGCTCAGGTTGTATTGACAACCGGCGGATTGGGTCCCACAAAAGATGACCAGACCAAGCAGACGCTATGTCGACTTTTCGGTGCGAAACTTGTAGAGAGTCCCGAGGTTCTCGAAAACGTCAAGCGCGTAATCGAAGCACGTTCACTGAAACTCAACGAGCTGACCGCACTACAGGCTATGGTGCCTGACAACGCCCGCATTATCCAGAACGAAGTCGGAACTGCACCCCTGCTATGGTTTGAACGCCCGGAGGACAGGGTTGTGGTATGTATGCCGGGCGTTCCGTTCGAGACACTGCAGATGATGGAGCGGCGCGTCCAACCCGCCCTACTCGAGCGTTTTCCCGCAAAGGAAACATTGGTCAGACACACCGTCGTGGCGTTCAATATATCTGAGAGCAAACTCGCCCAAGAGCTGGCACAATGGGAGTACGCCCTGCCTGAGTTTGCCCATCTGGCATACCTGCCCAAGCCGGGAGTAGTACGTCTGCGGCTTGACGGACATGGCTCAGAGGCGATTATCCCTGAAATGGAACGTCTGCGCAATGAGCTTATCCGCCTTATTCCACAGGGACACCTCATGGCGACGGAGGACATTACACCCGAAGAACGTCTGCTTGAGCTCCTGCGCGAGCGTAACCTGACCGTCTCGACGGCTGAAAGCTGTACCGGCGGCACAATCGCCGCGAGAATATGCTCCGTTGCCGGCGCGAGCCAATCGTTCCGCGGCGGAGTTGTGGCATACAGCAACGAGCTGAAAACAGCAGCCTTAGGAGTCAATGCCGCCGATATCGCGTTAAATGGCGCAGTTTCCAAAGAGGTTGTCGAACAGATGGCACTTGGCGCAATCAGGCTTACCGGCAGCGATTTTGCCGTGGCTACATCGGGCATAGCCGGTCCCGGAGGAGGCACGGATGAAAAACCCGTCGGAACAGTATGGATGGCATTAGCTTCGCCCCGAGGGGTCCGCTCTGAGTGTCATCATTTTCCCGGAACACGCGACAGAGTAATTGACCGTACCGCAACAGCCGCAATTCTTGACATAATCAAGGAACTTTTAGGCTATACGGAGTGTTAAAAATATAGAAAATTTCATCTCAACCTAAATTATGCCATGAAAAAGACTGATTCGCCAATCTATCAGACAATACTTGACCTCCCTCTTATAAAAGGAGTAAGTGCCTCACGCCTGACCGAAATAGCAGGACGTTACAAACTTAATTTTGTCAAGTATGCTCCCGGTGACATACTGATTACGGAAGGCGAACAGTGTGAAAGCATAAAATTCATATTGTCAGGAAGTGTACTAACCAGAATTACGGCTCCCGACGGAGCAATATGCGTTGAGCAGACCCTGACCGCACCTCAGGTCATAGCCCCCGATTATCTCTTCGGGCGCATAACGGAATATCCCGGCAATGCTGAGGCTATGACTGCCGTTGGCATTATGGAAATATCGAAAGAAGAATATCGGAAGATGCTTGCCTCTGACTCCATCTTCCTTTTCAATTACCTCAATGCGGTATGCGCCCGCTCCCAGCGCGGAGCTCGCGGACTCATCGCTCTTGCATCCGCCGGCGCAATCGAGCGCATTGCATACTGGGTGATATGTCTCACTCAGGTAGGGTCGACCGATATCCGCATCAGCTCCGCCACGACCGACCTCCATAGCATCATAGGTATACCACTACCCTCTTGGCGCACAGCCATGAAGCGGCTGACCGAGTCAGGCATCATAACCGAGGACTCTCCGCGCTGCTTCACAGTCAACTCGCGTACCGCCCTCGTAAACATTGTATCATAAAAAAAGACCGTCCGGATGGTGGATGGACGGTCAAAACACTTGAATTTTGGTTACGATGTCATTTATGTTATGTAGACTCGTGTTACCAATAAAACAATCCCTCCTCCCATAAAGTTCCCGCCCAAAAGTTAATTTGTGTAAAATCCTCATTTTTGAGCTTTTTTTCGGCTTAGATTTGATTTCACCCATCTTTCACTTTGATTTCATCTCAATTTTATGTAACTTTGCACCATCCAGTTAGCCCAGAGGGGAAAAACTAACTGGGTGGACTTATCAAAAGGCGTTACTTAACGTCTTGTCTTTCAAACTCAAATCTCGCAAATTTGTTTCCACGAAAAGACAGGGCAACGGGAACGCCCACATGGACTGTATAATAAAACCGTCACCAAACCACATGCTAATCCGTAAGGGATAGCTGTTTTGATGACAAATGGCAGATTATACACATCCGGGCGTGGGCTAACTGCGTTGCTTATCCTCGTGGAAGGCAATGCGAGAGCCTGAGTTTGGGATAAGTGACAAGTACAGACTCCCATGCCTTTTGTTTTTATGTATTATAGCCTGCTTTGGGGACGTCAGCAGGTAAAACTTATCCAATCGTATCATAAAATGCGAGCACAATCTTTTCGGCGGCTGATTCTCGTTATGTTACTATGTGTAACGTACTTTCCCATCTTTGCGCAGAAATCAGACAGGATTAAGCCACAGTGGTTACATTCATCCGTAAAACCGTCAAATAATACATTTACTTACGAAATCATCCACTCAAACTCAAGAACATTAACAGACGCCAGAACGCAAGCTCTTTCTGACCTATTAATTCAAAACGGACTTGAAAGCGGGCGCAAAGTCAAAACTGATATTGTAAGTACGACTGAGGAAAGACATACCTCACGCAATAATAGTGATGAGCTTTTTTCTAACGAAACAATAAAGATTAATACTCAAAGTGAAGGCGAGCCTGTAACTCTGACTGCAAAAAAGATTGATGAATACTGGGAACGTCGCTCTGACGGCTCATACAATCTTGCCACACTTTACGCTCGCTCTTCAGTAAACGGGACTCCACAATTCGACCATGTAAAACTCACCTCGAACTATGGGGTTCACGGACTTTGGCGTTCTGCTATAATTCCCGGCTGGGGTCAACTATATAAAGGCTCAACAACTAAAGGAAGTCTTATTTTAGGTGGGACGGCGATCTGTATCGGAGCTATTATCTATACAGACTGTATCCGCAACTCTTATACTTCCAAAATATCCCAAACACATAGTGCATCACAAAAAAAAGCTTATGCTAACAGACGAACTACTTTTACCACGGGGCGAAACATATGCATAGGCACACTTGGTGCGCTATATGTTTATAATATCATTGATGCGATTGTCGCTCCCGGAGCCCGGCGTATCCTCACCTCACCAGCCGGGACAAATAAATATTCTTATTTCTGGTCTCCCGTCGTCACGGATAACAACGGTATTGGCATTGTCGCTACAATTTCTTTCTAATCCACTTATAAATATGAAACATTTTTTAGCAACTATTACATTAAGCTTGTCACTTTTTGCACTATTCAGTTCATGCTCTCATGATGAATTGGACGTGTTCTCTACAATTTACGGTATGGTTTCAGACAATGATTCCGGAGCATCTATTTCAGGCGCAACCGTCATTCTCAGTCCAAGTGGGAAAACGCACACTACCGGCTCAGATGGTATGTATAAATTTTCGGAACTGGAAGAAAGGCAATATACCATAACCGTTCAAAAAAACGGATATTCTACCAATCGTAAAAATGTTACAATCGGGTCTGATGAAAAAATCGAAGTAAACATCTCAATCACTAAACTTTAAGAATGAAATGAAAAAGATTATCAACCTTATATTAATATCTGCTATCGGTTTTTTGACATATTCTTGTGATATACCTGAACCTGATCCGGAACCAGAAGTTTCATATGGCGGCATATACGGATTAGTGACGGATAGCGAAACGGCAGAACCCATTCGAGCCACGGAGGTACAATTGTTTTATGATAATAAGCTTTTAACCAGCTGCGTAACCTACAACGACGGACACTTTGAGTTTAATAAACTCACACCGGGAAGTTATCGGTTTGAAATTAATAAAGACAATTATCAACCATATTCCCACGCACTTATAGTTCAGTTGTCTGGTATAACCCAAGTAGACGTCTTACTTCATAAACGGACCGTCAATGTAACCGTAGTTACGGAAAATCCCGTCTTAACTGACAACGGTATCACTTTTAAAGGAAGGCACTCTGCGACAAGTTCAAGTATACGTGAATGTGGGTTTTACTATGGTTCAGACCCAAATCCATTAGAAAATGGAACATTAGTCAAATCATCCGGCACAACCCAGAATTTTCAAACATCCATCAATCCTCTCCCAGACGGGATATACTATGTACAGGCTTATGCCAAGAATGATGTTGGAACGGCATTTGGTGAGGTGAAGTCATTTTCATACACAGTCACGAAACAACTCCCCGAAATCCGTACCATCGGCGTTACCCAGAATGATTCATCAGCCACTACAATATCAGGTGAGATGATAAGCAACGGTTCACCTTCATATACTGAAAAAGGGTTTATTCTATCGCAATATATTGCAGAGCCAACAATTCATGATAATGCATCATATTCAAAAAAATATACCGAATATGGTACAAGCAAAACCTTCAGCACTGTCATCCGTGACCTTGAAAACGGGAAAATATATCATGCACGCGCTTATGCAATCAGCGATGCGGGAGTCACATATGGTGCTACCGTAACATTTAAAGCAGGAATCGGAGTTGACTGGTATGAGTTTGGAAATCTTGCTGTCCTCAGAACCGATACAAGCACGGGAATGACCCTTGAGGATGCAGCAGCAACGTGTCAGTCAACCGTTGATGGAGGGGTATATTATGATTGGCGTTTACCTACACTCTCCGAAGCCAAATTCCTTTACGAACACCGTACCGAAATTGGAATGGCAGGATATACGTATTGGACCGAATATGAATATACCTCGGAAGACTATTCAACTTATAACTGCTACAGCTTCAATATGTCAACCGGCACATCCACACTTGAGTCCTCTGAATACAAACTGCATCATGTTCGTTATGTCCGCACAATAATGGTCTATTAAATGCAGTGCTATCACGCTATGTCAGCGCGAATCCGCAAAGGGTTCGCGTTTTTTTTCCGAGTATCAGTTTTTCATTCTTAATTTTTACTTTTTCATTTAAAAATCGTAACTTTGCAGTGAATTATCGAAATCATTGCAATGGATAGTAACCAAATAGATATTTCCGTCATTGTGCCGCTCTTTAACGAGGCGGAGTCACTTCCGGAATTGGCTCAGTGGATTGAGCGCGTCATGGCGGAGAACAAGTTTACTTACGAGGTCATTTTTGTCAACGATGGCTCGACAGATAGGTCATGGGCAGTCATTGAGGAGCTTTCGGCTAAGAATCCTAACCTCCACGGCATTTCGTTCCGCCGCAATTACGGCAAGAGTCCGGCATTGAATACCGGGTTCCGTGCAGCCAAAGGTTCGGTCGTTATCACCATGGATGCCGACCTTCAGGACTCGCCCGATGAAATACCCGAACTATACCGTATGATTACGGAAGATGGCTATGACCTTGTAAGCGGATGGAAACAAAAGCGTTACGACCCTCTGAGTAAGACCATACCCACGAAACTGTTCAATGCCACCGCGCGTAAAGTCAGCGGGATTAAAAATCTCCACGACTTTAACTGCGGACTGAAGGCATATCGGGCAGAAGTGGTCAAGCACATTGAGGTTTACGGCGATATGCACCGCTACATACCCTATCTTGCCAAGAATGCCGGATTTAATAAAATAGGAGAAAAGATAGTTCACCATCAGGCACGCAAATATGGCACCACTAAATTCGGTCTTGACCGTTTTGTCAACGGCTATCTGGACCTGATGACCCTTTGGTTTACATCTAAATTCGGCGCAAAGCCGATGCACTTTTTCGGACTATTAGGCTCACTGATGTTCTTTATCGGACTGATTTCCACCATGATTGTCGGTTTCGGCAAACTTTGGCGCATGAATCAGGGACTTTCCTACACGTTAGTGACCGATTCGCCATATTTCTTCCTTGCGTTGACCATGATGCTTCTCGGCTCGCAGTTTTTCCTTGCAGGATTTATCGGCGAAATTATTGCGCGCAACTCTCCGCGGCGTAATGAATATGAAATAGACGCCCGGATATGATTCATCGCCTGTTTTCTCACGTATTGATTGTGCTGTCGGCTCTTGTTATGATTGCCGGCTGCTCTACAGGTGCGTGTTATGACAACCAGAATTCTCTACCCAAGGCGGGATTTTACTCTGCCAAGACAGGCGATGCCGTCGCAGTGTCCGGACTATCTGTTGGTGGCATAGGCGCACCTAATGACTCACTGCTCTGCGGTCCGTCAGAGACCGTTTCGGAAGTGTATCTCCCGTTCCGTCCTGATGAGACCTCGACAAGTTTCACCTTCAAATCCGGATTGTTTGGCGATGTAGTGACGTTCACATACGAGACGTCGCCCTATTTCGCGTCAGCTGACTGCGGTGCCGTATGGCGTTTCCGCATCCGGTCCGTAAATTGGAGCGGCACACTGATTGACTCCATAGCCGTGGTGGATTCATTGATTACCAATGTTGACGCCATGCAGCTCAAAATCTTCCTTAACGATTCCGGCTCGGAGGACGAAGAAGACGAATGAAGCGTTATTTGCTCATAATTATCGCTGTAATCTCCGCGGCAATCCCTATGGCGGCACGCAGAACCGTCACGCCCGTCGGCTCGGAACTTACGTCCAAACCGGTCATCACGGACTCTCTGCCCGGCGACGAATGGATTGACTCCATTGCAGCCGCCCAACCTAAGGCAATCGGCAATATTTATCCGCTCTGGGATGCCGTGCAGGTTAGCGTAGACCTCTGGCCGGCACTGAACCGTGCGTTCCGCTCCGGATATGGCATTGTTGGTTTCGGAGCCCAAGTATCACTCCATAACCGCTATTTCCCTGCTTTCGAAGCAGGATTGAGTTCGGCGCAAAGTACCCCCGACGGCATGAACTATTCTTTCCGCTCTCCACTTGCGCCATATTTCAAAATAGGTATGGATTATAATTTCCTTTATAATTCCGACTCCGCCTATAAGGTTTTCGCCCTTGTTCGCTACGGAATAGCATCGTTTGACTATCGTTTTATTGACGTAAATCTCAGTTCATCATACTGGGACCAATCAGCTACCATCGATTTTCCATGGCGTCACACTACCTCAGGTTATATTGAGGTAGGTGCCGGACTTCAGGTTAAACTTTTCAGCAATCTCGCTGCCGGATGGACATTCCGCTATCACCGGGTTATCCACCATTCCTCACAACCCAACGGCTCGCCTTGGGCTATTCCCGGCTTCGGACAGGTCAACAGCTCAATCGGGCTATCCCTATCACTGACTTATACATTCCCGCTTCATAAACCGATAATTATCAATTCACAAAATGACAAGAATAAAGAATAAACTTATTGCCGCGTCATCCGCATTACTTATTGGTTCGGCAGGTGCTTTTGCCGTTACTCCGCTCTGGTTGCGCGATGTAAAAATCTCGCCCGATGGTTCCACTATTGCCTTTACTTATAAAGGCGATATATTCACAGTTCCTGTAAACGGAGGTTCCGCAACCCGCATTACAAGCGACTCAGCCTACGAAACCAACCCCATCTGGAGTCCTGACGGCAAACTGATTGCCTATGCATCGGACCGCCACGGGTCAGCCGATATTTTTGTCATTCCGGCTACGGGAGGTGAACCTCGCCGACTGACTTCGTTCAGCTCCTCGGAAACACCTCAGTCATTCAGCCCTGACGGCAAATCGATCTATTTCTCGGCTGCAATTCAAGACCCTGCGTCGAGCGCGCTGTTTCCATCGTCTCGCATGACCGAGCTTTATACCGTTCCCGTTGACGGAGGTTCTGTCAAGCAGGTTCTCCCGACTCCGGCAGAGCGCATTGCCTTTGCGCCCGATGGAAAGTCGTTTGTATATCAGGACAATAAAGGCGTAGAAAACGAATGGCGTAAGCATCATACCTCATCCGTTACCCGCGGTTTGTGGAGCTATGACCTTGCTTCAGGCAAGCACACGCCGTTAGTTGACCATGCCGGCGAAGACCGCGACCCGATTATTGCCCCGTCAGGCTCAGAGCTGATTTTCCTCAGCGAACGTAATGGTGGCTCAATGAACGTTTATTCTCTTCCGCTCTCAAATACGTCAGCAACTCCGTCGGCACTGACCTCATTTACCGACCATCCAGTCCGCTTTCTCTCTCAGGCAGCAAACGGTACCATCGCCATGACATATGACGGCGAAATCTACACGATGACACCCGGAAATGCGCCCGTCAAGGTCAATATCGACATAGTTACAGACGGATATGAAGCTCCCGACTTCGTTAATTTCTCATCCGGCGCAAAAAACATGATTCCTTCACCCAACGGCGAACTGCTCGTTTTCAGCCGTCGTGGAGATATCTTTGTAAGCTCTGTTGAGTTCGGTACAACAAAGCAGATTACTTCAACACCTTGGACCGAAAAATATCCAAGCTGGGCAGACGGTGGTCGCTCCATTTACTTTGTAAGCAACCGCGACGGCGTCAACGATATCTACCGCGTTGAAATGACCCGCGATGCAGACCCCGACATGCTCTACTCCACCACCCTGAAGGAAGAGCGAGTGCTTCCCGCAAAGAAAGGAATTGAGCGTTCCGAAGCGCGCGTAAGCCCTGACGGGACCAAACTCGCATTCGTTCAAAACCGCAGCGAGCTTATGGTTATGGACTTAACCACCAAGAAAGTAACCAAACTTGCGTCGGCAGACCTGAATGCGGAGCGCACCGGTATTCAGTACACATGGAGCCCTGACGGAAACTGGATTCTGTTTACCTGTGTGCCTCACCATCATTCTCCTTATTATGATATCGCTCTTGTTAACGTTGACGGTAACACACCGGAAATAACCTACATAACCGAAACCGGTTACTTCGAGGAAATGCCCCGGTTTAGCCCGGATGGCACCGCCATCACATGGATAAGCGAGCGTTACGGTATGCGCAATCACGCATCATGGGGCAGCCAGTATGACGTTATGGCAGCATATCTTACTCAGGAAGCATTTGACCGCCACAATCTGTCATCAGAAGAGCTTGCTGCAGTCAAAGCTGCAGAAAAGAAAGCAAAAAAGGATGAAAAAGACAAAAAAGATGATGCAAAGAAGCCTATTGCTGTAGAACGTAAAGGCATCGAGGACCGTATTGTGCGCCTGACCCCTTATTCTTCAAACCTTACCGACGCTATTCTCAGCAAGGACGGCGAAAAGCTCTATTATCTCAGCAAAGTTGAAAAGGGTTACGACCTATGGAAGATAGACCTCCGCAAGGGCGGTGCATCCATAGTCAACAAGCTTTCGCTTGGCGGCAGTCCTAATTTTGAGCCGATGGGTGACGACCTCTTTATCATCACATCTTCATCAATAAAGAAGATGGGATTTGGAAATGAAAAGTTCGCCAATGTGAATTACAGCGGACGTCAGAAAATTGACCGTGCCGCTGAACGCGCCGCCATGCTCGAATTTGTCCGCACAGAAGAAAAAGAAAAATTCTACACTCCGACAATGCACGGAGTCAAGTGGGATGCTTTAGTTGACCACTATACCCGCTTCCTTCCTCATATCAACAACTATGCCGACTATTCCGAAATGCTCTCCGAACTTCTTGGCGAACTGAACGTCAGCCATACCGGTTCGGGCTATCGCTCCAATCGCAGTGCCGATGAACAAACCGGTGACCTCGGTCTGATTTATGACCTTACTTTCAAAGGTCCGGGGCTGAAAGTCGCCGAGGTGGTTAAAGGCAGTCCGTTTGACCGCGCCGATTCGCAGCTCGCCGCCGGCGACGTCATCACATCGGTCAACGGCACGGTAATATCCCCTGAAACCGATTTCACCTCACTTCTCAACGGACTTAGCGGCAAACTCATTCTCGTTGAGGCTACGAAAGGTAGCGGAGCAAAAATTGAGCAGACCGTAAAACCAATCAGCCGCAGCAAAATGCAGTCACTCCTGTATGACCGTTGGGTTAAACGCAATAGCGAGAAAGTTGACTCGCTCAGCGGCGGACGTCTCGGTTACGTTCACATCCAAAGCATGGCAGACCCCTCGTTCCGCCCCATGTACGCTCAGGTTCTGGGTAAATACAACGACCGGGACGGTATCGTAATCGATACCCGCTGGAATGGCGGCGGTCGTATGCACGAGGACATCGAGGTACTTTTCAGCGGCAAACACTACCTGACGCAGAAGGTTCGCGGAGTCGAGACCGCGCGTATGCCTTCACGACGCTGGAATAAACCGAGCATCATGATGGTTGGTGAAGCAAACTATTCCAATGCTCATGGCACTCCTTGGGTCTACTCGAAAATGGGTCTCGGCAAACTTGTCGGCATGCCCGTTCCGGGAACCATGACTTCGGTCAACTGGGTTGACCTTCAGGAGCCTTCAGTCTACTTCGGTATCCCCGTAATAGGCTATGAGACAGAAGAAGGAACATATCTGGAGAACTCGCAACTCGAACCTGATTTCAAAGTTGCCAATACTCCGGAACGCATTGCTGCCGGTATCGATGACCAACTCGAAACCGCCGTTCGCGAACTTCTTAAGGAAATAGACTTGACCAAAACGAAATAAATCGCTAACTTTGCGCCGAAATTTCAGCAACTGAAAGATGAAAGTAATAAGAACAGCACAAGGACTCAAAGACTGGAGCGCGGAAGTACGCGCCCAAGGTCTGTCGCTCGGCTTTGTCCCCACCATGGGAGCCCTCCATGCCGGACATATGTCACTCGTTGAAAAGGCACGCGCTGAAAACGACCGCGTGGCAGTCAGCGTCTTTGTCAACCCTACTCAATTCAATAATCCCACTGACCTTGCCACATATCCGCGCACCGAGGAAGCTGACCTTGCTCTCCTTGAGGCCGCAGGAGTCGACGTGGCGTTTGTTCCGACCGTCGAGGAGATGTATCCGGAACCTGACACCCGTGTGTTTGACCTTGGTCCCGTAGCCGAGGTAATGGAGGGAGCCATGCGCCCGGGTCACTTTAACGGTGTGGCTCAGGTAGTGAGCCGTCTGTTCATTATGGCACACCCCACCCGCGCCTATTTCGGAGAGAAAGACTTCCAGCAGATTGCCGTAATCCGTCGCATGGTCGCACTCGAGGGTGGTTTTGACGGTCTGGAGATTGTCGATGTGCCTATCAAGCGTGAAGCAGACGGTCTTGCCATGAGCTCGCGCAACGTCAGACTGACACCGGAAATGCGTCAGGCAGCCCCGTCAATCCGTAAGGCGATGCTCCATGCCGTAGAAAACGCCAAATCGAAGAGTGTAAACGAGGTTATTGACGCAGCCGTTAATGAAATCAATGCAGTTGACGGACTCGAAACCGAATATTTCCAGATTGTTGACGGACCGACCTGTCAACCCATCGCCTCATGGAGCGAAAGCAGTCAGCCGGTTGGTTGCGTAACCGTTTATGCCGGTGACGTTCGCCTCATTGACAATATTAAATTCTTCTGAGAAACCTCATAGAGATGCTTATTCAAGTTTTAAAATCAAAAATACACCGCGTAACCGTAACTGAGGCAAACCTCGACTACATAGGCAGCATCACAATCGACTCCACTCTCATGGAGGCAGCCGGACTGATTGCCGGCGAGCGTGTTTTCATTGTTGACAATAATAACGGCGAGCGTTTCGACACATATGTTATTCCCGGTCCTGCAGACTCCGGAGTAATTTGTCTTAACGGAGCCGCTGCGCGCAAGGTTCACCGTGGCGACGTAGTAATCATCATGGCTTATGCGCTCGTTACACCCGAAGAGGGTGCCGCTCTCAAGCCTAAACTTGTGTTCCCGGACACCTTGACCAATCGTATCGTTGGCTGAGCAGGAATTTGCATCGACGCTGCTCGACAACGCAGTGACAGAGTTGAGCCGGCTTCCGGGTCTCGGACGCAAAACCGCTTTGCGTCTGGCACTCCATCTGCTTCGACAGGAGCCGGAGGCTGCCGAGACGCTTGGAAACGCCATCATTGAAATGAGACGCGGTATACGCTACTGTTCCGTATGTCATAACATTTCCGAGACTGAAGTATGCCCAATTTGCAGCAGTCCGCTCCGCGACGCGTCGACAATCTGCGTAGTCGAGTCCGTAAAGGATGTAATGAATATAGAAAACACCGGCCAGTTCCATGGTCTGTACCATGTTCTGGGCGGTGTTATATCTCCTATTGACGGAATTGGACCTGACCAACTTGAAATAGATTCGCTCGTCGAGCGCGTTGCGGCAGGCGGAATTAAAGAAATTATCCTCGCGCTGCCGCCGACAATGGAGGGTGAGACAACCGATTTTTATATTTATCGCCGTCTCGGCACTCTGCCTGTCAAACTAACACAGTTAGCGCGAGGAGTAAGCGTCGGTAACCAGCTTGAGTATACCGACGAAATAACCCTCGGGCGTTCAATTTTGAACCGAACGCCCTTCGGGAATCTGTCATCAAATCTCTCCTAAAGCCCAGTCGGCAATCGTTCCGTCTGACTCATTGTTGAGCAGATGTCCGTCCGTAATGGTCAAATCAGGATATAGACGACGGAGGTCCTTGACACTATTGTCAATAGATGAACCGCCGGATGTAGCGAATGGTATTATGGTCTTGCCTTCAAGAGAACCGGTTTCGATAAAAGTATTGACCTGACGCGGAGCAAGATCCCACCAAATAGGATATCCCACGAAAATAACGTCATAATCAGCGGGATTTACAGTCATCGCCTTGATTTCAGGACGAGAGGTGGAGTCTGCCATCTCGACGGAACTGCGTGAGGTCTTGTCGTGCCAGTCAAGGTCTGCCTCTGTATAGACCGTAGCAGGGGCAATCTCAGCTAAATCCGCACCTACCGCATCGGCGAGCCGTTCGGCAACGTCCTTGGTCGTGCCTGTGGCGGAGAAATACGTAACTAATACTTTCTTGTCGGGGTCAGGCGTGGAGACCTCAGACTTAGCCTGCTTATTACCACAGGCTGTTGCGCCTAAAGCAAGAATGGCGCATAAAACGGATGTAATTTTCTTCATTTCCTTTGATTTTGGTTAACTAAACATTAAATAAACGTCACAAATTTACTAAAGTTTTAGTAAATTTGCACTATGGAAACAAAAATCTTTATGCTCGGAACCGGCAGTGCCTTTCCCTCCAATAGTTATAATGCCTGTTTTGCCATCAGAACACCACGCCTTTTGTGGCTCACGGATGGCGGAGGCGGCTACGGAATTTTCAACGCACTCAGCCAAGCGGGGATTGAACCCGGCGAGTTCCACCATATTTTTGTTACCCACTCCCATACTGACCATATCTTCGGTATTGTATGGCTTTTGCGTAAAATAGTCCATCTTCGTATGCAGGGACTCTATTCCGGTCCACTTTATGTCTATTCCAATCCGGAAACAGCCCATGCGTTGACAGAAATATGCCGGCTAACTTTCCTTGACTCATATTTCCGCGTTCTTCAGGAAATCATGGAAATAAGGGATGCCTCGGAAGGCTGCAGATACAATATAGAAGACACGGAGGTATCATTTTTTAACGTTGGCTCTGAAAACGTCAGTCAGTCGGGATTCAGAATGACGCTTCCATCCGGAAAAACGATAGTCGACCTCGGAGATGAAGCGTTGACCCGGACAAACATGAACCACGCGGCAGGAGCCGATATGCTTATTTGCGGAGCCTTTTGCCGCTACGCTGACCGTGATATCTACAAGCCTTACGAAAAACATCACTGGACGGTCAAGGATGTTGCTCAGAATGCCGCGGAAATCCATATAGGGAACCTTGTACTGATTCACAGCGAGGACCGCACCCCTGACAAGCCTGCCGCCTATCGCGCGGAAGCAGCCGCTTATTTCCCCGGCACCGTCACCATTCCCTCCGATGGCGACGTGCTAACCCTCTAATTGCACAAAAAAAGCGACGCCGAAACCGACGCCGCACATATTAGTGGTTACACAATGATTTTCTTAGTAGTTTTCGGGGCGAAGCTCAAAATAAGCCTCGGGATGGGAGCATACTGGACATACCTTCGGAGCAGACTTGCCAACGTGAATATGACCACACTCGCGACACATCCACATACGGTCACCGTCGCGCGAGAACACTAAGCCGTCCTCAACATTCTTCAGCAACGTACGGTAACGTTCCATATGTTCACGCTCAATTGCGCCTACTTGTTCGAACTTGCGGGCAATTTCTTCGAAACCCTCCTCGCGGGCAACTTTGGCAAACTCTACATACATGTCCTCCCATTCATATTCCTCGCCGGCGGCAGCGTCTGCTAGGTTAATCGTAGTAGTGGGAACATCACCGCCATGGAGCAACTTAAACCAGATTTTAGCGTGGGTATGCTCATTATGAGCAGTTTCAGTAAAGATTGCACCTATTTGCTGATAACCGTCTTTTGCTGCCTTCTTGGCATAAAAAGAATACTTGATACTTGCCTGTGACTCACCGGCAAAAGCCTGCTTCAAACACTCTTCGGTGCGGGTTCCTTTCAGTTCTTTCATAAAAACAGTTGAATTAATTTTATCGTTTTATTATCATAACGCTTACCTCACCAAAAAAGTTCACCTCCTCACCAAAAAATATTCAAATATTATTTAGTATCTTTTCTTCCATTGCAAAAAATAGATATTATTGAGAATCAGAATATCGAAAAATTTTTCGGTATATGAATAATTTTTCGGTACTTACAATAATCAATATGTGATGTTAATTTTGCATTTATAAAACCAATTAACAGTCAAAGTCCTGAGAGACAAGCTTAAGGAACATGTCGAGGCTGCCCGTCAGCCAAGAATTGAACTTTGCAGAAAAGCATTTGCAGAGACGGTCACCATGTCATGGATGGAAAACGGAAGGTATAAAACTGTTCCCATCGAAGAATTTTTCAAAGCCTACGAAGATTGTCCCCCTTTGAAGGTTAGCTACTCAATCCGCAAATGTGATGTAGACGAAAACATTGCCACACTCACTCTTGACACGCAGTTCGGTGAGATAAAGTATACCGATATGTTTGCACTAGTCAAAGATGACAAAGATTGGAAATTCGTATCCAAAGTTTATCGCCAGTTAAACTAATTCTTATCAAAAAAGTGGCAGTTCAAACTGTTCACGGATGTGTCTGTTCACGAATTGCACATGGTTTAACCTCACAATGTTCATAATTCTGCCGCATAGGTGTATTACAAAAATCGCTAAAACTGTCTCAGTTTCAGCGATATGCGGTTTTATGCCATTTTGTTCTGTGATCCGCGTGGGGTTGCGTAACCCAGCGGTAAATCGTTAAGGGACAGCCTCTTATTTCTTTATCTATCTCGGTATGCCCCTTTTTGCACACCTCGATATT
>CAZPHN010000011.1:0-65789 GCA_964586765.1 uncultured Bacteroides sp.
AGCATCTGCCTTACAAGCAGAGGGTCGGGGGTTCGAATCCCTCAGCACCCACCAAAGGAAGCCGCCTCTCTTTGGTGGCTTTTTTATAACCCGGGGAAAGATGCCGGAGTGGTCGATCGGGACGGTCTCGAAAACCGTTGTACCCTTACGGGTACCCAGGGTTCGAATCCCTGTCTTTCCGCAAAAGAGGCTGCCTAAACTTGTTTAGGCAGCCTCTTTTAACTGGTTGATAGAAAGGCGTGTTGCAGGCATGCGGGGACGCATGCCGCTCCCAAGCAATGAGGTTCACAAAAGAGGATGGTGGTAATTTTGGGAAGGGAGAGAATGGATGGTTTTTGAACAGAGTAGGCTGTGTAATTGTTAGAAAAACATAATAATTGGTCATTTATGTTTTACGACTTTATTGTTGACATATTTCGTGAGAATACGGTCATACCTATTTTCTTGACAATAGGTATAGGATTCTGGCTTGGAGGATTGAAGTTCAAATCTTTCTCTTTAGGTCCTGTTACAGCTACATTAATTGTAGGTGTGGTGATTGGTCAGATGGATATTCCGGTTTCCAATACTTTGAAATCGGTTTCATTCATGCTGTTTCTTTTTGCAATAGGATATTCCGTAGGACCGCAGTTTTTCCGCTCGCTCAAGGGCGATGGACTCAAGCAGATAGGTTTTGCCTGTGTTGAGGTCATACTCTGTATCGCAACCGTGGTCATTGTTAGCATTGTCATGGGTTATGACAAAGGACAGGCGGTAGGTCTGTTCTCGGGGTCACAGGCTTTCTCGGCTGTAATAGGAGTAGGCTCAAGCACAATCAAATCGTTGGGTTTACCGGCTGAGCAGACCGATAAGTTGCTCTCTATTATCCCTGCCTGTTATGCTGTATGCTATGTATTCGGTACAATAGGTTCGGCATGGATTATTGCCAATCTCGGTCCGAAAATGCTGGGCGGATTAGCTAAGGTGAAGGCACAGACCGCAGAGCTTGAAGCCGAGATGGATAGCGGCGATATTGTCGCTGACCCGGGAACATTCGTTGCTAACCGACCTATTTCATTTCGAGCCTATCGTGCAGAGTCAGATTATTTCAATCATCCACGGACGGTTGCAGAAATAGAAAGTCATATAGAGAAACTGGGACTTAGGCATTTTATAGAACGTCTACGCTTAAGAGGCGAAATTGAAGACCCGCAGCCCGACCTTAAGGTGCGTAAGGGTGACATTATAGTAATAAGCGGCCGACGGGAGAGTATTATAGACAATGCCGGCTGGATAGGTTCGGAAGTCACAGACCATGACCTTTTGAATTTCACGGCAGAGAATCTTCCGGTGACAGTGTCAAAAGCGGGAGCAGCCGGAATGACGATTTCGGAATTACGGACTCAGGAATATATGAAAGGTGTAATGGTGCGCAAAATCATGCGCGATGAAATGAGTATACCAATGAGAGCGAAAACACGTCTTGAAAAAGGAGACGTGCTGACATTGGTCGGGTTACCTCAGGATGTGGCGGTAGCTGTTGCCGAGATTGGATTCTCTGACCGCCCGACAGAGTCGACCGACGTAGCGTTTATCGGACTGGGAATAGCTATAGGTTGTTTCATTGGAGCCTTGACCTTTTACTATGACGGAATTCCCATTTCGTTGAGTACAAGCGGCGGAGCCATACTTGCCGGACTGCTGATGGGATGGTTGCGCAATAAGCGACCGACATTCGGGCAGATACCTCGCCCGGTTATATGGTTTATGAATAATGTGGGACTTAATCTTTTTATCGCAGTGGTAGGCCTCGGAGCCGGACCGACATTCCTGTCCGGATTAAAGGCGGTTGGGTTGGAGTTCTTTATAGCGGGTATAGTATGTACATCTATTCCTCTAATACTCGGTACGCTGATAGCGGTCAAGGTATTTAAGTTCCATCCCGCCATAGCGTTGGGTTGCGTTGCCGGCAGCCGTAATGCGGTAGCGGCACTCGGGGCTATTCAAGATAATATAGACAGTACGCTCCCGGCAATGAGCTATACGGTAACCTACGCGGTAGGAAGCATATTGCTGATATTTGCCGGTATGATAATACCGTTGATTGTATAAAATTCAATGACAATATAGATTATGAAAAAAGGAATATTGACTCTTGCATTCGGCACATTTGCTCTCGGCATGACGGAGTATGTCATGATGAGCATTCTGCCTGACCTCGCCGATACATTTCATACAAGCATCTCAGAGGCAGGACACCTTATATCATCTTATGCAATAGGAGTATGTGTGGGCGCGCCTCTCTGTGCCATATTTCTGAGAAATTGGGAGTTAAGGAAGATACTTATCACGCTTATGGCGATTTTGACGATAGGCAATATCATGTTTGCCATAAGCGGGACTTTTGAGATGGGGTTGGCGAGCCGTTTCATTTCCGGATTGTCTCACGGAGCGTTTTTCGGAACCGGAGCAATTGTGGCAAGCCGCCTGATGCCTGATAAGCAGACTACCGCCGTGTCGCTTATGACCCTCGGTATGACTACTGCCAATTTACTTGGCATACCCTTGGGAAGCTTTATAGCCAATACGCTTAACTGGCGTTGGATTTTTATGTTTAACGCAGCATGGGCATTTATTACAATGCTGATGTTTATTTTCTTGGTAAAGGGAGTTGGGAGTTTGCCCCATTCGAATATTTCCGGAGAATTCAAGTTTCTCAAGAGTCCCGCACCGTGGATTCTCATCCTGTTCACCATACTATGTCAGGGCGGATGTTTCTCCATGTACTCTTATGTTACCCCGATTATGTCCAAAGCCGGGCTCGCTCAGAAGTATATCCCTTTCCTAATGATACTGGTCGGTGCTTCTATGAGTGTGGGTAATTACGTAGCCGGAGTTTTGTCTGACAGGTTCACTCCGGGTAAAATCGCGCTGATGGTATCAATAATCATGACAGCCGCGTTGCTTTCCATCTATTTTGAGTCATCAAGCATGATATTGACCGCAGGGTCTATAATGATTGCGACGGCATGTCTCTTTGCGTTGTCGTCGCCTATGCAGTTGCTCCTTTTGAAGTACTCACCCGGCGGAGAGCTGATGGGTGGGGCGGCAGTACAGATTGCCTTTAATCTTGGCAATGCCATAGGTGCGACTATCGGCGGTATGGCGTTGACCCGAACCGGCATTCCTGCAACGGCATCTCTTTACGGAACCGCATTGTCAGCTTTGTCAATTTTCATAATGTTACTTTTTATTCATAAAAGGAGGGAAAAAGAGGTGAATTTAGGCTAATATTCAACTAATATTGCTATATTTGCACTCAGAATAATATTAATTGAATATAAAAGCAAATATTATGAAAAAAGCATTGATTACCGGTATAACCGGACAAGACGGAAGTTTCCTCGCTGAGTTTCTTCTTGACAAGGGTTATGACGTGCATGGCACTATCCGTCGTTCATCGGTAGATTTCCGCGAACGCATAGCTCACCTTGAAGGACTGCCGCATTTCCATCTCCATTATGCGGACCTTGGGGACTCAATGTCGATTATACAGGTTCTCAATAAGGTAAAACCGGATGAAGTATACAACCTTGCGGCGCAGAGCCACGTTCAGGTGTCGTTTGACTCTCCGGAGTTTACGGCTGACGTAGATGCTACGGGAGTTCTGCGTCTGCTCGAAGGCATCCGTCAGTGTGGATTAGCCGAGACATGCCGCTTTTATCAGGCATCGACTTCTGAACTTTATGGTAAAGTAGAGGAGGTTCCGCAGAACGAGAACACACCTTTTCACCCGTACAGCCCGTATGCCGTTGCAAAACTTTACGGGTTCTGGATAGTCAAGGAATATCGCGAAGCCTATAATATGTTTGCATGCTCAGGCATATTGTTTAATCACGAATCGGAACGTCGCGGCGAGACTTTCGTTACGCGCAAAATCACCCTTGCCGCCGCCCGTATCGCTCAGGGCAAGCAGGAAAAGCTTTACTTAGGCAATCTGTCAAGTCTACGCGACTGGGGGTATGCCAAGGATTATGTCGAATGTATGTGGTTGATACTCCAGCAGCCTGAGCCGCAGGATTATGTCATAGCTACCGGCGAGCAGCACTCGGTACGTGAGTTTTGTCTCTTGGCATTCAAACGCGCCGGAATAGAGCTTGAGTTCGTTGGAGAAGGCGAGCATGAAAAGGGGATAGACAAGGCTACCGGTAAGACCGTCATAGAAGTGTCCCCCGATTTCTACCGTCCTACTGACGTGGTTAATCTTTGGGGTGACCCGACAAAGGCGAAGAAGGAACTTGGCTGGGACCCGTCGAAAAAGACCTCGTTTGAGCAGCTTGTAAATCTTATGGTTGATGCAGATATGGCTAAGGTAGCCGTTGAGCGTGCCGGTGAAGCTGTCCGTATGAACCTTGCGGAGTATCTTGAAAAGGGTATCGTTAAATAATTATGGAAAAGAATTCGAAGATATATGTGGCAGGCCACCGTGGAATGGTAGGTTCTGCAATAGTTCGCGAGCTTGAACGTCAAGGTTATACGAATATAATTACCCGCACTCATAAGGAACTTGACCTGATAAATCAGGATGCGGTCAACCGTTTTTTTGAGGAGGAGAAGCCGGAGTATGTCTTTCTTGCAGCGGCAAAAGTAGGCGGTATTATAGCAAATCAGTCGGCACTGGCTGATTTTATGTATGAAAACATGATGTTAGAGATGAATGTAATTCATGCCGCATGGAAAAACGGGTGTAAAAAGCTCGAATTTCTTGGCAGTTCTTGCATTTATCCGCGTATGGCACCGCAACCTATGCCGGAAACATGCCTGCTGACCTCCGAATTAGAGAAAACCAATGAGGCATACGCTTTAGCGAAGATTTCCGGTTTGAAATACTGTGAATACCTTAATAAGCAGTATGGAACCGACTATATTTCCGTTATGCCGACTAACCTTTATGGTCCTAACGATAATTATCATCCGGAGCATAGCCATGTGCTTCCCGCACTCATACGTCGTTTTCATGAAGCGAAGGAGCAGGGACTGACGGAAGTGACCTGTTGGGGCGACGGAAGCCCCCTGCGAGAGTTCCTTTATGTTGACGATTTGGCTAACCTCTGTGTTTTCCTGATGAACAATTATAGCGGCGATGAGACAGTCAATGCCGGCACCGGCAAGGAGCTGACCATTAAGGAACTGACCGAGCTGGTTGCTTCGATAGTAGGATATAAAGGCAAAATTCTCTGGGATACATCGCGTCCAAACGGTACTCCACGCAAGCTGCTTGACGTTTCTAAGGCTAGGCGGCTCGGATGGACTTACAAGACTGAGCTTGCCGACGGTATACGTCTTTCATACGAAGATTTTCTCACAAATCCGATGAGGGCTGAACGATGAAAATCATTCTTTTATCAGGTGGGTCGGGGAAGCGTCTGTGGCCTTTGTCAAATGATGCCCGGTCAAAGCAGTTTCTGCGTTTTTTGACCGCTCCGGATGGAGGAAAGGAATCGATGATTCAGCGTGTTGTCCGTCAGATTGGAAATGCTGAGCTGACCAAGGATATAGTCGTCACGACCGGTGTCTCGCAGAAGGATGCGGTTGAAACTCAGCTTGGCTCCTCATTGTCGGTCGTGACCGAGCCCTGTCGCCGTGGCACTTTTCCCGCTATCCTGTTGGCTTGTTCATATCTTGCCGGTCAGGGAACCTTGCCCGATGAGACTATAGTAGTAATTCCCTGCGATACATATACTGAGACACAATATTTCACTGCTGTCTCAAAAATGGCAGACGCAATTGAGGAGAATATCGCTGACCTTGTCCTGATGGGTGTCAGCCCGATTTATCCTTCGGCAAAGTATGGTTATATCGTGCCGGAAGGCAAGGGCGAGGTTGAGTCCGTAAGATTTTTTGTGGAGAAGCCTGACGTATCTACAGCAAGAAAGCTGATTGCAGAAGGCGCACTTTGGAATGGTGGTGTGTTCGCTTTCCGCCTCGGATATCTGCTTGATATCGCCTCAAAGATGGGTTATGATACTGATTTTGACTCATTGAAAGCTAATTATGCCTCATTGCCTAAAATTAGTTTTGACTATGCGGTTGCAGAGGATGCCAAATCGGCAGCTGTGGTTACTTATTCCGGGCAATGGAAGGACCTTGGGACATGGAACACTCTGACCGATGAGCTCCACGAACCGGTTTACGGAAACGTAAGGTTTGAGGACTGCAAGGGAACGTATATCATTAATGAACTGGAAATTCCCGTTGTTTGTATAGGCGGAAAGGACCTTGTTGTCGCTGCCTCACATGATGGCATATTGGTCTCTGAACGCGCTAAGAGTGAAAATCTCAAGCATCTTGTCACCGGAATTGACAAGCGACCTATGTATGAGGAACGCAGATGGGGTGAATACAAGGTTATAGACAGTATTGAGTTTCCCGACGGGTTCTGTGCGCTGACCAAGCAGTTGACTCTACGCCCCGGCAAGAGTATCAGTTATCAGCGACATTTGTATCGCACGGAGGTCTGGACTTTCATCAGCGGCGAGGGAGAGATTGTTCTCGACGGAGTGAGAAAACCCGTTAAGCGCGGTGATACCATCCACATCCCTCAGGGACAGCTTCACGCACTTTTGGCAATCACTCCGCTGACGTTTATTGAGGTGCAGAGCGGCTCCAATCTTGTTGAAGAAGATATAGAGCGATTCCCTTATGAGTGGTAAGCTCAGCTTGGGGGCGGCATGCGTCCTCGCATGCCTGTAGTGCCCCTGAGTTTTAGTGAGTTACCGGCATGCGAGGACGCATGCCGCCCCCAAGCGGGGATGCCAAAAAAAGGAGCTGTCTAACAAGACAGCTCCTTTTAAATTTTATGTGGGTTAAATTACTTAACGAGAGTCTTAACGCCGTTGATGATGAAGAGACCCTTGCCAGCTTTGGCAACCTTGCGGCCCTGAAGGTCGTAGATGGTGTTAGCCTTTTCAGCAGCGATTTCGCTGATTGAGTCTTCACCACCTTCGATCTTAACGAGTTCGGGAAGAGTAGATCTAACCTCAGAAACCATGTCACCTGCAATGTGGGTATCACCGGCAATTTTGCTTACGGGAACAACAGAAACCTGCTCAAGATAGAAAGCAATCTGCTGGCAGGTAAGACCTGCAGAGTCGAAAGTAAGAGCGAGGTAGGTCTGACCGTTGGGCTGATAGTAAAGGTCGATCACACGATATCCGGGGGTGTCCCAGAAAGCTTCGTTGAGTTCGGTAAAGCGGGGTTCTGCAAAGCAACCGTCCTGATCGGTATCTGTAAGACGTACCCAGAAAGGCTTTTCGGGTTTTGATACCCAAGTAGGATTGCCTTCAGCATCTGTAACAGCAGGCTTTTCGATATCATCAATACCTGCACGATAGATGACGCGGATACGAGCAACTTCGTCCATTTTGGGGAGAGCGAAGTTGAGGTTACCATAGCCCCACCAGCCACCAGACTGAACTTTAACTGCATATGCGTCTCTTGTCCAAGGATCTTCAACAACGGGGAAAGTTTCATCAGCTTCAGCAACAGTAGCGAAACGCTTAGAGTTCAACCAAGGTGTAGCAAGACCGGTGTTAGTAGCGAGGTCAGCTGCTTCGTCCATAGCGAATGCAGGCCAGTTGATATTGAGAACAGCTTCCGGGTTGTTTTTAATGTCACCGTTTTCGTCAAGTTTAAACGCGTCAGCAGCGTAACGGTCGTCGTTGCCGAACCAGTGGAATGAGGGGTTGATCTCATAGGCAAAAGCCTCACCGAGTTTGTAGGTCTGGGCAGATGCGCCGATGGCGAGAACGCCAGCACCAAGAATGAGTAAAGTTTTTTTCATACGAAAAAATTTTGAATGATTAGTTAATAAAAAATGAATAAAAAGTGAATTTTAGAATGAAAGTCTCGGGGCGCGGTGATTTCCGCGCTCCGAGATTAGGATTTTCAATTATTCGCGAACGAGGTTGGGGTTTTTCTCAACTTCCGTGGGAGGATAAGGATGGTACATAGCCTTCAGTCCGCGCCATACGGTAGCAACCGGCTGTTCTTCCTTAAGTTTTATATCCTCGGTGAGAGTGTAGACAACCGGAGTGTTTACGATATCAAACTTGCCGCCGGTAACATTATAAGAGTGAGTTTCGGTACCCGCGGGAACGAGAACGTCGTTCTGTTCGCCTGAGCGATATTCCCAGCAAGACTTAAAGGTCTGGTCTTCCCAAACACCTGAGGCGGTTTCGCCGAGACGGAACTGGTCAGCGCGACGGGTAACGAGAGCCAAGGGATAGCCGGTTACTTCGTATCCGTGTTCCAAGAAAGCCTGCTTGGCGAGGGCGTCGCCGGTAAGAGAAGAAGCGTTAATCTTGTTGTCACCGTTGTAAGCGCGGTCAATGACTTTCTGCAATGCCTGCTGAGCTTCCGTAGTGTAAACACCGGCGCGGGCGGCAGATTCTGCGAACCAGCAGAGGAGCTCTGAGTAGCGGATAAAGCGGTGGTTCTGGGGATATGCCTGACCGTCGTAGGCGGGTTTAGCATAGTCGTGAGGTTCAACCAGAGGATTACCCTGAGCGTCAGCATTGACGGTGAAGGGAGCAAACATCGGGTGGCGGGGGCTGATTGCAGGCTTGGTGACATTCTTTTCTGTCATTTCTGCCCACCAGTTTACAAGGATTACATTATTATCCTTATCGCGCTTGTAGGTATAGAGCAGGGGGTCATAGACAGCATCCTTACGGGGTCCGTCGGGATAGTGTGCCCACCAGCGGCGTTCAGGAACGAAGTCGCTCCAGCCATTGCCGAGAGTTGCGAAGCGATGACATTTACAGAATTGCGAGCCGGTCATGTTGCCCGGAACGTCATAATAGGAGATGGTTACAATCTGCTCGTTTGTCCAGTTGTTAGCCACGCTGTAAACGTTCTTCCAGTCTGATTCGAGACCGAGACCGTAAGTGCCGCCTTCAACGCCATCAATTACTTCCTTAGCCTTGTCGGCTGCCATTTTGTAGTAGCCGTCTCTTTCAAGGGGATAACCTGCCATTGCCATATAAACGGCAGTGAGGGCTGACTTAACAGCCTGCTCGGTTACCCAATAGTCGCAGTTGCCGGAATGACCGAGTTTCCACTTTTCGTATGTGGTAGGTATATTCAGGCTTTCAGCTTTAAGGAGGTCGGGCACGATGATTTCGTCGTAAATCTTCTCGACGGAAGTCAGGGGAGTCTTGCCGCCGTCAGGCTCGTTGTGGAGGTTAACGGGGAGCGGACCGAACACGCGAACCAGCTGGAAGTATGATACGGCACGCCAGAAATAGGCGTTACCGAGGGTCATGTTGATATATTCCTTTGAGGCATTGGCGCGCTCTGCGTTATCAATAATGAGGTTGGCAGCCTGAATTACTTTGTACTCAAAGAGCCAGAGGTCGCGTACGCCCTTGTAGTCGGAGGGTTCCTCGAAGGCATCGGCTGAGAGGTATGCGCTCTTGTTTGAACCGGTGGTCGAAGTTATGTCGTCGCCCTGACACTGCACAATGGTCGGGTTTGAGTGGATTTGTGAACCTGCAACTTGGGCATAGAGAGCGTTGAGAGACATTTCAAGGTCATTCTGATTCTTGAAGAAATTTTTTGTTGCCAGTTGACCTTTGGGGTCAGGCTCCAAGAAATCAGCGCATGAGGTTGTGCCACCCAAGAGTGCAGCAGCGAGAAGCACTTTATATAGATTCTTCATAAACTTATCTTGTTAAGAAATTACAACACGAAGCGAACACCGAAGGTATATGTGCGGGGACAGGCTGCTGTACCCATATCGATACCGTTCTTCCATTCGGCATCGCCGAAGGTAAGAGCTGCGGGGTTAACGCCCTTATAGTTGGTGATAGTGAAAGCGTTCTGTACAGAGAACTGGAAGCGAATGTCTGCAAACTTGGTGATGGAGCGTTTGAGATCATAGCTGAGCGAGAGGTTTTCAAGGCGGAGGTAGTCAGCCTTTTCGAGCCACTTGTCAGATTCGCCCGGGCAGTAGTTGTTAGAATACTTGGTGGGGTCAGCCATCTTGCCGTTGAGCACGTCGTCAACCCAGTTTGCGTCGGTTACGAAGCGTGAGTTACCGATAATGGTATTCATGGCATAGCGGAGTGCGTTGAGACGCTTGGCTCCGACCGAGCTGTTGAAGAATACGTTAAGGCTGAGGTTTTTCCATGAAATCGTGTTATTCCAACCGAGAGTAAAGTCAGGGGCAGACTTGCCGAGGACTACGCGGTCTGTTGCTTCGGGGCTACGGGTAACATCGCCTGCGGCGGTATAATAGGTGTCATAGCCTTCAGCGTCAACACCTGCCCAACGATAGCCAAAGAAAGAGCCGATGCTTTCGCCTTCCTTAACGATGAGAGCGTCGTTAATGATTGAAACTGTGCTACCGGAGTAGAGCACGGGTTCTTCAGCGGTCAGTTTGACAACCTTATTCTTCATGTATGAACCCTGAAGAGTGGTTGACCATGTCCAGTCGCGGGTCTGGATGCAGGTAGCGTTTACGGAGATATCGAAACCGGTGTTACGGACTTCGCCGGCATTTACCACATATGGAGTGCCGCCAAGGTAGCCGGGAGGTGTGGTGTTCAGCAGGGCGTCATGGGTATGCTTCAGGTAGTAGTCGAGGCTAACGTCAATACGGTTGTTGAGGAAACCGAAGTCAAGACCTAAGTCAAACTGATTGGTGCGTTCCCATTTCAGGTTGGGGGTGGGCATCTTGTTTGACCAGAAACCGGTGTAGGGGGTAGTGGTGCCGTAATAAACATTAGCGGAAGAGAGGAGCTCAAGGGTCTGGTAAGCACCGATGTCCTGATTACCGATGATACCCCAGCTTGCGCGGAGTTTCAGGTTGCTCATTACCGGAGTTACGCTCTGCATGAATGATTCGTTGGTAACGGTCCATGCAGCGGCAACTGAGGGGAAGTATGCCCACTTGTTGTTGCTCAGACGAGAAGAGCCGTCGGCGCGGAATGTAGCGGTCAACATGTAGCGGTCTTTCCACGAATAGATTGCGCGGGCTACGGCTGACATAAGGGTCCAGCGTGAGTAGCTATTGCCTGCGCCCTTGGTGTTGGCTACGTCAACGTTCCACCAGCCAACCATGTCGGTAAGGAGGTTCTGACCGCTGATGTTCATGCCGCGAGAGGTTGAGGATGTTGCTTCCCAAACGGCGGTGGCAGTCAGTGCATGACCGCTGTCCCAGTTGTTGATATAGGTGAAGTTGTTGGTGGTCTGGAGGAGCCAGCGGTTGGTATTGCCATTGCCCATGCTTGACTGGAAACCGGGAGCGCGGTTTGTGCCGGAGAAGCTGTAGTTATACATATTGGCATAGTCAATACCATTTGATGTGGTGAAGGTCAAGCCCTTGCAGATATTAAACTTGAGGTCGATACGACCGTTAAGGATGTCGCGGCGACGCTCGTTCTGGAGGGTCAGTTCGCCGTAGGGGCTATACATAATTGAGTTGTAAGGGTCTTGGGCATAAGCCTGAGCCTCTTCGTTCCAAAGATGCATGGTGGGCGAGTAGTTGAAAGCTGCCCAGATGGGACCGGTGGTCATTTCAAAGCCGCCGATGCCATGACCGTTACCATGGCTCATGTCAATGTCGACGGTGGTTTCCAACCAGTTGGTAACCTTGGCGCGAACGTTTGCACGGGCTGCGAAACGTTCATACTGGGAGTATTCGAGGACACCCTTATCGCGCATATAGTTACCGGAGAAATAGGTTTGAATCTTGTCGTTACCGGAGGTGTATGAGAGTTTGTAGTTCTGGGTGTTACCGGTACGGAAAATCTGGTCAACCCAGTCAATGCCAGCGTCCTCTCCATTAAGATAAGGAGCGAGAGTAGCATCAGGAGCATCGATAGAGCCGCCTACAATCTTTGCGCCGTCAGGACCGCCATAGGTCTGGAGGGCTTCGGCATACTTCTGGGTACTCATGATTTTGGGCAGGTGGGTGGCATTGCTCCAGCCGTAAGATACATCAAGGGTGATTTCGCTGACGCCTGACTTACCGCGGCGGGTGGTGATAAGCACTACGCCGTTTGCACCGCGAGAACCGTAGATAGCGGTTGAAGATGCGTCCTTAAGAATCTGCATTGAGGCGATATCCTCGGGGTTGATGCCTTCAAGTCCGCTTTCACGTACGAGACCGTCAACCACATACAGAGGTTCGTTACTCTTGTTGATTGAGTTGGCACCACGGATACGGATTTTGGGAGAGCCGCCGGGAACACCTGCGCTGATTACGTTCACACCGGAAACACGACCCTGAAGGGCTTCGCCTACGGTGGTGACAGGCTGTGCGGAGAAGGCTTTCGCGTCGACTACGGTAACAGAGCCGGCAAGGTCGGCTTTACGTACGGAGCCGTAACCGATAACCACGACTTCATCAAGAAGCGAGGAGTTTTCCGTCATCACGATGGTTATAGGAGCAGTGCTGGTGACTCTCTCCTTTTTGGTTTCGTAACCCACGCATGTAACGGAGATGTTTGCCGGAAGCGAAGCTACTTTGACAGAGAAATTACCGTCGACATCAGTTGCGGTGGCTTCCTTTGAATTGTCTACCCTTACGGTAGCACCGATAATCGGTTCGCCCTCTGTATCGTTGACTGTACCCGTAATAGTTACACTGCCACCGGCAGGTGCCTGCGGCTCAGCCAACATGGACAGATAAGCGGGAAGAAACCCGATTACCATGAGCAAGATAACTCTAAGTTTATCCATGGTAAATAGTTGAAAGTTAATTTTTTACCCCGCTTCGAAACGCACGTCTCTCTGCGAGAAATGTGAAATTTTGGTATTAATTTAGCACCAAATTTAGAGATTTTTTCTGTATTTACAAACTTTTTAACGAAAAATCTTTTGAGCATATCGCTTTGAAAGTTTTTCGACATAAATAATCAAATTTCATTCACTTTTTGTTATATTTGTACGTAAAAACTCAACTATTTATGAAAGGGATAGGCTTTTCTTATAAAAACTATATAGCGGTCCTCGCCTTGCAGATTGTGATGGTGATGACCGTGCTCGATGTTACTTTGGTTAACGTCGCTCTCCCAATTCTTGCCGATGATTTCCATATCAGCAATTCATCTGCAGTTTGGATTGTGACGATTTATCAGCTGATAATAACGATGCTGCTGCTTCCTGTGAGTTCCATAGGCGATTTGCATAGTTACAGGCGCACGTTTCTTGTCGGTGTGGTGATTTTTACGTTTGCATCTGCCCTATGTGCAGCCGTAGGCAGTTTTCCGATGCTTGTGATTGCGCGCGCCATTCAGGGCTTGGGCGCGGCTTGTGTCATGGGGGTAAATATCGCTCTTGTACGCCTTATATATCCGCGTGAAATTCTTGGGCGTGGAATGGCTCTCAATGCAATGTGTATTGCAATAGCCACGGCTGCCGGTCCGACCATCGCCGGCGCGATTCTGTCTGTCGCCACTTGGCACTGGCTCTTCCTTATAAATGTGCCGTTAGGTGTCATTGCGTTTATTCTCGGGTGGAAGCTGCTGCCGCAAAATCCGCCCGTTGACCATAAGCCTCGCTTTGACCGAATCAGCGCGCTCGAAAATATGGTCGTTTTCGGACTTGTTTTCTACGCTTTGGGCAATTTTACCCGAAAGGGAGATATGGTTCTTAGTGGAGTAATGCTTGCGGCAGGTATAATTATAGGTATATTTTATGTGCGCCGTCAGTTCGGTCATGAGCAGCCGTTGCTTCCGCTCGATTTGTTCCGCAATTCAATGTATACAATGAGCATTGCAACCTCAGTCTGTTCATTTATCGCACAGAACATAGCCATGATTGCTTTACCATTCCTTTATCTCAACAGTTATCATTTTTCTGCCATAACCACCGGTCTGTTGATGACCCCGTGGCCGCTGGCAACGATGATTGTCTCGCCTATAGCCGCGCGCTATGTCGAGCGGCATAATCCCGGGGCTACAGCGGCTGCCGGCATGGCGGTGTTCATTTTGGGAGTTATCCTTCTGGTGTTTACCGGCGGTAATCCGGCGGAATGGAATATAGCATGCCGCATGGCTATATGCGGCATAGGTTTCGGTATGTTCCAGACACCTAATAATATAGTTATGGTCATGGCTACACCTCCACATCGTACCGGCGGAGCGGGCGGAATGCAGAGTACTGCCCGGCTTGTAGGTCAGACACTCGGAGCGACGCTGGTCAGCTCCATCTTTGCTCTGCTCGCTACCGAGCTGACCGCCGTAAGGGTCTGCCTGTATATCTCAATGGGATTTGCTCTGTTTGCCGGAATATTCAGTTATACCCGCACTTTGGGACACCGCTCTGAACTTCATATGTAAAAAAGCTCATGATTAAATTTGATGATTTGAACGGTCGGTTACATGCGCGCGACATTAAGTTTTTAAGTAAAAAATGTACCGGAGAGTCAAATAATTCGCAAAAAGAGGCTCTTTTTGAATTTGTTTGCAGTCAAAATGAGCGAGTGGCTTATAATGCACTCTGGGTATTCACCCATTTGCCCAAAACCGATTTACTCTGGCTTAAGCCGAAATATGATAGCATTGTTGACATGCTGATGCGCACCTCCCATGTCGGACAGAAGCGACTGTTGCTGACCCTGCTTGAGGACTTGCCGCTTGAAAAGGAGGAGGTAAGGGGCGATTTTCTGGATTTCTGTATGCGGAATATTAACACGACGGAGCCGTACGCCATTCGCGCATTGAGCCTCAAGCTGGCGTTCCGCCAATGTAGGTTCTTTCCTGAGCTGATGGCTGAACTTCAAGGCGAGATGGAGTTGATGGAGGCGGGAGAGCTTTCTCCGGGGTTGCGCTCGGCGTTGAGGATTGTACGCCGGTTAAACCATAAGATGGGTAAGGAGCAGCAGAAGTGAGGTTAGCAGCAGGACCATTGCGGTGATGGCAAGCAGTCGGGTCGATGCGGCTGGAGCAAGTCCGCGATGGAGCAGGTAACTTCCGGCAAAGCCGAGAACTGTGGGTAACACAGGGAGAAACCCCCATACGTCTACTCCGCCTCCGAACCATAGACACATGGCGGCAAACTGCCCCATGGCGCAATATAGCAGAGCTGAACCTTGTGGACCGGTAACTGTAGATAAGGTGTGCTTGCCGCACGCCAAGTCTGATGCAATATCGCGATAGTTATTGACCAGTATGACCATCGCACCCATCAAACCTATGCCGATAGAGCAGATGAATACACCTGTCGGTATTTCGAGGGTCTGGAGATAATACGTCAGGCAAACGGGAACTATTCCGAAGAAGATAATGACGGCAACCTCGCCAAGACAGTGGCGTGAAAGAGGGTAGGGACCGGCAGAGTATGCCATCGCCGCTATAGCTATGGCTATACCGGCGGGCAGTAGCCACCATCCTCCTCTGATAATTGTCAGTAAACCTACGCCACATGCCAGCGCAAGGGTGATTACTGTTGCGCGCAGCATCGACTTTGCCGGAATTATACCTCGCGCAGGACCGGTGCGGTCCGCGCCGTCAATTCCGTCGCGGCAATCAAAATATTCGTTGGCGAAATTAGATGAAATCTGGGCGAGAATGGCAAAGACAAGACAGACTGCCCCCCAAGTCCAGTCAATAGGCTGCAGGGAGGCGGTCAATCCGAGTGCGCAGATTACTCCTCCAAGCGAAACCGGGAGGGTGCGGAGCCGCATTGCTTCAATCCAAGGTGATTTCATTTATTTAAGGTTGGCGCGTACGCGGTTCAGATACTTTTTCATTCCTTCCGAGTCTTTTGCCTCAATGAGTGACTC
This sequence comes from uncultured Bacteroides sp., assembly GCA_964586765.1. GTDB lineage: Bacteria > Bacteroidota > Bacteroidia > Bacteroidales > Muribaculaceae > UBA3263. The sequence continues at coordinate 15,773 of CAZPHN010000011.1, forward strand.
AAGCTCGGAAAGTTGAGCGCGGATTTTAGCTAATTGACCGGTAGTATGGGGATTGAAGAGAATTTCCGTCAGTAGGAAATCATCCTCGCTCATTAGACCGCGGGCAATGTCAAGGTGGCGTTTAAATGTAGTTCCCGGAGCGGACTGATGCTTCATGACCCCTGCAAAAACCAAGGTTGACGCAAAGGGAATTGAAAGCGAGTAAGCTACGGTTTCATCATGCTCGGCAAAGGTAAATTCTTCGACGTGGAGGTGGAGGTCGGAATAAAGCTGTTTGAAGAACGCGCGTCCCAGCCCGTCACCTTCCTTAATAATTATGGCGTTCTCATGGCTGAGATTGCTCAATGAGGCGAATGTCGGACCGAACATGGGGTGTGAACTTACGAAGGGATGACCGCAAGTTGCGTAAAATTCCGGGAGTCCGGTTTTGACGGATGCAATATCGCTGAGCAGACATCTGTCGGGCAGATAGGGCATTACCTGACGGAAGGCGTCAAGGGTATACCGAACCGTAGCGCAGTTCAGCACAAGGTCAGGTTCAAACTCCTTAACCTCCTCCATGTTAGAAAACCGGCGGCAGTTAAAGGTATAACGCATACGTTGCGGGTCGGTGTCGAGTATGGCAACGTCGTGGTCAAACGAAAGGAGGTCACAGAAGAAGGACCCCATCTTTCCGGCTCCAAGAATAAGTATCTTCATCGTGCGTTGAGAACTTCAATCTGTTGGCGAACGGATTCCTCATGAATAGCCTGAAGTACGGTTTTCATGAAATCGCCGTCCATTTCCATTTCTTTTGCAGCATTTACGCGTGTCTGCATGATTTCATCGTGGCGGTTCATCTGCAGAACCGGCATACGGTGTTCCTTTTTGAACTGACCTATTTCGCGACAAACGCGCATACGCTTGGCGAGCAGTTCCACCAGTTCCGAGTCAAGTTCATCAATCTGGCGGCGAAGGGTGTCGAGCCCCTCGGTTGTGCCCTGCGGCCGGCGCAGTACAAGTTGCGAAATGATAAAGTTAAGCACCTCCGGAGTAACCTGCTGCGCCTTATCGGAGAGAGCGCAGTCAGGCTCGCAGTGGCTTTCTATAATCAGACCGTCGAAGCCCATGTCAAGTGCCTGCTGGCTGAGCGGCGAAACAAGCTCGCGCTTGCCGCCAATGTGGCTCGGGTCGCAAATAATAGGCAGCTGAGGGAAGCGGCGACGCAACTCAATAGGTATATGCCACTGGGGAAGATTGCGGTAAAGATGCTTGCCATAGGCGGAAAAACCGCGATGAATTGCGCCGAGACGGCGTATGCCGGCATTATGGAGACGCTCGAGTGCGCCAACCCAGAGTTCAAGGTCAGGGTTAACCGGGTTCTTTACAAGTATGGGGACATCCTGAGCGTTAAGTTCGGCTAAGGTGTCGGCGATTTCCTGTACGGCAAAAGGATTGGCACTGGTGCGCGCGCCTACCCAGAGAATATCTATTCCGGCGGAGAGAGCGTCAATTACGTGCTGACGGGTGGCGACTTCAGTTGCTGTCAGCATACCGAACTGTTCTTTTGCCTTGATGAGCCAAGGCAGACCTACAGCTCCTACGCCTTCAAAGCCGCCGGGTTTGGTGCGCGGTTTCCAGATGCCGGCACGTAGAATTTTAATTCCGTTGGCGGCAAGTCCGGCTGCGGTCTGAAGCACCTGTTCTTCCGATTCAGCTGAGCAAGGACCGGCAATTATTATTGGTTCGCCCGGGGCGATTATATCCGTAATGGGTTTAAGTTCTGAAAGTGACATATAAAAATAGGCTTATTTAATGTTAAAATACTATACTTCTTCGTCAATATCCGAAAAATCCTGATAAAGAAAATCATTATAAGGGAAACGGGCCAGATGAATTTCTTTAGCATCGTTATAAATCATCTGTTTCAGTTCATCAATGTTAATCTGCTTTTTAGCCGAGATGAACACGCACTTACCGTTGAGTTTAGACATCCATGTTTCCTCTAATTCCTTGAGTGAAATATTCTCACGTGTGCGCGGCGTAAGGTCATTTTCCTCTTTTTGCACAAATGAGAATGCGTCAATCTTGTTGAACACCATAATCATCGGTTTTTCGGCAGCACCGCATACCTCATGCAGCGTTTTGTTCACTACCTGAATCTGCTCCTCGAAATTGGGATGGGAAATGTCGACAACATGAAGAAGAATGTCGGCATCGCGCACCTCGTCCAGTGTACTCTTGAAGGAGTCGACAAGATGGGTTGGGAGCTTACGGATGAAACCTACTGTATCGGTAAGCAGGAAAGGAAGATTGTCAATTATTACTTTGCGGACGGTGGTGTCAAGGGTGGCAAACAGCTTGTTTTCGGCAAAAACCTCACTTTTGCTGAGTACATTCATCAGTGTTGACTTGCCGGCATTGGTATAACCAACTAAAGCGACGCGCGTCAGCTTTCCCCGGTTCTTGCGCTGAATGTTTTTCTGCTTGTCAATGCTTTCAAGCTCTTTTTTCAGACGCGAAATGCGGTCAAGGATTATTCGGCGGTCGGTTTCAATCTGCGTTTCACCCGGACCGCGCATGCCGATACCGCCTCGCTGACGTTCGAGGTGGGTCCACATTCTGGTCAGGCGCGGAAGCAGATACTGATATTGCGCGAGTTCTACCTGAGTCTTGGCGGTAGCGGTCTGTGCGCGTTTAGCAAAGATGTCGAGAATAAGGGTGGTGCGGTCAAGAATCTTCACTTGAAGTTCCCGCTCGATATTGCTGACTTGTTTTGTTGACAAATCATCATCGAAAATCACCATGCCTACTTCGTTTTCCTCGACATATGCCTTGATTTCTTCAAGCTTGCCTTTGCCGACAAATGTACGCGGGTTAGGCCAGTCTACTTTCTGGGTGAAAATCTTGACAGTCTCGGCTCCGGCGGTATCGGCGAGAAATGCCAGCTCGTCAAGATATTCTAAAGCTTTCTGTTCCGGTTGCTGAGGAGTGATGAGACCGACAAGGACTGCCTTCTCATTCATCTCCTTCTGTATAATCAAATCTTTCATGAATCTTTATGTTTGTTGGGCGAGTGTGTGGATTCAGGTTTCATTTTTAGTTTGAGTGTGTCGAAACCTTTACCGTAAACGCCGTTTACGTTAGCCTGTGTGATAAGTGCGTTGTTATCGATGCTCTTGACAATACGGTATATCGTGACGGACTCGATTTTACGACACATTACAAGCAGCATCTTTACTTCTTGTTTCGAATACCATCCCATTCCGTTGATTACGGTACAGCCGCGGTTTGCATCGTTATTGATTGCGGTAGCGATTTCTTCCCATTTTGGAGAGAAAATAGTGAATTGAACCGCCTGACGGTTAGAGTTGATAATGAGGTCACACATATATCCGGTCATCACGGTGACAAGCAGACCGCAAACAATCTCACCGATAGAATAACCAAGTACAAAATATGCTGAACCGACAATAAAGAAGTCACAAACCATCATTGTACGGCCGATTGTGGCATTGCTGCGTTTGCTGACCATTGCCGCGATAATATCCGTGCCGCCTGACGAGCCGTTATGAATAAATACGGTTCCGATACCTATACCCATCAATACCGAACCGAGAACAAGTGACAGGGTATGGTCATTGGTCATAATGTTCAAGTTCGGGAAAATCGGCTGGAAAAAATAGATGAGAACCGAAAGGACCGTCATGCCGAAAAGTGTGCGCACCACAAATGTACGGTCGACAATGCGGACTGCCATCAGCAAAAGGAGGAAATTGACGGCATACATAGTGATGCCGACGGGAATCGCCATGGGGAAATGACCCGCTTCATGGAGGCGCAGAGTGGCGAAATATACAACCGAGCCAAGACCTGCCATACCACCCATAACGACTTTATGAGGAAGAATAAACGCCGTGAAACCGAAGGAATAAAGTGCTAATCCAAGGATAATAAACAGATAGTCGCGAGCGTCCATCCAAGTAAGTTTATTAAATTTGGGCATTTGGGGTATAATGTTTTTATATGTTTTTAATGGTGATTAATTATGGTGCGAAGTTACGCACTTTTTTGCAAATTTTAAATGCCTCAGGCTTTTTTTTCATTGTTTTTATTTAAATTTGCAGCTGAAATGGAAAAAGAACTTAGAGAAATATACAATCAGTTGACAGCTTTGACCCAAAAAGTCGAGGCGATGATTAAGGCGTGTGAGACTTCCTGCCCTACACCTTCGTCAATAACTTTTACGCTAAATGACCGTTTCCGGTTTCAGCGCAGCATATTCGGAGGTTCACCCGAGAGAATGGCTAATGCCATGTCCGCAATCTCTGCAATGACTACCGCCGATGAGGTTTACGCATATCTGACAAACGTTCTTGACCAAAATGTAGAGGAGCCTGACGTGGATGACTTCTTCCGTGCGGTAACCTTACGCTTTGCCGACCATAAACCGTTGATTCTCTGATGGCGGGAAAGCTGTATATTGTTCCGACTCCGGTGGGTAACATGGAGGATATGACTCCGCGCGGCGTTAAGGTACTTAGCGAGGCGGATGTTATTCTTGCTGAGGATACGCGTACAAGCGCGCCCCTGCTCAAGCGTTTTGAGATTTCGACGCCTATGATTTCCCATCATAAGTTTAATGAGCACGCCACTGTAAGCGGTATTGCTGACCGTATAGCCGCAGGCGAGACCGTCGCGCTGATTTCCGATGCCGGAACGCCCGGAATTTCTGATCCCGGATTTATGCTTTCGCGCCGTTGTCGTGAACTCGGACTCGAAGTTGAGACCCTGCCGGGACCTACGGCAATAATCCCCGCGCTGGTTAATTCCGGACTTCCTATTGACCGGTTTGCGTTTGAAGGATTTCTCCCTCCTAAAAAGGGACGGCGCACGCGTTTGGAGGAACTGGCGCGTGAGCCGCGTACTTTTGCCCTCTATGAAAGTCCGTTGCGATTGGTAAAGACGTTGCGCGAACTCGCGGAGGTCTGCGGCGATGACCGTCCCGCATCCGTCAGTCGCGAGATTTCAAAACTCCATGACTCTACCGTACGCGATACTCTATCCGCTCTTGCGGCTCACTTTGAGGTGAACCAACCCCGAGGAGAAATTGTTATAGTTGTAGGCGGGTGCCCCGTTGCGCCCAAATCGGAACATCGCAATAAATATAAGGACTCATAACAAACGACATGAAAAAATTTTCACTTGCTGCGGCTCTTCTTGCCGCTCTGTTTACTTTCAATTCTTGTGGCAGCAAAAAGTTAGATGATGCTGAAGCTCGGAATCATCGCCTTGATGACTCATTAGAGGTGGCACTTGCCAATGCCGACTCGCTCTTTTCGCTACTCTATGATGTCACGATAGGCATGGAGCAGGTGACCCGACTTGAAAAGCTTGTCGGAACAGAATTGAATACCGAATCAACCACCGCGCGTGAGAACATCACCAAGCAGATGGAGGCAATTCAGCGCGGTTTGATGGAGCGTCGTAAACGTATTGAGGAACTTGAGGCTCAGCTTGCGCAAAACAAGGGTGTTTCAGCCAAATATCGTCAGCAGATTGAGGTTTTGCGTCAGCAAATTGACAGTCAGGCTGCCGCCGTTGCCAATCTTCAGCAGCAGCTCATGGAGGCAAACATTCATATTGAGGCACTTGAGAATACGATTGAGGGACTGACAAATACCGTCGATACTATCAATGCGGCGCGTCAGCAGACTCAGGATGAATTGGATTCCGCCATTTCAAATCTCAATGCTGTTTATTATGTTATCGGCACTGACAAGGAATTGAAGGAGCATAACATTATTGAAGGTGGCGGTTTCCTGCGCAAGACCAAGGTGCTCCCTTCCGATTTTGACCGCAGCTACATGACGCGCGCCGATCGCCGCTCTCTTTCCGTTATACCTTTGGATGCAAAGAAAGCAAAGGTGATGACCTCACAGCCTGAGGATAGTTATCGCCTTGACCGCTCGGCTGCCGGACTGCTTTCGCTTGTAATTACAAATCCGGAAAGTTTCTGGGCAACTACAAATATATTGGTGGTTAAAATTGATTGATTCAGATTAAATTTGTACCTTTGTCGCAACAAAACGATAAAATTTACAAACTTTTATGAGAAAAATAATCATTGCTCTGGCTTTTTGTGTGAGCCTTAGCGCATGCGCATCCAATCCTCTCGGTTCGCTTCTGGGTGGCGGAAATTCTTCATCTGACTCTAAGGGTTCTTCCCTGACCGACGTTCTTGGCGGAGTTGTCAGCGGTCTGTTGTCGACTGATAAGGTAAATACTGACAATATGGTTGGCACATGGGCATATTCTTCGCCCGCCGTATGCTTCAAGTCTGAGAACTTTCTCCAGAAGGCAGGCGGTTCCGCCATTGCAGGAACTCTTGAAGGTAAGCTTGCTCCATATTATAAGACAGCCGGTCTTACAAAGCTTGTCTTAACTGTGGAAAAAGATAAATCCTTTGTGATGCAGTGTGGAAAGGTAAAACTGACCGGAACAGTCGAGACCGATGGCAGCGGAGAGGTTCACTTTAATTTCACAGCCCTCGGTAAAGTTAATATAGGCAGAATGAAGGCTTATATAACCATGACTGCCGGTAAGCAGATGTCACTGATGTTTGATGTAACCAAGCTTGTCAAGATTGTAGAATCAGTGGGTTCTGTAAGCGGGTCTACCGCAATCAAGGGCGTATCTTCGCTTCTTAATAGCTACGACGGTATTTGTGCCGGCTTTAAACTGACTAAGAAATAACGATTGAGGTTTTTGACCGAAATTCAACGAGCATACGCAAGGTTTACGCGAGAAAACGCCGACACCTTGCGTTTGTTTTCGCGAGTACTTGATATTCTGACGGTACTCGCATCGCTCGTTTGTTTGGTTTTGTTGACTCTATATGTTGGGTTTGACCATACGGTGATCCGTTATGACTATGTTTCGCCATGGCTAAACGTATGTCTGACGGTTTTCGCTATAAATATAGCATATAATATCATCCTGCGGTTTCATGAAACGATACGGGAAACCCGTGTGCTGAAATGGGTTGTGGATTGTATCATCATTCTGACTGCGGTTTTGCATTTGTGGCCCCACTGGTCTCATCCAAGGTATGCCGCGGTGGAGTGGGTGTTACACTCCCATCTTCTTTTTGCGCTTGCTCTGGGACTTTATGCTGCGGTTTATCTGAGTTCGGCATTAATCCGTTCGCTTGGGCGGCGCACGAACCCCTCGCTTATTCTGTCCGTGTCGTTCCTGCTTGTCATTGCAATAGGCTCCATGCTGCTGATGTTGCCAAAATGTACTTTCAACGGTATTGATTTGATTGATGCATTTTTTGTCAGTACTTCGGCGGTCTGTATTTGCGGACTTTCATCGGTCGACGTATCGGCGACGTTTACCCCACTCGGTATAAGCATTATTGCCGTAATGATGCAGGTAGGAGCTCTTGGTGTGATGACCATTACAAGTTCATTCGCATTGTTTTTCAGTGGTAATGCATCGATTTATTCCCAGCTGATGGTGAGGGATATGTTTTATTCCCGCACCATAAATTCGCTGCTCCCCACATTAGGTTATACCTTGGCGTTTACCCTGATAGTGGAGACTCTCGGGGCTGTGGCGATTTATTTCAGTATTAATGGGCTTTTCCCTGACCTGACATCGGCTCAGGAGTGGGGAGTGGCCGGCTTTCATTCGCTATCGGCATTCTGTAATGCCGGATTTTCCAATCTCCCGGATGGAATGGCTAATTCCGCGCTGATGCAGGGTAATCAGCTGATATATTTAGCAGTCAGTATCCTCGTGATTGCCGGCGGTATTGGTTTTCCTATTTTGGTGAATACGAAGGAGGCGATAGGGGAGCGGATAAGTCGTTTTTATGCACGGATTCTTCATCGCCCCGAGCCGCCGCGCCATCCCCACCTGTATAATATGAACACGCGTGTGGCTTTGATAACTTCGGGTATCTTGTTTGCGCTGACTTTCGTACTCTTCCTTGTCTTTGAATGGAACAATTCGCTTGCGGGGATGTCACCCTATGCAAAGTTAGTGCAGGGAGTATTCAATTCAACTACTCCGCGCTCCTCCGGTTTTGTCAGTGTAAATCCTGCGGGATTTATGCCGGTAACACTGCTTTTAGTCATGTTCATGATGTGGATTGGTGCAGGTTCGCAGTCAACCGCCGGCGGTATAAAGGTCAATACGTTTGCCGCAGCAATGCTCCATCTGAGGGGCGTAGTCAGCGGGCGTCGCGATGTAACTGCGTTTAACCGCCGCATCTCGACGGCGTCGCTGTCGCGCGCGCAAGCCGTAATCTGGCTGTCAATTATGAGCTATGTTGTATTTTCTGCAATAATGCTTCTGCTTGCGCCGGGATTTTCAACAAAGGCTCTGCTTTTTGAGACTTTGTCCGCACTTTTTACGGTAGGTTCATCGCTTGGAATTACCTCGTCGCTCCCTGCTATGGCAAAGGGAGTGCTTTGCGTTGCAATGTTTGTGGGACGTGTCGGATTGCTGTCTCTGCTTATGGGATTAGTGAGTCAGCGAGGTAATTCGCCTGTGACACTACCGGAAGATAATTTGATAATAACCTGATAAATATAATATATGCGCTATCTTATAATCGGACTTGGAATCTATGGCTCAAACCTTGCCAAAGACCTTACTGAAATGGGGCATGAAGTAATCGGTGCTGACCGGTCGGCAACGATTGTCGACTCCATCAAGGAGTATATCTCTACCGCTTATATTGTCGATTCGACCGATGAGGCTGCGCTTGCAGGTTTGCCTCTTAATGGAGTTGACCTTGTAATAGTAGCTATCGGCGAAAATTTCGGAGCGTCGGTCAAGACCGTGGCGTTACTGAAAAAACTTGGAGTGAAACATATTTATGCGCGTGCTGCCGATGACCTACATTATTCAATTCTCGAGGGGCTCCAGATTGACCGCATTATCACTCCGGAGCAGCGCGCCGCGCGCGACCTTTCGCTTGAAATGGCTCTGGGACATCATGCTCAGGTGCTTGCCGTTACTCATGATGATTACGCCTTGCGTTTCGGGGTGCCTGACATGTACGTCGGTTCTCACTATTCGCGCCTTCAGTTTCCCAAGGAATACAATCTGAAGCTGATTGCGGCGTGTCGCCCTATAGTCAAGAAAAACGTATTGGGAATCACTTCCGAAGGGTTGGAGCAGCTTAATCTTGATGATACTGAACTTCGGGTCGAAGCCGGCGATATTATGCTTTGTTACGGGTCGCGCACATCATTTATTAAAATGATTGCCCATAGTTCTTGACCAAAAACGCTTTGTTTGACGTGATTTTTTCGTAAATTTGCGCCACTATGACAACTTTTTTTATTGCTTTGGCGATTTTGATTGGCGGTTATGCTATCTATGGCATTCTTGTTGAGAAGGTGTTCGGCATAGACCCCAAGCGGCTGACTCCGGCGGTTGAGCGTCCTGACGGTGTCGATTTTGTGCCGATGCCCGTATGGAAGGTCTTTATGATTCAGTTTCTGAATATTGCCGGCGTCGGACCTATTTTCGGCGCAATCATGGGCATCATGTTCGGACCGTCGGCTTTCCTATGGATTGTGTTAGGTACTATTTTTGCCGGAGCCGTTCATGATTTTACTGCGGCGATGCTGTCGCTGCGTCAGGGTGGCGTTTCGCTTCCCGAGTCTGTGGGCAATGAGCTTGGTTCCGGAATGCGCCACGTAATGCGCGTTTTCTCTGTAATACTGTTAATTCTGGTAGGTGCGGTGTTTGTAGTTACACCGTCGGGACTACTTGCTTCAATGACTCCTGATAAGCTTGACGTCACATTCTGGACTATCGCCATATTCCTGTATTACTTGCTTGCCACGATGTTGCCCATCGATAAACTGATAGGCAAGCTTTATCCGATTTTCGGGGGCGCGTTGCTGTTTATGGCTCTTGCGCTTATGGGGGTAATGATATTCGGTGATGTGCATATTCCCGATGGAATTAGCGAGGGTCTGCATAACAGACACCCGGAGGCTGATACTCACCCGCTGTTCCCGATGCTTTTTATTACGATTGCGTGTGGAGCGATTTCCGGTTTTCATGCCACTCAATCGCCCATGATGGCGCGCTGCCTGACAAATGAGAAACTTGCGCGCCCCGTATTTTACGGCGCGATGGTGGCTGAGGGTATTGTCGCCCTGATTTGGGCTGCTGCGGCTATAGCATTTACCGGCGGCTACCCGCAGTTGGCGGAATACATGGCACAGGATGGACATTCGCCCGGCACTCTTGTGCGCGAGGTCTCCATCGGCTGGCTCGGTGCCTTCGGAGGTCTCCTTGCCATAATCGGTGTGGTTGCCGCTCCAATCACTTCCGGCGATACCGCGTTGCGTTCCGTACGTCTCATAGTTGCCGACGCATTCAAACTTGACCAGAAGTCGATAGTCAAGCGTCTGCTTATCTGCGTGCCTCTGTTTGCCATTACCTTTGCTATCATGATGGTTGACTTTCAGGTATTGTGGCGTTATTTCGCGTGGAGCAACCAGACATTGGCTATGATTACGCTTTGGGCTGTAACCGTTTATCTTGCGCGTAAAGGTCGCTGGTATTGGGTAACACTTGTTCCGGCTTTGTTCATGACAGTTGTGACAGTCAGTTACATCATGCTTGCGCCGGAGGGACTACAACTTGACCATACTGTGTCAATCATAACAGGTTGCGTCGCTGCAGCAGTTTTCGCGGCAATTTTCTTCAAGACTGCCGTTTTCGGTCAAAAAAAGAAATAGACTTATAAAAATATGAAAGCTGCTGAAATAAGAGCCCGGTTAAAGCCATGGATGCTGCCTATCGCAATGGTAATCGGGATAATATTTCATGAGTATATGGAAGCATTGGCATGGTCCGCGCCTTGGCTGATTTTCGCTATGTTGCTTCTGACATTTTGTAAAGTCAAGCCCAGAGAAATCCGTGTTTCGACTCTCTCTAAGGTTTTGATTCCGGTGCAGATTCTCGGCGCGGTGGGATTGTATATTGTATTGAAACCGCTGAATGAGAGTCTGGCTCAGGGATTATTTATTTGTGTGTTCTGTCCTACTGCTACTGCCGCACCGGTTATTGTCGGTATGCTTGGAGGCTCAGTTCCGCGTCTGGCAACATTCTCTATACTGAGCAATCTGACAGTTGCCGTACTCGCGCCGCTGATTTTTACGCTTATAGGAACGGAGGGCGTTGAATTTATTCCTACTTTTCTTGCTATTGCGGCAAAGGTTATTCCGCTGATTGTCGGACCGCTGATCGTTGCCTTTACTTTGCTGCGCTGGACACCGAAAGTACATAAGCAGTTGGCAACCCATGCCGGTCTTTCCTTTTATATGTGGGCTATTTCGCTGATTATAGTTGTTGGTCGTGCCGTAAGTTTTGTGATGCATGAGCCGGCGCGCGAGATTCCTATAATGGTTGCGCTCGGAATTGGAGCCGGAGTGGTCTGTGTGCTTCAGTTCATAATAGGGCGACGGATTGGAGCAAGGTGCGGTGACCGGATTGCGGGCGCGCAGGGGCTTGCGCAGAAGAATACCGTGCTGGCGATATGGATGGCTATGACTTTCTTAAATCCGGTATGTTCGGTCGCGCCGGCGGCTTATATCGCATGGCAGAACACCATAAATTCCGTCCAGCTATATCTTTTCAGTAAGAAAAGCTCTCGCTGACTTTCAAAAGCAAATTTGCGCATTTCTTTTGTTTTTCAGCAAAAATCCGTAACTTTGCAGGCGTTTTTCGGAACAAAACCAACATTAATTACCTATAATTCATCATGTTTAAAAACTTTCACGGATATCATCTGCTCGAGTCTTACCATGAATGGAAGAAAGAGCATAGAATGAATCGCAATCCTTTAGGTCTCAAAGGACTGAAAATCGCTATTGCTGTTATCGCTACACTCTTTTTCTGGTTTGTACCGGCATCAACCTATGGTTTGACCGGCATCAACCCTATCGAGCAGCGCGTAATCGGTATCTTCGTTTTTGCCGCCCTTATGTGGCTTTTCGACGCAGTTCCTGCATGGACCACTTCTATGGTGGTAGTGGTTCTGCTGCTATTTACAACATCTGACTCTTCTCTCTGGTTCCTTCGCCCGGAATCATCGGACATAAAGCTTGTATCATATAAGGCAATCCTTGCTTGTTTCGCTGACCCCACCATCATGCTCTTCATCGGCGGTTTCATTATTGCCATTGCAGCTACAAAGAGCGGACTTGACGTGAAACTTGCCAAGACCCTGCTCACTCCGTTCGGCACCAAGAGCGAGAACGTTCTGCTCGGTTTCCTTTTGGTGACCGGTCTGTTCTCAATGTTCATCTCCAACACCGCTACCGCTGCAATGATGTTGACCTTCCTTGCTCCGGTGCTTCGAGTGCTTCCCGCGGACGGTAAGGGTAAAATCGGTCTCGCTTTAGCAATTCCTATCGGTGCAAACATCGGCGGTATGGGTACTCCTATCGGTACTCCTCCGAACGCCATCGCCCTGAAGTATCTCAACGACCCCGAGGGTATGAACCTTGGTATCGGTTTCGGTCAGTGGATGATGGTAATGGTTCCTCTGACCATACTGCTGCTCGTTATTGCATGGTTCATGCTTAAGACCGTATTCCCCTTCAAGCAGAAAACCATCAACCTCGTTATTGAGGATAACCACAAGAGCGATTGGCGCAACTACGTTGTTTATGTTACTTTTGCCGTGACTATCCTTCTCTGGCTTACCGACTCTATTACCGGTGTGAACGCAAATGTGGTTGCTATGCTTCCTGTCGGCGTGCTGACAATAGCCGGTGTGATTACCAAGCGTGACCTTGAAGAAATCTCATGGTCAATCCTCTGGATGATTGCCGGTGCGTTCGCTCTCGGTGTTGCTCTAAACCAGACCGGACTTGCCCAGCACCTCATCGAGGCTATTCCTTTTGCAACATGGTCGCCGCTTATGGTTATCATTGGTTCTGGTCTTATCTGCTACCTCATGGCAAACTTCATCAGCCATACCGCTACAGCAGCCCTCTTCGTTCCGATTCTTGCCATTGTCGGCACCAACATGGAGTCGCTTTCAGTATATGGCGGCGTAGGCACCCTGCTCATCGGTGTGGCAATCTGCTCATCAGTTGCAATGGTGCTCCCGATTTCAACTCCCCCGAATGCCCTTGCCGATGCTACCGGACTTATCAAGCAGAAAGATATGGTAAAGACCGGTCTCATCATGGGCTTCTTCGGCTTGCTTCTTGGTTATATCGTTCTTATTATTTCAGGAAAGTATGGTCTCCTTTAAGAATATTGTAATGACATCGCTCCTTCTTGCTGCAGCCGCTACGGCTGCAGCAGAAGATGCTGCCGTAAATTATGTGCCGCAGGTCCATGGCGTTATCCGTCCGCGTTGGGAAATAGATACCCGTAGCGGCGACCAGCGTTTCCGAGTGCGCAACACCCGTCTGAGTGTAGCCGGTTATGCAGCTCCGAGCATCGACTATTTCGTTCAGGCTGAGTTTAACGATGAGGACCATCTGATGCTCCTCGATGCCTACGGTCGTTTCCGTATTGTCAAGGGTCTGACCGTTCAAGGCGGACAGTTTCGTATGCCGTTCGGTGTAGAGAGTTTCCGCGCGCCTAACAACTATTATTTTGCCAACCGCTCCTTTATGGGTAAGCAGATGATGAATTACCGTGCCCTCGGTGCTAAGGTGTCTTATGCCATCCCTTCAACTCCCTTGACCTTAGAGGCAGGTGCGTTCAATACCGTTTCGCTCCACAAGGGTTCCGCTTATAGCCACCACATCGCAGGAGCGACCAAGGCAATCGTTGCGCTTCCCGAAGGTTTCAAGCTGACTGCCGGCTGGGCTTCGATTAAGCCTGCCGTGACCCGCTCTAATCTTGCTAACGTATGTCTGGAGTGGAGCAACAGCAATGTGCTTGCCGTAGCTGAATACATGTATCAGCACTATTGTCACGACACCTATAAGGATGCCCACTCATACGTAGCCTTTGTAGACTGGCATAAACCGGTAAAATGGGGCGTTTTCAACCGCTGGTCAATTCAGGGTCGTTTCGATGGTTTGACTGACCAATATCAGCTTGCCACCAACAAGACCGATCCAGTTGCCGGCGAAACATTCAATTTCAAGCGCAACCGCGCTACCATCGGTTCAACCGTTACTTATTCTTATAAGGCAATTCACGCCGATGTACGTATCAACTACGAAAAGTATTTCGACTGGAAAGGCGGCGATGCAGTCAGCGACTGCTTCGTAACCGAAATCGTAGTCCGCTTCTAATAAAAATCTGCAATTTGAAAGGGAGCTTTCGCCAAAACAAAGCGAAAGCTCCCTTTTTTTGATATTTTAGGATTTGAGGCGGGAGAGAGAGTCGCGGAGGGCGATGAGCTGGGCGCGGATATTTTCGAGGCGTTCAAGGGCGCGCGCTTTTGTCGCGACGGTGTCGGAGCCAATACGCATCTGCTGGATTGCCGCTTCGATTTTCAGTCCTTTGTCGTGGACCAGATAACGAATCTGCTGGAGCATTTCGACATCGGCAGGGGTATAGTAGCGTGTACCTTTGGCGTTACGGCGCGGCTGAAGCTTTGGAAACATGGATTCCCAGTATCGGAGGGTGCTTGCTGGAACGTCAACAAGCTCGCTCACCTCGCGTATGCGGTAGTATTTTTTTGTAAGGTCAATAGATTCCATAATAATCAGTCCATTACATGACCGGCATTTTCAGCATGAGTTATCATCTCGGCATATTCCTCGGGGGTGAGGTCATAGAAGTAATAATTGACAGGGTTCTGCGGTATTCCGCGCAGGCGTACCTCATAGTGGACATGGGGTCCGGTTGATTTACCGGTATTTCCGGATGAGGCGATGCGGTCGCCACGGTTCACTTTCTGTCCCGGTTTGACGTCAATCTTTGAAAGATGGGCATAGCGGGTAGTGTATCCGTAGCCATGGTCAATTTCTATAAGGTTGCCATAGCCGCTGCTCCATTCGGCACTTACCACGGTACCATTGCCGGTAGCATAGACGGGGGTACCCACGTCGCAGGCAAAGTCCATGCCTTCGTGCATTTTGATGGTGCCGTAAACCGGGTCGACGCGACGACCATAGCCTGACGCCATCTGCTTTAGGCTGAGTTCCGATACGGGCTGAATGGCGGGGATATGGGCAAGACGGTCGGTGCTTGCGCGCGCAAGGTCAGCGAGACGGTCAAAACTGCGGCTCTGTACGACCAATTCGCGGTCAAGCAGGTTCATCTTGTCGTTTAGGTCGTCAACAAGGCGATTGTCAGGAAGCGAGCTGAGTTGATTGAGCCGCTCGAGTCCGGCATAACGTTGAGCGTCGGTTATACGGTCGGTCTGCATAATTACGCGATAGAAGTTATTGTCGCGTTCGGCAATATCATCCAATACCTCAAGGGCGTCATCAAGGCGCGAATTTAGCAAGGAAAGCTGCTGGCGGAGCTCGCGGTTCTCATTTCGGAGCATACGCTCTTTAGGAAGGTCGATTATTCCGTCGAGAAGAAAGAACATGGCATAGCCAAGAGCCAGAGAAACAAGGAAATGCGATATAGCGGCAATCCATCGGCGACGTCTTGTTGGGTAGACTCGCTCATATGTTTCCGTAGTTGGGTTATACCTGTAATAAACCTTTCTGCTCATAAATTATTTGCAAAAGTACAAAAAAATCCAAAAAGATTTGCGAAAATAAAAAACTATTTGCTAAATTAGCGGCTGTAAAACAGACATAGTTTTTTTCTAAACATATGATTTTCAATTTTAGAGTCGTTTCCGATGAGGTGGACAATTTCCGCCGTGACATTCAGATTGATGCAGATTCAACCTTTCTGGACCTGCGTAATGCCATTTATGACAGTGTGAACTATGATAAGAACCAGATGTGTTCATTCTTTATATGTGATGATAACTGGGAGAAAAATCGCGAGATTACTATTGAGGATATGGGACTTGACGCATCAGAAGACGCATATCTGATGGATGAGACCATTATAAGTGATGAGATAGAGGATGAGGGGGCGCGGCTGATGCTGACGTTCGATTATCTTAACGACCGTTCATTTTATATTGAGCTTAAAAAGACCGAGACCGGACGCACGCTGTCAGAGGCATTGTGTACCAGCGCGATGGGTACCGCTCCCGCTCAGGAGTCGCAGCTTGAGGAACTTGACATCAAGCCACTTGCAAAGAATGCAAAGGCAATTGAGGACTTCGATGAGGAGTTCTATGGCTCGGATTCGTACAATGATGACGAGTTTGACGCTGCCGGTTTTGATGAAATGACCCTCGAGGAATAAACTCCCGTTTAAAGAATTAAAATAATCATGGCGGACTCATCGAGAATCCGCCAAATTAAAAGACGCTTACCATCACGGTAAACGTCTTTTATTGAAATTGATTATTTGTGAATTAGTTGTTGCCTTTGAGGATGCCGCGTTTTGATGCGCGGATAAAGGAAATGATTTCGTTGCGCAGTTCGCTTTCGGGGATAGTTTGCTCAACGCAAGCTAAGGCACTGGTGGTGTTCAGGTCTGTCGAGAAGATTATGCGATAAATCTCCTGAAGCAGGGAAATCTGCTCGGTTGAGAAACCGCGACGGCGCAGACCAACGACATTAATACCCACGTATGAGCTCGGATTGCGACCACACATAATGTAGGGGGGGATGTCCTTGTTGATTAATGAACCGCCTTGCATCATTACGTGTGCGCCCACGTGGCAGAATTGGTGGATAAGCGAGCCGCCACCAATGACGGCGTGATGGTCAATATGCACTTCTCCGGCAATCTGGCTGGCATTGGAAATAATAACTTTGTCACCGATTACACAGTCGTGGGCGACATGAGAGTAAGCCATAATCAGGCAGTGTGAGCCTACGATTGTCGTGCCCTTGGAGGCGGTACCGCGATTGACGGTAACACACTCGCGAATGTTTGTATAGTCACCAATGACAGCCGTGGTTACTTCGCCCTTGAATTTCAAATCCTGAGGCGTTCCGGCTACTACGGCACCGGAGTGGATATTACAATGGCGACCGATGCGCGCGCCGTCGAGGACTACTGCACCGGTATGGATATGCGTTCCTTCGCCTATTTCTACGTCGTCGGCAATAAAAGCAAAGGGGTCTATTTTGACGTCGGCACCAAGACGAGCCTTAGGTGAAACGCTTGCAAGGGGACTAATAAGTTCTGACATAATTACTTGTTTTTGATAATTTGAGCCATGAATTCACACTCGGTGACGATTTTTTCGCCTACGAAAGCATAGCCTTTCATGACAGCGCAACCACGGCGCAGTTCGCTCATGAAGGAGACATGGAAAATGAGAGTGTCGCCGGGCACGACCTTATTGCGGAACTTTACGTTGTCAATCTTCATGAAATAGGTCGAATATCGCTCCGGTTCATCAACAGTAGAGAGCACGAGCAGACCGCCGGTCTGTGCCATGGCTTCAACCAGAAGGACACCTGGCATAACCGGCTCCTGAGGGAAGTGACCTTGGAAGAACGGTTCGTTACCGGTTACGTTCTTTACGCCGACAATGTAGTTGGGACCTTTGTCAATAATTTTGTCGACAAGAAGGAAGGGATAGCGGTGAGGAAGCTTTGAGCGGATATCATTGACATCCATCAGCGGCTCGATATTGGGATTATATATGGGAGCCTGAATTTCCTGACGCTTGAGTTCCTTGCGTATTTTCTTTGCGAGGGTAGTGTTGAGGCTATGACCGGGTCGGGTAGCTATTACACGACCTTTAATGCGACGACCGATGAGGGCAAGGTCGCCAAGAACGTCAAGGAGTTTATGGCGTGCCGGTTCATTGTCGTGGACCAGCGGAGTGCTGTTGACAAAGCCAAACTCGGTCACATTGACATGGGGCGCGCCCATGAGGTCAGCGATATGGTCAAGCGTTTCCTGATTCATGGGTGAATCGTAGATGACAATCGCGTTCTCAAGGTCTCCGCCTTTTATGAGATTTGCTTTTACGAGGGGTTCGATTTCACGTACAAATACGAAAGTGCGGCTTGCTGCGATTTCCTTTCCGAAGTCATCCAAAGAGTCAAGAGTAGCAAACTGGTTGGGTATTACCGGCGATGCAAAAGCAATCATGACATCGATTGCAAATTCATCATCGGGCATCACTACGATTGATGAGCCGGTAGTATCGTCGCGTACTTCGATTTTTTGCTTAACTACGTAAACTTCACGCTCGGCGTTTTGCTCTTCAATGCCTGCTTTTTCAATCGCTTCAGTAATCTTGATTGCTGAACCGTCAAGAATGGGCATCTCAGGCGCGTTAACCTTAATCAGGCAGTTGTCTACACCGGCGGCATAGAGAGCGGCAAGTGCGTGTTCGATTGTGCTGACCATGGCATCGCCTTTGCCAATGACAGTGCCGCGATTTGTCGATTTAACATTTTCGGCAACCGCATCAATTATCGGCTGACCTTCGAGGTCCACACGTTGGAACTTATATCCGTGATTTTCGGGGGCGGGAGTAAATTCTGCCTCAATCTGCAGGCCTGTGTGCAAACCTGCGCCTTTGAGAATGAACGATTCTTTAAGCGTTTGCTGCTTCATATGTGAATGAATTTTAGTTTTCGAGTGATTTGATTTTCTTTTCCAGTTCGCGCACCTTGACAATGAGGTCGCCGATGTGGGTGAGCTGTGCCTGCTGGCGCATCCACTGGCGTGCGGGTTGCGCGGGAGTGCCCATCAGTACGGCTCCGTCGGGGGTATTGGAGTGGAGACCGCTTTGCGCACCAATGTTTACCTTGCTGCCAATAGAGATATGACCGGCAATGCCAACCTGACCGCCAACCATACAGTTGCTGCCTACTTTTGCAGAGCCGGCAATGCCAACCTGAGCTGCCATGACGGTATTTTCACCAATTTCAACGTTGTGGGCAACCTGAATAAGATTGTCGAGCTTTGTGCCGCGCCCAATTGAGGTATGACCCATAGTGGCGCGGTCAATTGTGGTGTTTGCGCCTACTTCAACGTTGTCGGCTATTTCAACACGTCCCATCTGGGGGATTTTCGAATATGTTCCGTCTGCCATCGGGGCAAAACCAAACCCGTCGGCACCGATAACCGCTCCGGAATGGATAATACAGTTCTTGCCTATTACGCATCCACGATAGATTTTCGCGCCTGCATAGATTATAGTGCCTTCTCCTATGGTTACGCCATTGCCAACGTAAGCCTGCGGATAAATTTTTGCGCCGGTGCCGATTTTTGCGCCGGTGCCGATATATGCGAATGCGCCTATATATACATCATCAGGAATTTCTACTCCGGCAGCAATAAAATTCGGCTCTTCGATGCCTGTTGGCTGAGGGTTGGTCAACTGGTCGACCATCGTCATGAGCTGGGCAAGCGCGGAATATGGGTCTGCCACACGTATCAGGGTGGCTTTTACCGGCTCGGTAAGCTGAAAGTCTTTTGATATCAGAATTGCTCCTGCTTGACTTTCAGGGAGAAAATGGGCGTATTTGGTATTGGAAAGGAACGTCAGAGCTTTAGGCCCTGCCGATTCTATTTTGTCAAAAGCAGACAGCATTACATCTGGGTTTCCTTCAACTGTACCGCTGATAAGTTGCGCGATTTGCTGTGCTGAGAATTCCATTCTTTTAAACGTGATAAAATTCGTATATAATATTAATGGTGCAAATGTACGAAAAAATAATGGATATTTAAAATATTATATGGGATTGAAAAAAATCAGGAATGAAATAGGGTATGGGAACCAAAAAATCCGGAAAATTGTTGTAAATTTGCAGTTAAATCAAAATTTCAAGTAAAAATGCAAATAACATCGGCTAAATTTGAAATAAGTAATTCAGCGGTAGAGAAATGCCCCGCCACTGGTCTTCATGAATACGCTTTCATCGGACGCAGTAATGTTGGCAAGTCATCGCTGATTAATATGTTGACCGGTAAGCGCAAGCTTGCCATGACATCATCCACTCCCGGCAAGACCACACTGATTAATCACTTCCTGATTAATGGAAACTGGTATATCGTTGACCTTCCCGGCTACGGTTATGCTCAGCGCAGTAAGACTGACCGTGAGAAACTTCGTAAAATCATTGACGGCTATATACTTGGACGCCCGCAGATGACTTCGTTGTTTGTGCTTGTCGACTCGCGCCATGAGCCACAGAAAATAGACATGGAATTCATGGAGTGGCTCGGCGAAAACGGCGTCCCTTTTGCCATAGTTTTTACTAAAGTTGATAAACTCTCTAAGGGTGCGGCAGAAAAAAATATCGAAGCCTATAAACACCGGTTATTGGAACAATGGGAGGAGCTGCCGCCAATTTTCGTTACCTCATCTGAGAGCGGTCAGGGTCGTGAAGAATTGCTTGACTATATCGAGGAACTTAACGCGCTGCCTGTGCAAACTGAATTTGCCGATTGATGAACAGAAATATCGTAAATGAACTGAGCGACCGGATTGGTCGTGACAAAAAATCGACTCAGGCGTTGCTTGAGGCATTGCGGAGTGCATTGATTCAAGCAGGAAGCGAGCTGAAATCGGTGGCTATTCCCGGATTTGGCACGTTTATCACACAGAAACGGTTGGAGCAGGTCAGCCGTGACCTTTCAACGGGTCGCGCGGTGTTGCTTCCACCGGAAGTTGTCATTGAGTTTTCACCCGCAAGTAAATTGCGCAAAATAGCCGGAAAAAATGTTGACATTTAATGAACTTGCCGCCAAACTGGCGGAACTGACCGGCTGTAGCAGTGCTGACGCTGAAAACTTCTTGCGAGAACTGTTTGCGCTGGCATCTGAAGAGATTGAGTCTGAAGGCACAGTTGATATTCCGTGTCTTGGGCGTTTTGCGCTGATGGAGGGCAATGTGGTTTTCAAACCGGATGCTGAGCTTGCCGAGGCTGTTAATGCTCCGTTTGCCGATTTTGAACCGGTTGAGCTCCCTGATGGTTTTTCGCTTGAGGAAACAACCGAGCCGGTCGAGGAAATACCTGAACCTGAAGCGACTGTGGAGCCCGCGGAGAGCTCAGAGCACTCAGAGAACTCAGAGAACTCAGAGAACTCGGAGCACTTGGAGCACTTGGAACACTCAGAGAGCCCGGATTTAGTTGAGCCCGCGGAGATTTCTGTTCCTGAGCCTGAGAAGCGAGGAGTCAGCTGGTGGTGGATTTTGCTTACGGCTATTTTATTCTTGGGAGTGGGTTATTTCCTCGGACATGGCTCAGGCGTTTCACCAAAGGAGCAAGTTGAAGAGAAAGTGGAGCCGACCGAGTTCTTAGAGACCTCCGAGAGTATCGATGTCGATACCATGGCTGTCATCGAGCCGGAGCCGGAACCGCAGCCTGTCATGGTGCTTGATACGGTTGCGCCGGGGCATTTCCTGACAACGATGGCGCGTGCACATTATAACCAGTTTGAATACTGGGTTTATATTTATGAGGCAAACGCTTCGCGTCTGGGCAATCCTGACCGACTTGAGTCCGGTACGGTAGTCGTTATTCCTTCAGCTGACTCGCTCGGACTTAAAGCAGGTGACCCTGAAAAGATTAACGAGGCTCTTCTAAAGGCCAAGGAAATCTATAGTCGCTTTAACTGATAACAAACATTTATAGCTTTAATTAACATATCATTTAACCTTAGTTAAGAGTTAAAATTGTTAATTTTGCAGCGTTAATTAATTATTAGAAAAAACAACACAAAATCTAACCTAAAATACAGACATTATGAGTGACTCTGTTAATATTCGCGAACTCAATGAGATAGTTGCCGCAAAAAGTGACTTTATCAATTTGATTAACACGGGTATGGACCAGACAATCGTCGGTCAGAAACACCTTGTTGAATCACTTTTGATTGCCCTTTTGAGTAACGGTCATGTACTCCTTGAGGGTGTTCCGGGTCTGGCAAAGACTCTTGCCATCAAGACTCTTGCTCAGCTTATCGATGCAAAATACAGCCGAATTCAGTTTACCCCTGACCTGCTCCCTGCCGACGTAATCGGTACTATGGTCTATTCTGTAAAGAATGAGACTTTCCAAGTGAAAAAAGGTCCGGTTTTCGCTAATTTCGTACTTGCCGATGAAATTAACCGTGCCCCTGCAAAGGTTCAGTCCGCACTGCTTGAAGCCATGCAGGAGCGTCAGGTAACTATCGGTGACAATACCTTTAAACTGGATGAGCCATTCCTTGTTATGGCAACACAGAACCCTATTGAACAGGAAGGTACTTATCCTCTGCCTGAAGCACAGGTTGACCGATTCCTGCTCAAGGTGGTTATCGGTTATCCTACGCGCGACGACGAACGACTGATTATCCGTCAGAACATATCGCCCGTCAAGACCGAAATCCTCCCCTTGCTGAAGCCGGAAGAAGTGATTGAGGCTCAGAAGGTAGTTTCTCAGATTTATGTCGATGAGAAAATCGAGCGTTACATTGTTGATATCGTTTTCGCAACCCGCGTTCCTGCAGAATATGGAATTGATGATTTGACCAGTGTGATTGCCTTCGGTGCATCGCCCCGTGCGTCTATTTCTCTGGCGAAGGCGGCGCGCGCATATGCATTCCTGCAGCATCGCGGATTTGTGGTGCCTGAGGATGTCCGCGCCGTTGCTCACGATGTGCTCCGCCATCGTATCGGATTGACCTATGAGGCTGAGGCTAACAATATCACTACCGACGAAATTATTTCAAATATCCTTGACCGGGTTCAGGTTCCTTAAATTAGAGACTGATATATGGACGCAAATGAACTGCTGAAAAAGGTCCGCAAGATTGAAATAAAGACCAAGGGGCTTTCCCGCAATATTTTTGCGGGCGAGTATCACTCGGCTTTCAAGGGGCGCGGCATGACGTTCAGCGAGGTGCGCGAATATCAGTATGGCGATGACATTCGCGACATTGACTGGAATGTGACCGCCCGCCAGAACCACCCCTATGTGAAGGTCTACGAAGAAGAACGCGAACTGACGGTTATGCTCCTTGTTGACGTTTCCGGAAGTCGCCTTTTCGGAGCTGCCGGTGTCGAAAAGCGTGAAATGATAGCTGAAATAGCAGCAACTCTTGCTTTTTCTGCCTCACAGAATAATGATAAAATCGGGTGTGTGTTCTTTTCCTCAAAAGTAGAAAAGTTTATACCGCCTAAAAAGGGTATGCGTCATATCCTTTATATTATCCGTGAGCTGCTTGATTTCCGACCCACCGAGTCAGGTACCGATATCGGAGCCGCACTCAAGTTTATGACCGATGCTTTGAAGAAACGGTGTACAACCTTTGTGCTCAGTGACTTCATAGATGATAAGAACTATTATCAACCGCTTTCCATTGCCTCGCGTAAACATGACGTGAGTGCCGTTCAGGTATACGACAAACGAGACTCGGAAATTCCGAATATCGGACTGATTTGTGTACGAGACCTTGAATCCGGCGGTGAGCGTTGGATTGATACCGGCTCGAAGAAAGTACGTAATACGTACGGAAAATGGTGGTATGAACGTCAACAACGCATGACCGAAACCCTTAATCGCTGTCAAGTGGACTATGTTTCCGTCTCGACCGACGATGATTATGTTAAAGCCCTGATGGGTATGTTTAAAAGAAGAGGAGTCAAATGATCTTACTCAATATAAAAAGAATAGCTTTGGGACTGACCGCCTGTGTCGCTCTTGCCGCATCAGCTCAGGATGTGAAGGTTACCGCCACGATTGATTCCGTGGAGGTGCTTCAGGGTACTCTGCGGCGGGTCGACGTCGAGGTTATTCAGCCTGAGTCGGTATCGCTCAAGTGGCTTATAGACCGTGAGGAAGGTTCGAAATCTCACGGTCCGGTGGAGCTTATTCCCGGCGTTGAGGTAAATTCCTCGTCGCCTGTCGATACCGTTAATCTCGGGTCAGGTCGTCTTCAACTTAACCGTACGGTGCTTATCCAGCCGTGGGACAGCGGCGAGTTCGTTATCCCCGGCATCATGCTGACCGCCGGTGTAGATACCTTCCGCTCTTCGCCTTTAGCTATAAAGGTGTTTACTGCCGATGTCGATACCATGACTACTATCCATTCGTGGGGACCATCGGTCAGTCTGCGTCGCGGATTCTTTGACTGGGTCCCTGACTGGATTGCCGACTATTGGTGGGCTTACCTTATCGGTTTGCTCCTGATTGGCGGTGGAGTAGCCTATTATATACTTAAGCGTAAGGGAGGTCTTGCAGAAGTTCTTAAGCCTGCCGTCAAACCTGTGCCTCCGTATGAAAAGGCTATTCAGGAACTTGAGGTACTTAAACAGCGTCAACTCTGCGAGAAGGGTCAGGAAAAGACTTATTATACCGAACTTACGGAAATCTTACGTCAGTATCTTGAAGGTCGTTTCGGTATCAACGCCATGGAAATGACTACTCCGCAGATTAAGCGTGCGGTGCGAGCCACCGTGCCGGCTGATGCTGCGCCCGGACTGATGAATGAGGTTCTGGAAATGGCTGACTATGTTAAGTTTGCCAAACTTCGTCCGCTGCCTGAAGATAATGTGCGCGCCTTTAATCAGGCCATGACTTTTGTGGAGAACACCAAACCCGTCGCTACGGCGGAAGATGACGGAAAGGAGGCTAAACGATGATTCAGTTTGCCCATCCAGCCATGTTATGGCTCCTTCTGCTGCTAATTCCCGTTGTGGCATGGTATATTGTTCGCCGTCATAAGGAGCCTTCGCTTGGAATTTCCACCACTCAGCCTTTTGCAAATGTAAGCGGCGGATGGAAAGCCGGAATGCGCCATGTGCTTTTTGCCATGCGTTGTCTTGCGCTCGCTTGCCTTATTATTGTGCTTGCGCGTCCTCAGACACATGATTCATGGAGCCGCACGAATGTCGAGGGTACCGATATTGTCCTTGTGTTGGATATTTCCGGTTCAATGCGTGCCGGTGACCTTGGAAAGGTGAATCGCCTTGAA
Source organism: uncultured Bacteroides sp. (assembly GCA_964586765.1). Classification (GTDB taxonomy): domain Bacteria; phylum Bacteroidota; class Bacteroidia; order Bacteroidales; family Muribaculaceae; genus UBA3263. The sequence continues at coordinate 40,721 of CAZPHN010000011.1, forward strand.
GCGGCTAAGAAGGTCGCATCGCAGTTTGTTGCCGGACGCCAGAACGACAATATGGGTCTGGTGGTTTTTGCCGGAGAGAGTTTCTCGGCTGTCCCCCTGACTTCAGACCGCGCCATGCTTGCCAATTATATTGGCGGCGTGAAAGTAGGATTGATTTCAGCTGATGGTACTGCCATTGGTGACGGCATAGCTTCCGCTATCAATCGTATCAAGGACGGTAAGGCGGTCAGCAAGAGCATCATCCTGATAACTGACGGCTCGAACAACTCCGGCGTTGTAGCCCCTGAGACGGCTGCTGAGATAGCCAAGGACCTCGGGGTGAAAATCTACACTATCGGTGTCGGTAACACCAAGTCTATGGAGCAGGCTGTCCCTTATCTTGACGAGAACGGCAACCTGATAGACTACGCGCTGGTAGCACCCATCGACGCTAAGGCTCTCCAGAATATTTCAGCCATGACCGGCGGTAAATATTTTGCGGCTACATCGAGCACCGCCCTCAGTGATATCTTCAGCGAAATCGATTCGCTTGAAAAGACAGAGTTTGATGTCAGAAACTTCTCTCATACCGAGGACGATTATATGACTTGGGCATGGCTTGCCTTCGGTCTTTTCGCTATCCAGCTTTTCTTAAAAATAACCGTGGTTCGCTCCATTCCTTAATTAAGATACTATGGTAAACTTTGCAAATCCCCAGCTTTTTTATCTGCTGATTGTGGTTGCCATGCTCGGTTGCCTCTATCTTTATATGCGCTTTCAGCGTCGAAAGAGGATAGCCCGCTTCGGTAATCCGAAAATACTTGCCGGGTTAATGCCCGACGTTTCTAAGTACCTTCCAAATGTCAAGATTGTAATTGCTCTGCTCGCGCTCATCTCCATGGTATTCATGTTGACACGTCCGCGTACCAAGGGAGTTGCTACCGAGGAAGAGATGGAAGGTATCGAGGTGATGATTGCCGTCGATGTCTCTAACTCGATGCTTGCATCATCTACCGATGACCCCAAGGGCGTTTCGCGTCTTAACCGTGCGAAACAGGTATTGAACTCTCTTATTGGCAAGCTCAATAATGACCGTGTCGGACTGATTGTTTTTGCCGGCGATGCGTTCACTCAGCTCCCGTTGACTCCTGATTTTGTTTCGGCAAAGCTATATTTGAATGAAATTTCTACCGGAATGGTGGAAAATCAGGGTACTTCGATTGGTTCTGCGATTGAAGTGGCTATGAACTCGTTTAGCGGTGCTACTGATGTCGAGCGCGCGATTATAGTCATTACCGATGCCGAGGATCAGGAGGGTGATGCCCAGTCAATGGCTGCTGCCGCCCATAGCGAAGGCATTGAGGTCGATGTAATCGGTCTTGGTTCCGGTAAGGGTGCGCAGATTCCGCTTGACCGCTCTTATACCAACTGGCTCAAGGATGAAAATGGTCAGGTGGTTACGACATATCTGAATGAACAGCTTGCCCATGAAATTGCCGAGGCTGGTGGCGGTGTGTATATTAACGGTGCGTCACCTTCGGCTCTCAATGAATTGGTTAAGCGTCTTGATGAACTTAAAAAGTCAAACCTTGGAAAGGTGAATTATACGGCAAATGATGAACAATTTCCTGTTTTTGCGTGGATTGCACTCATTCTTGTGCTTGCCGATTGCATTCTTTCCAACCGAAAGATAGGATTCTTGAGAAAAATCAACTTTTTCAGTCGTGGCGGGGCAGCCATGTTGCTTCTTTGTGTCAGCATCGGCGCGTCAGCCCAGTCAATCAAGCCTTACGGAAAGCCCGTCGAGGACAATTCCGTGCGTAAGGAACGCCGCCTGATTCGTCAGGGTAATGCAGAGTTTGAAAAGGGACATTATTCAGAGGCTGAGATTATCTATCGCCGTGCTCTGAATGAAAATCCTGCCAGTGAGGTCGCTCAGTTCAATCAGGCTCTGGCTCAGATTCATCTTGCCGCCGATAATGCAGAGGCAAACGCTGAGCTGCTTGCCAACGCCGCTTCGGTCATGCAGAAGCTGATGGCGGAAGGTCAGAACCGCGAGGTGGCTGAATGGTCAGCCTATAATCTGGGTAATCTTGCTTTCAATCAACAGAATCTGCAGGGAGCCCTCGAGGGTTACAAACAGGCTTTGAGAAAGAACCCGGCAAATGAGATTGCTCGCGAAAATATGCGTTTTGTTCAGAAACAGATGCAGAATCAGGACCAGAACCAGCAAGATCAGAATCAGGACCAAAATCAGGACCAGAATCAGGATCAGCAGCAAAATCAAGACCAGAACCAGCAGGACCAGAACCAAGATCAGCAACAGCAGGACCAGCAGAACCAAGATAAGAAGGATGACAAGCAGGACCAGCAGCAACAGAACATGAGTTCACAGAACCGTGACCAGATTCTCAATGCCGTTGAGAAGAAGGATGCTGCCGCACGTGCCCGCGCTGCCCAGCAGAACGGCAAGGGTGAGCAGGGCGGTCAGCGACGTCATGGCAGAAACTGGTAAGTGAGTAAATAGAGTGTTTAGGCTTAATTAATTGAACAAGATAATGAAACTTCGACAATTCATTTCATTTTGCGCCCTTGTCTTTGTCGCGGCTTTAGCCGTGGCTCAGACTTCTGTCGAGGTATCGCTGCCGCGCAATGTGGCGGCGGGTGACCGTTTCAGTCTTACCGTTACGGTTAATAATCCGGAGGGACGTGTTTCAGATTTCAATGCGCCCACGCTTTCCGGGTGTACCTTCCTTGGCGGACCGGGCGTAAGCACAAGTTCCTACACGAGTATTATCAACGGTAGAATGCAGTCGTCAAAAAGTACCGGATATACATTCCAGTATAAGGCGGACAAGGAAGGCACCGTTAAGGTACCTTCAATCAGTGTGACCGTTGACGGCAAGAGCTACTCCACGAATCCGGGACAGTTTACCGTCATGCCGGAGTCGCAGTCGCGCCAAAATCAGGGAGGGTGGGGCACACCCGCTCCGTCGCAGCGTCAGCCGGGTGGAAACTCTGCATCGTCTGACTTTCAGGTAGGGGCGAATGACCTGTTTATGCGTGTCGGACTCTCTGCCAATAATGTTTATGAACAGCAGGCGGTTGAATGTTCAATAAAGCTGTATAGCATTAACGCTCAGGTCAATTCTATCGCTGCGTCAGCAATTCCGGCGTTTGACGGTTGTCTGATTGAGGTTATCGGTACACCGACCACTATCGACTGGCATTCAGAAAACGTAAATGGACGTAATTATTATGTCGCCACGATCTACCGCGCGTTGCTTTATCCTCAGCGCGCCGGCGATATTACGCTTTCCGGCGGCGAATACAACGTACGTGTATATCGCCAGATGATGATTCAGGATTTCTTTACCGCGCGTCCGCATATTCAGGAAAAAGACCTGACGCTTAAACCGCAGGCTGCCGTTCTCCACGTAAAGCCGCTGCCTGAACCTCGCCCCGCTAACTTCTCCGGTGCAGTCGGTAAGTTTACCGCTTCATCACGCCTTGTGGGCAATACGTTTAAGACTAATGAGGCGTCATCGCTGATTTATACTATTGAAGGAACCGGTAATATCAAGTTCCTTACGGAACCGACCATTGACTTCCCGTCGGAGTTTGAGGTTTATGATCCGCATGTAGAGACAAATGCGCATGTCAGCGGACATAATATGACCGGTTCGCAGACCATTGAGTACACGTTCGTGCCTCAGAGTGTGGGCAAATTCTCTATTGGAGCGCATGATTTTGTTTATTTTGACCCCTCAAAAGGTGAATATGTAACCGAATCGGTGTCAGGATACGAAATTAATGTTGAAAAAGGCGCAGATGTGAGCAATGTCGCTGTTTCTTCAAAATCAGACATTCAGGCTAAGAATACCGATATCCACCATATTAAGCCCGGAGCTGACAAGCCCGCGTCCCGTCCGGTATATTTAGCCTCAAGTGCCTTGTACTGGTGTGTGTACCCGCTTCTGATGATTGTGGCTTCACTTATGCTGTGGCTCATTCTTAAGCGTCGCGGAGCTGACGTGCGCGAGCGTCGTCTTAATCGTGCCGGAAAGGTTGCCCGCAAGCGTCTTTCGGGTGCTGGAAAGTTCTTGCGTGCAAAGCAGTTTGAGGAATTCTATGCTGAACTCCTACGGGCCATGCAGACTTATATGGGCGATAAATTCATGATACCGGCTTCACAGCTTAACCGTGAGAATATCGTTAACGCGCTTCGCGAACATGGAGCTTCGGATGAGACCGTCAGTGATGTCATCCGGATTATCGATGAGTGTGAGATGGCGCGCTATACTCCAAATCTTACTTCTGAAAATGCCGACAAAATATTCGAGTCAGCTCGTAATTGCATCAATAATATCGAGAATTTGAAATGAAAAAGTTCGTTTTAATACTTTTTGTAGCTTTGCAGGCTGTTTTCGCTGCCGACGCATCTGTCGTGGCTCGCGCTGATTCCGCATACATGAACGATGATTTCCTGAATGCCGCCGCGCTTTATCAGGAAGCTATCGACTCTCTCGGACCTTCGCCTGAACGATATTATAATCTCGGTAACTCATATTATCGAGCCGGTTTGAACGGCATGGCTATTGTCAGTTACGAACGCGCGTTGCGACTTGACCCGTCAAATGATGATATCCGCGATAACCTTGAGTTTGTCAACTCACGTATTACCGACCGCATAACCTCCGGACAGTCTCTTTGGGGCAGCGCGGCTGATCGCGTCGCCCGTACCGCTCACTCCAATGTCTGGGCTTGGGGTGGTTTGATTTGCTTCGTGCTTGCATTGGCGGGAGTCTGTGTTTATTTCCTTGCCGATGGTGTGATGATACGTAAGGTGGGATTTTTTGGCGCAGGCGTGCTTCTTATATGCTGTGGGCTGTCTAACTGGATGGCATGGCGTGCAGCCCGGTCTGCAACCTCGGCGACTTCTGCTGTGGTTGTCAGTCCGTCAGTCATCCTGTCTACCACTCCGCGTCAACCAAAAGATCGCTCGGAGGAGGCTATGCTGCTCCATGAGGGCACGAAACTCGAAATACTCGATTCAATCCCCGGCACCGGCAATGACCGCATGTGGTATGACGTAAGAGTGGATGACTCTCATCGTGCTTGGATATCATCGCAAGCTGTAGAGGTAATTTAATACGTTGATATATAGCTCCTAATAAAAAGCATGTTGTATAACATGCTTTTTATTTTTGCCTGACCGATTTTATTGACTAACTTTACGTCACAAAACAAATAACCCCTCTAAACTGTATAAGTAGTATGAGCAAGACCATTTCTTTCAACGAACTTCGTCAACTTAAGGATTCACTGCCTGATGGCTCGATGCACCGCATAGCCGATAAACTCAATATCACCGTTCAGACCGTACGCAATTATTTCGGCGGTACAAACTATGAATATGGTAAAAACCATGGTGTTCATATCGAACCCGGTCCAAATGGCGGTATTGTAGTTCTGGATGATACCACTATCTATGATATGGCTCTCGAAATCCTTGCCGAAGGTAAACAGTAAACAGAATTCAAGATTGGCTCATTCTTCTCTCTCCATGTTTTAAATTATGAAAGACGGTCGGCTCATAACGGTAGCGATTCACACCTTCGATAAGGCTACGGCTTTGAAAGCCTTGCTTGAGCATGAGGGAGTGGAAGTTGTGCTTCAAAATGTAAATCTCGAGGACCCGGTCGTCTCTTCCGGTGTCAGGGTGCGTATCCACGAAAGTGACCTTCCGCTGGCTCTACGCATTATTGAAAATCCTGAAATATTTGTAATTGATGCCGTTGCAGAGGGAGGCAATAAGGTGGGAAGTGATGATCATACCATTCTTTTGCCGGTCGATTTCTCTGCCCGTTCAATGCATAGTGTAAGAGTGGCATTTTCTATTGCTGCGCGTACGCGCGCACGCGTGGTCATTCTTCATGCTTATTTGGTTCCTCGCTCATCATCGCTGATGTCTCTCTCGAACTCGTTGACTTTTGACTCAGTGGGGCTTTCGCAGCCCGGCGAGTCCGAGTCATCGGTTGAAATTGCCCGAGGTGCTCATGAAATGATGGCATCGCTGACATCAAAGATTAAAGCCGAGATAAAATCAGGCAATCTGCCTGGCGCGAAATTCTCGTGTGTGCTTCTCGAAGGCATCCCCGAGGAATGTATTGCTCAGTATATAAAGGACAACCGTTCCGTGCGCCTGATTGTTATGGGAACTCGTGCTGCCGAGCGTAAGGCTCATGACCTTACCGGTAGCATCACAGCTGAGGTACTTGACAGCTGTCGTATTCAGGCTTTGACAGTTCCTGACGTTGACCGTAAGTTTAACTCTCTTGGCGATGTACGTACCGTTGCGCTCCTTTCCAGTCTCGAACAGGAAGATTTTCTTGCTCTTGATGCGCTGAATAGGCTTATGCCTCCTAATAAGGAGTTGGAAGTCAAAGTGATTTGCCTTCCCAGTCATAAATATCTGCGCGCAACTACTGACGCTGCCCGTACGGCTTTACGCGAATATTGCCGCGAGCATTTCCCTTATTATAAATTCACGCTTGAGTCAACCGACGGACAGATTGACACTATCGAGCATGAAAACCTCGACCTTATCGTTGTGCCTAACCGAAAAAAGAATATGCTTGTGCGCCTGTTTAATCCGGGATTGGCACATCGCATCCTGTTCCATTCGGATATCCCGATGATGGTCATCCCCGTTTAGGCTTTTTCTGTTTTACCGTATTTTCGTTCGAAAATATCGAAATGTTCATTTCCCCATTTGAGCATCATGTCAATGATGGGAATGAGCGATATGCCAAGCTCGCTTATTTTGTACTCTGAGCGTGGCGGCAGTTCCGGATAGATTGTTTTCTCTACAAGTCCGTCCTCAACCATTTCTTTCAGTTGGATGTCGAGTACCCTCGGTGTTGCTTCCGGAAGGCATTTGTGAATTTCGCTTGGGCGTAGCGGCGTTCCCGAGCGGAGTTCGTCCAAAATACATGATTTCCATTTTGATTCGATGAGACTCATTGTGAGCCGAAGCGGACAGTCGAGGTCCACCGGTATTTTCTTTTCATATGCCATGGCGCAAAGTTAAGCAATAAATAACTTATAATCAAGTATGGAATAAAAATTCGGTATATGAATAATTTTTCGGTACTTGATTATCATGAAATAACCTAATAACTTTGCAAGCGAAAATAATTTATAATTCTAAAAACAATGAGAGACGAAATTAAAGAATATGAAGCCGTAGCAAAGGCTGCCGAGAAGTTTGTAAAGAGTGTAGCCGAGGGTAATAGTATTTATGCTAAGGAGCTATTCACAGATGATGCCGTTCTTTTCGGAATGCTGGACGGTGTGCTTGAACATGGCTCTATCGAACAGTTTTATCATAATGTTGATACTGTTGGTGCCGGTGTTGATTTCAAGGCTCGTATTGATGTGCTTGCCGTTGAGGAAACCGTTGCCGTTGTGCGAGTGCTTGAGGAAAAGTGGGGTGGACGAATTGATTTTACCGACTATCTGTTGCTTCTTAAGCTCAACGGTGAATGGAAATGTGTGGCAAAAGCCTACAATCAGAACTCAAATACAATCAAAAAATGAAAAAGAAATGCCGATTTATCGGTATTTTAAGCTTTGAATGCGTGGGTTGACAGATTTTGCTGCATCAGGGCGAGGTCGCTGATTACTTCGCCCCGGAGCAGGTAGTCGTCGCGCCGCGAGTTGAGGTTATCGAATATTTCCTTGGCTTTGGCGGGGTCTTTGTCAATGTAAAGTGTGATGGCAAAGTGTAAACGCTCTTTTGAAGACATAAATTTGCGGTAGGTTGCGATATACTGCCTCAATTTTTCATCAAGAATCGCTTCGGCGTCTGCTGTTTTGCCTGTTACCAGTTGCAGATAAGCCGTTTCACACGCAATTTCATTGACATATAGCGGAATTATTTTATCGCGTTCGCCATACAGACGTTCAAATGCGTCGAGGGCTTCTTCGAAACGCATTTCGTCGATTAGTCGCGAGGCTGCCATCATAGGTATGGCAACTTCCATAGCGTTAGTGTAATCGATAGATTCGGGAACGTTGAACCACTCCGTCGGCATATCTTTAGGGCGGACACCGTTTTGAATAAGCGCGTTTGAGCGCAACTGATAAATCAATCCTTGTTTACTAAGCGGGCTTCTCAGTAATTCTATCGTATTGTGACCGTCGTTGCCAATTCCGTTAATCTTCATCGGAATTCCGTTCATAAGTATTATAATCGCGTCGATAAGTATAAATATCATCACGAACTCTCTAAAAAACGGATTAATATCCATCCAAAGTAAAGGAAGCATTGCAACAAGAACGATAATGTTTGCTATTACGCCTCCAAGATTGTACATCACAGTTGGAATCTCACTGAGCGGACGGTCGGGAGGGGTAAGCAGACATTGACCGCCGGTGCCGGCTATTGCGAACTTTTTAATGCTAATTTTGCCGTTTTCTTTAATAAAAGTATATTTAAAGATACGGAATGATACGAACTTATAGCCGCTCATGAGTCCGAATATGAGGTGACCGGCTTCATGAACAGGTATCAGAACCGCGATAGCGAAAAAGAGAGCTACGACTCCCACAATGACAGCTCCGATGAGTTCAAGGATATGCGTTGAAACCAATTTGTGGAGGAACTCACTGAGAGTCGTGTCCGTAAATAATAAAATACCGGAAATGGCAATCAGTAATCCGATTGTCATTCCCAGAATTCCTGCGCCTATATATTTAAGTATTTTCATTTAAAGGGCGTCATATTGCTCATCGGTAACCGGTTCGAGCCATACGTTTTCAGTCTTTTCACCGGGCACACCGAATGCAAGATGTGCAAACCATGAGTCTTTAGCCGCGCCATGCCAGTGTTTTACGTTTGCGGGGATATTAATTACGGTGCCGGGGAGGATTTCAACAGCAGGTTTGCCTTCTTCCTGATACCATCCGCGTCCGGCAACGCCTACAAGCATCTGTCCGCCGCCCCGTTCTGCTTTGTGAATATGCCAGTTATTGCGGCATCCCGGTTCAAAAGTCACGTTGGCAAACGGAATCTGTTCGGTAGAAATCTGCGCCAGATAGCTGTTGCCAATAAAATATCGGGCGTACGCATCGTTAGGGTCTCCGATGGGGAAAATCATCTGACGCTGGAATTCGGCTTTTGCGTCATTGCCCGTTATATCATCCGCCCAGACATCTTTGGCAAGACGGAAGGCTGCCCATGCTTTGGGCCATCCGGCATAGAAAGCTATGTGAGTAATGATTTCTGCTGCTTCCGTGCGGGTTATACCGTTTTTCTTCGCTTCCTGAAGATGGAATGTCAAAGATGAATCGGTGATACCTTGCGAAATAAGGCTTGTAATTGTGACAAGGCTGCGGTCGCGAAGTGAAAGCAGATCATTGCGGCTCCATACCTCGCCGAAAAGTATGTCATCGTTAAGTTTAGCGAATTCAGGAGCAAATTCGCCGAGTTGCTGACGGCCTGCCGTCTGAATGATTTTCTGTTGTGCCATAAGTGAAGTAGATACTATAAGGATTAAAAGGAGAGAAAGAGTATATTTTTTCATATACTTAGTTATTATAATGTGTCAGATTTTTCAATCAAGGCGGTAGCTTGGGCGGCAATGCCTTCGCCTCTGCCCGTAAACCCAAGCCGCTCGGTGGTGGTTGCCTTGACGCTGACGCAGTCAAGGTCTAAGCCCATATCGGCAGCTATTGTTTCTCTCATTCGCTCGATGTATGGGAGCAGTTTCGGAGCCTGAGCAATGATGGTTACGTCAACATTTCCCGGCTTGAACCCTTTTTCGGCAATAAGTTCTACAACCCGGCGCAAAAGCTTACGCGAGTCAGCCCCTTTATATGCCGGGTCTGTGTCCGGAAAGTGGTAACCTATGTCGCGAAGGGCGGCTGCACCGAGCAACGCATCGCAAAGCGCATGGAGAGCCACGTCGGCATCGCTATGACCTAAAAGACCGAGATTATGTTCTACTCTTACTCCGCAGAGCCAGAGCTCGCGGTTTTCTGCAAATCTATGGACGTCAAATCCGTTTCCTATTCTTATGTTCATGATGCAAAGTTACAAAAAAAAACGTTGTTTGAAGCAATAATTAATGTAAGTATTGCGTTTTCTTGTCATGATGATACGGAAAAATCTCATTATCGCAGCTATTCTCTGTAGTGCTTCTGTTGGACCTGCCTTTGCGTCTGACTATGAGACTGCAAATCAGTTCAACCCATTGCAGACCGGTGTGAACTCACTCGATATTGTCCCTGATGCGCGCGGCGCGTCAATGGGTGACCTTGGTGTGGCCTCTGACCCTGATGTCAATTCTCAGTTCTGGAACTCTTCTAAATATGCCTTTGCATATTCCGGAGCGGGCGTGTCGCTCAGCTATACTCCATGGCTACGTAAGTTGGTCAATGATATTGCGTTGCTTAATCTTACCGGCTATTGGAAGATAGGCAGCGGTGACAATCAGGCTCTTTCCGCTTCGCTGCGTTATTTTACCCTCGGCGAAGTAACCTCAGGTATTGATGGCGATAATCTGATGAGTCTCCACCCATATGAAATGTCGGTTGACCTTGGATATAGCCGCAAGCTATCCGAGAAATATTCTATGGGCGTTGTTTTCCGTTACATCTATTCTGACCTCGGTTTTTCCACTTCTGAAAGTGAAACCCAGCCGGTTGGTGCTTCCGCTTTCGCTGCCGATATCAACGGCTACTATACTACCTTTCCTATGGTTGGACGCTCTGAGTGTCAGTGGTCGTTCGGCTGGAACCTCAGCAATATCGGTTCGAAGGTAAACTATGATCATGGTAACCAACCGGCCTTTCTGCCAGCTCAGCTCAGACTCGGTACCTCGTTTACTTTCCCGCTGGCTGACTATCATTTGCTTTCGCTCAATTTTGACGCAAGTAAAATCCTTGTGCCTGCAATGCCGCGCGAAAGTGACTATAACAATCTCCTGACCCTTGAGGATCAGGAAAAGTTTGAGGACGCTAAGAACAAGTGGGAAAATATGTCATCAATCGCCGGCATATTCAAGAGCTTTTCTGATGCTCCACGCGGTTTTAAGGAGGAACTTGAAGAAATCCGTTTCAGCCTTGGCGCGGAGTATTCTTATAACGACCAGTTCTTTTTCCGCGCAGGATATTTCTATGAACATCCCAACAAGGGTAATCGCCAGTATCTCGGTGTAGGTGCCGGTTTTGCGCTTAAGGTAGTGCGACTTGATGCATCATACATGGTTGCAACTGCCGCATCATCGCCTCTTGACCAGACGTTGCGCTTTACCCTCAGTTTCGATATGGACGGCATAAAAGACCTCTTTGGTCGCCGTCGTTAAGTTTTGATTAGGACCAAATAAGTAACCGGTTCATGCCATGAGCGCGTGAACCGGTTACTTATTTTTGGATTAAATTATTCAGTGGTAACGATAAATTCTACCATATTGAAGTGAACTTTGCTGTAAAGCATTAATGTGCGGAGTCCAATATTGGCGTCATACGCCATTATTGATTTGTCAGGCTGAGTTTTTACAATAAGGTCTGTTGGATTGACGGTTGTTCCTCCAATTGTTACGTCCATATCAGGAACGTAATAGCAAGGAAGCTCGGCTGCTCCACCAACTCCGGCAGCCCTGACAGTATCAAGGCGTCCATTCTTTGTAACATATTCCTTGTGTTTCTCATAGAAACCGGAACTTAATGAACCGAAAGCCGCATCGCCGGAATCAAGACACATAATTGTTGCATCTCCAAGGATTATACCTTTTGTCAGTAAGTTCATGCCCGATGAAAAGCACATATTTGGTGTGACGACATTACTGCGAGGAGCTACTTCTTTGGTAACAATAATGTTATTTGATGAAAAATCAATTGTCAAATCCTTAAGCCTTAGCATAAGCTCGCTTCCTACGACAATATTAAAGCTGCTTATATACTGGTCAGCTTCTTCATTGTGTGATGAAAGAGAGGTGACCACAAAAGGAACGTCTTTAACAATTATGTTTCCTAATTTGAGCTCTTTTGCTATTGCGAAATAACCCTCACTGTTACCCATTCCTGCAACCGTAATCTGCGTTCCTTCTAAAGGAATAAGATTATATTTTTCAGCCATTTCGTGGGATATGACGTTTGTTCCTGCACCTGTATCAAATGTAATATCTGCGTCAATGCCGTTTATAGTGCTGTTTGTTAAGTGCATCAGTACCGAACCCTTTTCTTTGGGACCGACAGGTACGATAGAGAACGGAATTATAGCATCCTCATTATAGGGAAACTCAATTTGAAACGGTTTATATTCAGATAGAGCTGAATATCGTTTGGCGGCTGCTATTAAATTCTCAAGCGCGGCGGAATCTAAATATTGTTTGGTTTGAGCTATGATAGCGTTAATCATTGACGCGGCTTCGGCATTCAAGCCTTCTCTGCTCAAATCCATGCCAAACATTTGAACGGATGAAATCATATTTCCCAAGTCAAGTTGCCCTGAATTTAAAAGCTCTTGAAATGCGGGAATTGACACGTCGGTTCTATTCAAGCGGTTGCCTATAAGGCAACGGGAGAAGACTTCGAGAAATGGATTTATCGAATCCTTTGGCGCAGCGTTATAGATTGAATCAAGTGCAAACCAATCGGAGGCGTTCATGGCATTGCCAATCTTTTCATCAATTGATTGCGCAACTCCACTCACAGAAACTGCTCCGAAAAACAAAGCAAAAAAGTATTTACGTAACACCTTTTTTAATATTTGGTGGGGTTAGTTCTGGCGCATGGCGAGCTCTGCGGCGATTTGGTCGCGGGCTTCGGGCGAGAGGAGGAAAACGGTTACTGAATCGGTTGTGCAGGAAATCGCGGTAACCTCTTCGATGGGGTTGGGAATTGCCTCTACAATGTTTTTTACTGCAAGCGATTTGAGACCGTTGACCGGTAGCGTCACTTTGCTGTCGCTCGGACCAATGCCGTATTCTAAACGATAGGCATTAGTGAGTATGGATAGTTCAGGAATAGAGCCATACATTGATAGGTAGAATCCTGCGCCCGGAGTTTTTGCTTCCTCTATGGCTTTTTCCGGTGTAACCATCAGATAGTTCGTGCCATTGATAATCGAATGCTCAGGCATAGTCATCGGGTTGTTCACTACAATGCTTTCCGGAATGGTTACGCCGTTAAGAAGACATTCGATATACCATTTAACGCCCTCTTCGCTAACTCCGGTATAGGGAACGCTGTTATCATTCAAATCCTCGCGGGTTGTGGCGGTCAGAGTGCCGTCCGCATACTTAACAGTAAAGAGCATCTGCGATGGTTCTGCATAAAAATCTTTTTTTGAAACTTTTTTGCCGTCAAGTACGTAGGTTTTGACATTCGGGAATAAGGTTTTCAGCACTTCGTTTGTAGTACTGAGCAGCATACCTGAGTGGGGATAAAGCATCAGCATTTCGTGGTCAGGAATGTCTGTCATGGAGAGGTTCTGCATCATTACAACTTTTTCTTTGTTCAAAACCTCGGGCGTAATGGTCGCGCCTTCAATGGTGAAGGTGTTGTAAAGACCGTCATCGCGGCGGAGTTCTTCTTTGGGGGCGGTTTTGCAGCCGGAAAGGGTGACAATCGATGCCATTAGAAATAAGGCTAACTTCTTCATAAGTGAAATATTTGAAATGTGGAAGATATAATTGTAATGCAAAGATAATAAAAAATTTAGGACTGCCTCTTACCCCCCCCGATATATGACATTTTGACTAATTTGTAGGATATTTAGGCGAATATTTATAAGTTTTTTAGCGAAGGATGTGACCCGTTGGGTCGAGGGCACTGACGGTCACCCGTAGGCGTGACGGGGAGGCGTTGTTATGGAAGCGGAGTTTACGACCCGGTAGGGCATTCGGGTTCCAATAGAGGGTGCGCCGGCGGTCATCGGGGAGGGGCGGAGAGTCGGAGTAATCAGGGGAGTAGAACTCTACCGGGTTAGTGTAGCCCTCAATGACGGTGCGACGCATTCCGGGCTGAATCTTTTCGCGATGCGAGGAGATAAGTTCCAGAAATACTACGCAACCAAAGCGTTTAGAGGCATACTCTTCTGCCAGCATTCCGCCATATACGCGTGAGCTGTCTGCCATTTCCTTGATGGCACTGCTATGGGTTAAGACTTCCTTTACATAGTCGCGGCGAGCCGCCGGGTCAATGAATTTGCAGGATTCAATGAAAGCGTCGTCGGCGGCAATAGGCATTCCATATTCAATGATGGCGTCATTGGTGTTGTTGACATATACGTTTTTAATCATATATAGAGGAATGTCGGCGGCGAGTGCAGGCTGAAGATTGTTGTATTTAGCCGTCTGACTGTTGGTCCCCATTTCTTTGTCAAGAACAAAGATTGGCTCTTTGCCTTTGTAAGTAAGTTGGGTGGAGGTAACGAAAAAGTTATTGTCAATAAGTGGGAGCAAATCGGAAAGGTGGCGAATGTAGTTTTTCCCATGGTCTTGGAGTATGTTGCGTGCCGCAGAAATATCATAACAGACCGATGCATTGTCAATATATCGGGCGGCGGCATAACGGTTTACCTCTCCTACTACCTCAATTTCCTTCAACAGAGTACCCGATTTCGGGCTGAAAAAATTATCTTCAGAATCAATGGTGTCGGTTAGTGAGACCAAAGGAGCTGAACGCTGCTCGCATTGCAGTTCTCCGTGGTCATACGCTCTCGGACCGGGGCGTTTACTGTGGTCAAGGAGTATGCGATGATTTGCTATGTCGCCTTTCTTGTCGTTGGCGGTAAGAGTCATCATCCAGTTCCCACTGAGTTCAGCATTGATTGCAAAACGACCTAAGCTGTCGGTAATGTTTGAGTCGTAAAGCATGTCTCTGGACCCCAATGTGGTAGCTTCACTCATATCATAAAACAATGCTGAAATGCCAACTCCCGGTTGAGGTCGGTTCGTGCGTGAACTGAGCATAAGACCATTGACTTCAATACCGCGTTCGGGCATCTCGGCTATCGGATGTTCTTTCAAACCGGTGAGATACGCCCAATTATAGCGACGCCAACCCTGTACCATCAGTAACTCATCGAGTTCACGCCGGCGCACAGGATCATCCGGCTGCTCGAAGTAGTAGACCGGACGGTATACGTAGCCCTTGATTTCAGATGCGAGCAGGAGGTCGGCAAGCATGTTTGAACCATAGTCAATCTCGTTTTCAGCATCGGTGACTGATATAACGAAGGGGATGTTGCGCGGCGCACCGGAGAGGGCTGATGTTATGTTTACTTCGAGTTCAACGGGCTCAAAGGGGTCATAGATTTCCTTGTTGAACGTATACCGGGCTTCAAGAAAGTCATGCTTATTGTTGAAAAACAGCCTGTCAGCCAGTACGGTTCCGTCAGTGTCAAAAAGCGTGGTTTGAATTACTCCTGTAGGAAAATTAGAGCGAGACACCTTGAAACTGACCCGTTGAGTGGAGCTGAGGTCTGCAATCGCGCGGTAGCAGAGACGCCCCCGGCAGCTGAGGCTGACTCCATATGTGTCAGATGAGAATCCGGGGCTTCGACCTATGGTGATTTCCACACTGTCAACACCATTGGTCGGCGAACCGATATGAAGCACCACTCCTTCCTTTTCAACTTTAGGCAAATCAAGAAGGTAGCTTTTCCCGGCGGCAACAATTTCTGCTCGATATTTTTCGTTGCTGTCGGGAATAAAGACAAAACTTCCGCGACCCATTGTTCCGGATTGAAACGAAGCGACCTCTCGACCTTTTGTGTCGGTAATTATTCCTGATGCTTGGATAGGGCGATGAAAATCATCGTAGATTTCAAAAGCTACGGTTGATTCCAGTCCGTCAACAAGATGTCCACCTTCAGGAAAGAAGCACGCGTTAAGCTTGGATGTTTTCTTTTCAGGCTTTGGGCGTTCAAAAGCCAAAGTCTTGCTGTCATATTCAAGCATCGAGCGATTTGTCCAATCTCCCTCTGTCTTCGGCTCACGAAACACCGGAATTGTGCGCGAATAGATTGTTTCTTCGCCGAAGTTAAGCATGTATTTGGTATAGGCGCGAATTTCGTAATATCCCGAATAGAAAGGAGTTTCATCAACGAGCAAAGAGCCGTGAAACCTGCCGAGATGTGGGCGGAGCACACAGCGGTCTATAATTTTGCCACCGGGATTGAGCAATTCGACATAGACGGTCTGGCTCAGGGTTGACGGAGTGAGTCGGCTCGCCGTTACGAGATATCCGGCAAAATACAATCTGTCACCACGATAGTAGGAAGTATTGTCAAGATGCAGATAAATCATCTCCTGCTGAATCTTGCCTGAATTCTGCGCCGTAGCCTCATGAAAAGCCGCAATATTCTCTATCTGTCCCCGGGCTGATGTCAGGGTGCATAATATCAAGAGGATTGTCAGAGCTATTCTACTCATAAGCATAATAGTTTCAATGAATTAGTGGCGTAACTACGGAAATAATCAGACTATGGTTGTTTAATCCTTTGCCATTGAGGAAGAACTCAATTATTTTTTGTCCATTAGGGTCTGAGTTAATTAATGGGTTCCAATAAAGAGTGCGCCGATAATCCGGCTCGACGGGTGGATTATCTGTATAATTCGGCTCATAATAAGACTCAATGTTCGTAGAATAACCTTTTATGGTGTTTCGGCGCATACCTCGTCCCATTTCTGTCCGTTTATCAGGGTGTAACTCAAGGAACACCACGCAACCACAAACTCTGTCGGCTGCCATAAGAGAGTCAAGACTATATTCTCCTATATATAGACAGTAATATTTCGCAATAACAGAAGGCTGAGTATTTATGAATATTTTTTTGACATAATCAAGAGGCATATCTTCAGGTTTGAATATCTCAATAGGTCCCATATCTGAATCAATGACTTCCCTTATTCCCATCAATTCATTAACCACTCCTTTATTATCTCCAAACTCAGGTTCGACGAAAAACAACGGCTTTTTCCCGTTATACATTAATTGTTTTCCTACATAATAAAAATTGGAGTCCATCTCAGGCAGAACATCCTTAAGGGTTTTTATAAATTTACTCCCACCATCGCGAAGTCGATTGCCCTCATCTGTTATATCATAACTTGCAACAGAGTTTTCCATATATTGAGCCATCTCCCAAGCTGTGCCATATTTAGCGGTAACCTCCACCTCATTTAACAATTTCGCACCGGGAATAATAAGTTTTGAGTCAGAGTCAGTAGAGTCCGATGAGGAAATTTCCGGTTTCATTATACTGTCAAGCTCTGCGTTTAGTTCTCCGGGATAATATAAGCGAGGTTCCGGTCTTTCACTCGTGTCAAGCAATATCCGGTTATTGCTTACCTTCTTTTTATTAGAAGAGGAAGTAATCATCATCCAGTCGCCAAATAAGCTGTCACGCAATAAGAACCTGCCATTGTCATCAGTTACAAAAGTAAAGGTTTTTATGACTCCGAACGTGTCCAGTTTACTTAATAATGCAGAGACGGAGATTGCGGCTCTGGGTTTGTCGCGAAGTCGTTCAAGTACCTGACCGCGAATTTCTATTCCCTGCTCGGGGAGTGAATCAAGGCGTATTTCCTCCATCCCGGCGAGTTGTCTCCAGCGATATCGACGCCAACCTTGCACCATCAGCAGATTGTCTAATTCTTCCTCTTTTCCGTCCTCAAAGTAGTAGGCAGGGTTATACACGTAGCCTTTGATTTCGGAACTAAGAAGCAAATCCGCCATCATATTAGACCCGTTGGCGACATGGTTGTCGGCATCAGTCACGGAGATTGAAAAGGGAGCTGATACGGGCGCGCCGGTTTTGGAGTCGGTCAGGTTTACTGTCAGTTCCACTTTCTCAAACGGTCGGTAGGCGGGTTTGTCAAACGAGTACCCTATGTTGATGAACTCATGGCGATTGTGAAAGAAAAGTCGGTCGGCGATAGGCTGCCCCGCAGCGTTGAAGAGTGTCAGTTGGCACACTCCCGTGGGCAATTTGGCGGTCGACATCTTGAACGAGACGGAGCTTTGTTCTGAGAGGTCAACAATGCTGCGTCCATAGAGTTCGCCGCGGCATGTCAGGCTCACACCTACCGCTTCTGTGGGAAAATTGGGCGTGCGGCTTATGGAGACCTCAATGGAGTCCTCCAAGTTGTCAACTTTCAAGGCTATTCCGCTCTGCTCCACCTTGGGCAGGTCACACCAATAGCGTTTGCCATCAACTATTACTTCAGCGGAATATCGGCGAGTGGCAGGCGTGAAGTTAATTGTTCCGCGCCCCATATGACCGCTACGGAAAGTGGCAACGATGCTGTCATTTGTGCGGTCAACGATACGTCCGGAAATGTCGGTCAGCGGTCGTTGCTTGTTGTCAGTCAATTCAAAAGCGACTCGTGCTGGCAACCCACTGACCAAATGTCCACCTTCCGGGTAGAACTTCAGGTCAACTTTGTCAATTTTTGGCGTCTTTGGTCGCGACATCGGCATAGTCTTCGGGTCGTGTTTCAGGATTGTGCGTTCCGCCCAATTTCCCTCCTTTTGGGGGGCAGCATAAATTGGGATTACACGCGAGAAGATTGCCTCCGGTCCGAAATTGAGCATATATCGGGTGTAGGCGCGGATTTCATAATAGCCGGAGTAGAATGGAGTTTCATCGGCGAGTAAAGAGCCGTGACAGCGTCCATTCTCAGGATGCAACACGCAGCGGTCAATGATTTTGCCGTTGGGGTTGAGCAGCTCTACGTATACCGTCTTACTCAGATTGGATGGTTTAAGATGTCCGGATGTCACGAGATAGCAGGCGAAGAAGATACGGTCCCCGCGATAATAAGAAGTATTGTCAAGATGCAGGTAAATCATCTCCTGCTGAATCTTGCCGGAGTTTTCAGCCGTAGTTGCATGGTAAACCGCCAGCGAGTCAATCGCCGACATCTGCCCCTTCGCTACAAACGGCATCAATAGTGTTAATAAAGAAATAATAATGAATTTCATGGTAAGATATTATCTGATTGCGCCAATCTTGCCATCCTCGCTTATAGTTGAGGCTGTAACATTAAAACTGGTCGCGGTATCGTTATTGTAGAATCTGATTTTTGCAATACCGTTTTCATCCGGAATAACCTCCGGATTCCAATAGAGAGTGCGCCGATAATCATGCTCAACCGGTGGAGCGGTGTGATAATCAACATGCTTAAATGTTTCACACTCAGTATATCCCTCGATAATGCTGCGGCGCATTCCGGGACGTATAAATCCGGCTCCATTAGTGTTGAGTTCGACAAAAATCACACAACCGAATAATCGCAAGGCTAATGCCTGATAGAAGGAGGCTCTGAAGTCTCGTGCTTGACGCGCTTGCGCGCTGGTTGGGTCATGTTTTGCCCACTCGATAAGTTCCGGAGGTACAAAATCATCAGTCAAATCGAGGCTTGATTCAAAGTATCGAATTGCATATTCACCGATTGCATGCGGCTGAGTATTGATATACACATTCTTTACCATATCAACTGAGAGGTCAGCCGGGTTCGATGAGTCGATATCAGAATACTGTAAGATTTTATCGTTAGTGGCTAAGTCTTCATCAATAACATATAGAGGTTGCTTGCTGCCGTAAAGTAATTTATCACTTTTAAAGTTGAAATTCGGGTCTATGAGTGGCATAATGTCGCTTAGGCGACGGATAAATTTCTTTCCCTGATCCTGTAAGAGATTTCGCGCTTCCGCAACATCATAACTCGTTACAGCGTTTTCAATGTATTGTTTGACATCAGCGGCATGTCCGCCGACCGCCTTTACTTCCACTTCCTTTAGCCGTCGTACGCCCCTGCGTTCAAGTTCTTTCAATAGCTTTTCATCAGAGTCAACCGAGTCGGTCATAATTATGGGACTTCCTGACATAGCATATTGCATTTCCGCGACGTCGTAACCGCGAACCGGTGGGCGCATGCTTCTGTCCAGAAGTATCCGATGCCTTTTGCGCTTACCTTTTTGAGTTGCGGAGAGAGACATCATCCATTCTCCGGTGAGGTCTCCACGGAAAGCGAAATTGCCCTGACTGTCCGTTACAAACTCATCGATATAAGTTGTGGTATCGTTCTTAATATCATTGAGCATGACGGTAACGGTTACGTCTTCTTTCCCCTTGTTACGCAATGCACCCTGAACAGAGCCATGCACCTCAATGCCCTGTTCGGGCAACTGGACTATATCCCAAGGTTCCATACCCGCAAGATGGCTCCATTTGTAACGATTACGCCCCCTGACGGTCAGCAGGCTATCGGGGTTGTCGATATAGTCGGCAATATCAGGAACATATCCTCTCAATTCCTGAGCCAAAAGCAGTTCGGAGCGTATATCCGACTGGTTGCCGACATGCTCTGATGCATCGGTAACTGAGAGTGAAAACGGTATTGGTTGGGAGAGTTTTACAGTCAGCTCTATCGGTTCGTATGGAGCATACTGCGTTTTGTCAAAGTGATACTCCATGTTGACGAAATCATGTTTGTTGTTAAAAAACAATCTTTCCGCAACTGGTTCTCCAGTGGCATTGAATAATGTTAACTGAATGACGCCTGATGGAAACCGGGAGCGTGCGGTTTTGAATGTTGCCGATGAACCTTCGCTAAGGTCAATAATTGCCCTATCGCAAAGTTCTCCCCGACAAGCAAAAGTGGCACCCAAAGTGTCAAACTTGTCTGATGTAACAGTTATCGCAACACTATCTGCACCTGCATCCAGTTTTACAATAACGTCTTTCTCCTCATCCAATGGTTTAGGAATTATTTTCATCGGTTTGGGGCGGGAGAACTGATGTTTTGCGGAGCCGTATTTCAGCATACGGCGGTCTGCCCAATTTCCTTCAACCTTAGGCTCGGCAAAAACCGGGATAACACGCGAATATATGGCCTGCTGCCCGAAGTTAAGTATATATTTGGTATATGCGCGAATTTCATAATATCCGGAATAAAAAGGAGTTTCATCAACAAGCAAAGAGCCGTGAAACCTGCCGAGGTGTGGCTTGAGCACACATCGGTCTATAATTTTGCCACCGGGATTGAGCAATTCTATGTAGACGGTCTGACTCAGGGTTGACGGAGTGAGTCGGCTCGCCGTTACGAGATATCCGGCAAAATACAATCTGTCACCACGATAGTAGGAAGTATTGTCAAGATGCAGATAAATCATCTCCTGCTGAATCTTGCCTGAATTCTGCGCCGTAGCCTCATGAAAAGCCGCAATATTCTCTATCTGTCCCCGGGCTGATGTCAGGGTGCATAATATCAGGAGGATTGTCAGAAATATTCTAATCATATGCAAAGATATGAAATATTCAGACAAGACCTCTTACCCCCCCCAATTTATGACATTTTGACTATTTTGTGCGACATTTAAGCGAATATTTATAGACCTTTTTTGAGCCACGCGCCGGAAATAAGTCGCCAAAGGAAAATTGCTCCGCGGAAGCTAAGTTCGATACACATTGCAAGCCAGACGCCGCTAAGTCCCATCCGAGGTGCAAACAGCGCGGCAAGCGGCAATCTGACTAACCAGATGCTACCGAAGTTCATTGCGGCGGGAATGATTGTGTCACCGACGCCTATCATTACTCCGTATGCCACGATTGAGGCGGCAAACATCGGTTCCGCCCATGCCTCAATCCGAAGCGCATCAACGCCTAAGTCACAGATTTCCTTGACGGGGCTCATAAGTTCCATTACCCATGGCGCGCCGAACCACATCAGAACGCCCATGAGGCTCATTGTTGCCATGCCGAGCCCGGTCGTAATGTATCCGAAGCGGCGCGCAAGGTCTTTACGTCCTGCGCCATAGCTCTGTCCGACAAGCGTCGTCGCTGCGTCGCCTATTCCGTAGCCGGGCATATAGCAGATGCTTTCCGCGGTCACGGCAAAGGCGTTTGCTGCTATCGCCATGATGCCTAACGGAGCCACGATGACGGTGATGGCTATCTGTGCGCCGCAGATTACCGCATGTTCCAGCGTCATGGGTGCCGAGACCTTAAACGCCCGTTTGATAACCCGGCGGGTGGGGCGATAACTGCCCGGAAGCCCTTTTATGGCTATCCCTTTTTCACGTGTGCAGAGATACCACATCATCAGTCCGGCAGTGATGATTTCAGCTATAACCGTGCCAAGGGCGGCTCCGAGTACTCCGAGGTTCGCGCCCGGCAGCGTGATTGTCAGCGCGCCAATATCGAAATGGTGTGACGGAAAGATAAGGAAAAAGTTGAAAACGACGTCAAGAATGCACATCATTACGTTCAGACCTCCCGGAACTTTCATATTGCCCACGCAGCGGAGCATTCCCCCTGCCAGATAATTCATGGTGAGCAACGGCAGGGCAAGTACAAAGACAAGGAAGTAGAGAGTAGCCTTGGGACAGACAGTCTCCGTGCCTCCGAGCCAGTGGGGTAGCGGTACGCTTATCGCGGCTCCTATCAAGGCAACAACTACCGAGAAAATCAGACAGGCGGTAATGGATTGGCGGAGTATTTTGCGTGCGTCGTCATAGTCAGACGCGCCGATTCGATGAGCAACCTGAACGGAAAATCCCATGGTTACAGCCGAACAGATGCCCCAGAAGAGCCATAGCGACGTCGAGACTAACCCGACGGCGGCTGAGTCATCGGCTCCGAGTCGTCCTACCATCGATGCATCGATATATTGCATCATGATGCTTGACAGTTGTGCCATCATTGCTGGCAATGACAGCTTGACCGTCAGCTGAAGCAATTGGCTGAAGGTAAGTTTCTGACCTGACTGAATAAGCTCTATCCGAGACATTTAAGATATTCGCAGATACGTCTTAATCCTTCTTCAAGAGTTGTGCGCGGACACGCAATATTAATTCGGATGAATCCGTCTTTGCCGTACATTGTGCCGGAATTGACCCATACGCCGGTATGCTCTAAAATCTGCTCCTCAAGCTCCTCTGAGTGGATGTTAAACCGGCTTATGTCAAGCCAAGGCAGATATGTAGCCTCCAGTTTTGTTACCGGGACTCCCGGGAGATTATGCGCGATGTATTCGCACAGGAAACGGTAGTTCTCAAAAAGATAGGAGCGTAGATTTTCGAGCCATTCATATCCGGCTTCTGAATATGCGGCAATCAGCCCTTCAATGCCGAAGGGATTGACGTCACAGACCTCATTGATATTGATTGCGCGGTCAATTTTTTGACGCTGTTCCGCGTCGGGGCAGATTATGTTGGCAATCTGCAGTCCGGCGGTATTGAATGCCTTGGATGGTGACAGACATGCAATCGCCGTCGGGTCAATGGTCGGGTAGGGTACATATTTATATCCGGGCATAGTCAGGTCGCAGTGAATTTCATCGCTGACCACTATGACACCGTTGCGTCGGCAAATATCGCTGACGCGCTGTAGCTCTTTGGCTGTCCATGCTCGCCCTGCCGGATTATGCGGGTTGCAGAGCAGCAGCATTGTGTTTTCCGGTCGGGATGCTACTTCCTCCAAGTTGTCAAAGTCCATCTCATAAGTGAACTCTGCTTCAGAAATATTCACTCGGCGCAAAGGATTTTCAACAATTCGGCAGCCATTGTTACGGATCGATGAGAAAAAGCAGTTGTAGACCGGAGTCTGAACAATCACTCCGTCACCGGGCTTTACCAACGCTTTGATAATAGCTGAAAGTGCAGGAACTACTCCGGGAACGTACATTACGGACTCCCGGGTGAGTTCCAACCCATGGTATGTAGCGAACCACCACTGAAGCGCGCTGTAATACTGCGGTCGCACTAATGTGTAGCCAAACACACCGTGGTCAACCCTGCGCCGCAGGGCTTCGATTACGCAGGGTGCGGTCTGGAAATCCATGTCGGCTACCCAAAGCGGGAGTGCCTTCGGATTCTCATCCCATTTCATCGAGCCGGACCCGCGGCGGTCGGGCGGACAGTCAAATGCGGCGTTCATTTCTCGGTTTCTATTTTACAGTCGGCATGGGCAAGAATATTCTCATCAATTATCAGTTCACCGATGGATTTTGCCTTTATGCTGCCGGAACGCGGATTCTTGACACTGACAATATTTGAATTCACTACGGCATTGAGCGTCGAATCCTCGAAGGCAAGGTCGGCGTCATCACCGAAGGTGCAATCTTCCAAAACGAGATTTTCGCAGTAGCAGAGCGGCTGTGTACCGGAAATCTTACAGCGTACCAATTTTAAGTTCTTAGAATGCCAGCCAAGATACTCGCCGGTCAGCTCCGTGTCATAAACGGTCACGTTTTCAGTGCCCCAAAAGGCATCTTTCGAGTCAATAACCGCATTGCGGATTTCAACGTTTTTGCAATATTGAAACGAATAATTACCCTGTTGGCGGTAATTTTCAATATCGATATTTTCCGAATGCATGAAAAGATAGTCAGCATTATTTACTTCGACGTTCCGCAGGGTGACATCCTTGCAATGCCATAAAGTTTCCTGAGCATCCGGAATTTTCACTCCTGTGAGCGACAAACGCACCATTTCGCGAAACATCTTGGGCGCGTCGACCTGAGTGTCGGTCATTACCAAATCTGATGAATACCACAGAGCCGCGCGTGCACCGGGAGTGAAAACACACTTATCCACACGGAACCCCTTTGTATGCCAAAAAGGATACTTACCCTCAAAAAGACACTCAATAGCTTCAATATTTTCACAACACTTCAAAGCCGATTCTCCGGCATGAAACGTTACGTGCTCAAGACGCAAATCTTTCGATGCGAAAAGCGGACGTTCGCCGCCAAACTCTTCATTTGAAATCGTTTTCATATCAAATAGTGCTTTTTCGTTCTGCAAATATAACAAAAATGCCGCAAAAAATCCTTTTTATCAAAAAAATCACAAAAAAACTTGCACACCTCAAAAAAACTCTCTAACTTTGCACTCGCAAAACGCAGGAGATTCGTTAGCTCAGCTGGTAGAGCACAACACTTTTAATGTTGGGGTCCTGGGTTCGAGCCCCAGACGGATCACAAGGAAGTCCGAACTTCCACCGCAAAACGTTGAAAATCACTTGATTTTTAGCGTTTTTCTTTTTTGTCCACCCGGCAGAATATAG
>CAZPHN010000012.1:0-61268 GCA_964586765.1 uncultured Bacteroides sp.
ATTTCTGCGACTACGTAGGTTTGCTCACAAATAACGGCGACTATTATGAAAGCGCCGGCGCCATGTGGCTGCCGGTGAAGATTGCAGATTTCAACAATTTCAAACAAACATTTTTAGTAAAGGGGGGTACTAAAGATGAGTTAGACCCTGCCGCATTTAAAGATCCCTATAACGATAGAAACCCCACCAGAAGTGAGATCTTCTTCAAGACCACCGGAGCGGAAGGAAACGTCATTGTGGGAATCCGCAAGAAAAGCGAGGATGGTAAGCCTGTGGAACAGCGCGAATATCTCTGGAGCTGGCATCTGTGGATCACAAATTATAATCCTGCAGAACTCGGACAGTCTACCATGGACCGCAACATCGGAGCTATGAAACCCGGCGACACGGGTTTTTACTATCAGTGGAATAGAAAAGACCCATTCCCGCATTGGAAAGCTCCGGTATATGACATTAACGGCAAAGAACTGACAAATCTCAGGCATAAACTCGCATCCGGAGAATCAGCCAGCATGCTTATTTATCAACACGCAGGCAAAACTACTACTAATGACCTTAAGGCACAACAAACAAGTGCCGTAAAATGGCCTTACAAGATGGTTTATCATACCGGCGGTTCAACTGCTACGACTTTGGCAAACAAGAATTATATGGGTCAGACAGTTGGTAGAACAACTGCTTGGTCTGTCAGCCCCTCTGCAATGAATTGGACTCCTCAGGATCCATCTCCACAAGGATGGGTGTTACCGCCGGATGAAAAGCAGCCCGAGACCCCTCCGGGAGCATGGACTATGATTTCCTCCTGGGAAGGCTTGGGTGAACTACCTCGGGGAGGATTACGGGCTGACCCATACAGATATACTACATTATTTGACTTGTATCGTGGCGAGAATGCTTTCCTTTGGGTTACAGGTCCCAATACCGTGCTTCCTACTTCTGCCACAAATACAGTAACTTATACAGCCCCTTATTACTCTGAAGGCATGAAAAGTATGGTTGACGCCCTCCCCGTCCGCTGCACGAGGATGAAATAATCTCCGAGCCGCAGCAAAAAAAACAGAGTAACTTGGCAAAGATTTGCAAGATTGAGGTATTTTGCGTACCTTTGCCAAGCGAAAATAAACACAAACTGCGTATTATAAAGAATTTTTATGGCAACTACTGCTGATTTTAAAAACGGAATGTGCCTCGATATCGATGGCCAGTACTATTTCATCGTTGAGTTCCTTCACGTTAAACCCGGCAAGGGTCCGGCTTTCGTTCGTACAAAGCTTAAGAATGTCCGTACCGGCCGCGTAATTGATAAGACTTGGAACTCCGGCGTAAAAGTAGAGGAAGTACGTATCGAGCGTCGTCCCTATCAGTATTCTTACAAGGATGAGATGGGTTACCATTTCCTCCACACTGAGACTTGGGAAGAAATTATCGTTCCCGGTGAGAGCATCGAGGGTGTTGAATTCCTTAAGGACGGTGACATCTGTGAAGCTATGGTTCATGCAGCCAGCGAGACTGTCCTGACATGCGAAATGCCTACATCCGTGGTTCTCGAAATTACCTATACCGAGCCCGGCATCAAGGGCGATACCGCTACGAATACCCTTAAGCCCGCTACTGTGGAGACCGGTGCTACCGTACGTGTGCCTCTGTTCTGCAACACCGGCGATAAAGTTAAAATCGATACCCGTAACGGTTCATACGTTGAACGCGTTAAGGAATAAGAAAAATTAAGCTTTTAGCTTATTTTAGGGGTGTGAGAAAAATCACACCCCTAATTTTTGTGCTTTTCGCGGATTCTGCGTAACTTTGCAGATGTAAAAACAACAGAAAGAACTTTTAAATATTCTCAACTATAATGGTCAATCGTGTGTTAATTCGCCTGAAAGTCGTGCAGATGCTTTATAGTTATATGCTGACACGAAGCGAATTTAAAATTGAGATGCCCGTTGAAACGTCGTCGCCTGACCGCCGGTATTCTTATCAGGCCTATGCGGAACTGCTTTTGTTTATACTTGAACTGTCAGGAAGGCGCGTAATTACCGAAGGTGCTGTTTCTCCTCAGGTGAAGGGGGCTATAAGCGGTGCGAAATTTATGGATACCAAAATGTCGTCCGCGCTGATGGGGAATGATGAGGTGCGCTCGCTGATTTTAGCTAACGGTGACCGTATGCGCAGTTTCGATGCCGCGGTTCCCGAGGCAGTCGCCCGACTTAAAAAGTCAACGTTTTACCGATTGTTGTCGAAGATTAAGTCGCCTGAAGTAGGTGATGAAATCGCTTTCTGGACATCCGTTATCCGTACTACCTTGATAAAGACCGAGGCAGTTGTCGACGCACTTCGGACCAATCCTGATTTCACCGTCCGCGGTATGGAAATGGGCGCGAAGATGCTCGTCGAGACCCTTCAGGGATTTTCTGATACCCGCTCGGTGCTTGCCGGCTGTCGTAATGACCTTCGTCGTTCGCTTGACCGCGCCTATGACCTTTATAATACTTTGCTCTGGCTCCCTGTGGAGCTTGTCAAGGCGCAAGCCGAGCATCTTGACGCCAATGCCGCAAAGTATTTGCCCACAGATGAGGACCTGAATCCTGACCGTCGCTTTGTTGACTCGGAATACATCGCCATGATTGCCGGCAATACGCAGCTGTCGGAACTCATGGAAAAGACTCCGTTTGAGTTTGCCGATGACCCGGTTCTGATAGAACATCTGCTTGCTTCCGTAGTCGCTTCGACATATTATAAGGAATATATGGACGCGCCGGGACAGAAAACGGTTGAAGATGATGCGGAATTGTGGCGTAACCTGATGCGTCATGTCATTTTGCCGTCTGATGACCTTGCCGAAGCCTTGGAGTCCAAGTCTATTTTCTGGAATGATGACCTTGAAGTCATGTCAAGCTTCGCCCTTAAAACCTTGCGCACTATTGCCAAGGAGGGTGTCGACGCCGAACTTCTTCCCGAGTTCAAGGATGAGGAGGACGCTGAATTCGGAGCCAAGTTGTTTGATACCGTTGTCAGCAACATGGATGAATATCGCGAACTTATCGATGAATTTGTCAATACAAGCAAATGGGATACGGAGCGTCTTGCCCTGATGGATATTGTCATTCTGCGTACTGCGCTTGCCGAGATTATGGAATTCCCCAAAATTCCGCTTCAGGTAACCGCCAATGAGTATGTCGAGATAGCTAACTGGTACTCTACGTCGCGTTCCGGTGCGTTTGTCAATGGTATACTTGCCGCTATTACCGAAAAACTTCGCGCCGAGGGCAGGATTAACAAGTCATTTAATAACTCTAAAAAATAAATTAGCATGGAACAGTCCGCTTTTTCAAGCTGGGGAATGTTGATTCTCCTTATCGTGGTTTTCTATTTCTTCATGATTCGTCCGCAGCAGAAGCGTCAGAAAGAGACCAAAAAGTTTCGTGACGGTCTCCAGAAGGGTGACCGCGTTCTGACCGCCGGAGGTATTCACGGAAAAATTGCTGAAGTAGGCGATACCACTTTTACCCTTGAAGTTGCTCCCGGAGTGAAAATCAAGGTTGAGAAATCAATGATTTATCCCTCGGCAGCCGAGGCTCAGGCAGATGCTGCCAACGCGGTTAACGCCGACCAGAAATAATAGCTTCTGAAAGGAACGTGGCTGACGGAGAGCTGATTAAATCGATAAAGACACTTATCCGGCGCGGGCGTGTGTTGATTCATAGCTCGCGCGGGAAAGATGTGCTTATCTATATGCTGTTTCTCCTTGTCAGCTATGGCTTCTGGGTTATCATGTCGCTTAATGATGACTCGCAGCGTGACATTGAGGTAAAATTGGAGATTACGGATGTCCCGCCGGAGGTTGTCTTTGTGTCCGATGTGCCGAAAATCCTACAGGTTAACGTGCGCGACAAAGGAACCACCCTTGCCGGTTATTTCTGGAACGGAGTACCTTCGTTGAGGCTTCGCTACGATGAATTTACCAACTATCCGCTTAAGGATCGCATAGCTTTCCCAGAACAGGAGCTAACAGCGCGTGTGCGCTCCATTTTCTCATCAAGTTCACAGGTGGTTAGCATCCGTCCTGACTCATTGAGTTTGGTCTACACGGACCGCCCCGGTTCGACGGCTATTGTTGTTCCGGATGTGCAGGTCGTTCCGAGTCCCCAATGTGTGATTTCCGGACCGATAACGGTCAGCCCCGATACCGTGACCGTTTACAGTGCCCGCCATCTGTCGGCAGTGCCTACCTCAGTCCGGACCATGACTCTTAGCTGCACGAATGTTAAGGACACACTTGTTGCGGAAGTCAGGATTCATCCTGAAAGCGGAGTCAGGGTAATTCCGGACAGAGTTACGATTACTGTGCCGGTAGAGCCGCTTATCTCTAAGTCGCGTATCGTGCCGATTACGTTGCTTCACGGTACTTCTACTTCGACCCATGACGTCGTTATGTTCCCGTCGCAGGTTACCGTAAGCTATCTGCTGCCCATGAGCCTTTATTCATCGGAAAATGCCGTGATAACCGTCAATGCCGACTTCTATAACCGTTCCGGAAAGAAAATACCGCTTACCTTAGGGGCTATTCCCGATTATTATCGCGGCGTTTCGCTTTCTACTGACTCGATTGAATATCTGATTGAGCAGAAGTCGGCTTTTCCTGCTTTAGGTCAGTAATGAGCGCGGAGAAAATAATAGCGGTTACCGGCGGAATAGGTTCCGGAAAGTCTGTTGTATGTCGGATTTTGCGCTCAATGGGCTATCCTGTCTATGACTGCGACTCGCGTGCGCGCTTCCTTCAGGATTCTGATGATGAAATGCGTCGGCGCATAGCCTCCGAGGTTACGCCTGATGCCCTAAACCCTGACGGTACGCTTAACCGTCCGGCTCTTGCTGCGTGTGTGTTTTCCCAGTCTGATAAATTGCGCGCGCTTAACCGGATAGTCCATAGTGCTGTTGCCGCTGACCTGAGTGAACACATAGCCCGCGACCTGAGCGGCAGTAAGCTGTTTTTTGTAGAAACCGCTATCCTGTATGAAAGCGGGTTGGACCGTATGGTTGATGCCGTATGGGAGGTAACTGCACCGGAGGAGGTCAGAGTGGCGCGCGTCATGTCGCGCAACGGACTATCTGCCGATGAAGTGCGCGCGCGCATCAACGCCCAGTCGCCCTCGGCTGCAAATCCGAAACATTACATTATAATAAACGATGGCGAGACTCCGCTCTTGCCTCAGATTCTTGATGGAATTACACAACGAATTTGATCGCCGGCATCTTTGGCATCCCTATACGTCGACCATCGACCCGCTGCCCACATACATGGTTGACAGAGCCGAAGGTTGCACTATTTTCCTTAGTGACGGTACTGCGCTGATTGACGGCATGGCTTCATGGTGGTGTCAGATTCACGGTTATAATAATCCGCGGCTCAATGACGCGCTGACGCGCCAGATGTCCAAGGTCAGCCATGTTATGTTCGGCGGACTGACCCACGAGCCTGCGGTGGAGCTGGGCAAGCAGTTGCTGAAGATGGCTCCGAAGTCCATGAATAATATCTTTTATGCCGATTCCGGTTCGGTTGCAACAGAAGTGGCTATGAAAATGGCTGTTCAGGCGCGAATAAGCACTACCGGGTCACATAAAGCCACGAATTTCGCCACAATCCGCAGCGGATATCATGGCGACACTTGGAACGCCATGTCGGTCTGCGATCCCGTTACGGGAATGCACGGCGCGTTCGGCTCGGCTCTCCCCGTGCGCTTTTTTGCTCCGCAGCCGCGGGTGCGTTTCGGCGCGGAATGGGATGCTGCCGATTTCGAGCCGATGGAGAAACTTTTGCGCAGCCATGCCGATGAACTTGCCGGAGTTATTCTCGAGCCGATAGTTCAGGGGGCGGGAGGAATGTGGTTTTACCACCCCGAATATCTGCGTCAGTTGCGCCGCGTCTGCACCGAGCTGGGGCTTTATCTGATTTTCGATGAGGTAGCCACCGGTTTTTGGCGCACTGGTAAGTGCTTTGCCTCTGAACATACCGGAATTGAGCCTGATATCATGACCATAGGCAAGGGCTTGACCGGCGGATATATGACTATGAGTGCCGTGCTGACCACTAAGAAGGTGGCTGACGATATTTCCCGTGGCGAGGCAGGCGTGATGATGCACGGACCGACGTTCATGGCTAATCCCTTGGCTTGTGCCGTGGCTTTAGAGAGTCTCAAAATGCTCTGTGAACAGGACATGGAGTCACGCATCGCCCATATCGAAAGTGAGCTGAAGCGGCTTTTGGCTCTGGCGCGCGAGGTTGACTCGGTTGCTGATGTACGTGTGCTTGGCGCGATTGGCGTGATGGAGATGAAAGAGCCGGTGAATGTGGGCGAGTTTCAGAAAAAGTGCGTCGAGCGCGGAATCTGGGTGCGCCCCTTCGGAAAAAATGTTTACGTCATGCCCCCTTATGTGATTTCTGATGCCGAGTTGGCTAAGCTCGTAGGGGAAACCATCGAAATAATCCGATGAGCTATCAGGAGGTACTTGACCGGCTACGGCTTCAACATAATTTCCGGCAGATTCCCGTGGAGACAGCCGGTGCAAATCTTATTGACCTTTCCGGCAATGACTATCTCGGCATTGCGGCTGACGTTGAGTTGCGCCGCGAGTTCATGGCGCAATATGGCGTAAATCTGTCGCTGAGCGCGTCGGCTTCGCGACTATTGGCGGCAAATCAGGTTGAATTTTCGCGTTTTGAGTCACTTTTGAGTGATTATTACGGCGGTCGCGCGCTTCTTTTTAATTCCGGCTATCATGTCAACTCAGGTGCGGTTGCGGCTCTGGCGCGCGAAAATACGCTTATTGTCGCCGATAAGCTGGTTCATGCGTCGATAATTGACGGAATTATGCTCAGTAAAGCTCCGTTTGAACGTTTCAGACATAACGATGTGGAGCATTTGGAGCGTATTCTTGAGAAGAAAGCCGCCGGTTATGAAAATGTATTAATTATTGTCGAGTCGGTCTATTCAATGGATGGCGACACGGCTCCGCTCGCTGAGATTGCGCGCATAAAATGTCGCTATCCCGGCGCGATGCTTTACGTAGATGAGGCGCATGCCGTCGGTGTGTGTGGGCGCGATGGTCTCGGACTCTCCGTTGACGTTGAGGGCGTTGACTTCATTGTCGGTACGCTGGGCAAGGCGATAGGTTCCGTAGGCGCGTTCATAGTTTGCCGTTCTCCGGAAATGTATGACTATTTTGTCAATACGGCGCGCTCGCTGATTTTCTCTACCGCGTTGCCGCCGCTAAATGTGGCGTGGAGCCGGTTCGTGATGGAGCGTATTCCATCCATGTCTGACAGACGCGAACGTCTCGCCGCGTTGGCGCGCGGGCTTGCGTCGGCACTTGGCACAGCGGAGCCCTCACATATCTGCCCGCTGATTACCGGCTCGAGCGAGTCTGCTTTGGCTCTGTCTGCCCGGCTGCTCGAACACGGATTTAAGGTCCTCCCTATACGTACGCCGACCGTACCGCCGGGCACGGAGCGTCTGCGCTTTTCGCTTAGTACTGATATAAAACCGGATGATATTTCGCGCCTGAGTGAGGTTTTGCGTTCACTATGAGAGTAGATTTCATATATAAGAATGACTCAAACACGCGTTTGCTGCTCGTTTTTAACGGGTGGAGCGTTCCGGTTCCGCCGGTTTGCGAGCCGACGTGGCTTATCGGATACGACATAGCCGTCGTTTCCGGATATGACTCATTTGTGCTCCCGGCAGTGGGTGAGTATGATGAGGTGGTGGTGCTGGCTTGGTCGCTCGGCGTCCATGCGGCGGAGTTGGCTCTGCGGAGTGTGAAACTGCCGTTGACGCTGACCATCGCTGTCAACGGCACGCCTTTTCCTATAGATGATGCGCGCGGAATACCGGAGGCGACGTTCAGGCTTACCGCCGAACGCCTCACGGAGCAGTCGCTGACCAAGTTCCGCCGGCGGATGTGGGCAGGCGATATGGCTCGCGGTTCGCGCCCGATTGAGGAATTACAGCAGGAATTGCTTAAATTTCCCGCTGAATTTGTTCCTTTTCGGTGGGATTATGCAGTGATTTCAGCCGATGACCGTATTTTTCCGCCCGAAAATCAGATTTCAGCATGGACCGGACGCGCAGAGATTATAAAAATGGAGGGTTCGCATACGCCCGATTTCAAAAGTATAGTCAAGCGGCTGATTATTAACAAGGAGAGGGTAGGGGCACGCTTTGCGCGCGGCGTCAATACTTATGATGGCGAGGCTACCGTTCAGGGTCGCATTGCCGCCCATCTGCTTGAACTATGGCTAAAGCATGATGTGAAGCGGAGGGGTGGGCGAGTGCTTGAAATAGGCGTCGGCACGGGTGCGTTCACATCTCTCTATTCCGATAAGATTCACCCCGATGAGCTGATTTTGTGGGACCTTGCGCCGGCAGCCGACGGCGTTGTTGCAGCCGACGGTGAGGTTGAGATTATGCACGTCGCTCCGGGCAGTCTGCGCGCGGTTGTTTCCGCATCGACCATGCAGTGGTTCAACTCTCCGGCGGCGTTCCTGCGACGTGTGGCTGACGCGCTCGAACCGGGCGGATTGGCGGTCATTTCGACTTTTGGACCGCAGACATTCGCTGAATTGACCGAATGTGGCGTCACTCCGTTGCCATATCTTGGCGAAAAGTCACTTTTGCGCATCATTCCTGAAGAATTTGAGGTGCTTGAGCTGCATGGCGGCAAGATTATGAAACTTTTTGATACTCCGATGGACGCCCTGCGCCATTGTCGCGCAACGGGCGTTAACGCTCGCCCGTCGGACGTTTCGGTGCGCGAAATAGAGCGTCGGTGGGTGCGCCGTCCCGATGGACGCGTCTCGCTGACATTTGAACCTGTCTATATTGTTTTAAGAAAGAAATAAACGTCATTATGGTTATATTTGTAAGCGGTATTCACACCGATGCCGGTAAAAGTTACGCAACCGGATGGCTTGCCCGCAAACTTGCTGAAGAGGGTAAGCGCGTAATAACTCAGAAATTTATCCAGACCGGCAACGTAGGGCGGTCAGAGGATATTGACGTTCACCGCCGCCTGATGGGCTGCGGCGAACTCCCCGAGGACAGAGAGGGACTGACCGCGCCGCAGATTTTCTCATATCCCTGTTCGCCTCAGCTTGCTGCCGAGATAGATGGTCGGGCTATTGACTTCGAGGCTATTGACCGCGCCATGGAGACACTTGACAGCCGTTATGACGTTGTGCTGCTTGAGGGTGCGGGAGGTCTGATGGTTCCGCTGACAGATGATTTCTGGACCATCGACTATATTGCGTCGCGCGGACTGCCCGTATCGCTCGTTACCAACGGCTCGCTCGGCTCAATCAACCACACGCTGCTCTCGCTCGAAGCTCTTGAGCGTCGCGCCATACCGCTCCACTCCGTAATCTACAACGCCCACTTTGACAGCAAGGACGCCAAAATCGGTGCCGACACCCTCGGCTTCATCCGCCGCTACCTCTCTCGCCGCCACCCCTCGGTTCCTCTCCTTGTCTGCCCCTCCCTCTAATCATTCGATTTAGGAGCTTTTTAAATATTTGAATAAAAAGTAGTTGCAAAAATTGGGGGGTGAAATTTTTCGTATATTTGCGCATGCGAAATACGAAAGGATTTATAATTATCGTGGGATTTCTGACATTACTGATGTCTGGAATCTGCAAAGCGGAAGATACGAGGTTTGTTGTGTCTTTCGACGTAAAAAATGCTGTTACTCATCATGCGCCGGATTATATAAGATGTCATGTCCAGCAGTTTGATGATGATGAGGGGCGGTGGGTTTTCGCTGATATTCCGGTGGAATATATCAACGGGATAATCACGGCTACGTTTGACCATAAGCCTCAAAACGGCAAATATCGCGTTTATGTCAGGAAAATGCTGACCAATCGTGACGGAGGTAAAAGTGGTTATGACAATCGGTATGAAACCGGATATGTTTCGATTGATGTTCCGCAAGAGGCAGAATCGGAATATCAATTGCCGACATTTTATATAACCCTTAAGCAACCTAAGGAAAGAGAATTGGATCTTCAAGAGGTAACAGTTACAGCGACGAAGGTGAAGTTTTATTATAAAGGGGATACGTTGGTATATAACGCTGATGCTTTTTTGCTTGCTGACGGGTCGATGCTGGATGATATTCTAAAGCAGATGCCCGGAGTGGAGATGAAGGCTAATGGGGTGATTTTATGTAACGGCAGGAGGATACAGAGTTTGCTCCTTAATGGCAAAGATGTATTTAACGGTAAGTTTGGCGAAATGCTTGATAATTTGCCGGCTTATACAGTTAAAGATATTGCTGTATATGATAAAAAGGGGCGAGTAAGTGAAATGATGGGTATTCAGACGGGTGATGCAAGCTATGTCATGGACGTCAGACTGAAGCGAGATTATGCTCATGGATTGATGACAAATGTAGATGTCGGTTATGGCACCGAGAATAGATATCTTGCAAAGCTATTCGCTTTATGGTTTTCTGATAATGTAACAATCTCGGCTAATGCTGTAGCCAACAATTTGTCTGATAATCGCAATCCTGCTGAGAAAGATGATTTATGGTCTTCATCTCAAATGTCAAATGGTTTGTTTTCCACCCATAGCGGGGGAATAAATTATGTTGCAAAAGGCGATGAAGACAAATGGGAAATTAAAGGCTCCGTCGACCTGAGTCATAATGAAAATATTGACCGTCAGACATCCTCAACTGAGTATTTTAATGGAGGGGGTAGTAACAGCACATTCACATATTCCGTTAATGATATGAATATGCAAAAGTTGCGGGTTAACACAAACCATGAATTCCTTTATAATATCAGTAAGGTCGGCGTCATTAAGGTTAAGCCTCGCTTCTACTATAACCGAAACAAGAAGCGTTCAGACAATTTGAGGGCATCATTCCATAAAGAAGTTGAGAATTGGAATCCTGACTCGCTTGAAAATCTTTATTCTCCGTTTTCAACGCTTACGGATGATGTCATTAACCGACTTAGGGAAGAGAGACTAAACGAGTGGAATGGATTCTCAGGAGCCGTCGATTTTTCCGGATATTGGAATCTTAACTCATCAGGTCAGAAAAATATGCTGATGACTCAGGTGTTTGCAAACTATACATCTAATACCGAGAACGAGTTTAATCGCTATGCTTTGAATTTTGGAGCTTACCCTTTGCCGGATGAAGTATCACATATGTTTTATCAAGACTCACCGGATTATAACTTAGAAGCGATAGGCAAACTGGAATTTACACATTACTTTAAACTGTGGTCATTGCGCTTGCCGATTGCTTACAAATTTCATTTCACGGAAGATAAGAAAGATTCAAGAGCTTATAACCTTGAGCAACTTGCGGAATATAGTTATCAGCATTATCCTTTGGAGTTCCGACCCGATGAGGATGCCTTGAACGGGTTGCTTAATCCGTTGCAAAGTTATACGACACTTGGTCGTGCATGGGTTCATTCACTTGATTATTATTGCGATAATCTGAGTCGGATATATCTTCCGGGTTTTTCCGAACATTATATATCCTTTACTCTAAGTGGCGGTTTTAGTTTCGTAAATCAGGCGTTTGAATATCTTCGTGAGCATAGAGAGTATTACAAAAGGAACGATTACACTTATAATGTTTCATTACATACAGCATTGCGAACAAATAAAATCAATGCATGGGAATACACGATGTTACTGCAAAGTCAAAGTGGATATCCGAATCTGAATGTAATAGCGTCGCTGCCAAGCCGCGATCCGCTGGAAATACAAGCCGGTGCATCTTCTCTTAAACTAACTCATAGTCATAATTTGACGTTGGGATCACAGTATAAAGGCAGTGGTTCGCGTTCTCACAGGTTGCATTTGAGTGCATCTTATGCGACAGCACCGTTCTATACAAGATTTGATATAAACCAAGCAACGGGTATTCAAACCATAACAAGGGCAAACGGTAAATTCCGGCTCGATTCTCGCCTTGGATATAGTTTTTCTATGCCGCTGCGCTATAATAGTCCGTTTACAATCAGCAACTCGCTTTCAACTGAATATCAGCGCGAAATCCTTAATATCGGTTATACATCCGGATCAATTGTTGATAACCTGAAGTTTAGCTATCAAGGTAAAACACTGCGTCTTTCTGCTTTTGCCGACGGGCAGGCATCAATATATGATTATGGCTCCCAATTGGAAAAATTGCGAACTCTCCAGTTAAAGTATGGTCTTGACGGCTTGGTCAAATTGCCTAAAGGTTGGGATATATCAACGGACTTGACTTTTTTTACACGTCGCGGATTCATGAACTCAGCTTATAACACTACCGAATCAGTTTGGAATCTTCACGCAAGCAAATCGCTTCTAAAAGGCTCCCTGATTGTTGCTTTAGACGCATATGACATTCTACGGCAGGTATCCCACGTAACGTATATCCTTACTCCACAATTACGTGCTGAGACTAATAGAAACGGGGTTCCCGCTTACTTCCTTCTGCATCTTCGCTACCACTTTCACAAAACGCCTAAACGCTAAGTGAACGGGACTGTCTTCACTTGTTAGACAGACCCCGTTTGTGATTTTAAGACTCTGAGCGTCTGGTATGCGAGGACGCATACCGGCTCCCAAGGTTTGCGTTTATTTGTGGAGGGTGGAAAAGACTAATTTTACGAGTTGGGAGACGGTTGTCCGCAGAATTTCGATATCTTTGGGGTCGTTATAATCTAATCCGCAAAAAGATGAACGGTCGCGATGAAGGAGCAGATAATATATTCCTGCAATCATGATTGAGGAAAATGCAGCAATGTTAATCGGGCTTTCTCCGTCGCGGAACATTTTCTTGTATTTCTGAACCAGTTGCATGTTGTGGAGTTCGCGCGTTAGAGCAGCTCGCTCAGTGACAGGATTGTCCGATGCTATTTCCCATCGGAGGACTTCCAGCATTATTTTGTCGTCAAGGAGTTCCGTGATCAGTCCATCTAATATTTTGGTGCAATTTTTTTCAGAAGGGACACTCGGTTCTTCTACTTGCTTGGCTAAAGCCTCAGTCAGCCAGTAATCATATTTTTTGATAAATTCGCCATAGAAATCTTCTAAGTTCTGATATCGGTTGTAGAACACTACCGGTTCAATATCAGCTGTGCGGGTTATTTCCGTGAGTTGCACATCGAGGAATCCTTTCTTGGAAATCAGTTCGTGAGCAGCGGTATTGATGCGGTTCTCAATGTCTGCCTTAGTTCTGCGGGGGCGTCTTTTTCCTGCCATATTTATAATAAATCAGAATGGTTCTTATTTTACTGCAAATGTACGCTTTATTTTTATAAATCCGGCAAAAAAAACGCAAGTTTTTTATATGTTTCTTGAACGTATTCTTTTGGAATGTGATTTTTTCTTCGTATCTTCGCATTTGCAATCAGGGATTGTAAGATCCCGGATTGGGTAAGTATTATGCGAAAACTTTTAGTTCTTATAGTTTTAACGGCGAGTGTGTTGTGTGGCTGCCACCGCAATCCGGTATGGCAGACGCTTGACATGGCTGAGTCATTGATGGAGGAGCATCCGGATTCCGCCCTGACGATATTAAGCGTGGTTGACGGGAAAAGGCTGACGGGCGAGGCTCAGGCGCGTCATGCGCTGCTGTTGTCGCAGGCTTATGACAAGAATTATATCGACCTGACCAATGACTCGCTGATATCTATTGCCGTGGATTTCTACTCCCGCTCCGATGACCGCCGCCACAGAATGATGGCATATTATTACCAATCGGTAATATATCTCAACGGAAGACATTTAGAATCAAGCTTGCGTAGCGCATTGAAGGCCCTCGATATAGCCAAGGAGCTTAACGACCTGATATATCTTTCGCGTACTGAAGCAATAATCGGACGGTTATATTATTTTACTTATAATTTTCAGAATGCATATGAATGGGAACTAAAATCCTTGGAACACACGAAGCTTGCAGGATTGGATCAGTGGCTCCCTTTAATGTATGAAA
Source organism: uncultured Bacteroides sp. (assembly GCA_964586765.1). Taxonomy (GTDB): domain Bacteria; phylum Bacteroidota; class Bacteroidia; order Bacteroidales; family Muribaculaceae; genus UBA3263. The sequence goes on from CAZPHN010000012.1 coordinate 14,008, forward strand.
ATATTGGAAAAGATTTGCAAAATTTACAATATTTCCGGGAGTCGATAGAGTATCTTGATTCAGCCTCCATGTATAGCGAGACACCGGTTCTTGATGTTCTTGCAGCTCAATATGTTTCTTATTATTTCCTTAATAATCTTTCAGCGGCGGACTCCATATATAATGAAATTATTCATGCCGGCTTCCAACTACCAATCGGTGTTATCAACGGAATTGCCAGAATACACCCCGAGGACGCATTAAATTTATTCAATGAATATGCCCAAAAGAACAATATGCCTTTAGAGGCATTGGATACTGACATGACAATAGCCATCGCTTATATTCAGCAGGGAGACATTGATTCTGCGCTTCAATATATTGATCGGTTTATTACCAGCCAAAACGATATTTACAGCGATATGGGAGCCAATATACTGGATACGGTCCGACACGAACATGATATCGAAATCATCCATGAACAAGCCGAAAAAGCCCGCTATTATCGCAAAGTTTTGCTTATAAGCCTACTCATATCATCCTTAGTAATCACACTTGCCATTCTGATTATAACCCAGTTTCGGAACAGGCAGAAAACGCGACGTCTGCAACTGGAGCGGAATTTAGCTATTCTTGAAAGCGAATATAAATTCATTAAATCTCAGTTAGAACATTCAAAAGATAAAATTTCAGAGAAACAAAAGCGCATTGTATCTCTCGAAGAAGAGGTCTATGGTCTATACTATCTTCGCAGATTAAGTTATAAAACCTTCCTAAATCAATTCTCATGGATTGACAAATTAGGTACAAGGTATATCCGCGAGAAAAAAATAACCACAAACGGGGAAAAGACATTCTATGATTTTGTAGCTAAAGAAATCTCAAAGCAATTTTCTAAAAACCGATTCATCGATGAGCTATCAGATATGATTGCGCAATATGATGAAACAATTTTGACGGAGATTAAGCAAATGTCCCTCATCAAGTCAGAACAGGAGGTACTGATTTGTTTTATGTGCGGCATATCGCCCGCTGTAATTGCAATATTATTAAATAAGAGCACAAGGGCTATATATAATCTTAAAGTACGCATTAAAGAAAAGCTGACGCGCATAGACTCGCCAACATCACATAAGATTATTGAAATGATTAAAAATTAAGAGGCGGTGGCCTACACTTGACGCATTTTTACCCCCGCAAAACCGCAGTGGTAAAAATAAATTTTAATCATATCTGATTTCCAGTAAATTACAAAATATTTCGGTAAACGAAAAATTTGCACTATGCCTAGTATTGGACGTAACTTTGCACCAAAATTCAAAACATTATTAATTCCGAAATATGAAACAGCCAATCATTGCCCTTGCGCTCCTCCTCACCTCTGCCATACCATGTGTGGCAGACCAAGATAATTCAGGAACATCAACCAATACCAAGCATGTTACTCTCCGCAGATGGGACATAGAGCCGTGCAAGCGTCCGCGTGTTCCCGCCAAGCCTATATATGGCGAATTCGCAAATCAAATGCTCTACTTGTATCTTGAGGAAACCTCGGAGAGCTCTTACGTCCTGACCATTTCTAAGGATGACACCACGGTTGAGAACGTAACCCTCTCGGCGGCTGAACTCATCGGCGGCTACACCGTCAGCGCATCCGCTCCGTTTACTGTTGAGCTGACAACCGAAAGCAATGTAACCTACGTTGGCGAAGTAGGCGAATAACCCACGTATTAAAGCCAGTCATGATTCTAAGGAGACTATCTGCGATTATGTTTATTCCGATGTTGCTGATGTCGGGGTGTAAACAGGCGTATGATTTTATCCCGGATAGTGCTGGCGATAATAAAACGGCTCTTATTAGGGTTTTGGATTCTTATCGGCAAGATCCGGACCTAATAAGTATAATGCAGCCGAGTTTCTTATCCGGCATATGGGGTGGCATATATCACATGAACGTGTTGGAGCATATCCCGATGCCGCGATATTGACCGCCGAATTTTTGAAAGAGCATATTGACCACGCGTTCGAGCAGTGGCAGAATTCCACCTATGCCCAAGGTTTGAGCTTTGAAGAGTTTTGTGAATACCTGTTGCCATATTGCGCAGTGGGTGGCTATGGCAATAACGTAACGTCCAAGGAACGACATGATTGGGTAGTGAAAAATATTGCTTTTCCCGATTCCCTGACGAACTTGAAGGAACTGATATGGCATTATAATAATACCGTTCTAAAAATAAGAGCGAAAGGAGGAAAAGGACATCAGTATAGCCACGATGGTCTGAACGATTTATACTATGAAGATTTTGTGGATTGCCGCGACAAGGCGGTGCAGACCTGCTTGAATTTAAGGGCAATTGGAATACCATGTGTGGTAGAACACACAATAGGTTATCGGACTCTCAGGGCGCATCATTATTATTGTGCGGTTTGGGATACTGAGAAACAGGAATGGCTGCGGTTTCATGGAGAGGGCATAAAGTATTATCCCGGAGATGATGACTGGACCTCAGCCGAGTTGCTCAATATTTATCGCGAAACATACGCACCGCAGCCTGATACGCCATATAATTATTGTGCCGATGATTTCAAGCCATATCGCTTTGAATCACCATGTCAGGTTGATGTTACCCATCATACTGTTGACATTGAGCTTGAGGCGGAGACAAGTGTGGAAGGATGTGTGCCCTACTTGTCTACATTCCATAGGACCGCAAAGGGCTCAGGTTTACAACCGTTTACATATGGTCACATAGAGGGCGACAAACTCGTTTTCAATCATGTTGTTCCCACGGTATGGTATGTAGTTACGATATATCCCGAGGGGAGGGAGCAGATTGTAAGTCGTCCGTTTTGGGTTAATGAAACTGAGGATGGACGCGGCTATATAACGTATGCCGATTTTGAATCGCCCACAAATGAGGTCGAAGATATTGTCCTTTTCCGTAAATATCCGGTTAAGGAAAGCCTCGTTGAACGCGCCCGCACTCTTATCGGAACGAAAATCATCGGTTCTAACAAGCCGGATTTCACGGACTCGCGAACTTTATGGACATTAGACTCGATGCCCAGTCCCAAAGTTACGAAATATCCGTTTGCCGCCACCGGCAATTATCGCTATTATCGTTTGATTACAGACGGAGCGTGTGAAGTGTCGGAATTGGAATGGATGGATGATAATGGCAAGTCTATTCCGCCCACCTATCCCGACAATAAAGCGTATGATGGAGATATGACTACTGCTCCTGTCGATTCGAGTATGATAACTCTCTCATTGCCTGAAAATAAGCGCATAGCGGCAATTAATATGGCACCAATCAATGCAGACAATGCCGTAACCCCCGGACACGTTTATCAACTTTACCTATGGAAAGACTACCAAGGCTGGGTTCTTCATTCAACGCAGAAGGCACTTTCGGACAGCATAAAGTTTTCAGGAGTACCGAAGCGCGCGCTACTTTGGCTCAAAGACACAACGAAGGGACAGGAAGAAATGCCTTTTGAGATTAACGATACAACTCAAAAATTTATTTATTGAAGCATCTATTTGAAATAAACTTAATAACAGCCAAAGACACATTCTACGGCAATTGAGGAAATGCGTCAGTAGGCTCGCAAATTATTAACAGAAGCCATAAATGCCTATGAAACAAAAGCTCCAAATGAGTGAAACCGCAAACTAATCTATAACATATATTTATCAATATTTATTAATTCTAAAATAAAAAATCAATGAAATTCAATATTAAATCACATTATGTATATTTGGCTGCTATCGTGATTGTAGGAGCTATTGGTATTAACCTCCATAATCAAGATGCAAATAACAATCAGTATAGCGATATAACCTTGGCTAATATTAACGCCCTGATGCAATCGGAAGATGATTCAGAAAAAGGAAACTCAGACCCAGAAAAAGGAAGCTCAGACCCAGAAAAAGGAAACTCAGACCCAGAAAAGGGAGGCTTGGACACAAATTATACTCGAAACGCCAAGAATTGCGAATTTTATGTTGGTGCGAATGTCGAAGTAAAGGTTGGTCGTCTCGGTACAGTAAAGGCTGGTGCGGATGGAATAATTTCTGTTCCTGAGCAGGTAACTTGTCTTGCTGGAGGTAATGAAACATGTAGACCGGTTGAATGTATTGAAATTCTAGCTTTAATCTTTTAATGCAGAGATATCATGAATGTGAAAATCCTTAAGTATGTTTTATCAGCGTGCCTTTTTGGCACACTGATAGTTGGCTGCTCTCAATCAAAGATTGATGATGGCAGCGTAATCTCAGTCAGCACAACCGAGTTCGCACCTGTAGATTCGTTTTTTACAAGCTATGAATTTGTGGCTTTAGAAACATCTGACAGCACTTTGTTAGACCGTAGCTCTATATTTCATACATCTGACAAGTACATAGTTGCGTATTCTAGAGAGTGCGGATTCAACACTTTTGACAGAAACGGAAAATCTATTGCTCATTTCTCAAATAAGGGTCAAGGTCCCGGAGAGGCAAGTTTCATAACTGACTTTTATATTGATGGCGAAAAGATAGTATGCGTACCATTTATGCAACCGAGACTGCTCGTATATAATATTCAGAATGGTAATTTGATTGAAGATATTGAACTGCCAAACACTTATTATTTCGCAAGTAATCTAAATCAGGACTTGATTGCCTTGAGTCCGCAATACTCCAATAATTCAAATTGGAACATTGATGTCTATAATACTGCAACAAAGAGTATTGTCGGACAATATTTGCCGTACGAACATCTTAGTTCACTCATAATGGATGGCTTTAATGTTTTTGTGGGTCACGGAGCGGAATGTGTATTTGGAGTTCTGCCATTTGACTATAGCCTATATAGTATAACCGGAGATAAATGTGAAATAGTCCGCAAGTATGAATTTGATACACCGGAGAAAATGGAGCCCATCAATCCTGAAACGGTTAATATTTCAGAACTATCTGATAAATATAGATTCAGTCGTGTGGTAAAATGGTTAGGAAAATATTGCGAAACAAAATCAGGTACACATTATCAGCATTTCAACCTCTTTTGTGATTACGGGGTTTTGCCATTCTTATGCAAATATTACAGTAACTCATCACAATCCGTGACGCTGAGAATAGGTGCAGAGATATTTAGCCAGTTCCCATATTTAACTGGCGGTCCCTTTGAAATAAGAGATGGTTACTATATCTGCGCTACTCCGGCGATATCGCTATTGAATATGGAGAAATCTCAAAACGCAGATACCTTTTCAAAACTTGGACTGCAAGAAGATTCTAATCCGGTCATATTCTTCTATAAGTTGAAAGAGTGATTTATAAGCGGAATTGAACCAGAACCAACCAATTGTTTTGAATCTAAAGGCTTGAAAAGAAATGGATAGTGTGTCAATAAAAGATTTATGAAACGATATTGCCGTTTGGCTTCATTGCTTTCTATTATTGAACACTATCCATTCATTTTCTTTGGCATATAAGAGATAATATAAGAGATAATATTAAATAATTGAAGCGTTATGTCGAAAAAGAAGTCTGTAATATTTGGCGTAGCTACACTATTTATTTTGTGTGTGGTCGTAGGACTATACCTAACTTATATTGGGCACAGAAATGACAAAGGTAGCGATGACCGGGAGGCTATTGAACAGGTTGTTAACTATTGGTCAGGACGGGAAGTTATAACGCCATTGAATATTGGCTACTTTACTGTCGATGGTCGGGCTGATAATGCTAATTACCCATCCGAGAAGTTTAAAATTTTACGCTATGTCGGTAAGGAAGGTTGCTCATCATGTAAGCTGCATCTTAGTCGCTATCCTGAGATACTGAGGGCGTTATCTGACAGCGCAAAATGTGAGGTGGGGTTTGTATGTATCGTAAATCCGGCAGATATGGCTGAAATCAGAAGAATTTTGCGGCGGGATAATTATGCCGGACTTACAATGTGGATAGATGAAGTCGATACCATCAATACCATTAATCACTTTCCGGAGATTGAGGCGTTACAGACGTTTTTACTGGATAAAGACAATAAGGTGCTTGCAATAGGAGACCCGGCTGTCAATCCAAGAGTGATGCGATTATATGCTCAAATACTTACAAACGACACCATTAACCCTGCCCGGTTGCCCAATACTGCTTTATCAGTGGAGAAAGAGGAGATAAAGCTCGGTAAGGTTGCCGCAGGAGATACCGTCCATGTCTCCGTGGCGGTAAAAAATATCGGACAGGTGGATTTCATTCTTGACAAGGTTGTCACGTCATGTGATTGTACGACAGCCGAGTTAATTCCCGAACGCATCGCTCCCGGCGAGAATGCTATGCTGACAATCCATTTCAGCGAGCCGGAAGCAGTTGGCGACTTCTTCAGAACTGTCAATATATTTGGCAATACAGGAGAGGTATTGATTGAGATAAATGGAACGGTAATATAAGTATGTGGGTCAAATACAAGAATTTATGGTCAAAAATTGACTGGCGGCTATGGATATGTTGTGGCTTATTGGTTTACGGACTCGTTGAAGGAATTTGGGGAGTATTGCAACTGTGTGAGGTAGTAGAGAGTGGTCATCCACGATATCCGGTGACGGGGTCATTTTACAATCCGGGACCTTATGGGTGTTTTATCGGGTGTCTGCTTCCATTAGCTGCCTGCATTTACATGGGCAAGGGCGAACGGAAGTGGATTAAAGGACTTTCCGGAGTGTATATCCTAACGTGTGCGTTATTGCTTCCCGGAGGGATGAGCCGCACGGGTTGGATAGCTGCCGCTATTGGAATCGGCATAGTCGTTGCCGGGGTCTATAAAAAACGGCTGGTGTTATTGGCTCCGGGGAAGAAAGCGTTATTAATCGGCGGACTCTTAGCCATTGTCGCAGCGGGCGGCTATGGCGCATACGTTTTGAAGCCGGATTCTGCCGACGGACGCTTGTTGTTGTGGAAGATTGCGGCAAAGGCGACCACTTATAGCCCATGGGCGGGCGTCGGTTGGGAAAACGTAGCCGGCACATATGGCGATGCGCAGGAATCGTATTTCAGTAGCGGCGTAGCGACTGCTCACGAAGAGATGCTTGCAGGGACTCCGGCTTATGTGTTCAACGAGTATCTTCAGATAGCCATTGCGTTTGGCATACCGGCGGGAATATTGTTTGCCGTTTCATTAGTGGCCGCGGCTATCATATATTGGCGCAAGGTTCAATACGGATTGTCGGGAGTGACAGTGGCATTAATGACCGTCATGTTTGCCTCTTACCCTTTGCAATTTTGGGAATTCAAGGTTTTAATCGGACTGGTTATTGCCGGAGCATTCCTGATGGTCGGGAATAAAAAAGCCGGAATCGCAGTTACATTGCTATATGTAGGACTTTGGTGGTGTTTCTGTATTAAATCACGTCCGGTAGATATCAGCTCGGAGTTCAATCACGCCCAAAGGGCTCAACGCATAGGTAGACATGAGGCATCGAATCAGATGATAATGGAGTTTTTAGCTAAAACATCAGACCCAATGCCGCTCAATATTATCGGGAGAAATTATCAAGCGATGGGCGTCAGGGATTCAGCCGAATATTATTTTCTTCGGGCGGCGGCAAGAGTGCCAAACCGCTTATACCCTCACTATCTGTTAATGAAGCTTTATGCAGAAGAACCGTCTGACAGCATAAAGATGAGACATCAAGCTGAAATAATCCTAAAAAAACAGCCAAAGACCCATTCCACAGCAATTGAGGAAATGCGTCAGGAGGCTCGCAAATTATTAGCAAATTATGAGGTTGCAGTTCATAAAATATCTTAAACGCGTTTTATATACCTTGCTCGGGATATATTGCGGTTATTGGTTGCTGCAGGTCACTACCTGTTGCTCATTCCATGCACCGACCGAATCCATGACTCCGACTATCCTGCCGGGAGATTATGGTATTGTAAACAAATGGAAAATAGGAGCCAGAATTTTTGATATACCCAAGGCAATCAATGGAGAAAAGACAAAAGTCTATCGGCTTCCCGGATATGGTAAGATAGAACGCAATGATATTGTAGCATTCAACTATCCATTCATTGGAAAGGACACCATAGGGATGAATATGAGGAAGTATTATTGTAAGCGCGTTGTAGCCATTCCGGGAGATACGCTTGAAATCCGTAACTGCAAATATCGTGTCAAAGGGGTCGACGAGGCTCTTGGCAATTTGCCGGCGCAGACAGAACTGGATAATTGGTTATCCCATCTTGATAATCCGCAAGAGCACATATGCTTTAATGCTTGGCCCTTCGATCCGATTATGGGCTGGACTATCCAAAATTTCGGACCACTGCTCATACCTAAGAAAGGAACGAAAATTAAGATGACGCGCGAAAATACCATTTTATATGGTAAATATATCGCATGGGAACAGCAATGTCCCCGGTCTGTATGGCATGACGGGCACGCTTGGATAGACAATAGGCTGATTGATGAATATTGCTTTGAAGAGAACTATTATTTTACGGCAGGAGACAGAGTGGAGAATTCCGCTGACTCCCGTTATTGGGGGCTCCTGCCAGAGTCAATGATAGTAGGTGTCGCCGCCTTTATATGGGACAGCAAAGACCCGGAAACTGGGAAACGCCGATGGAACAGAATATTCACATCATTAACAAATCCCATAAATGCCGTTAGGAAATGAACCCTGCAATTATAGGGGGCGGGTGCCGTTGCATTTGGGGTAGTCTGAGCAGCCCCAAAATTGCTGACCTTGACGCGTGCCTCGTTGAATTGTCCGCGAAAGCATAGGTTTTCCGCATTTCGGACATTTCGGGGCACCTTCTAATGCTGCCTTTTCCTGTCGACCTTCAAGACGGGTTTGTGTCAGGTTTTCGGCAAAACCGCCCTGCTGTTTAAAGTCGCGAAGTTGAGCGGTAAGCATTGCGGTAAGCATCGCGTTTATTTTCATGCATAGGACTATCAGGCAGTTGGCTGCGTCCTCGTTGGTTCCTCGTTCTAAAAAGCAGTCAAATCGTGATTTCTGTTTAGAAATGTGTGCTATGGCATCGGATATGAAGTTTTCGCCATAGCATGGTTTATCGAGCTGGAGGTTGATAACAGACTGAAATCGTTGATCGGATGTAGACCAAGCCTTAAGTGAATGGCGCATCATGTAATTCATAAAGTCACCCATCAGTTCGTGGCTGCTTGCACGGGCAACGTCGGTCAGGCGCATTTCTGTTTCGTAGGATGTTTCATGACGTCCGGAGCCTTCGGCTATATTCGCACGGATTGAGCGGGCAGCTTGAGTCATCTGGTCATAAAGGCGATGCCCCGGGTCAATTTTGTAGTCGATGAAACGGTCGCAGAACCGCTGCGTGGCGATTTCGATGATGTTGGCAATGACCCATGAGTTGAGCCAGAAGTATGAGGGAGCAGAGCTGAATTTTATTGCCATTTTAGTTAGGAGGGTCAAGTTGTCATGTTGTCAAGTTGACATTTTGACGGTTAGAGGGAGTTGATGAAGATTAGGAGGATGCAGAGGGGGATGATGTAGCGGAGGAGGAAGCGGATGGTGGGGAAGATTTTGCTGTGGGGCATGGAGAGCTGTGTGGCGAAACGTCGGCGGGGATATGCCCAGCCGGCAATGAGCGACACAAAGACTCCTCCCAAGGGCAGCAGTACGTTTGATGAGGTGAAGTCGAAGAGGTTGAAGAAGGTCAGCGAGAAGATTTTTACGTCGGCAAGCGGTCCGAAGCTCAAAGCACACAATGCGCCGAGAATCATGCTGAGTCCGATTACGGCTGCCGACGCTTTACGGCGCGACCAGAGGAACCGTTCGGTACAGAATGATATGGAGATTTCCGCCATAGATATGGTTGAGGTCAGCGAGGCGATAAAGAGGAGGATGAAAAACAGCGGGGCAAGGATTTCGCCGCCGGTCATGGCTCCGAAGATTGCGGGAAGTGTTTCAAAAACGAGGGTGGGACCCGCCGTGGGCGACATCCCGAAGCTGAACACCGCCGGGAAGATGATTATGCCGGAAAGGATTGCCACAAGGGTATCCAAGGCGGCGATACTTACCGCCGTACGCGGAATATTGGTCGAGTCCTTGAAGTATGAACCGTAAGTCAGCATACAGCCGAGTCCGATGCTGAGGGAGAAGAATGCCTGACCCATTGCGCTGAGAATGGTCGAAACGGACACTTTCGAGAAGTCGACCGCAAAGAGAAACCGTAGCCCGCGGTCAGCCTCAGGGAGCATCAGCGAGTTAATGCAGAATACCAGAAGGATAATAAACAGCAGCGGCATCAACATGTTGGAAAGCCGTTCGATTCCCTTACGGACACCGCGCGACAGAGCCAGAAAGTTAATAAAAAGGAAGAGCAAGGTATAGAAAAGGGCTTTGACCGGAGATGCGATTGAGGAATTGAAGAGAGAGTGGAGAGTGGCGACGTCGGTTGACTTAAATCCGCTCGAAAATGAGAAAACGGTATACTCGATGGTCCAGCCTGCCACGACCGAGTAGAAGCTCAGAATCAGAACCGAGGCGATAATGCCCATGACTCCGACCGCACCCATTGACCGTTTGCCTGTAAGCGACACGAAGGTGCGCACAGCGTTTGCCCGCGAGTCACGCCCCATGGCAAATTCGGCGCAGAGCAGCGGAATGCCCATAATGAGGATGAAAAACAGGTAAATGAGCAGGAAGGCTCCGCCGCCGTTTGTCCCGGCTTCATAAGGGAAACGCCATATGTTTCCCAAGCCGACGGCAGAACCGACCGCCGTAGCAATCGCGCCGAGTCGGGTCACGAATGCGCCGCGCTGTGAGTTATTTCGAGTCGTATCTGACATAGACAGTGAGTTAGGAGGGGGAGACGATGCGGAGGAGTTCGGAGGGGTGGGAGATGATGTTTTCGGCGTAGTATTGGCGTAGTTCCGCCACAGGGCGGAATCCCCATGTGACTCCGACACTCTGGACACACGCGCGGCGAGCGGTTTCCATGTCAACGCCGCTATCGCCAACGTAGGTCACTTCGGCTTTTGGGGTGGGGACGTCGCGCAGGATGTCAAAGACTATGGAGGGGTCGGGTTTCGCGGGGACTCCCGGACGCATACCGTGGACGCTTTCAAAGGGTAGCCGCGGGAAGAAGTGTGCGACAAGCGCGGAGGTTGCAGCCTGATATTTATTGGAGGCGACGGCGAGTTTAAATCCGCGGGTTGCCAAGTCGTCGAGCATGTCTTCTATGCCGGGATAGGGGACGGTATAGTCCCAGAGGTGTTTGTCGTAATATTCTTGGAAAATCTTGCGAAGATATTCGACCGATTCGGGGTCGCGGTGTTCCGGCGGCAATACTCGCTCAAGAAGTCGCCCGACGCCGTTGCCTACGAAGAAGGGGTAGGTGGCGATGTCGTGGGTGGGATAGCCGCAGACGTCCAATGCATGGTTTGCAGCATGGGCAAGATCGGCAAGTGAGTTAAGCAGGGTGCCGTCAAGGTCGAATATTACGAGGGATTTCATGCGTGGTTTAGGGTTTAGGGTTTATGGTTTATGGGATTAGAAGGGGTAGCCGACGGAGAAGTGGAAGGTGGCGTCGCGGTGCCAGTTGGGGTGGGTGAGGGGCCACGGTTCCTGATTCATGGCGGGGTTGTAAGCTTTCATACCGAGGTCAAATCGCAGCAGGAAGTAGGTGAAGTCCATGCGGAGTCCAAGTCCGTATGCCCAGCCGAGTTCTTTATAGAATGAGTCGAAACGGAACAGTCCGCCCGGTTGGTTTTCGTAGTTGCGTATGGTCCAGACGTTTCCGGCGTCGATAAAGGCTGCGCCTTCCAGTACCCAGAAGAGTTTGACGCGTGCTTCAAGGTTGAGGTCCAAGCGGATGTCGCCACATTGGTTGATGAAGTCAGTCACTGAGTTACGCGCGTCATATCTGCCCGGACCGAGAGTGCGGACACTCCAGCCGCGCACACCGTTGGCACCTCCGGCATAAAAACGCTTTTCGAACGGTACCATCGAGGAGTTACCGTAAGGGACGGCGACACCCGCACCCACACGGAAGGCGAGCGACGTACGGCGGTCAAAGGTATGTTTGACCATAAAATCAGCCTCTCCCTTGACATATTGGGCATATTGTGTGCCAAAAATCTTATATGCACCCTCTTTTTTGTGCTGTCCGATGGCGGAAGAGATGGCATAAAGCAGATTTCCGGCACTTTCGGCAGAGGCACGCACCGTCCAGACATTTCGCGGCTCGCGGCGCACGGTCTGTCCGGGCAACGGCGATGCTGTAGAGCGGTTTGTCAGGAAAAAGGAGTAGCCCATGCGCATTATGAAGTGGTCTTCATAACTATAACGTAAAAGCGGGTTTCCGGCTGCGACTTCATCAAGAAAATTGATGGTTGAACGCGGTAAAAACACATAATTGATGTCGAGAAGGTCAAAAATGCGCCGGTTTGTGTTCGCGCGGTTTGTCCATTTGTAATGCACGCCCGCTCCGGCAATGATACGGGTGTATTCCGGTCGCTCCTGATAGTTTCCGTTGACTGAAAACTCGGTCGAGGCAAGCACCGTGCGGCGGAACGAGCGTTTCAGGAACGGCATTGAGAAGCGCGGCAGAGTGATGGCGACTTCGGCACTCGCTTCGGTATAATGATTGTTGATAAGCCCTTCAAGATTTCCGGAGAGACTTTCGTATGAGCCGCGACATTTCACGGTAAGCAGCTCGGAGCCGTGGAAAAGATTGCGGTGCTGATAAGTCACGCCCGCGCCCACGCCGAGGTCACCTTCAGAATTGGTGCCTTCCAGTTCGAGCGAAATGCCCTGACGCGAGTTGCGCTGCAGGCGGATAATGGCGTCCATCTCGTTGCTACTTACGGGCTGAAGTTCTACCGCTACTGACTTGATGATTCCCAATCGCGCCAACGCCTCATAAGTCATGTTGAACTGCGCCGCGTTATATGGTGCGTTAGGCTCGATGAAGTTATTCTCCCAGAGAGTCTTGGCGGTAACCGTCATTGTCTTTTGCTCGGGACTGTGGATTATGTAAATGTCGCGATAAGATGTAGTGTCCGGTGGCGACGTTAAGCTCATGTCGGGCGAATAATCCGGCTGGAAAATCACGCGGCGGATAGTGTACAGTTTATGTGCTTTTGCATTTTTTGGCGGCTTGACATACATGGTCAGTGCAGCGTCAGGCGACCCAGCGAGAGTATCTGCGGTAAATGAAATATGGTCACGCAGGAAGTCATAATAACCGTTACGGCGCATAAGGTCGGTAAGGCGGGTGCGCTCCGCGTCAATTTTCGTGCGGTCAAGCAAATCGCCCGTCCGTAAGTCTGAATTTACGGAGTCTTTACGGATTATGCGCCTCAGGGCGGTATCGGGAATCTGATAGTTGATTGAAGAAATGCGCAGCGGCATTCCCGGACGCACAATATAGCTGACCGTAGCTTTCTTGCCCTTCCGCTTGACGTCGGTCGAGACCGAGGCATTCAGGAACCCGCGGTTAATCAGAGCCTGACGTAACTGCAAAGCCGATGCATCAGTCAGCCGTTTGTTGAAAATTACCGGCGGCTCGCCGAGATTGCGCAACCAGCGGTTTACACGGCGGGAGGTGTCATTTCCGCTCCAGTTATAGGTATAAAGTCGCAGCGGAAGCATCCCTAACGCGCGTGAATTGGGGTGCTGGCGCAGATAATTGTTGAGTTCCGACGGGCGCGGAAGGTCATCGCCTTTCCCCTCAATGCGAATAGAGGTATGGTCAAGCAGATACTCACCGTCCGAAACATGGCGTGTCGTAGAACATGAAGTTGCAATCAGCAACCCCACGAAAAGCATCAGATATTTCCAAGTTTTCGCCATAAAAGTCTGCAAATTTAACAATAAAAAATGAGACACACGGAGTCATGTGTCTCATTTTTTGTGAGTAGAGCTGAATTTTTGCTTAGCCGGTCATTATCGGTTAATTTTCTTCTGTCCGGCAGATATGATAATCCGCGGATTTGCATTTGCCCGGACCCGTCGACCTTGAAGATCAAACGCCGGTGATTCGTTAATCTTTTCGCTGGTCACATCTTCAATAGCGTTCGTTTTACCACCGGCGACTGTTAAGGTGAAAGTCAGCGGTTCGTTGGGAAGAATTGATGCGTCGGTGCTTGTCTCGACAAATTTTACGTCGGAAATGGTACATTCATATTCGCCTTCAACCATTTCGGGCGATGCAACCAATCCAAGAGTGAACAGGGCGTCGAGAGGTTCGCCGTTTACATCGTCAGGATAGAACTCGTCAAGTTGAATGGAATAACTGATAATTTTGATTGTACGTCCATCGTCAAGCATATTGCAGGCAATAGTATGGGATGCAGCGGCGCGTTCAGTCAGGAAAATATCGTCGACGGTTTCGCGCCCTTGCTTTACTTTTGCAATGGTGATGCCCTCGGGAACGGTTATGACCATATTGAACGAAGAATAGTTGATAATATCGTTCTCATAGACGGTCAGAGTCGAAACCGTGCCATCGTCGGCGTTGACTGTAATCGGGTCAGCCCATACTTTGAGCGTTTCCGACTTGGTGGTGATGAATTCGGCGTGCATCGTCGCGGCTCCGCATAGAGCCAGAGCTGTGACAGCCGCTACCTTTTGTATTTTGTTAAACATAATTATTGGTGATTTGAATATTTACGGGTGCGTATGTGTAATTGTTTTGTGGGATAATTTTGCAGATAAATGCGTGCTATGGCAAGAACATCCTGCGAGTCAATCACTCCATCGGAGTTTACGTCTGACACCGATAGGGCAATATTGACTTTCTTGCCCATATAGTATGCCGAGAGCGCAAGGACATCGTTAGCGTCAATCACGCCGCTACGATCAACGTCGCCGGTTTTCAGGTGCATAAACTCACTGTCCTGAATATTACCCGCTCCGTCAGTTGCAAGTACGGCGAAGATAGTTCCGGGAGCGAGTGCTTCCGGTGCCTCATAGGTTATTTGAGGCTGTTCTATGCCGTCGCGCAGGAGCCGCCAGTCGTCTGAGCCGGGCTGACGCATATAGAGCGCATATCTCCATACGCCTGAGCCGCTGTCTTCGCCGCTGAACGTGAAGTCAAAGCTGCGGTTGTCGGCGGTAAATACCTTTAGCTCGGAGGTCGGCAGGTTATAGTCCAAGATGTTCTCCCATACCGGAGTCTCTATCGGAGAGTTGACGTCAAAGACAATTGAGGCACTGTTTTTAATGACAGTTCCGTCTTTGAGTCCCGGTTTGAGATTGATTGAGTACGAAACCATCCCCTCGCCACGGTGTGAAATCGAGTCATTGACCGGCAAAATACCTTGTTCAAGATAGTCGGTCGGCTCCATTGTCATCGGGTCGAGTGACGTGAGATGCCAGCGTACACGTCCGGAGGTTGAGTCATAGTTCAATTCCAGTTGAGCCACAGCATTGATATCCGGACGCATGTCAAGCGTTCGTATAAACTCATGACCTTCCGGAAGTTCCACGCTCTTGTTACCTATGGTCAGCTCCGTGGCGCGGAAAGTAGACAAATCAAACACATTTCCATCCAATTGATTGTCAATGTCGATGGTCAGTGCGGGAGCGGTGGCCAGTTCCGGATCGTTTTCAAACTCAATTGAGTATGGCAGTTCGCTCACACCTATGCCGACGTAATTGCTACCCGACGGATCTACGTAGCCCAGAATATCGTTGGGGTCAAAGGATATGACTCTAATCTGCCCGCTGATTCCCCTTGGAGCGGGGCTGCAGCTTTCGGCGGTGCTATCCATGTAGGAGTCAATTATATCTGCGAGGTCGTCATCATTCGTGGCTGTACGGACAATGTCGCCGGGCGAAGGAATACGGTTCTTGATTTCCTCGCGTGCCTCATATAGATAATAGAAATCTCCATTGATACCGTTGGGGTCATTCAAGTCGAGACCACATGCCTGCATCTGCGCTTCTATGTTACGCAGTTGAAGCATATTGACATAGCCTCCAATCATCTGTCCATGAGCCACAGAAAGGTTGGCGACTGTCTGGGCGGCCTGATATGGTTGAGTGATGGACGGTCTGTCAGCCATTTCAACGAGTTGTTCGGCTACGTCTCTGACGCGGTCATAGTTGTTTCTGCCGAAGTCGATATTATTGTTCAGAGCGCGACGCACGGGGACACGCAGAGGACCATTGGCTTCATTGGACTCACTTGCCGCAGAGTCTGATTCAGCGTTAGATTCATCCAGCACACAAGCCAACTTCATCAGGAAAATCTGAGTGAACGAAAGCATGTTTTGCTGGGTAAAGTGCGAGTCGTTTATTTCCCATATATTATTGAAAATTCTGTCTGCTTCCTCGCTCCAAGGCTCACCACACCATGCATAAACCCAGTAATCCTGTCTGCCGGTTATGCCGAGCTTGAATGTCAGGGTCTGGTATGGTCCGATATATGGAATCACGCTTGGATACATCGCACCTTTCACTCCGAGCCCGAGCAGGTTGTCGGTATGATAAATGCGTGGCTCCTCGCCGTTGAGTCCGAGAGTAGAGAAATTCATAAATGAAATCGCACAACCGTCAAGCTGACGCGCGGCTATGTTAAACGGAACGTAATAATAGGGCTTATTTCCCGAGTTCTGTACCTTAACCGTCACAATTCGGCTTGGCGTTTCATTCAGGTGCTGTTCGCTTTGATATGAAACCTTTATCTCTCCTTTTTTAACATCTTGGAGCGTAACAGCCTTTTCAATAGTCCAGTTGGAAGTGACTCCCGTTGAGTCAACGAACTCAGCCACGATGCTATATTTCCCGGTGGGCAGACCGTTGAGGTCAAAGCGGGCCATGGAACGCTGGTTTGTTGTCGCGGCGCAATAACTTGCGGTCAGTTCAGTTCCATTTCCTTTAAGAGTCAGTGACTTTAAGTCGTTCATGCCATTGCCTGACAGATTGACGAAATAGATGCCCTCGTTTGCGGAGGTTGCCGGCGATGGGTTGACTACAGCGTGAGTAGGCAAGTTAGTGTAAGTCACCACACTTTGTCGCGTTTTATTCGAGAAGTCATGGAGTGCAACGTAGTATCGTCCGCTTTTTTCGGGTCTGAACGAGTGGGTTTTATCTGACTCGGGACTCTCAACCTGCATAACCGGTTCGCCATCGGGACCAAACACGTCAATCTGACAGTTGATGGAGCTGCGTATGTTGAAAAGATGACCCGGGTCGGCATCGAAATAACGCCATACGATTGTTTCGGCATTGGTCGCGCCGATTGTTTCAGTCAAGGAAATGCCGATTTCAAGAGGATGAATGTCGGCGGCAGGAACTGTCCGGCTTACGCGGCGGTCCGTGAAACTCCGTGAGTCGATGACCATAGCTTCGTTTCTTGTAGCAAAGAATGCCGCAAAGAGCTCGTTTCGGGCAAAGAGAGTGAGACCTCCCGTCGTTGCATCCGGCTCACAGGTAAACATATGGGTCCGGAATGGAACTTCATCGACCGGAAGCATTGAAATGAGGCTAAATTCCTCCGCGGCTTCCGGGAGATTAACCGTTTTTGCCGCGGCTATGTCATCGTTGAGCCAATACCGATATGATGAAATCGGGCCCGGTGTCTTAACAAAAAGCCGCGAAGCGAAGTTGGTTGTCAGTTCGTTACCGTCTGAGGCATAGACCGTCAGCTCGTGGACTCCGCAGCCTATTTCCGCAACGTCGAGATTCAACAGTGCCGCCCCATTGTTAAGCGGAGCGGTGGCAACCTCTTTGCCATCTATCAGATAATGAACCATCATTGCTGAATTCTCAGCATCGGTGGCTACTCTGAAAAACATTGAGTCATAGAAAGATGAAACGGCACCTGACTCGGATATGATTGCAACCGAAAGTTTGTGAAGCCCATAGGGTAGCGAAGTCGCATCGAGATCATAGCGGAGGGTTAAGCCTGAGGGGTTGACTTCATCCATCCGATACGGAATGCCGTCAATCAGGGTCTGAACGCGGTAGGTTTGGTTCAGGCTTGGCGAGAGTTTCAGAAAATAGTTGGAGTGCAGCGACGTAACTCCGCCGCCGGCTACGTCAACAACATAGAAATTGAAAGTATGAAGACCTTCCCGCAAGGTACTTACGTCGGGGTTTAGCGTAAGAACCGAATGGCTGCTTCGTCCGGATGAAGCCAAGGGTCCGTCCGGTTGCGAGTCGAACCAATATCGGTAGTCATACTCTCTCTGCGCCGTCGCCAATAGCGGCAGCATCAGTAAAAGAGCAATCAGTTTTCGCATAGTCGCTCTATTTGTATTATTGTGCTGACTTTACCTCAATTTCAACGCTCAGTTTGCCATCGGCAGAGGTTTTAGAGGCGACATTGAACTTTGAAATCTGCGGATTGGAGGGAGTCGGGTCAAACGGCAGCATGCCGCCATAAATGCCCACCTGAGTTCCATCGGAGCCAAGGCACTCACTTGCATACTTGTCGGACAGAACATAGCGTGAGCTATCCTTCCAGAATCCTTCGGGAAGCGAGCTGAAGCTTTTATTATTGACGGAAGTGCATTGTGAGAGAACTCCTTTGGCTGTAATGATATAGTTGTTTACTAATAAATTAGAACTACTAAAAGAATTTGAAGCTCTTGGAATGTTAATAATGCTATTCTTTATAGTCGAGTTATAAAAATCTAATAAACTGGAAGCGTAGGTTATGTAGCAGTTTTCAAAAACGTATGTTCCTTTCGAACTCGTTCTTGGTCCAATCACACATGAATTAATGCATACGATATCATCACCGGAACCACAGGTATACCACCCCATTATAAATGAATTTATAAATTTGGTTTTGGTTTTGCTGTAATAATTATTATAATAACCGATATAACATTTGGAAACTGAGGTTTTGTTAAAGGTGTAAGGACATAAATTTCCCGGAATATCAAGACCTTCTAATGCTATTACTTGGCTGTCGTCAATAGTGGTGGGTTTAATTATAAGATCGCCGGTGATGATAGTGCCGTTGTCTTCGGGAAACATTCCTGCTCCACGAATGGTGATATGTTTTGTTACTGTAATGCCTGAGAATGTTCCGGGCGAGAGGGTGATTATGTCGCCGTCGGTTGCGGCAGCATGTGCATCGTTGAGGGCTGACGAACTGGTGAACATTCTGACCTCATTGTTGTGGGTCAAGGTGGCAACTTGGGCGGATTGTGCGGCTGTTTTTTCGGTTGAAACCAGAGTGATTGCCAACAGCAGGAGTGAAAGATACTTTTTCATCGTTACTTTTGGGGTTGTTAAAGATTAATGAATGATTTGGTTTAAAAGTATTGCCGCGGTCTTCCCCTCGTTGGCATAATTGATTGATTTACAAATAAAAAAGCGTAGGAATCTGTATCTGTTACCGTCCTACACTTGGAGGCTTCTCGCATTGCCCTGTTGATGTCGGACGGCAACGCAGAAGCCCACGCTTGTATATGCAACAGTAGCGTTCGGATGTTCCTTTCCCAAGGAACATGCCGAAAGCATGATATTACATTACCACGGGCATCTACCGTTGCTCAATCCTTGACATCAACATGAAATTTTGCGAGAATTTCCAAGTGTCAAGAATCAGCGCGGATAAACGCTTTCATGATAATATTTTAGTGCAATCCCACCCGCTTTACCCCGGACCGGGGCTTCTGCAAGGCGGTCTGCGCAGCAAAGTTACGTAAAAAGTTTTACCTACACAAAAAAAATTAGGAGGCGGTGAGGGTGAAGCGGGTGATGGAGCCGGAGGTGCGGAGGGAGAACTGCCAGTTGTGCTTGCGGAGGATTTCACCGACAAGCATGAGTCCGAGTCCGTGACCGTCGGGCTTGGTGGTGAATACGTCGGTGAAGAGACGTCGGGAGGCTTCGTCGGAGAGTCCGGGACCATTGTCGGCGACAATGAGTGTCTTTCCTTGGGCACTGATGGTGACTTTGCCGTCGGTGCCGGCACTTTCGGCGGCGTTCTTGACCACGTTGACCATGGCTTGGCGTATCAGCACGGGGTCGCAGCGGAGCGGCTCGGCACCGTCGAGGTCGGCGGAGAGGGTCGCGCCGTAACGCGCGCAGATGCTCTCAAGGAGCGGCAGTGAGGAGTAGACGAGGGCATGATAGTCGGTCAGGCGCAGTTGCGGTTCCGGCACGCTGATAACCTCGGCATAAGCCTTAATAAATCCAATGAGCGAGTCGGCACGTTCGGCACACGCGCGCAACGGCGGAAGCAGTCTTGCCGCAGCCGGAGTGTTTTCTATCTCCGAATCGATTGACTGGAGGGTTGATGATATGCCGCCGACGGAGTTGTTGACCTCATGAGCCATAATGCGGATTACGCGGGTATAGGCGCGCCGTTCCGCCTCGCGTACCTCTTCGGTCAGGGATTCGACAAGAATGAAGGGATGGAGCCAGCCGTCGTTCATGAAACCAAGCTTCGACAGCCTGAAAATCTCGTTGCCGTCATCGCGGCTCACGGTAACGGATGAGCGCATCTGCAGCCCGGCGGCATGGCGGGCAAGGGGAGAGTCAATTTCGTTGAGGCGCAGACCTTTCATCGGTCCGCAGTTGAAAATCGCATCGGCGGCGCGGTTTGAGGAGAGTATCTTGGAGGAGTCATCGAGCAGTATGACCCCCATTGGCGACTCATTGATGAGCAGGTCGAGAAACTCGTTCTGTTCGCGCACGCGGAGCCGCTCATGTTTGAGGCAGTCCATCATTTGATTGAACATATCGACAAGACGGTCAGCATCGCGCTGACCGACGCGCCGGAGGCGGCTTGCGAAATCCTGTTCGCGCACAAGGTCCATTCCACGCTTGATTACGCGCATCGGATGGATATATTTGCGGTAAATCACCACAAAAACGAGAATCAGGAAACAAACTGCCGCGAAAATCATAATTTTATGCCGTATTTTTCGATGCGACGGTAAAGAGTTGGGCGCGAAATGCCGAGGGCGAGTGCGGCGCGCGCAATTTTTCCGCCGGCTGCCGCGAGCGCGCGGATGGTTTCTTCACGCTCTGTAACGGAAGGGTCATTCTCATCGGTGGTGGCAATCGAGCTGAGGGTCATGCGCAGGGTGTCAAGGTCAATCACGCGGTCCTTGCCGAAGATAATGATGGCGCGTTCGACCGTGTTTTTCAGTTCGCGGATGTTTCCGCGCCAACGCAGGGTTTTCATGAACGCCAACGCCTCGGGGGTAAACTCGGCACGTCCGTCGGCAAATTTGTCAACCAGCAGCGGAATATCCTCCGGACGTTCACGCAGGGAGGGTAGATGGACCGTAATCAGATTAAGGCGGTAAAAAAGGTCCTCGCGGAAGCTGCCGTTGGCTACCATTTCGGTAAGATTGGCATTTGTGGCGGAGACAACGCGCACGTCAACCTTGACCGACTTTGAGGTTCCGAGCGGCTCAAAGGTTTTCTCCTGAAGCACGCGGAGCATCTTCACCTGAGAAACGGGGTCGAGTTCGCCTATTTCATCGAGGAAGATGGTGCCTGTATCGGCTGATGAAAATCTTCCCTTGCGGTCAGCGTCGGCACCGGTAAACGCTCCTTTCTTGTGACCGAACATCTCGCTTTCGAAAAGCGAGTCAGGGATGCCGCCGAGGTTCACTTTTATGAAGGGGCGGTCGCGGCGCGGCGAGTTGAGGTGGATGGTCTGTGCAACGAGCTCCTTTCCGGTTCCGTTTTCTCCGGTAATCAGGACGGAGGCATCGGTCGGAGCGACACGCTCAAGCGTTTCGATGACCGACATTATTCCGGGGCTCTTGCCGATTATAAGGGAGCGGTCAAACGCCCCGGAATTGCGACGTGGTAGTGCAATAAGTGACTTAACGCGTTCGAGAAGCGCGTAATTATTGTTCCACGGTTTGGTGACGAAATCAATGGCACCTGCCTTGATGCCTTCGACGGCAAGAGGGATGTTTGCCCACGCAGTCATCAGCACCACCGGCGTAGAGGGGCGGAAAATCTTGATTTGCCGCAGCAAATGTAGTCCCTCCTCGCCGGAAGTGGCACGCGAGAAATTCATATCAAGCATAATCAGTTCCGGTTCGCGCAGTCTGACAAACGCGAGGGCTTCTTCAGGGCTCCCGGTCGTTTTAACGTCATAACCTTCGCTTTCAAACAGGAGTCTGAGCGATGCAAGAATAGCATGATTATCGTCAACAATCAAAATCATAATGCAAAGATACGGATTTTTTTATTCGTCGGCAAGTGCTTCGACAGGGTTAATGCGGCTGAGCTTCCATGCGGGGAGTGTAATGCCGGCAAAAACCACGATGAGCATCAGCAGACAGACCACCGCCGTGATTATACCCATGTGTGCCCAGAAATCTCCTACCCAAGTGTGGAGCATCGGGGGCAGCTCCTCCATAGGTATATCCTTGAAGCCGCTCAGACCATACGACATACTTTGAGGGTTACTATAAAAGTAATAAACGGCGATACAGCAGCCAATCAGCGACGACCCGAGCGAGATAATCAGCCCTTCGAGATAGAGCATGCGGCGCACTGCGGCGGGCGATGCGCCGAACGCGCGCATTATTCCCGCTTCCTCCGTGCGTTTGCGCGTCAGCAGCCAGAATGTGCCGAATACGCCGAGGAAAATGTTGATGGCAAAGAAGATAACTAACACATTTGTGTAGCGTTCCGCGGGCGAGAGAAACGATGACGCGCCGTTGACTTCGGCATAAGGTTTCGCATTGTCAAATTCGAGCATGCCGAGGCGCACGAGTGACTGCAGTTCCGGCTCTTTATTGAACCGATGGGCGAGATTAGACGCGCTTTCGCCCGGACGCAGGCGCAAAATGATGTTGTCAAGGCCGGAATTGTTCCACTGCAGGGAGTGACTGAGCGGATCAGCATAAAAGCGTATAAGCGGCCACGGACGGTCGCCCCACGCACGCGCATCCTCGATTATGCCGACGATTTTCAGGGAGTCAACTTTTGTTTTTGAAACACTGTTATTGTGACCTGTGTGGCGTCTGCGCGATTCACTCATAGCGTTCATTTCATCGCCATAGATAAGTCGCGCCATGGAGCGGGTACATATCATTTCGTTATAGAAGTCGACCTGCATATCGTTCATCTGCTCGATTGACGGATTGCCGGGAATGCCTTCCGCCGCCTTGAAGCCGAAAGTGGTGAAAAACTCAGTGCCGGGAATATACGTTGCGCGGAAGGAGTTTACTGCCGTGGTGTCGCCCAGTGGAATCTGCTCGTAGGAGTCCGAGCCGCCCCCGAAACCGCGATGGGGCAGGGGAATGGCTTTCTCCACTTCAGGGAGTTCCGCAAGGCGGGGTAACACGCTCAGCAGTTCCGATTCAAGGTTTTTTACAGATTGCGCCCTGTCGGCATCATAAGCCGGATGGTGACGGTCAATCTGCCGGACCTGAAGCAGCACGAGGCGGTCAATGTCGTAGTTATACGGACGATGGGCATCGTAGATGCTGACCACTAACGGGTCCAGAACAATAAATGCAATAACCGAGGCTACAATAATTTCCGCAATCAGCCAGCCGTAGCGGCTGCGGCGATTATATATTGATTTAAGAACTTTCATGACTTGGCTTTAATGGCGTCGATTGCCGGACGGCGCAGTGACCACCATGCCGGAATCAGTGATGACAGAATATTGAGAACAAAACAGATAATTACTGCGGCAATGAATACTTGTGGCGCAAAGAACATAGCCGGGTCAAGCAGAATGTCGACAGCCGACGGGGTGGAGGCATTTGAACTGAAGCCGGCAAAGAGCCAGTCTTTCCACAGCAGCACGCCAATCCAAGAGAGAATGACGCCGAGCAGCGCGCCGCAGGCGGTCAGCCACAGATTTTCGACCAGAACCTGACGCAAAAGTGTGGAATTACGCGCTCCGAACGCCTTTCTGATACCCATTTCGCTCATTTTTGAGTCCATATTGCCCGAAATGAGGCTGCTGAGGTTCAGCGCGGGCACAAGAAGCAGAACCAGAATAATGAGTCCGTAAAGGCGGGTTATGCCACCGGCATCGAATTTCTCTTCAGGGTTTGCGGTATTGCCCAATCCGACCTGAAGCGCGCCTCTGGGCCAGTCACCGAAGTCAAACCTAAAATGCCCCACGGGATATACCACCGGATATTCCTCCCGGGCAATAATTCTATAGTCATCGGACCAGACGTTGTAATTCCATGTCTGACCGGTATTATATGGAACGGAGAGGAAGCGGTTGACCTGAGAGTTGAGGATTTCTGAAATTCGGTTGTAGGATACTCCCTCGTTCGGTTTAATCACCAATGAGAAAAATCCCGTCATGCTGTTCGGTTTCGTTCCGAGTAAATCGATGGTTTTATTATTGACCGGGGTAATCACCTCTGCAAATGATTGAGGCAACAGGCGGCTACCTTCTTCAAATACCGCACAGACGGTTACCCGATATTCCACACCATCAAAATCAAGGAAATACTTGTTTTTGGTGCTATCGAGGACAATCTCCTTGCCAACCGCATCGCGGTCCGAGCCGAAAATGCGACGGGCAAGACGGTCAGAAATCATCACCTTCATTGCATTTGACTCAATATCTTCAGCCGTAAACGGCTTTCCTTCGAGAATCCTATAGTCATAAATATCGAAGATACCGCTGTCGGCTATGCGGACTGTTATGTCGTCAAACCGTTTGTCATCATGGTAGACCGCAAGTGTATGGGGAATTGTCAGATATCCGGTTTTAGCTACGGTTTTAAGGGAGTCGTTAATTAGATTTATTGCTCCCAGACCAAGGGGAGAAGAGGATATTCCGGTCCCTTTAAATCGACCGCCGGGGATGGCTTCATGGTCCATCTCCAAGTGGGCATAGGAAAGGTAGAGCAACTTGTCGCGAGAGTATTCAGGGTAGATGTTCGATGTCTTGACGTGGAGGAAAATAGCCACGAGCATCACCGATGCGACCGAGAGAGCCGCGCCGAGAATATAGACCGAGCTGAACATCGGGGCTTGCCTGAAACGAGCAAGAAATTTTCTCATTGGGGGGTATGGTTTATAGTTTATGGTTTAGTGTTTAGTGTTGAGTGAAATTTTTCATTTTTCACTTTTCATTTTTAAATTTTTTTATTCGTCGGCGAGGGCTTCGACGGGGTGGATGCGGCTGAGTTTCCATGCGGGTATGGCTATGCCCGCCAGAACCACGATGAGCATCAGAGAGCAGACCACTGCCGAGACAATGGCACTATGAGCCCAGAAGTCGCCCACCCATGTGTGGAGGTCGGCGGGCAGCAGCGTCATGTCGACATCCTTGAAACCGCTGAGTCCGTATTCGAACTGCTCAGGATTCTTTGACAGATAAAAGACGTAAATACCGCAGCCAATCAGCGATGACACCAACGCGATAATCACCCCTTCGGCATATAGCATAAAGCGTACCTTGCGCGGAGTCGCGCCAAATGCGCGCATGATTCCCGCCTCTTCGGTGCGCTTGCGAGTGAGCAGCCAGAACGTGCCGAATACTCCGAGGAATATATTGATTGCGAAGAATATAACGAGGAGATTGCGATAACGCTCCTTGGGCGAAAGAAGCGAGTCTGCTCCGTTGAACTCCGCGTAAGCCTTAGCACTTTTAAACTCCAAATTTCCCACTCGGGCAAGTTTCTGCAACTCCGGGTCACGGGAAATTCGGTGAGCCATATTCTTGGCACTTTCGCCCGGCTGCAGACGTAGCATAATGTTAAATATGCCTGAAGTGTTCCACCGGATGGAATGGCTCAGCGGATCGGCATAGAAACGTATCAAAGGCCACGGACGGTCGCCCCACGCGCGCGCATCTTCTATGATGCCTACGATTTTGACTGTGCCGGTATTAACGGCATGGGAGCCTTTCTGACTCATTATGCTGTCATGACGTACACGGGACTTCTCCATCGCAGTAAACTCATCGCCATAGAGCAGACGGGCTTCCATGCGGGTGCATATCATTTCATGATAGAAATCTACCTGCATATCGTTCATCTGTTCGATGGATGGATTGCCGGGAATGCCTTCGGCGGCGTGAAATCCCATGGTGGTAAAGAAGTCCGTCCCGGGAATAAAGGTGGTCTTAAATGAATTGACGGTTGTGGAGTCCGGCAGCATAATCCAGTCCCCGTCATCGCCATCACCCCCAAAACCGCGTGAAGGCAGCGGAATGGCTTTTTCAACCTCGGGAAGTTCTCCAAACGCGGGCAGAATGGCAAGGATGTCTGACTCCACTGATTTTAGATCTTTTGCCCTTTCGGGATCATAGTCAGGGTCATGTGGGTCAAGACGCGTCAGCCTTACAATGACGAGACGGTCGACGTCATAATTATAAGGACGCGTGGAGTCATATATATTGACTACAATAGGGTCAAGCACGAAGAAAGCTATTGCGGATGCCACTATGATTTCAGCAAAAATCCAGCCGTAGCGGCCGCGACGTTTCCAGATTGATTTCAGAGGCTTCATGATTTGGCTTTGATAGAGTCAATTGCCGGTTTGCGGAGTGACCACCAAGCCGGAATCAACGATGAAAGAAGATTTAGGGTAAAACAGATGATTACGGCTGCAATAAAGACCTTTGGCGCGAAGAGCATGGCAGGGTCAAGCATTACGTCGGCAGAGGTCAGCTCATTTCCGTCGGTATATCCGGCAAATAGCCAGTCCTTCCACGCTATGACGCCAATCCAAGCGAGAATCACACCGAGAATGGCTCCACATCCGGTCAACCATAGGTTTTCATCGAATACCTGACGCAAAAGGGTGGATTTTTTCGCTCCAAACGCGCGTCTGATTCCCATTTCACTCATTTTTGAGTCCATATTGCCCGAAATAAGGCTGCTAAGATTTAGCGCGGGAACAAGCAGAAGCACTAATATCAAAACGCCATATAGTTTTGTAAATCCGACAAAGTTAAATACCTCCTCGCTATCCTCGGGGTTGCCAAGTGCCATCTGCAGGCTTCCGCGCGGATAAGTTCCGGTTGAAATCTGATACGTTCCTTTGTTAATCATGGTTACATTATCAGGGTCTTTTACCATGTAACTGCTTCCGTGGCTCGAGCCGTCGGCTTCAGTCCATCTAATTGATTCCCATTTCGTTTCGTAAACGCCCAAATCCTGAGAAACCATCAGCTTATTGAAAAACGTACGGATGACTTCCTCAATCCGAGTCTTTGAAACTCCGGGCTTGGGAATCATTATCAGGCTGTTATCGCCCACAAAGTCAATATATCGATTTGTGCGGTCAGAGATTGCCGGTACAATCATTTCGGCAAACGACTGGGGTAACAGACGGCTACCCTCCCTGAATACACCTGACACGGTCAAATCGGTTTCAGTGTCGGTTATTTTCCCAAAAGAGGCTATATCCCTTGATTGAGACATGATTTTCCGACCAACAATGTTCTTGTCCGTTCCGAACAGCCGTTTGGCAAGCCGGTCAGATATAATCACTTTCGGAGCTTTAGCCTCGACGTCTTCCTTGGTAAAGGGTTTTCCTTCGACAAAGTCATAGTTGTAGACCTTGAAAATACTGTAATCAGCGTTTCGTGTCGCGACGTTTTCATATTTTTTGCCGTCAACGTAGACACTGATTTCTGAGTTTTGGATATC
This sequence comes from uncultured Bacteroides sp., assembly GCA_964586765.1. GTDB lineage: Bacteria > Bacteroidota > Bacteroidia > Bacteroidales > Muribaculaceae > UBA3263. The sequence continues at coordinate 41,535 of CAZPHN010000012.1, forward strand.
GCAGATACCCATTTCACAGTATTGTTCAAGGGTGTCGCGCAGCATATTCAATACGAAAGGAGCGAGACCGCCATCAACGGTGTTGTGCCATTTATCTTTGTCATATTCAACTTTGATATAGTTGAAGTAAATAGCCTTGTCGCGGGAATATTCAGGGTAGATGTTTGAGGTCTTGACGTGGAGAAAAATCGCCACGAGCATCACCGATGCGACCGAAAGAGCCGCGCCGAGAATGTATACCGAGCTGAACATCGGGGCTTGCCTGAAACGAGCAAGGAATTTTCTCATTTGGGTTATGGTTTATAGTTTATGGTTTAGTGTTTAGTGTTGAGTGAAATTTTTCATTTTTCACTTTTCATTTTTAAATTTCGTTATTCGTCGGCGAGGGCTTCGACGGGGTGGATGCGGCTGAGTTTCCATGCCGGGATGGCTATGCCTGCCAGAACCACGATGAGCATCAGAGAGCAGACCACCGCCGTGACAATGGCACTATGAGCCCAGAAGTCACCCACCCATGTGTGGAGGTCAGCGGGCAGCACGTTCATGTCAATACCTTTAAGGTAGGTATTGAGCCCGTATTCAAACATTTCAGGATTTTTGTAGAGATAAAAGATATAGATTGCGCAGCCAATGAGCGAGGAGAATATGGCTATGGCGGCACCTTCGGCGTAGAGCATCATGCGCACATAGCGCGGGGAGGCTCCGAAGGCGCGCATCACTCCCGCCTCCTCCGTGCGCTTGCGAGTGAGCAGCCAGAACGTGCCGAATACTCCGAGGAATATGTTGATGGCAAAGAAGATAACCAGCACATTGCGGTAACGCTCCTTGGGCGATAGAATTGAGTCAGATTGGTTGAATTCCGAATATGCTTGGGCATTATTAAATTCCATCATTCCGACACGGGCTAACTCCTGAAGCTCGGGGTCAGAGTTGATGCGATGGGCGAATGCCTTGGTGCTTTCTCCTTTCTTCAGGCGGAGCAGGACGTTATAGATGCGGGTCCGGTTCCAGCGGAAAGAGTGGGAAAGAGGATCGGCATAAAAGCGGATAAGGGGCAGCGGGCGGTCTCCCCATGCGCGGGTATCTTCTATAATACCTACTATTTTCAGTTCCGTAACTTCCCTTTTGTGAAGGCGGTCGGCATTTTCATAGGTTTCAAGTGACTTTGCCATGGCGGTATATTCGTCGCCGTGAAGAAGTCGCGCCTCGGTGCGGGTGCAAATCATTTCATCGTAATAATTGACCCACATATTGTTCATTTCTTCTATGGACGGATTTCCGGGAATATCGGCAGCGGCTTTCATGCCCATGGTGGTGAAAAATTCCGTTTCGGGAATAAAAGTGGCCTTGAAGGCACTTATAGCTACCGAGTCGGTGGTCCAGATTACGTCATCGGAATCTTCTCCGCCTCCAAAACCGCGCGAGGGGAGCGGAATAGCTTTCTCAACTTCCGGCAATGCGGCGAATTTAGGGACGATTTGCAGCAGGTCCGATTCCATAGCGTCAAGATTATCACGTTCAGGATTGAAGGCGGGGTCATATGAGTCAAGTTGGTGGACCTGAACCATCACGAGCCGGTCAACATCATAGTTATACGGGCGATGGGCATCGTAGATACTGACCACTATGGGGTCAAGTACGAAAAAGGCTATGGCTGAGGCTACTATTATCTCCGCAATCAGCCAGCCGTAGCGGTTGCGGCGTTTCCAGATTGATTTCAGAGGTTTCATGACTTTATTTTTATGGCGTCGATGGCAGGGCGACGAAGTGCCCACCATGCGGGGATTAACGATGACAGTAGGTTAAGGATAAGGCAAATGACCACGGCGGCGATGAAAACCTTTGGCGCAAAAAGCATTGCCGGGTCTATGAGAATATCGGCGGTGGCGAGCTTTCCGCCTGTAGGACCTACGCCGGCAAAGAGCCAGTCTTTCCACATCATTACGCCTATCCACGCAAGGATGATACCGAGTATGGCTCCACATCCGGTCAGCCACAGGTTTTCATTCAAAACCTGACGCATCAGGGTAGAGTTTTTCGCTCCGAAAGCCTTTCGGATGCCCATTTCGCTCATTTTCGAATCCATATTGCCTGAAATGAGGCTGCTGAGGTTAAGCGCAGGCACAAGCAGCAAAACGAGAATCAATATTCCGTAAAGTTTGGTCGCTCCAATAAGGTCGAACTCCTCCCTGCCGTCCGGGCTGCCGAATGCCATCTGAAATGAAGTGCGCGGATATGAACCGGTTGACAAGGTGTAGCTGCCGCCGGGAATTTCCACCATGATGGCTTCATATCTATTGTCTTGAATACGTCTATAACCTGATCGGTGTAAAAACGGTTGAGCCGCCTTCTTGGCAATCAGGGTCTGTATGGTTTCGTTGATTTCTTCAGGGGAAACGCCCTCGTTTGGGAGAATAGTTATATATGAGTTACCGTTGAAAACACCTTCAGAGTGAGACCCCATAAGATTCCGTCCATTTGCGATAATTTCCGCGAATGAGTCTGGCAGCAGCCGGCTGCCCTCCTTGAACACGCCGGAGATTTTCCAGTCCATAGATGCCTCAGCGTATGAAAGACCATATCCAATATATTTTAGGGACGTGAATATCGTTTTGCCAACGGCATCTTTTTCTGAGCCGAAAATGCGGCGCGCCAATTTGTCGGAAATCATCACCTCGTCGTATTCAGCTGATGGCTTACCTTCTACTATCTGGTAGTCATAGACCCCGAAGACATTGTAATCAGAGTCACTGTGTTTTACGGATACTCCATATTTCTTTCCGTTGACATAAACACTGACCATTGTGTTCTCATCAGAAACGATGGCACATCGGGCAATATTTTTAAGGGAGTCGCAGATGCTTTTTGCTAAGCCATGGTCAAGGGGACCGGAGGAGACAATGTGGTCTATTACCCTTCCTTCCTTAAATGGCAGGTCTCCTTCAAACTCAATGTAGTTAAGATACATCATCTTTTCGCGGGAGTATTCGGGGTAGATGTTTGAGGTCTTGACGTGGATAAAAATAGCCACGAGCATTATCGAAGCGACTGAGAGTGCCGCACCGAGAATGTAGACCGTACTGAATACCGGCGACTGCCTGAAGCGAGCAATGAATTTTCGCATTTGGGTTATTGTTTAGGGTTTATGGTTTAGTGTTTAGAGTTTAGTGTTTATTGTTTAGTGTTGAGTGAGTGAAATTTTTCATTTTTCACTTTTCATTTATTAATTTTAGAATGTCTGTTTCAATGTCCTGTTTGGTGATGAAATCGTAGAGAGTCAGCGAGCGAATCTGGTAATAGTAGCTCCAGTATGAGTAAAGGGAGTGGATATAGCTTATTCGCTGCGAATCTTTGGCGTTTTGCGAATTGTCAAGGTCGAGAGTAGAGATTTTTCCCATCATGAAGGACGCTACGTTTGTGTCATAGCGACGCTGGGCTATGGTGTCGCTCAGTGAGGCTATTTCAACCTGACGCTGCTGGCTGTTGAAGCGGTCAACGAGGAGGAATATGTTCTGACGGAACTGAGTGTCCTGCTGGCGGAGGCGCGCAAGGGTCACTTCGCGGTTGCTCTCGGCGACCTTTACCTGACCGCGACGTTTTCCCCAGTCGACTAACGGTATCTGCACTCCGATACTTATTACTTCATTGTTCTGGAGAGGTGAGTAAGCCGATGATGGATTGTCGCCTGTGCCGGTAAATCCGACTTGGGCGTAGAGGTCAATGCGGCGCATGTTTCCCTTGGCACTTGCTACGGAATAATCGGCGGCAAGCTCTGACAGGCGGCGGGATATGGAATGGTCGCTGTTTTTCAACGCCATTTCGTAGACTTCGTTGAAGGTTACGTCTATGTGAGGAGGATTGTCGGGTATAACGGGAATGATTTCAAAGTCATCCTCATAGCCCAAGAATGAGGAAAGGGAGAAGGAGGCGGAGGTAAGTCCGCTTTCGGCGGAGGTGAGTGCCGACTGGGCGTTGAGTGCGTTGAGTTCAAGCTGGAGTACCTCATTCTGGCTTATTTTGCCCATTTCGCGCTTTACTTTTGCAATTTCGTGAAGTTTCAGGGCGTTTTTGAGGTTTTTCTTCTGGATAATCACCTGTTCGCGCGCAATAATCAGGTCAAAGTATAGACCCATGGCTGTGCGCGCCAAGTTTTCGGTCGAGACCATGAAGTCAATCTTCGAGCGTTTGTACTGCAGCGGAGAGGTCTTGCGGTTATACTTGGCTGAATTCACTGCGAAAATGGGTTGATTTAGCTTGATTGCTACCGGAACGGACATGAAACGCGAGTAAGCGTTCTTGCCCATCTGGCGCAGATAGTCGAGCGACGTCGACATACTCAGTGTGCCGCCCGTAGCCCAGATGCTCTGCGTAACGTTGATTGAGCCGCTCGCTTCGAGAGCCGAGGAGTGGACAAAGTCATAGCTGCCGTCGGGATTCTGGTAGGAGCTGTAACGCTGGGTGAATGACGGGACGGTGGCACTGAACGATACCTCCGGGAGCAGGCTCGCGCGATAGTTCCGGTAGCTCCAGTAGGCGGAGCGGAGCGAATTGAGCGCAACCTGAGCGTCGACGCTCGACTTGCGCGCCTCGATGATTACATCGTCGAGCGTCATGATTCGGCTCTCGCCCCGGGAACTCACCCCCGGGGCAAGAGCTGCAATCATCATACAGAAAAGAAATCGTTTTATCATTAGATTACCTGATGTCCGTCAAACAGGCGGATTATGCGGTTGGTCTGACGCGCTTGTTCCTCATTGTGGGTTACCATTACTATGGTGCGTCCCTGATTGACGTTGAGGTCATGAAGCAGGTCCATGACTTCGCCGCCCATGCGTGAGTCAAGGTTACCGGTCGGTTCGTCGGCAAGGACAATGTCCGGGTTGCCGGCTATGGCGCGCGCAATAGCTACACGCTGACACTGACCGCCGGAAAGCTGTCCGGGCGTGTGGCGTAGACGGTGGCTCAGTCCTACCTGCTCGAGAACCTCCTTGGCGCGTGCGCGACGCTCCTTCGCACTCATGGGGCGGTATAGCAGGGGCACCTCTACGTTTTCAAGCACATTGAGGGTGTTGATAAGGTGGAAACTCTGGAAGACGAAGCCCAGATTGCGGTTGCGGAACTCGGCGAGAGCCCCCGCGTTGAGGTTTGATACCTTGGTGTCCTTGAGTTCGACGGTTCCTGAGGTGGCGTTGTCGAGCAGTCCGATGATATTCAGTAGGGTTGACTTGCCGCAACCTGACGGTCCCATGATTGATACGAATTCGCCCTTTTCAATGTCGAGATTGATGTTTTCAAGGGCCATAGTCTCGATTTCGTCGGTTCGGTAAACCTTTTTGATGTCTCTGAGTTTGATAATCATATTGTGATATTGTTTTGTTGTGAATTATTTCTGAAGTTTCACGCTTCGGTTGTTCTTGAAGCGGCTCATGTCCGAAAGTACTATCTGTTCGCCCGGTTCGAGACCTTTTACCACTTCTACAAAGTCATAGTTAGCTTTTCCGAGGGTCACGAGACGCTTCTCGACCTCGTTGCCGTCGGCGGTCAGTACAAAAAGTTCATATGTGCCGGGTCCGGAGGTGTAATATACGCCGTTGGGAATACGGACCGCATCCGTGATGACTCCTGCCTTGATATGGATTTCGGCGCGCGTTCCCGGCTTGAGGATTGAGGATCCTTCAGAATCAGGATTAATCAGGAACGGAAGCATAGACCCTTGGGAAACAGGACTTAGCTCGACAATGCGTCCTGTGGTCATTTCCTTACCGAGTTTGATGATTACTTCCGCGCCTACGCCTATCTGACCCTGATATGTGTCGGCAAGCTCGCCTTCGATAACGAAGTGGCTCAGGTCTGCGATGACGGCAACCTCTTCGTTGGCTCCTACTGTCTGTCCCACCTTGCTTTTGATTCTGGTGAGCACCGCCTTGCGCGGCGAGAGGATGCACGCTTCCTGCTTGACGGTTTCGCGTTCGCGTATCTGGCGTTCGAACTGCTCCATTTCGGTCTGCTTAATCCTCATGTTCGCTGCCTGAAAGTCGCGCTGGTTTACCAAGTCGCGTTCAAGTTTTTGAAGCTCGACCTCGGCGGAGCGCAATGAGGCTTTGGCACGGCGCACGTTCTCGCCTGTTCCCGAACCGAGGCTGTCAAGAAATTGCTCGTTGCGCAGGTCCTGACGGAGCTGCTCGAGGTTTAGACGCTTCGATTCGATGTCCATTTCGCGGTTCTGGAGGTCGTTTTCGTTCTTGATGCGTTCCTGACGTAGGGTTTCGAGTTTCGATGCGCGCTGCTCATAGAGAGTCTGCAGTTCGTTGTCGAGCTGCTCGAGGTTAAGGCGCATCAAAGGCTCTCCCGCTTCGACGCTGTCGCCTACGGTCTTGTAGACTTCGAGAATGCGTGTGGATATCGGGGAGAGAATCTGTTCCTCGATGGCGGGTTTTATGATACCTGAGGTAGAGATGGTCGACTCGATTGTGCCTACATCGGCGGCGGCAAAGCGCAGCTTGTTTAATTGTACGGAAGGTCGCTGCAGGTTCGTGTATGCCACGATTGCGCCACCAATAACGGCAATCACTGCGGCAAATTTAGCGATTGCGATGAATTTTCGTTTGCGTTGTTCCTTAATGGGAATCTGTCGGTCCATAAAAAAAGAAGTAAAACATGAGTTTTACCTCTTTATATGGCAAAAAACGTGCCAAAATACTTAAAATGCTGATAATCAGTAAAACCTACCTATCGAAAAGTGTAAAGTGCGTTACACTTTTCCGTACATTTCCGTTACACTAATTGAGCGTACGGTCAGTTGCGGAAACGGGTGAGGACGCCGTCGGAGAAGAGGAGGTAGATGCCGTTTTCGTATGTCCAGCGTTCCATAAGGGCTTCGTATGTAGCGGTGCGCTCTATCTCCTTTGGCGCACCGAGAGCCAACCGACATTCTTCCATGGTCATTCCGTCGGCAACCTGTCCGCGTGTTATCATGTTCCAGTTCTTATCTGAGATATGACGGTAGTTTTTACGCGGGTCTGTCAGCGAAAACAGATTGCTGAAACGGCGCGGACTGTGATTTTGCGGTTCTACGGTCAGATAAAGCATTTCATCACCTAAAATCACTTCAACGGGATATTCACCCTTGCCGGCGCGGACATCCGTAACCGTTACTTTCTGAAACTTGTTGCCGCCTGTGGATTTACCGTCGAGCGAGTAACGCTGAAGGGTAAGGGTCCACAAAGTCCGACCTTTGAGGATATTCCTTACTGAGTCAATTACCGTCGCTTCGACAAGGAAAGGCAGGGCAGCTGATTTTGAGGCGAGGAATGTTTCCGGCGGAGTTTCAACGCGGTGAGTCAGGCGTTGACCGTCGGGCGTAAGGAAGGTCAGGTCGGTCATTTTCGCGCCGGTAAGAGTCGTGGCAGGAGTCATGCGCTCATATCTCAGCGTGTCGCCTGGGTGCAGCTCTGAAGATATGGAGGCAGGCAGATAAGCCACACTGACTTTCCCGTCTGTAACCGTGAAAACTTTCCCCGGAGCCCATGAGGCGGGAGCCTCGCCGGAAACAGAGGTGAGCAGTTTCGATTCGGCTGACGGAGTGCCGACCTCTCGGTTAACCTGACGCTCGGTGATGCGCGGCGTCACCTCCACTCCCGTATAACAGGAATGGAGGGACACAGCGGTAAGAATAAGTATCAGCGGTGTTATTTTCACTTCGGAGTTACTCCCAAGTTATAGAAAATGAATGAATATACCTCAGAATATTCGTCGAGGCTCTTGCTAAGCGGTTTGCCGCCGCCATGACCCGCATTGCTTTCAATGCGGATAAGTTTCGGAGCGTCGCCGGTATCGGATGCCTGAAGCTGGGCTGCGTATTTGAACGAGTGGGCGGGAACCACGCGGTCATCATGGTCGGCTGTGGTGATAAGGATTGCGGGGTATGGAGTGCCGTCGTTCTTTATATTGTGGATTGGCGAGTAGTCGAGCAGATATTTTGCCATTTCGGCAGAATCATCGCTGGTACCATAGTCGCTTGCCCAGTTCCAACCGATAGTGAACTTATGGTAACGCATCATATCCATTACGCCGACCTGAGGAATAGCTACGGCAAAGAGCTCAGGACGCATATTGGTTACGGCTCCAATAAGCAGACCGCCGTTACTGCCGCCCATGATGGCGAGTTTTTCCGGATTGGTCCATTTATTCTCAATAAGATACTCTGCTGCGGCGATAAAGTCGTTAAATACGTTCAGTTTTTGCATTTTTGTGCCGGCTTTATGCCATTCTTCGCCATATTCGGAACCACCGCGAAGGTTTGCGCTGACGTAGACGCCGCCGTTTTCAAGCCAGATAAGGCGCATTGCGCTGAAACCGGGATTGAGCGAGACATTGAAGCCGCCGTAGCCATAAAGCAGGGTAGGGTTCTCGCCGTTAAGTTCTGTACCTTTTTTGTACGTTATGAACATGGGTACTTTCGTGCCGTCGGCAGAGGTATAGAAAACTTGTTCGGTCACATAGTCGTCGGGGTTGAAGCCGGGTACCTCTGTGGCATGAACCAGTTCGGATTTGCCTGTTTGCTGGTCATAGGAGTAAATGTTGCTCGGATTGGTGAATGAGGTAAAGGCGTAATAAACCTCATCGTTATCATCATTGCTCGAGAATGCCACCGAGCCGAGACCGGGAAGTTCGATTTCACGGATAAGTTCGCCGGTGGGGGTGTAAAGATATGCGTGGTTGACGGCATCCTTTTCGTAGGTGAAGATGAAGTTGTTGCCGGCACGCTGTGCACCTACCAATACTCCTTCCTGTTCTGGAATGAGTTCCTTCCAGTTCTCACGCTGTGGGTTGTTTATGTCTGCCACCATGATGCGCGTTTTCGGTGCGCCCCATGAGGTCTCTATATATAAGGTGTCGCCCTCGACGTCGAAAATCGAGATGGATTCGTCCTGAGAGGGCTCCATAGTAACCCATTCGGCATTCTTTTTGCGCAAATCTTTAATTTTAAGAGCATTTCCGGCACCATTTCCGGCAATATAGAGCATGAGTGCGGTCTGTTTGTCATCAATCTGCGCTGAGTGGAAATAGAGCGGATGCTCGGTATCCTGATATGCGATGACATCGTCGGTCTGCTGCGTGCCAAGTTTATGGAAATAGACGGTCTGAGTTTCGTTGGCATTGCTGAATTCCTTACCTTTTTCAGGCGCGGGATATGCCGAATAGTAAAAACCGTCGCCCTGCCATGCCACAGGAGTAAACTTTGCCCATTCGATATGGTCCGGGAGCAGTTTGCCGCTGTTGAGGTCCATGACGTAGATTTCGGTCCAGTCTGAGCCGTTGCGGTTTATGGTGTATGCCATATATTTCATGTCAGGGTCGAAAAACACGTCGCTCAGTGCAACGGTGCCGTCCTCACTCAGTGTGTTGGGGTCGAGAAGTACCTTTCCTTCGCCGTCAAGCGAGTCCTTGACGTAAAGAACTGACTGGTTTTGAGTGCCAGAGTTCTCATAGTAGTAATATTTCCCGTTTTTTTCTCGCCAAGGGAGCCCTGTTTTCTTGTAATTGGCAAGCTGACCCATGCGTTCGCGCAGTTTTGCCTTAAACGGAATGGCGTTAAGGTAGGCGTTGGTTATCTCATTTTCGGCAGCCGCCCATGCAAGGGTTGCTGCTGCCGTGTCATTTTCAAGCGGGCGGTACGGGTCGGCAACCGTCAGGTCAAAGTACGTATCGGTGACGGTTGAGTCGGTGGGAGCTTGAGGATATGATTCGGGCGCTTTAGGTCCCTTTGGCGTGCAGCCTGCAGCAATTATGAGTGCCGACATAAATAGAAAATTTGATTTTTTCATCTGTTTTATGTAAAAATGAGGGTGCTTCGCTCACTGTGAAGCACCCTCTTGTTAACGGTTTAATTCAATAGTTTATTATTAGAGGAGGCTCCAGCTTACAGTCAGACCTGCCATCACGATTGCAACCATCGACATCAGTTTGATAAGAATATTGAGTGACGGACCGCTGGTATCCTTGAAGGGGTCGCCTACGGTGTCACCGACAACGGTTGCCTTGTGGACTTCAGAGCCTTTGCCGCCGAAGTTACCTTCTTCAATATATTTCTTGGCATTATCCCATGCGCCGCCGGAGTTACTCATGAATACTGCCAGTACAAAACCTGTGCTAAGACCGCCGCAAAGCAGACCGATAACGCCCGGAACACCGAAGATAATACCTACGATGATGGGAACTGCGATAGCAAGCAACGAGGGGAATACCATTTCGCGCTGAGCTCCCTTGGTTGAAATCTGTACGCAACGTGCATAGTCGGGTTCAGCTTCGCCGGTAAGGATGCCCTTGATGGTGTGGAACTGACGGCGAACTTCTTCAACCATGTGACCTGCCGCACGACCTACTGCATTCATGGTCAGACCGCAGAAAAGGAATGCCATCATCGCGCCGATAAACATACCGCTCAGTACCAGCGGGTTCATAAGGTTGACATCATATGCCATCATGAAGTCAGTAAATGTGGCTGACTGGAGAGGTACATTGATTACTTCTTCGTTGATTGAAGTGCCAATCTGGATGAATTCATGACCGATGCGGTGGAGTCCGATGCGGATTTCCTCAATGTAAGATGCGAGGAGGGCAAGTCCGGTCAGCGCGGCTGAGCCGATAGCGAAGCCCTTACCGGTAGCGGCGGTGGTGTTGCCGAGTGAGTCGAGGGCGTCGGTGCGCTTACGCACTTCCTCGCCGAGACCTGCCATTTCAGCGTTACCGCCGGCATTGTCGGCAATAGGACCATATGCGTCAGTGGCAAGTGTGATGCCGAGAGTTGAGAGCATACCTACGGCGGCAAGACCGATACCGTAGAGACCCCATGAAATGTTGCTCATTTCAAAGTTAGCGGCAAGACAGTAGCTCATAATGATACCGAATACAACTGCGATAACGGGAATAGCGGTTGAAACCATGCCGAGACCCACACCGGAGATGATAACGGTGGCGGGACCGGTCTGACCGCTTTCGGCGAGTTTCTTGGTCGGTTTGTAGCTCTGAGATGTGTAATATTCGGTTGCGCGACCGATAACGACACCGACAATCAGTCCGACTACAACTGCAAGACTCAGGTTAATCCAGTTGGGAATTTCAAGAGCCCAAAGAATAAGGAAAGTTGCAGCGATGATAAGCACAGAGCTTGTGTTTGTACCTACTGCAAGTGAGTTAAGCAGATTTTTGATAGAGGCATTCTCCTTAGTCTTTACGGTGAAGATACCGATGATTGAGAGAATAATACCTACAGCAGCAATCAGCATGGGGGCGATAACAGCCTTGAGCTGGAGTTCCGGACCTGCTTCGAAGCCACACATGCTTACGGTTGCGCCGGCAGCGGCACCAAGAGCGGCTGTGGCAAGGATTGAGCCGCAATAGCTCTCATAAAGGTCAGCACCCATACCGGCAACGTCGCCTACATTATCGCCAACGTTATCAGCGATGGTGGCGGGGTTGCGGGGGTCATCTTCAGGAATACCTGCCTCGACTTTACCTACAAGGTCAGCACCTACGTCGGCAGCCTTGGTATAGATACCGCCGCCTACTCGGGCAAACAGAGCCTGAGTCGATGCACCCATGCCGAAGGTAAGCATGGTGGTGGTAATCATTGTCAGTTTTTCTGTTCCGGGTAAATCAACTACCGCGTTGAGCAGCAGATACCAGAAAGAAATGTCCAAAAGTCCGAGACCTACTACTACGAGACCCATTACGGCACCTGAGCGGAAAGCCACTCTAAGACCGGAGTTGAGAGACTCGCGTGCGGCGTTAGCGGTGCGTGCGCTTGCGTAGGTAGCGGTCTTCATGCCGAGGAAACCGCTCAGGCCGCTAAAGAAACCGCCGGTAAGGAATGCAACGGGTACCCATGGGTTCTGCAGTCCGAAACCATAAGCCATGATTGCGAAAATAACGACTAAGCAAAGAAATACAATGGATACAATCTTATACTGCTGCTTAAGATAAGACATTGCACCCTTGCGCACATGTGAAGCGATTTTAGCCATCAGCTCTGTGCCTTCACTTTCTTTCTTCATCTGGCTGTAAAAATACCAAGCCAGAATCAATGCCAGTACCGAAGAAATCGGAACTAACCAAAAAAGAGTTTGCTCCATTGGTAATTGTGATTAACGTGAGGTTTTAATTTGAAAAATTTGGAGCAAAGTTACGCATTTTTGTTCTATTCCGTCTCTATATCTCAGTTAATTTGCGTTAAATATTTTCAAAGTCGTCAGTTTCGATTTCGGGCTCTATTTCTGTAAATGTCCATGGGTTTGCACGATGGCTTACGCTGTAACATCCTGCCTGAAAATTTTTTGTTGACTTTTCTATTGTGGATGTTGCTGCTTTGTGTGTCGGCTCTCCTCGGGTTATAGTCCATTCCGCTCCGTTCGTGATGGTCTCGCCCATCGAATTCAGCGCGCGCACAATCTGGTTGGTCAGTTTGTCAGATGTCGCGGCATTTTTATTTACTGTTACGCATAATTCATTACGCGCGCGCGTGAATGCCACGTACAGTGCGTTGAGCTCATCAAGTCGCGACTCGTCAAGCAAAGCTTGATATTGGTCGCGGAAAAGCGTCATATTTATTCTTTTACCGGATTTGAGCGAGAAGAAGTCAGGGGTACGGCAATTCATGTTGAGCGTCTTGAAAACCTGAGCTGATTCATACCATCTGAAGGAATCCTCGCGGCAGGTGTTTTCAGGTAAGAGCGGCAGGTGGATGCACGGGAATTCCAGTCCTTTTGACTTATGGATGGTCATTACGCGGATTGCATCGACATTTCCGGAGAGACCTACGCCTGCTTTTACTCCTTTTGTATCCCAATAGTCAAGAAAATCATAAATGTTAGGGTTAGCACTCTGGCAATAGTCAAGTACCATGTCCTGAAATGCACACAGATAGATTGCATCGGTTGTCCGCCATTCGCTTACGGGAAGAGTCTTAATCATTTCCTCTACAACCTCAAAAAGCGAAAGTCCGCGTGTGTCCGGTCTTGTATCCGTGGTAAGGAGCTGAGTGTGCTGATGAATTTCCTCCATGACTATTTCAAGGGCTTCATCGGCAGATTTACCTTCTTCGCTCAGTTCTTTCAGGCGGCGGTCAATTTGCTTCATGTCTGCCTCCGACGTCTCATAGTCAGTTGACTCCTGTGGGGATTGGTCCGATACCATCTCTCGGAGTTGGGAAATCAGATATCTTACAGCTGCAGACCGGCTGATGAGCAGGGCTTCATCGGAAAGTATGTTTATGCCTTCAAGCGCACCTCCATTGGCTGTATGTGCAATCAGGAAATCAACAACTTTTTTACCATCCGCGTTGCCGCGAACCAGCACCGCTATGTCGCCGGCTTGGTAGCCGCCCTTCATGGGGTCAAGCTGACGGACAATGTCATCAAGCATTAGGTCCAACCCATCTTCCGTTTCTGTAGGAGTCGATATGCGGAGATAACCGGTAGAGTTTTCGGCTGCTTTCTGTTTTACGGTGGAATACACTCCTTGCTGACAGATTTGAGCACTCAGGTGGCTGAAAAGTTCATTATTGAACTCCACAAGAGTTTCTGCGCTACGGAAATTGGTATTATGCGGCTGGAGATTGAGATGATGTTTGATTTTTTCATCAAGTTCTATTTCCGTGTCAAGAAGCTTGGGGTCAGAGTTACGGAACCGATAGATGCATTGTTTGACGTCACCGATAATCAGGTTGTCTTTGCCTTGACCGAGACTTTCGAGCAGCAACGGGCGCAGATTTTGCCACTGCATTCTTGACGTATCCTGAAATTCATCAATGAGGAAATGCTTGATCCGACGACCTATCCGCTCGTATATGAACGGCGACTCTGCGTCAGCAATAATGCGGTTCAGCAGGGTGTTCGTGTCGCTCAGCATAATGGTATTGGTCGAAATCTTGAGTTTTTCGGCAAAACGGAGAATTTCACTGAAAAGCCCGTATTTATGCATCTGACCTATTATTATGTCGATAGTGAAGTATTTGCATATATCCTGCATCATGTTTACCATCAGATTATATGCCTGAGTATCATCCTTGACAATAAAGGAGTCAATGCATGTCGGGTCAGAAAAGAAATCATCGTATGTGTCGGTTGACATGGGCCATCCGCCGTCACATATTTTCTTGACCATATTTGCCACGCGGCGATTAAGACTTTTTAGGTGGTTATCGCGGACTTCAGTGCATATTTCGACTATTTTTTTGCAATATTCGTCGCGTTTTGCTCTTAATTCCGCGTTAAGTGATGAAATTGCAGCTTTATCAACGGCAAAACTGTCAATATTCTTCTTGTTTGACTTATAATTTTCATCAGTCAGATTGCTGACAAAAGACATCAGCGCATCGCGGCTCGGATTCTCCGGGTTGAGCAAGTCGAAATAGTTTGAGCCGGCGCGAAGTTCAGTGATATAACTGCGAATCCATTGCAATATAAGCTTTGATTCTTCTTTTGTTACCCGGACGGAACCCATCGCGGCACCGATTGTATCGTTTATAGCCTGTTCGGTGATGGTTGTGTCATCAAGTTCAAGGTCATAGTTCCCGGAAAGGTCAGCTTCATAAGCAAATGAGCGCAATACCGTCTGAAAGAACGCATCAATGGTGTTAACGTGAAAATTTCCGTAGTCAAACAGAATGTCATTCAGTGTCTGGGCAGCCGCACGCGCCAGAGTCTCCTTGTCGGTCCTGAATTCGAGAATAAGGGTGTCGCGATAATTGCTTTTAGCTTTTGGATTTGCGAGCAGGCGCAGCTCCTTGATTATGCGCTGCTTCATTTCCTCCGTAGCCTTATTGGTAAAGGTTATGGCAAGGATGTTTCGGTGGCGGTTGCGCGCATTAGGATAAAAAAGCTCTTGCTTGCCCGTTTCCGGATTTTTTTCTCCTAAAGCCAGACGGATATAATTAAGCGCAAGCTGGAACGTCTTTCCGGAACCAGCCGATGCCTTCTGTACAATGAGGTGGTTGCCATTCATAATTTATAACCAATTCCGCGAAGCAGTTCCTTGACTTTTTCGCGACGGTCTCCCTGAATGAGAATTTCACCTCCGCGAGCCGAACCTCCCGTTCCGAGTTTGCTCTTAAGCGTAGAGGCGATGGCGGCTACCTCTTCGTGGGGTATGGTGAAGCCGCTGATTATAGTGGCTTCCTTGCCGGCACGACCTTTACGCTCATAGCTGATTACAAGCTTGTCATGCTTCGGTTTGCTATCCTTGACGGCAGAGTTGTCAGGTGTAGTTTCACCTTCCGGTAGATTTCCTGAATCGAGAAGTGCGCCAAGCGCGCTTTGCCAGTCATTATTCGCCATGGGTATGCTGATTTGGAATTGTGTCAATGGTTGAATCCTCGCCGTCATCGTTTATTGAATATACAACACCTTGCTCTCGTGCGCTGATAGGCTTGAGAAGCTGGTTAAGGAAACTGATGTAACGGTAATCATCGGAATTCATCTCGCCGATATAGGCTAATGTCTGGTCTTGGTTGGTCAGCAAAGCCTGTTGCAGGCATTTCAGGGCAAAAGCGGTATATTCATCCGTACGTTCGGAGTGTTCGCTCAGGCGAGCCACGGAGACCGCAAGCATACAGAGACGTTCAACCCGCATCGTGTCCAATCCCGCTTCGCGACCGCGGTTAATCAGATTGTTGGTGAGTTCCTGAGCCGTTTCGTAACGTCCATGTTCAATAGCGGTTGCAATTTCTTCGGCTGTACGGTCGGGTGTATCGGTCGGTTTGCACGCCCAGCAAAGGGTTGCAATACCAAATATGAGTAAAAAAATCAATTTTGGATTAATCATATGACAAAGTTACGACTTTTATATGAAAAATCGAAAAATGAAGAATAAAAAATTCTTTTGCCGTTAGCAACGGCGCAGCGGAGTGCGCCTCTCCCATCGGAAAGGCGGTTTCCACACCGCCGTAAGACGTTCCACCCAAGAAAAAAGTAGCAACGGAATGAGGTGTCCGCTGCTACTTTCGCTATGTGTGGATTAGATTATTAGAGTGCCACTTTGAAAGTCTTGGAGGGTGTAGTCAGGATATAAGCCTCGCCGGATTTCAGCGTCAACGAGCGGTCAAAGCCAGTATAAATGGTCTTGCCGGTGAGGTCATAGACGCTAACCGGCTCAACATCATCAAGTCCAATGATTGAAACGGTATCGCGATTAACCGAAATCCGCACCTGAGAGTCAACGACGACCGATTCGATTTCGACAGAGGAATCACTTACCAGAACCATGTTCAGGTTATTCTCGCCATGTAGCGGTTTGGTAGTAAACACGTTGTTGTCGAGTTTATCGATAATATCCTCGCCATTATAAGTCACGCTGTGAATTCTCCATCCATCTTCGGGCTGAAGCTCAACAATTGCTGACGTTCCTTCTTTATAAGTATGACGGATTGCATGAGTGTCCGCACCCTTGACAACCAACGTCGCATCAGCTTCCGGCGCAAACTCAATATTAAGCAAACCGTCCTCTAAAATGTCGTCAAAATATAATCTATGGTTCACCAGTCTATCTAAAACATCTTGGTCATTAAGAATAATTGAAGCGACAACATTTCCATCATTAGGGAGAACAAAGAATTCAAAGACAGTGCTTGTAAATTCCGTTCCGCTAATTACTGCATTAAAACCATTTGGATAAACTTTGCCTTCCCCTGAAATTTCTACTTTCAAGTTACTTGGTAATCTTTCTATATTTGTAAAATACCTTGTCCAATCGCTATTATTATAAGCCGGTAGAGAACCTACTGGAACATACAAAGTTGCATTATTATCTTCGAATATAGGAAATGGATTATCCCAGTCCGTAACCAAAGAGGGGGGAGTTATTGAAAGGCATGTGACGCTTGTTAGATTGTAACAGGAGCAGAAAGCACTGCTTCTAATAATAGCCACTGATTTGGGGATGATAACACTTGTTAGGCTGTAACAACAGAAGAAAGCATATGGCTTAATTTCAGTTACTGACTCTGGGATTTCAATATTTGTTAGTCCGTAACAACAGGAAAAAGTACCATATGAGATTTCAGTGATAGAGGAAGGAATCGTTATACTTGTTAGACTATCACATCCACTGAAAGCATTTTCCCCAATTTCCGTAACTGAAGCAGGAATTTCAATACTTGTCAAGTTCCTGCAACCATCGAAAGCATTGTTTCGGATTGAGGTCACTGAGTTTGAAATGGTATATGTATCTATCTTTCCTCCCGGACACTGAATAAGCATAGTCTGGTCTCGATTAAATAACACACCGTCTTTAGAAGAATAATTTGGGTTATCTTCCTCAACATTAATTGCTAACAGATCATGGCAACACGTGAAAGCACCGTCGCCAATGGATGTTACAGAGTTAGGAATTACAACACTTGTTATATCCGTAGCCCTGAAAGCCTCTACACCAATCGATGTCACAGTATTGGGGAATTCAATGCTCGAGAGTAGTGAGGTGTTACAGAAAGCGTAGTCTCCGATAGACACAACCGAGTTAGGAATTACGAAATTCTCGAGACTTATGCACCAAGAGAAAGCCGACTCACCAATAGATGTGACTGAGTTAGGTATTATAACACTTTCTAAATCACAACAATTATAGAACGCATACTGTCCAATTTCAGTAAGAGTAAATTCCTTGTCCTCATCCATTGGATGTTCCGGCAAAACAAGGTTTACCAAAACATTATCACCTGCACTATACCCCCCATCTTTGACCGTGCAGGTTTTTGCCGCCTCGTCGAGGACCGTGTAGGTAATGGTTTGACCTTCGTAGGTGTAGGTAAAATCGCGAGCCACGGATGGCACGGTACCACAGAGTGCGAGTAGGAGTGGTAAAAGTTTTAATCTCATATATTTTATAGGGTTTTGTACCTTCTCGCCCTCTAAGTCGGTGATTATACATTGGTTTATTAGATGCGAAAACGTGAGGGACATACCTGCTGCTCACTCCCACTTACTGAGGCTCTCGCATTGCCCATCTCGGTTGGAACGAGCAACGTGCAGAACCTCACGCATATATGTATGTACAATTTGCGGGATGACATTCATACATCATACCACAAATATAGATACATATTTACACATGACGTCTACCGTCGCCACATTCTTGACCGAGATTGAAATTTGCGAGATTTCAGTAAGACAAGAATTAGCGTTGATATACGCTTTCAAAAATGTTATTGCCAATCATGCTGACCTCTGTCAGGCATCAATCAACACTGCAAATGTAAGGATTTTTATTGAAATGACAAGAAAAAGCATAAAAAACGGCGCAACGGAGTGCGCCTTTCCGGAGTATCCTTGCCATCAACCTATGTGGGATTGGTCTTGGAATAGTCACGAAGACTCCAGCCTATTGCTCTTTTTGGGGGGTGAGGAAGAGGAAATGGCGTTTGGAGGGGGAGACGGTGGTGGCGAGGAGGCGGGTGGTTGACGATTCGCGGACTTTGAGGCGTTTGCTTAGCTCGGCGGCGGTGATGGGGAGGTTTTTGACGGCGACGGAGGCTGAGATTTTTTCTTTGGCAAGACGTTTGATGTTTGAGGAACTGAAATCTTCAATGCGCTCAACCTTATATAGTTTGCCGGGGAAATCGGGATTCGGGTTTAGCCAGACGTGTGTGTCGGGATGAAGCTGAGTGCCGCTTAACGCGCCCCACGCCATTGCTTTCATGACCGTGGGCCACGGTTCGCCTATGATGTCGCCCGGTTTGACATTATCGGCAAACGACGTTACCGGGGAGAGTTCGCTGCGCATGAAGCGTAACGTGGGTTTTCCTGCGGTCTGCACAATGATTTCCGGTTCACCCGTGAATCCGTCGGTCACTTCCGCAACCAGTTCTTTACATTCTGCCGTGGTACCGAGTATGTGGAGCCTATGCGTTTCCGGCAGTTCGCGTAAAACCACGTTGATGTCAAGCATCGGCGACATTTTGATGATTACGTTCGGTGTAATCCGTTTGATTTCCGGAAGCAGTTCTACGACGTCAGGCTTACAGTCGTGGAGCGAAAAGAGCCGACGCCCGTTTTCGCCGCGGCGTGCCGGGTCGATAAATGCGTAATCGAATTGTTCGCCGCAATTCCTGAGCCAGTCCGAACAATCGGCGTTCACACCATATATATTATTAATGCCGAGCGCAGCCGCATTCGGTCCGATTGCTGCGGCAACGATGGGGTCCATATCGATGGCTACAACCTTGGAGGCGCGCCGGGCAATATGGAAGGCGTCGATTCCGAGTCCGCAAGTTAGGTCGACCACACGCGCGCCTTCGGTGACCATAGCGGCATGAAGCTCGGCGAGTTCATCGCCGGTACATTGCTCCGCGCTGAGCGAGGTAGGGAAGCGGAAGTCCGGAAACGATAATGTCGCCGCGAGCTTTTTAGCGGCCCGGCGGCGACATTCCTGTTGTAGAAGTTGATCCAACAATTACTTTATAAGGTACTGGCTGGAGATTGATTCGTTGTTGTGGACGCGACGGATGGTGTCGGCAAACAGGTGGGCAACGGTAAGGATGGTTGCCTTCTTACACTCCTTGGTAAACGGAATGGAGTTGGTAAACATCATTTCGTTGAGTGCGCAAGCGTCGATGCGTTCTGAAGCGGGGTCGCTCATGATGGCGTGGCTGCAGAGCGCGCGTACACTCTTGGCTCCGTTTTCTTTCATCAGGTCGGCAGCCTTGGTGATGGTGCCGGCGGTGTCGACCATATCGTCGAT